>CAZJWX010000013.1:0-85380 GCA_964549915.1 uncultured Anaerolineaceae bacterium | reverse complement strand
TCTCTCCACTACACATTACCAACTTTCTTTCATTTTTGAAGCGATTGCCCTGCGCTGTCCACAGCAGAGAATTGCATCAAATTCCAACCTTGCAGTACAATGAAGCAACCTCGACAACTCCTGTGGAAATGTTTACGTCTTATGGTATCCACAACAGCCGCACTACCCAAAGATCTTGAGACTCTCTTGCAAGCGCTTCCGGATTTGTCTCCCAATGGCGTCTCGATTATCGAGCGTGCATATCACCGTGCGCAGCAAGCACATGAAGGCCAGACGCGCAAATCTGGCGAACCCTATTTCACGCACTGCGTCGCAGTCGCTGGCATCCTCGCAGAGATGAACCTTGACCCGGAAGCAATTGCTGCCGGGTTGTTGCATGATGTGATTGAGGATACAGAAATCACGGAAGACGATGTGCGCCGCGAATTTGGCGACACTGTAGCCCGACTGGTAGTTGGTGTGACCAAACTGACCAAGCTGCCCATCGAGCAGCTCGGACTCAAAGCGGACAATCATCGGGCAGGGCGGGTCGTCAATCGCGAGATGGAGTATTTCCGCAAGATGCTGCTGACGATGGACGACGATGTGCGCGTCGTGCTGGTCAAGCTGGCAGATCGCCTGCACAACATGCGCACATTGGGGTATATGCCCGGCGAGAAACAGCAGCGCATCGCCCAGGAGACGATGGATATCTTCGCACCGCTTGCCAACCGCCTCGGCATCTGGCAAATCAAATGGGAATTGGAAGACCTGAGCTTTCGCTACCTGAACCCCGATGCCTATCGCGCCATTGCTCACAGCCTGGATGAACGTCGGGCGAATCGCGAAGAATATGTCGCACGTATCGCGAGCCTGCTGCGGGCTGAACTGGCGAAACACGACATCACAGATGCCGTCATCACGGCGCGTCCCAAGCACATTTATAGCATCTACCGTAAGATGCAGCGCAAGGGTGTGCCCCTGGAAGGCATTTACGATGTGCGGGCCGTGCGTGTCATCGTCCATGAGCCGACGGAGTGCTACACCGTACTTGGGATTGTACATCGTCTCTGGCATCCGATTCCGGGCGAGTTTGATGATTACATTGCCGCACCCAAGGATAACTTCTACCGCAGTCTGCATACTGCTGTGCGTGACAAAGAAGGCAAGACGCTCGAAGTGCAGATCCGCACCTGGAATATGCATGAGGATGCAGAATACGGGATCGCGGCACATTGGCGCTACAAAGAAGGGCGTATGGGGAACAAGGATCGTGCCTTCGAGGATCGCATTGCCTATCTGCGCCGCCTGATGGAATTTGGTGCCAGCGAAGAAGATGCTGAAGCCTTCATGAATCATGTGCAGTCCGAGGTGTTTGAGGATCGCGTCTACGCTTTCACGCCCAAGGGAGACATCATCGACCTGCCACAGGGCGCAACGCCAGTTGATTTCGCCTACCATGTGCATACCGACGTGGGACATCGCTGCCGGGGTGCCAAGGTCAATGGCAAACTGGTATCGCTCAACCATCGCCTGCAAACGGGCGATCAGGTAGAGATCATCACTGCCAAGCGCGGCGGTCCCAGCATGGACTGGCTCAATGGTGACTCGGGCTACGTCAAGACGGGGCGTGCTAAGACCAAGATTCGCCACTGGTTCCGCAAATTGCGCCGGGAAGAGCACGTCGCAATGGGGCGTGAAGTCCTGGAACGCACGCTGAAGCGGCTTGGCCTGCACGACAAAACATCCTACGAAGCGGTGGCGCATCTGCTGAGCTACGACCGCACGGAAGATTTCTTCGCGGCTATCGGCGCAGGAGATATCACTGAGTCGCAGATCATGCAGCGCGTGCTGGAAGATGAGCGGCGTCAACGCGAGCAGGACGCTGACGCCTTGCAGCGCATCAAGCAACGCACTCGTTCCTCAAATTCGACTGTGATTGACGGTTCGAACGGCGTCACCATCCAGGGGACTGACGGCCTGCTCGTGAACCTTGCACGCTGCTGTAATCCGGCACCAGGAGACGACATCGTAGGCTTCATCACGCGCGGGCGTGGCGTCACGGTGCACCGTGTGGATTGCCCGAATTTCCAGGCGATTACGGATACCGAGCGCCTGATTGACGTCAGTTGGGGTGGTGTGACGCCAGAACACAAATATGCCGTTCCCATCGAAATCGTGGCTCAAGATCGCCCCGGGCTGCTGCGCGACATCACCATGTTGATCGCTGATGAGCGCATCAATATCGCATCGGTTGAAGTGGATACCCGCACCAACGTCGCCATGCTCTATGTTAGCCTGGAGATTTCGGATAACCAACAGCTTGCTCGTGTCCTCTCCAAAATCGACTGTATCCCGCATGTATTCGAGGCGCGGCGCGTGAATCAATCTTAGGTTCGTCAATTCGCTGTCATGAAGTCATGCTACGCTAGGTAAGAGCCGCCGACATACCGCGTGGCGACAATTGAATGAAGGTTGTTGAGAATGTCGTACCCCCGGGTGCGACATTCTGCGTTTATGGGGAGGAATCATCATGGGACTCTGGACAGACTCGCAGGATACCGCTCAAATCGTCATTGTACATCCGCATTACCGCAGGCCACTGGATCTGTTGTCGCGTATCCTGGCGGATGAGGACGCTACGCTGATTCGTGTGCAGGCGGGGTGGTCTGCAGAGCGTGTCTTGCACGAGGTTAACCAGATTGACTTCACGCCGGAAGTGGTCGTGTTGCAAGACCTGGATGCGCTGGCAGCAAACGCACAGCGAAATCTGCTGCGGTATGCGCGGACGGTTCGGCAGCGTTGGGTCGTCTTCACGCGCGCGGCGGATCCCGTCTGGTTCCATGATCCAGCGCTGGGCGATTACATTCGTCTCTATGACGATCTCGACGAATTGGGGCTGATAGGAAGGAGCGAACGAGCGCGGCTGGATGTGTTTGCGTTCGGAAATGGCGTGGCGTATTTGGATGGCTATCCACTCACGGAATGGGACGGCGTGATGCCTCGGTCGCTCTTGTTCTTCATGGTGCATCGTCGCTTTGCCTCGCGGGATGCAATCCTGCGCACGCTCTGGCCGGAACTGCAATTGCCTGCGGCGCTCAACGCCTTCCACGTCACCAAGAATCGGCTGCGTCAGTTGTTTGGCTTCTCACCGCTGCGGCATCATCACAATCGTTACTGCCTGTCTCCCGATTTGGCCGTGAATTTCGATGTACAGCACTTCTATGACCTGTTGCAGCCTGTGGCAGCGGAAAATGATGTGGAGCGGGCAATGCGTCTGCGTCGGGCGCTGTGGCTGGCTCCCCGTGGTTTTCTCTCATGTCTGGATCAAGCCTGGGCAGAGACGCCGCGTCACATGTTGCAACATGCTCGCAGCCGTGCCCTGGGTGAATTGTCCTTTCTGTTGGCAGCGCAGGGTGAGTATACGGAAGCGATGACATTTGCGCAGCGTGCCCTCGCGCTGACGCCGCGCAAGCCCAGTGTCTTGCTGCATCTATTACGGATGAACGCGCATCTGGGGACACCATGCGATGGGCTGCGCTGTGCGGAGCACGTGCTGAGCCGGGTAAGTCCACAATCGGCCAGATGGCAAGATGTCTTGACGCAGATTGCGGCCCTGCGAGAGCAGTGCCACTAGAAAGTGCGCGGATGGGGCGCAAGAGCCGTCCCGCTGCGCCCCTGCAACTTATTCTTCCAGGGTCTCTGCGCTGCGAATTGGCTGGATTTTGCTCTGGTACGTTGCAACACCTGTGACGTGTTCGCCATTGCGCAAGGAGATGACGAAATCGCCCCCGGCGCGTCCGCGTTTCAATAACGGTGCTCGCCCGATGCGCATGTATAGCGGCTTGTGCTTGTTGGTGAGGGCGACCACCGTATCATCCTGGCGTCCGATAGCGGCAGCAGCGACTTCGCGGCTCTCTTTGGGCAAGCGCATGGTGATGACACCCGCGCCTGCGCGTCCCTGCGAGGGGTATTCCGAGCAAGGCGATATTTTCGCCACGCCATCATCGGTGATCGTCCACACGTAGAGATTGTCGTCGGCGAGCATTGCGCTGATGACGCGATCTTTTTGGCCCTGCAATTTGATGCCGCGCACACCACCTGCGTTCAAACCCATCGGGCGCACATCTTCTTCGTCGAAACGAATCGCCTGTGCGCCAGCCGTAGTCAGCATGACTTCGCGCGTGCCGTCAGTGACCAGCGCAGCAATCAGGCGATCATCCGCGCCAACGTTGATGACCGTGAAGGCCTTCGACGACACGCCGGGCAAGTCTTCCAACCGCACCCGCTTCACTTCCGCCGTTTCGGTCGCCAGGAAGAGGTAACCGCCTTCCATGGCCGGGATGCACAGGCCAGCGGCAATCTCGGCATCTGGGGCCAGGGGCAGTAGGTCTCGGAAGGGTGCGCCGTCGCTCGGTTCGTTCACCTGCGGAAGCTGCTGTACCGGAATCGTGGCGCATTCCCCTTTCGATGTGAAGAGGTGCAGGGTCTGCGCGGTGCTGCTCTCCATCATCAGCAGTGGCGGATTCTTGGTCTTGGTTGTCACAGAGGGGGCAGTATCATCGTAGGTGCGCCCAAGCTTGCCGTCGACCGTCAGCGTCACCCAGGTTGGCTCTTCCGGCACCAGGAAGTCTTCAGCGCTCATGCTGGCAGCCGCCCCACGCGCGATGATCGTGCGGCGTGGGTCGTTGTACTGCTGTTTGATGGTCGCCAGTTCTTCTGCAATCAACATGCGCATCTTTTTGGGGCTTTCTAATAGCTCCTCAAGATGCTTGATGAGCTTCATCTTCTCTTTGTGTTCATCTTCGATCTTCTTGCGTTCCAGGGCCGCCAACCGTCGCAGTTGCATATCGAGGATTGCCTGTGCCTGGATTTGTGTCACGCCGATGTTCTTCATCAGGTTGTTGCGTGCACTCTCGGCTGTGCGTGAGCGTCGAATGATCTGGATGGCTTCGTCCAGATTGTCCAGGGCTTTCAGCAACCCTTCCAGGATGTGCGCCCGTTCTTTCGCACGCGCCAGATCAAATTCGCTGCGACGACGTACGATTTCCAGGCGATGTTCCAGGTAGACACGCAGCGCTTGCTTCAAGGTCAATGTACGCGGCTGTCCTTGCACGAGCGCAAGCATAATCATGCTGAAGGTCTCTTGCAGCGGGGTCTGCTTGAATAGCTCTGCCATGATCGCGGTTGCATCCGCGCCGCGCTGTAGTTCAATCACCAGCCGCACCGGATTCTGCCGATCGGACTCGTCTCGTAGGTCGGCCAGCCCTTCGAGTTTGCCCCGGCTCACCAGCGCCGCAATCCGCTCGATGATGGTCGTCTTATTGGCCTGATAGGGCAGTTCGCTGACGATGATGCGCGACTTGCCGCGCCCCATCTCTTCGATGTGAACTTTGGCACGCAGGGTGATCTTGCCGCGTCCGGTAGCGTACGCTTGCAGCACAGGATTCTCTTCTTCGCTCTCTTTGTGCGCGTAGATGATGCCTCCCGTCGGGAAGTCTGGCCCTTTGATGAACTGCATCAACTCTTCAACGGTGATTTCTTCAATGCGTTTCCAGTGGCTCAGCATGTAGACCAGGGCATCCACGACTTCGCCCAGGTTGTGCGGCGGAATGTTGGTGGACATGCCCACAGCAATGCCGGATGCACCGTTGATGAGCAGGTTGGGCAGGCTGGCGGGGAGCACGGCGGGTTCGTCCAGACTGCCGTCGAAGTTCTCGACGAAATCGACCGTATCTTTGCCGATGTCATCCAACAAGGCCTCACCCAATGCGGCCATTCGCGCCTCCGTGTAGCGCATGGCCGCCGGGCTATCGCCGTCAATGCTGCCGAAATTGCCCTGACCATCAACCAGCATGTAGCGCATCGAGAAGCTCTGTGCCAGGCGTGCCATCGCATCGTAGACGGCCTGGTCGCCATGCGGATGATATTTGCCGAGCACTTCGCCGACAATACGGGCGCTCTTCTTGTGGTTCGTGTTGGAACGCAGCCCCATATCATGCATGGCATACAGAATCCGGCGATGCACCGGCTTGAGTCCGTCACGGGCATCGGGCAGCGCGCGTGACACGATTACGCTCATCGCGTAATCCAGGTAGGCGTCGCGCATCTCCTGCTCAATGTTGACGGAACGAATATCTCCGTTATTCATCAATTTTCCTCTGTAATCGTCTTTGAACGGCCTTGGTTCGTATCGTGTCTCAATCGTTTGGTGATTGTGTGATGACTGGATGTGCGCATGATTAAAACATAAGTTCTAGGTTCGCGCAACCCAATCTGACTATCACCCTATGCGAGATGATTTTGCTAGAATACCACAAGATTTGTATGATAGGATGCAGGGCATGAACCGAGAATCACGCCGAATACTTGCTCTGAGACTGTGGTTTCTACCACTGTTGCTGCTGGGTGTTGTCGCTTGTACGCCGCAGACGCCTGTGCAGATTATCGTCACGCCGACGCCTGGTGCGACCGCGACTGACACATCCTCCCCGACTCCTGCTGAGACTGTACCAGTCCCCGCGCAGCCCACAACCGGGGAGACTGTCGCGTCGCCCACTGTGCCTGTCACGCCGTCGCGTACGCCTATACCCGCCGCTGAGGGCAGTTCCTACGGGCCGATCATCGGCGCGGATTTCACGCCGCCGCCTACCAGCACGCCCCAGCCTTTGCCGACGAACACAGTGCAACCGCAGCAACCCACGGACATCCCGCCGACACGCTTTGCTACGCCTATCGGTGGAACCCCGGTGTTGGATCCCAGCCAGATGGGGGTGCAGTTGTACTACAACGTGGACATTGATACATGGTGGCAATTGGTCGCTGTTTACACTCGCCGCATGAACGTTAGCTGGATCAAGTTGCAGGCGAGTTGGGAATTCTTGCAACCCAACGGCCCGACGGATGATGTGACGACGAGTACGGCTTACAGCCTCTTTCAGGCGCATGTGCAACGTGCGCACAACGAGGGCTTCAATGTGCTGGTCAGTGTTGCGAAAGCACCGGATTGGGCACGCAACACGACGGTTGAAGATGGCCCGCCGTATGACCCACAGCTACTCGCCAATTTCATGACGCACCTGCTGGAACGAGTCGGAAATCAGGTCTCGGCAATCGAAGTCTGGAATGAGCCGAACCTGCGGCGCGAGTGGCAGGGGGAGCTGCCATTCAATGGGGCAGGGTATATGCAGCTTTTCCGCCCGACCTACGACGCAATCCGCGCCTTTGATCCGAACATGCCGATCATCACGGCGGGACTCGCGCCGACCGGAACCAACCCGAATCTCGGCAGTGTGGATGACCGCGATTATCTGCGTCAGATGTATGCCGCCGGGCTGAATGATCCGTACTACACCAATATTGCCGTTGGCGTTCATCCCTATAGTTGGGGCAATCCGCCAGATGCACGCTGCTGCGACAACATCGAAGGCCGCAGTTGGGATGATGATCCGCATTTCTACTTCCTCAATACCATTGAAGAATACCGCGAGATCATGGTCGCGAATGGTCATCAAGATGTGCAGATGTGGTCAACTGAGTTTGGATGGGCAACCTGGGATGGCATCCCCAGCGAAGCGCCAGAGGTCTGGATGACATACAATTCCGCGCAGGATCAAGCCGAGTACACCATCCGCGCTTTTGAAATTGGCCAGTCGCGTGATTACATGGGACCGATGTTCCTCTGGAACCTGAACTTCGCAAATCCGACCCTGTTAGAGCAGCGCAATGAGATGGTCGGCTATAGTCTGTTTGTGCCGCTGCCAGATGGTGGCCTCACGCGACCACTCTATGAGATGCTTGCGAACCGCATGCGTTGAGCATCTTGCCCGAAGGTACAAAAAAGCGCGGAGCAACTGGCCTCCGCGCTTTTGATTCTGCTGATTGATTCGCTCAGTCGTCGATGAAGGCGCTATCTGCCGCCTGAACATCACCCCGCAGCGTGTGCTCGATCATGATGTCATCCGGCTGTGCTGCCGCCATCATCTCTTCGTTCTCGCGGTCGAGATAGGCCTGGTAGCCCGTCCCTGCCGGGATCAGCTTGCCGATGATGACGTTCTCCTTCAACCCCTTGAGCGGATCGACTTTGCCTTCGATGGCAGCGCCGGCCAGCACCTTGATCGTATGCTGGAAGCTGGAAGCAGAGAGGAAGCTATCCGTACTCAGCGCCGCCTTGGTGATCCCCAGCAGCACCGGGATACCCGCAGCCGTCTCGCGCCCCTCCGCGCTCAGTTGCTCATTGAGTTGCATCAACTCCTGCTTATCGGCCAGTTCACCTGGCAGCAGTTCGCTGTCACCACCGCGTGTGATCTGCACCTTGTTCAGCATCTTGCGGATCATCACCTCGAAGTGCTTGTCCGAGATGCCCACGCCCTGGCTACGGTAGACTTTCTGGATCTCCGAAAGCAGGTACATCTGCGTGGCTTCTTCGCCCAGCACCTTGAGAATCTGGTGCGGATTGCGCGAACCTTCGGTGAGCTGCGTACCCGCCTTGATCTCCATACCGTCGTAGATTTCCGGACGCAGGCGTGCGTTTGCCGGAATTTCGTACTCGTGCTCAGAGCGGCGTTCGTAGCGCACATACACCGTTCGATCTTCGATGTAGACCGTGCCTTCCAGGTCAGAAACGACTACGCCTTCGCCGCCATCTTCCTCGGCGATGGGCTGACCCTTCTTCACAACCTCGTCGTCTTCCACCAGGAGGGTGTAATTCTTCGGAATCTTGTGCTCCTGGTTGAAGACTTCGCTGTCGATCACCAGGGCGATCCGCGCGCCATCTTCGCGTTCGCGGATGCGCAAAATCCCGCCGACTTCGGTCATGACGCTCTCGCCCTTGGGCTTGCGCCGTGCTTCGAAAAGTTCTTCCACACGCGGGAGACCTGTCGTGATGTCACCACCCGCCTTGGCCGTACCACCGGAGTGGAAGGTGCGCAGGGTGAGCTGCGTGCCCGGTTCGCCGATGGACTGAGCAGCGATGATACCGACTGCCGTGCCAATCGTGACCATATCGCCCGTGCCCAGGTCGCGTCCGTAGCAGAGCATGCAGACGCCGCTGGTCATGGCACAGGTCATCGGGCTGCGAACTTCTACTTCCTCGATTTCCGGGATAGCGTTGATCTGGTCGGCGATGTCTTCGTCGATCAGGCCGTTCTTGTTGATGATCAAGTCACCCGTCACAGGATGGCGAATATCGCGTGTCGCACAACGTCCTACAATGCGTTCGCCCAGGGATTGCCCACCGATGTCGTCGGAACGGCGGATCAACTGCCCATGTTCCACGCCACAGTCAACTTCCTTGACGATCACATCCTGCGCAACATCGACCAGACGGCGTGTGAGGTAACCCGCATCCGCCGTGCGCAGCGCCGTATCTGCCAGACCCTTACGCGCACCATGTGTCGAGATGAAGTATTCCAGCGCGTTCAGCCCTTCGCGGAAGTGGCTGCGAATCGGCAGTTCGATGATGCGCCCGGACGGGTCAGCCATCAAGCCGCGCATACCGGCAAGCTGCGTGATGGGGCCGAAACCGCCTTTGGTGGAACCAGAGAGCGCCATGACAGCCACCGGGCCATAGGGATCAATGGTGCGCTGGAGCAGTTCTTCCAACTGCGACTTGGCACCGCTCCATTCGTCGATGGTGATCTGCGATTTTTCTTCTTCCGTCATCAGGCCGCGACGGAAATCCCGTTCCGCACGCTGCACGTTGATGTCTGCCTGTGACAGAATTTCGTCACGCTCTTCCGGGATCGTCAGGTCAGCGACTGCGATGGTCGTGCCGGAAAGCGTCGCATACAGGAAGCCGTAGTCTTTGATCTTATCCACAACTTCGGTCGTGCGATCTGCACCCACGCGCTGGTAAGCCCGGGCAACGAGCTTCTTCAGACCCTTCTTGCCAAGGGTTTCCTGCACATAGCGGATTTCATCCGGTAGGATGCGGTTGAAGATGGCGCGTCCGACAGTCGTCGGTTCGGGTTCGCTCTGCGGCGGGAAGTGGTCGTAGACGTTCCCCAGCAAGATTGGCGTGTGCAAGTCCACGAGGCCAATGCGGTACAGATACTCGACTTCATCGTGATCGACCACCAGACGACGCTCATGCAGATTGCTGATGGCGAAGAGGTCTTCCCAACCGTTTTTGGCGATCAACTTACGCATTTCGACGGTGTTCGCCAGAATGACATCGACTTCACCGTCTTCCAGCGCACGCAGCGTGCGATCCAGCGCGGTTTCGACGACCTTCTTGCGACCGTTTTCGTCTTCTTCCATCGTGTCATAGTAGACAGTCTTGTTCGGCACCTCACGATGCTGCGTGTAGTAGAAGCCGTTCGAGCGGAAGGCCACACCGACGCGCACATTGTCATCGTAGATCACATCGATCGTGCGATACTTGTCTACGTTCTTGTTCAGCGTTACGACCTCAACGGTCGGATCCATCGTCAGGTAATAGATGCCGAGCACCATATCCTTGGATGGGCCGACAATCGGTTCGCCATCGGACGGCTTGAGCAAGTTGTTTGTCGCCAACATGCGCTCGCGAGCCTCACGCACTGCGCGTTCACTCAGCGGTACATGAACTGCCATCTGGTCACCGTCGAAGTCAGCATTGAATGCCGAGCAGACCAGCGGGTGAATCTGGATGGCCTTGCCTTCCACCAATTGCGGTTCGAACGCCTGAATACCCAGACGATGCAGGGTGGGGGCGCGGTTCAGCAGCACCGGACGATCCTTGATGACCTCTTCCAGCACTTCCCAGACTTCGGGCTTCTCGCGCTCGATGATGCGCTTGGCACCTTTGACGTTGCTGGCATAGCCGTAGGAGACCAGCTTGCTGATGACGAAGGGGCGATACAATTCCAGCGCCATCGTCTTCGGTAGGCCACACTCGTAGAGCTTCAGGCGCGGGCCAATGACAATCACGGAACGACCGGAGTAATCGACGCGCTTGCCGAGCAAATTCCGACGGAAGCGGCCTTTCTTACCCTTGAGCATATCGCTGAGCGATTTCAGCTCACGGCGTCCGCGTCGGCTGAGCGCCTTGCCGCGCTGGCTGTTGTCGATCAAGCTGTCGACAGCTTCCTGCAACATGCGCTTCTCGTTGCGCACAATCACATCTGGCGCGCCCAATTCCAGCAGGTGCTTGAGGCGATTGTTGCGGTTGATCACGCGGCGGTAGAGATCGTTCAGATCGCTCGTGGCGAACCGTCCACCGTCCAACTGCACCATTGGGCGCAGATCCGGCGGAATCACCGGGAGTACCGTCAGGATCATCCATTCGGGGCGGTTGGTGCTGCCCTTCAAGCTCTCTACTACGCGCAGGCGCTTGGTGGCCTTCTTCTTGCGCTGCTTGGAGCGCGTGGTGCGCACTTCCTGCCAAAGTTCCTTGGCCAGTTTTTCCAGGTCGAGCTTCTGCAGAATCGTGTAAAACGCTTCCGCGCCCATCTCCGCCGTGAAGACGTTGCCGTAGCGGCTCTTCAGTTCACGGTAGCGATTCTCGGAGAGGAATTGCAGCACCTGCAATTCTTGCAGTTCCTGAATCTGCTTTTCGGCGCTCTGGCGGATGTTGCTCAGGCGGCTTTCGAGTTCCTGAAGATGCTCATCCAGGGTGCTGTTGATTTCCGTCGAGACGTTATCTACCTCGTCGGACAGCTTCGCCAGTTCTTGCTGGCGCATATTGTCGATTTCCGTCTGCAAATCACCCAGGTAGCGATTCACTTCCGTCTGGATGACTTCGACGTGTTCCGGGCCAACCTGCTCGCCTTTGGCGACGATCACCCGATCGACCATTTCGAAGTAAATATCCGCAGGAGCCATTCCATCCCCCAGTGCGCTGATCTGCGCCTGGAGCGCTTCGGCTTCCTGGGTGATCTCATCACTGAGCCGCGCAAATTCGTTGTCGAAATGCGAGGTGATTGCAGCGGCACGCTCTTCGTACTGGCTCACGTATTGCTCGTGATTGCCACGAATCTCAGTCATGCGATCTTCGATATCGCCGCCGAGTTCCTGTTCCTTCAGCTTGAGTTCTTTTTTGATGCGGTCAATTGCACGGTTGCGCAGGTCTTCATTGACCTCCGTGATGACGTACTGCGCGAAGTACAGCACACGATCCAGATTGCGGCGGCTGACATCCAGCAGCAGCCCCAGGTAGCTGGGAACCCGGCGCGTATACCAGACATGTGCGACAGGAGCCGCCAGTTCGATGTGCCCCATGCGTTCACGACGCACAGAGGAACGCGTGACCTCGACGCCGCATTTGTCGCAGATGATACCGCGATAGCGAATGTTCTTGTACTTGCCGCAGTAGCACTGCCAGTCACGGGTGGGGCCGAAGATCGCCTCACAGAAGAGACCGTCTTTTTCAGGGCGCAAGCGGCGATAATTGATAGTCTCTGGCTTCGTCACTTCACCGTAAGACCAGGAGCGGATCTGATCCGGTGAGGCCAGACTGATGCGGAGTGCGCTGAAATCTTTCGCCTCCAAGGCGTTTCCTCCTCTGCGCTATACACGTTGATTGTGGAAATGTAATTGAATGGCGAGGTGCGTTCGGAATACCCGTAATCGAAACAATAGACTTCAGTGTGAGGATGTAAATGGATACCTGACACCGATATGACAACCCTTCGACAAGGGTAGAGACACCTATAGGCAACGCATTGTACCCCTGGGGTGACATCAGTGTCAAGGGACATGTGTTGCCGACTTTGAGGCTATGATTTTGATGCCTAGAGCATACGCCTTCTTACAAAATCTGTCAACTGCTGGCAGAAGCCTTCGAAGAATCTTTATGTTTCTCGAACGATGTGGCGCCTGTACCAGACAGGCAAGCTCCCCGGCACAGGCGCAATCCATCCTAAATGCGAACGACCGTACCGCAGTAGCGACAGGTCACCTGCGTATCACCCGCCGTCAGTTCGGGCAGGACGCCGCCGCAGTTGGGGCAGTCCGTTGGGGCATTGCGCAGCCGTTCGATCAATTCGGGATCGGGTTCGACCGTGCTGTCTTGCGCGATGTACCCCTTGACCGCACGTTGCACTTGCTGCGCCCAGTACGCTGCTTTGATGCCCCCTTTGATTTCGCAGCTCATCTGCGCATAGGGGGCGTCCGCACCCAATTCCAGGTGCATCATGTCCTTGCCACCGAACATGCCCTGATTTTCACTCGTGACTTTTTCCACCGCATCCAGCGGTGCTTCCCAGAGCACTTGCTGAGTCTGCTTGCCGCCGAACATGCCCAGTCGTTTGCCTGTCTTCTCATTCTGTTCGAAGATAATGCGACGATCCGTGACGAACAGGTAGCCATCGGGCTTGTCGTTCCCGTCTGTCCATTCGGCTTCCGCGGCAATGAAAAGCCCTTCGGCCGGGGCGAGTTCGAACGACGCTCCCTCCAACCAATCCAGATATTCGCTGATTTTGCGCAGTTGGGTTTTCGTCTGGTTCACTTCACGCTCGACCTCGCCATAGAGCGCGCGGATGCGCTCATCAGAAGCGGCAACGCGGGTTTCTAAATCATCCAGCACCGCGCTCAACTTGTCGGCGATTGCGCTGTGACGGTTGGTGAGTTCGTCGGCGCTGAAATGCGACATATAATTGGCGGCGGTCGCGAGGTCTTCTTCCAGGTCGGCGGTTTCCTCATCAAGCCAGTCTTCAATGCGGTCATTGACCTCATCCCAGCGTTCGGCCAGTACGATCACCTTATTCTCCAGGTACGAGTGGAAGGTATAGCCACGCCTGCGAATCTGCTGAATCTCTTCTGGGAGGGTTTCCAGCGAAGTGCCTAACCGCTCCGTCTCGCTGATGATGTCGGTGAGCTTCACACGGGAGATCAAATCATCGTACCGTGAACGCAGCGCATCTGCTTGCTCTTGCAGCTCGGCGGTGGCTTCTTCGCCGAGTGACTCCATCGCTGCTACGGCGTCGTCCGCCATGCTTTCGCTCTTCTGCTGGATGCGTGCTGCCAGATCGGATGCTTTGTCCGTCGTGGCGCTCTTGCGGGCGCTCAGCGCCTCCTGCAAGCTGCTCTTCAGCGCTTCCGCAGAATCGTCGTCAGAAGCGCCGGATTGGGTACGGCGCAGCTTATCCGCTAATGAAACTCGCTTGCTCATGTGCCTACTCCCTACAGGGGTGAATGATGGGTATTCATCATTGTAGGCATTCCGGCGAATCGGGCAACTTGTCTGGGATTTACTCGGCCTCGCCTGCGCTATCGCCGATCTTGTAGCGGAGGTAGCTTTCCATGAAGGGATCCAGGTCACCATCCAGCACGGATTGTGTGTTGCCTGTCTCGTAGCGCGTTCGCAAGTCTTTGACCATCTGGTAAGGGTGCAACACGTAGGAGCGAATCTGGTTGCCCCAGCCAGCATCGACGTTCTCGCCCTTGAGGGCATCAATTTCTGCCTGTTGTTTCTGGCGTTCCAGTTCGAATAGACGCGCTTTCAGCACTTTCAGCGCCTGCTCTTTGTTCTGCAACTGGCTTTTTTCGTTCTGGGACTGTACGACCAGCCCGGTTGGCAGATGGGTGATACGCACCGCCGAGTCCGTTGTGTTCACGGATTGCCCGCCAGGGCCAGAAGCGCGGTAGACATCAATGCGCAAATCGGCTTCTTTGACATCAATTTCGATGTCTCCGGCGATGTCGGGATAGAGTTCCACCTTGGCGAACGACGTATGGCGGCGTGCGCTGCTATCGAAGGGGCTGATGCGCACCAGGCGATGTACGCCCTGTTCGCTCTGCAAGTAGCCATAGGCATAATCGCCCTTCACATTGTAGGTTACGCTCTTGATGCCTGCTTCTTCGCCATAGGTCTTATCGATCATTTGTGCCTTGAAGCCACGATCTTCGATCCAGCGCAGGTACATCCGCTCCAGAATCGCCGCCCAATCCTGCGCTTCGGTACCCCCGGCGCCGGCATGGATTGAGAGGATGGCATCTTCTGCGTCGTAGTCCCCGGAGAGCATTGCCTGGAGGGACATCTCATCGACGACTTCGGCCAGTTTGCGGGTTTCTTCTTCCATCTCTTCGGTGAAATCTTCATCGCCCAATGCGGCCAGTTCGATGGCGTCCTCAATGCGCTGTAGAGTCTTCTGCCACTGGTTGACCTGGGTGCGCAGCCGCGACATCTTCTGCATTTTGCGCTGTGCTGCCTGGGGATCATCCCAGAAATCAGGCGCGGCGGACTCTTCTTCCAGCGCCTGGGCTTCTTCGGCCTTTTTCTCAATTTCTAACTGCGCCATCATCGTTGCAATTTGATCGCGCATGGCGTTTAGCTGCGTAACTATCTGTTCCATCGTTCACTTCCTGGGACTCGTGTCTCATTTGTCTCACTTATGATCGCGGGCTTTGGTGCTGGCGCAGCGCTTCGTACATGATGATCGCCCCTGATACGGAGACGTTCAGCGAGTCGACCATTTGACCCTGCATTGGAATGGTGACCAGGGCATCGCAGTGTTGCAGCCAGATGTCGTCCAGCCCGGTATCTTCTGCACCGACCAGCACTGCCGTTTGTCCAGCCGTGAAGTCGTAGTCGAAGAGGTTAACATCACCTGCAAGGTGCGCGGCCAGCAGCTTGATCTGGTTTCGCTGAAAGTAGGCGATTGCTTCCATCGTCGTCAAGCTGTAGAGATTGTTCAGGAAGCAGGTGCCAGTACTGGTGCGGATGATATTCGGATTGTAAATGTCTAGCGGCGTATCAATCAAGAAGATGGTGCGAAATCCCGCTGCGTCCGCTGTGCGCAGCAGCGCCCCGATGTTTCCCGGTTTTGTCAACTGCACCATCCCCAGCATGTGCGATGCGCTCAACTCGGTAGTCTCCGACAAATCAGGGGTAGGTTTCTGTCGGAGGATCGCCACAATGCCCCCCGGGTTCTGCCGATAACTGGCTTTCTGCATGAGCGTTTCATCCACTTCGTAGGCCAGCGGATCGCCCAATTCCTCAATGAGCTGCACATCATCTTTGGTCATCAATGCCGAGCACAGCAGCAGAAATTCGATCTCATAGCCGCATGCCAGTGCTCGTCGCAAGTCTCGCGCATCATCGACGCGAAATAGCCCTGTCTTCTCGCGCTGTCGCTTTTCGGTGAGTTTACTGGCGAGCTTGATCTTCTCATTCTGCGGGCTGGTGATCGTCTGGCGGGGCATCACGTGTCGGCTTCGAAGAGCGAATTGACATAGGCTTCAGGGTCGAAGCTCACGAGATCGTCCATACCTTCGCCCAGACCGAGGAAAAAGACTGGGACTTCTAGCTCAGTATACACCGAGAAAATCATGCCGCCCTTGGACGTTCCATCCAGCTTGGTGATGATCAATCCGGTGATGTCTACCGAATCGCCGAATTTCATACCCTGGCGCAGCGCGTTCTGCCCGGTTGTGCCGTCCAGCACCAGCAGGACTTCATGTGGCGCACCGGGAACGGCCTTCTTGATGACGTTCTGAATCTTCGTCAGCTCCTTCATCAAGTTGTAATTGTTGTGTAAGCGCCCGGCGGTATCAATGATGAGCACATCGGACTTGCGTGATTTCGCCGCCTGAATGGCATCGTAGACCACTGCGCCGGGGTCACTGCCCGTCTGGTTGGCGATGACGGGAACATCCACCCGTTCTCCCCACTTCTGCAACTGCTCGATGGCAGCGGCGCGGAATGTGTCTCCGGCTGCCAGCATGACGCTGCGTCCCTGCTGCTTCAGATGCCGTGCGAGCTTGGCAATCGAAGTTGTCTTGCCGGAACCATTCACGCCGACGATCAAGATCACGGACAGATCGCGATCCTCGATGTCGAGTTCACGCTGATCTTGATCCAGCAACGCCAGCAGCGAGTTCTTCAGGAGTTTTTCCAGGGAACGTGTGTTGACAATGCCCTTACGCCGGACTTCTTCCTGGAGATATTCAATGATTGTCGAAGTGGTCTCAATGCCCATATCTGCCTGGATGAGCATCGCTTCGAGGTCGTCCCAGGTATCGTCGTCAATTTCGGTATCGCCCAGGATTTGAGCGATGCGCCCGAAGAATGAGTTTCGTGTTCTTTCTAAGCCGCGTCTGAAAATTCCCACGTCGCGCTTGTCTCCGCATCACAAGTTTTGCATGATAAAGCCTAAACGTCAGCAGTATACTCGCCGCTCCCCGGCAAAACAAGCGGGTGAGGTCAGTTCGGGTAGAGAAGGACACTCTATGGGAAAGAAACTAACGCACCTCGATGAGCAGGGGCGTGCGGCTATGGTAGACGTTGGCGATAAGCCCGTCAGTGACCGAACCGCCGTTGCAGAAGGCGCGATCTACATGCAGCCGGAAACACTCGCTACCATTCGCGATGGTAACATGAAAAAAGGGGATGTCCTCACCATTGCCCGTATCGCAGGCATCATGGGTTCCAAACGCACCGCAGACCTGATCCCGCTGTGCCATCCGCTGCCGCTGACGAAAATCCATCTGGATGTCTGGTTAGACGAAGATGCGTCAGCGGTGCGTATCCAGGCGATGACTCGCACGGTGGGGCAGACAGGCGTCGAAATGGAAGCGCTGACGGCTGTCACGGTGGCGGCGCTGACCGTCTACGATATGGCCAAGGCATTGGATCGTACCATGCGTATCGGCGATATTCGCCTGCTGGAAAAGCGCGGCGGCACGCACGGGGATTACCGTGCACAGGATGATGTGGAGGACTCCGATGGAAATTGAGGTACTTTTCTTCGCGACCCTGCGCGATCTTTCCGGGACGAAGCGCCTCGACTTGAGCTTGCCCGGCGAACAGACGACCCTGCAACGTGTAAGAGACCGTCTCATCGCGGATTTTCCGCAGATGCAGCCAAACCTTGCCAGCGCGCTTGCGGCTATCAATGAAGAATTCGCCCAGGCGGAGGATGTTGTGCGCGATGGTGATGAAGTTGCCTTCTTTCCGCCAGTGAGTGGAGGCAGCGGAGATTGGCCGGAAATGTACCGCCTGCCGACCGAACCCATTGACCACGATGAACTGATCGAGTCGATCACTTCGCCGGAGACGGGGGCGGTCTGCCTCTTCAGTGGTTTCGTGCGCGGGGAGACGAAGCGTGAGGGATACCTGCCGCAGACTCTCTACCTGGAATATGAAGCCTACGAATCGATGGCATTGGCCAAAATGCGCCAGGTCGCCCGCGAGATCCGCGAACGCTGGCCCCTGGTGCAGGGAATCGCCATCGTACAACGGTTGGGCAAGCTGGAAGTAGGGCAGAACACGGTGTTGATCGCCTGTGCTGCGGCTCACCGGGATGACGGCTGCTTCGAAGCGGCGCGCTACGGCATCGACCGACTGAAGGAGATTGTCCCCGTATGGAAGAAAGAAATCGGTGCAGAGGGTGATCAGTGGGTCGAAGGAGCCTACATCCCGCGCGAGGGGGATCGTGCGGACAATTGACGTGCAAACATCGCAGAAAGGGAACAACATGAGCGAGACAACGCGGGAATTTGCAGCCTTTGAGAGCTTGATTGGAGTGCGCTTTCGCCAGCCGGAACTGCTGCGCCGCGCACTTACACATCGTTCGTTCGTGAACGAAGTGGAGGAAGATATACGCGATAATGAGCGCCTGGAATTTCTGGGTGATGCCGTCCTGGATTTTGTCGTGGCGGACATGCTGTTTCGCCGTTTTCCGGATGTGTCCGAAGGGGAGCTGACACAACTGCGCGCGGCTCTCGTTCGGACGGATTCGCTGGCGATGCTGGCGTCCGATGTGAACCTCGGCGAGTACTTGCTGATGGGCAAGGGCGAGGAGAACAGCGGTGGTCGAACCCGGGTCAACAATCTCTGTCGCGGTTTCGAGGCCGTGGTGGGTGCGGTCTACATGGACAGCGGCCTGGATGCCGTGAAGAGCTTCGTGCAAGAGCGCCTGGAAGGACTGCTCGACTATATTCTAGAGCATGACCTGCACAAAGACGCCCGCAGCATGCTGCAAGAACGCAGCCAGGCAGAATTGCGTTTCACCCCCGTCTATCGGGTGGTCGATGCGTCGGGGCCTGATCATGAGAAAGAGTTCTTCATCGAAGTGGTCGTCGGCGACATCGTGATCGGCTCCGGCACTGGGACTAGCAAACGCGCAGCGGCACAGGCTGCGGCACGTTCAGCCTTGCAGCGGCTGGAAGAAGTTGGCTGGCCTGAGGAAGCGCAGGTAGTTTTCCCGCTGGCAGACGGCAGTGACGGCAGTATGAAAGAAGCTGAAAACTTGAACGATGCTGATGAAGAGGAACCCGCAGAGGCAGCCGATTAGCCGCTACGGTTCGCTGCGCAGCATCACACCGACCACTGCCATGCGGTGGTCGGAGGCATCACCGGGCATGACATTGGTGCCGATTGGTTGCAGCGATTGCGACCAGAGCCAGATGTAGTCATAGCGTGCGGGTGGCAGGTTGCTGCGCCGCAGCGTTGCCGAGAGCGCCAGATTCGTGCCTGCGAACGGGTCGACGAAACCGGATTGCGCCAGCCGCTGCATCACTGGCGAACTGGGGACATTGTGGAACGTGCCGCCGAGGATTGCCCGCCCTAATTGTCCGCCGTAATCCGTATTGATGTGGGTGGCAATTGTGGAGAGGATGCTGTCGAGCTGGTTGCGCTGGTTCTCTTCCTGCACGCTCAAATCCGGTCCCGCCAGCAGTAGCCCCAGCGATGTGTTGTAGATGGTGATCACGCTCTGTAGATTGGCGTCTGGCTGAATCTGTACGCGCTGCAAGCCCGTTTGCTGGTCAATGCTCGGCAACAACACGCCGTCATCAAAGACGATCTGCACTCGTGATAGCACTGCCAGTCCCTGCAATCCTTCGTTGGTGGCGTAGAAGCGCCGATCCATACCCAGACGTCTGGCCAGCCACAGCGACTGATCGACTCCATAGCTGGTCATGCGCCCGGCTTCCACTTCTTGCAGCAGCACGACCTGTGCGCCACTTTGCTCGATGGTCTGGGCGATGGCTTCCAGGTCGTAATTGAAGAACTCGCTGTACCCGCCGTGAATGTTATACGTGCCGACGCGCAACTCGCTCGGATCGGTCACGGGCAGCACCAGCGGCGGACGGGCGGCAATCGCCGTAAGGGCCACCAGCACCACCCCGAAGGTCAGTGCCGCCAGGTTCTCCGGGAGTTTGCCACCGCGCCAGGGGATGCGCCGCGTACTCTGGATCATGGGCAGGGTCGTCAACAGCGCTGCCATCAGCAGCAAGCCCAACCCCAATCCCCGGAACCCGCGCAGCAGGGGCGTTACCGTGCTGTTGAGGAATTCGGTCAGTCCAGGGTTGCCCGGGATCAAGAAGTCGCGCACGAAGGCATACTCATAGGTGAAAATATCCCCGATGACCAATCCGCCGAAGACGATGACCACAAGCAGCATCCACAGGCCGCTGGCATTGCGTTCATTTTCTGCCTGGGGTCGCACAAACCACCACCAGGTCAGCGTTGCCGTGAACTGCGCCAGCACAAGCGCCAATCCGCCGAGAGGGAAGAATCCCAATCCGCTGATGGGCAGCCGCTGGATGCGTGTCCCTACCACAATCAACAGCGCCAACAGAATCAGCCAGATCCAGCCGCGTGTCGTCGAATCAAACGGTACGATCAACTCCCGCAGTTGCCGTCGCACGAAGGGCAGCAGCGGAAGCATGGTTGCAGCCAGTATCAGCGATACGAACTGGGTGTAGTCCGCATCGGCACGGCCTGCGATCGCATTGGGCAGTGCCAGCAGCGACATCTGCAAGAAGAGTAAGCCGCCCAGCCCGAATGCTCCCCAGATTGTGAGTAATCCGCGATTGTTGTCCGTTTCGCCCCTGGGGATTCGCTTCTGCCGCAACACGTTGACGACGGCCAGCAGCAGTACGACGCCAACCGCGACGATTGTCGGCAATTGCCAGCGTTCCGGCTGCCACAGCGAGGGATCCAGCGTGTTGCCAAAGGCACGCAAGACTTGATCCAGCGCGAAGCCCAACACGAAGAAATAGGGCAGAAGGTTCGCCCGCTGGTAAATCAGCAAGGTGATGTATAGCAGGCCGCCGCCGACCGTCAGGATGGCTGCCAGCGCGGTAGAGATTCCGGAGTCTGGCAGCACGATCAAAGCCCGACCGATTGCCAGCAGCGCCACAGCCGGAATGAAGGTGAAGCGCCAGCGCCCAATAACCAGAGCCAGGACGGGCAAGGCGATCATCAACCCCAGCCAGATGATTTCGCTGCTGATCGCCTCTGGCGCGACGACACCCACAGCATCCGCCGGGATCACCCCTGGGGGATAGCTGGCGACCAGCGCGGCGCTGGCGGTGCGGCTGTACAACTGCCCGATCACCATCCGCAGTGCCTGCACGAAAAACAAGCCCAACAGCCCGATTTCGATCAGGCTGAGCAGCGGCAAGAAATTGGTTGTTGCGACGGACTGCAAACGCTTCAACGCGAGTTTCTCCAGGGCGACCGGAATCTGTATGTTACAAATGACCTGCATAATTGAACCATTGCCGCTATAATCGCGCAAATTTGGCATGATTGAAATGGGGGATTGATCTTGAAATCTGCTGACATCCTTCTAACGGGCGGAACCGTCCTCACGATGAATGAGTCCTTCGACATCATCCCGGATGGCCTGGTGGCTATCAAAGGTGCGGAAATCGTCGCAGTCGGCAAGCGCGAAGAATTGGAGAGCGAATACGAAGCAGCAGAGGTGATCGACTGCACCGGTCAGTACGTGCTGCCGGGGCTGGTCAATGCGCACACGCACGTGCCCATGACGCTGCTGCGCGGTATGGCAGACGATCTGCGGTTGGACGTTTGGCTGATGGGTTACATCATGCCAGTGGAGCGTGAATTCGTCAGTCCGGAGTTCTGTCGCCTGGGGACGACCCTGGCTTGCTCAGAGATGATCCGGGGCGGGGTGACGGCGTTCGCCGATATGTACTACTTCGAGGCAGATGTCGCTGCTGCAACGGCGGAAGCAGGGTTACGTGGCCTTCTGTGCGAGTCGATTCTGAAGTTTCCCACACCCGATGCCGCCACCTACGAAGAGAGCCTCGCCTATACCCGTGAGTTCATTGAGTCCTGGAAGGATCATCCGCTGATCACGCCGACCATTGCGCCGCATGCACCGTACTCGAATACGGTGGAAACGCTGCAACAGAGCGCGGCTCTGGCCAAGGAGTATGATCTGCCGCTGATGATCCATCTGGCGGAGACCGAACGCGAAGTCGAAGACAATATGAACACGCATGGCAAGACAGTTGTGCCCTGGGTCAAAGATCAGGGTATCCTGGATGTGCCAATCATCGGCGCACACTGCGTCCACATTGACGAGCATGAGATGCGGATGCTCCACAAGCATCATGGCAGCGTTGCGCATTGCCCCTCCGCCAACCTGAAACTCGCCAGCGGCATCGCGCCCATCAGCCAGATGCTCGAAATGGGCATCAATGTCGCCATTGGCACGGATGGGCCAGCCAGCAACAACGACCTGGATATGTTCGAGGAGATGCGGCTGGCCGCACTGCTCGCCAAGGTCACACCGCATGATCCTACGGCGCTCCCGGCTCGGACGGCGCTGCAAATGGCGACGATCAACGGAGCCAGGGCGCTGGGTATGGGTGATGTCACGGGTAGCCTGGAGGTCGGCAAATACGCGGATGTGATCGTTGTGGATGCGAATCCCGTCCATAACATCCCTAACTTCGACTTCAACCCGGAATCCGCTTATTCACAGGTCGTTTACGCGGCGAAGAGCAGCGATGTTCGCGATACCATCGTGCATGGCAAGGTGCTGATGCGCGAACGCGAACTGCTCACAATTGATGAAGCGGCGCTGCAAGAGCAAGCGTCGGCCTATGCCGAGCGCGTAGGCGAATTTCTGGTGGATGTCGCCGAGAATCCGCTGCGCAAGCTGGTGGCGGTCTCTGTGGATGTCGAACGGGCGGAGAGCTTCGAGATCCAGATGAAGGCACGCATCACCGATCCTTCTATCGTGGAAGACCTCTTCAGCGATGAGAACGTGGAAATCATGCGTGCGGTGCATTACCGCCAGTACGATACCTATTTCCTCTTCGGCGAGAAGTTCGACGGACGCATCCGCTACCGCGAAGATGACCGCATCGACATGGATGGCAATGTCGATGGCGTGCGCATGCGGTTGACCTATACAACCTCCGAGAAGGAACAGACCTTCCACGATGCCGTTGTCCTGTCGCACTCGCGTTTCATCGCCCCGGCAACGCATCCGCTGCGCTTCTATCAGGAGTATTTCCAACCAGCGGAGCAACGCACACTGCAGAAGGAGCGCCGCCGCTGGCGCGTGGTCTACAAAGGCGTGCTGTACTTCGTCAACGTGGATCGCCTGATTGAGCCGGATGTCTCCGATATGTTCCTGGAAATCAAGACACGCACCTGGTCATTGACCGATGCTGAACATAAGGCCGTTTTCATCCAGGAGATGATGCAAATTCTGGGTATTGATGTCGCGGAGACCGTTCATGAGGATTACCTCGAGATGCACAGTCTTCCGGTCGAGTAGGGAGGCTGTGGGAGAGGGCATAAAACCACATGCCCTCTGCGATCTCACTCAGTAATTCCCGGAGTACTGACCGCTGTATTGTGTCTCGATCTTGCGCAGCAGCGCGTCGTCAATGCGGTCTGACCATTCCCGGCGTTCTGCACGCACCTGCTGAGCGTGCTCGGCCAGCGCTTTGAATTCCTTGCGCTGCGAGAGCCACATGTAAATGTCTGCGCTGGCGATGCAAGTCTCGGTGTAGTCCAGGGCTTCGGTATCCGTGATCTCGTCCGGTGGGGAAGGGGGAAGCGGCATCGGCATCCCATCAATGATGGCGCAGGCGCAGTCGTACCAGAAATCACGGGTACTCTTGCGTGTCGGTGCGTTCACAAGCTGCAACGCGCCCGCCAGCCCGATTTTCGCTACCTGCAAATTGCTGAGCATAGACGCCAGTTGGATGCGTTCGTTCATGTCTGCCGTTTTCACTGCACTGCGCAGCTCCTGCGGGATGGATTGGAGTTGTCCCCATTCGTGCAGGCGTTCTGCGAGGCTACCGGGGATCAGCGTCAGGTCGTCGACGGACGGCGCAACGCGAGCGTGAGTGAGTTCTTCGGCGTCAGTATAGAACAGGCGGCGCACCATCTTCAGGTCGCCTTTGCGTGTCGCGCCCACCAGCCCGATTTGCGAAAAGCCGTAGCGTCCGGCGCGTCCGCCAATTTGCTGCACTTCGCTGGGCTTCAGCAGGCGAATGTCGCGTCCATCATATTTTTCCACTTCGTAGAAGCAGACATGATCGGCGGGTAGATTCAGCCCCATGCCAACCGCGTCCGTCGCGACGCAAATATCTGTCTCGCCTGCGGCGAAGCGTTCCGCCTGTTTGCGACGCACTTCCGGAGGCAAGCTGCCATAGACGACGGACACACTGCGCCCCATGCCTTCCAGCCGTGTTTTCAGGGTGAGGACGGCTTTGCGCGAGAACGCGACCAGAATGGTTTTCGGCGGCAGGCGATGCAGCGGCCAGGGGCGTTCAGCGACCTCAATGGGAGTCAGCCGCTCATGATCCACAATGCCGATTGGGATATTCGCCGCGTTCGCCATACGCAGGATCAAATCCTGCGCCGTCGGCGGGGCAATGATGTGCATTTCCTCGGCGAGGCAGCCCATCATGGCGCGTGTCCAGGCCCAGCCGCGATCCGCGTCAGCCAGCATCTGTGCTTCGTCGATGATGACGACTTCGCCGCTGCGCTGTGGATTGAACATCTCGATGGTGGCGGCGGTGATCTCCGCACCTTCCACTTCGATGTACTCCTCGCCCGTGAGCAGACTGCACGGGATTCCGCGCTGATTGAGGCGATCGTAGATTTCCCAGGCCAGCAGTCGTAGCGGTGCCAGATACCAGCCACTGCCCGCTTCGCCCAGGCGCAGCAAGGCATCGTGTGTCTTGCCGCTGTTCGGCGGCCCGATGTGTGCCAGCATCAACTGGTGCGAACGGTCAATATCCGCCCAGACCGGGAAACTGGCGACCAACTGCGCACGCAATTCGGCGCGGCGTTGGCGTTCGGCCTCGCGCTTCTCACGTTTGCGCTGGCGATTGCGCTCGCGCTTGTTGCGCTGCTCCTGGCGGCGCTCATCGCGATGCTGCTGCACCAACTTACGAAATTCGCTCAGGGTCTGCGGCAGGCCGATTTGCCCGCGAATCTCCTGCCAGAGCGGTTTGTTGGCATCTGCCCCAAGCGCACGCAGTCGTTTGCGTGCTATCGAGATTTTCACATCCAGGGCATCGGAGACATCACGCAGCTTGATGCGTTCCAGCCCTTCAATCTGGGCGTAGATCAATTCGTCTTCCAGGGCATGCTCGACCTCATAGGCCGGGATGCGCTGCACATCCTCTTCATCAAGATAGCTGGTGAGTACGTCCGCTTCCAGGGCGCGTTCGACGGTGTGGCGGTGCACATCCAGCTTGCGACGGGCACGGTTGAGGGTGTAGTCCTTCTGGGGTTGATTATGGTCTTCAGTTTCGTTGGCTTCTTCGGGCATCTCGTCGGGTGTGTTGCCATCGGGCAGATCATTTGAAGGTTGGTTGCTCATAGCATCTCATCATCTACGGAGGGTGTCACCAACATTATAGCAGGCACTCCCAATTCCTGTGCAAGGCGGCAGTCACCTGAGCCTGTCCTGGGAGCCTGCTGGCAAGCTCCCACGTTGTAGAAGATTGGAGATGCTGTGTGAAGTGGGGCAATCTAATTCAGGGGGTTATCCAGGCGGAAGCCATGCCCACGCACCGTGACCACATATTGTGTATGCGGATCCATCTCCGCGAGACGATCGCGCAATCGTCGCACCAGGGCGTCAATGGCCTGTTCGCTCACGCCGTCGCCCATTTCATCTGGCCATACGGATTCCACCACTTCATCACGGGTGCAGACGCGCCCCTGATTCACATAAAGCAGTTCCAGCAAGCGATATTGGGGCAGGCTCAGCGGCGGATCCATCTCTACACCATTCACCAGAACGCGGCGTGCCTCCGTATCAATCTTCAACCGCCCTTTGCCGGCGATCGATGGAATGACAGCGGGCAGGTCTTCGGTGATGGGGGCTGTGATGCCACTCTCCACAAATTTCAGGCGCACGCGCAGCGCGATGTGGATTTCGTCTCCGTCGTGTAGCTGGATGTGGCCTTCCAGCCGATTTCCGTTGACCCAGGTGCCGTTGCGGCTGCCCAGGTCTTCCAGGAAGACGCCTTCATCTGTGCGATGGAAAATGACATGCTGCCGCGAAATCTGGCGCAGTGGGATGACGATTTCGCATTCTTCATCGCGTCCTAACACCTGCCGCTCGCGATCCAGCAGCCAGGCGTGGGATTTCAGTTCTCCATCGAGAATGACAATCGCAGGATGTTCGTTTTGAGAAGTATCTGCCATTGCTCGTTCTTCCTCATTTGTTTGGGCTATACCTGTTATTCGTCGGTTGCTCTCAGTTTGGATTAACTTCCTGGCCATTGTCTAACCCTCTTGCTACTGGGCATCTTCGGCTTCTCCTCCGACTTCTACCGACAGTGCGGGCGGGACGGTGACGGCCTCGGATTGTGTGAATCCGTTCGTCAGCAGCGCCAGCCCTTGATCCGGGAAAATGGCGGTGGCTGTCGTCAGCACAGTGCCTGCTGTCGTGATCCGATAATAGCTGCGTACTGTAGTTGTGCCCGGTTGTATGCTGCCAAGCTGGTTGGCAGGTATCTCGACGCGATGTACACAGCGTTGGCGCGGCCCTAGTAGGCGTATGTTGTCATTTGAGAATGTAGACGCTCCGGCGGGGCGTATGGTTCCAAGATTGATGTTGGCGGGTGGATTGAAGATCAAGCCGACACCGCTGTTGCCGTCATCGACTGGTAGCACCTGATTCTCATCGAAAACCAGCGGCACGGTGCCAATGGTGTTGTTGACGATGATGATACGCACGATCCAGGAACCACTGCCATCTGTCGGCAGCGGGTCAACCTGCACATCCAAATCGAACGGGTCGCTGGAGCGCCGTCCAATGAGCGATTGGTGCAGGCCGCGATCGGATGCGGTGCGCAGCCTTGTGCAGGGCGCACCTTCATCCACAAAAGGGAACGTGCGCGACAGAAGACGGGGCAGCACATCCGGGCCGACGAAGACCAGCAGCATCACCAGCAAGATCACGCCGAAAACCGTATTGGATGTATCGCCGTCACGCCGTAGAAAGTCGAGCAAAAGTCACTCCTGCTTCCAGTTTGCCAACGAGTCAACCAGTTGGGCGATGTCCATTGTATGTCCATTATGCCACAAGATGCCGTTATCATGCCCCCGAAACCAGATTTCCTGGCGGCGGATGAACTGGTGAGTCGCGATGCGCGTCTGTTCCAGGGCGTCGTCCAGGGTCATTGCGCCAGCGAGGTGAGCCGCGATTTCGCGATAGCCCAGTGCGCTCATCGCGGGTAGATCGGGCGAGTAGCCGCGCTCCAGCAACAGCGCAACCTCATGCACGAAGCCCATCTCAATCATCTGCGTCAGGCGCTGATCCGCCCGCATCTTGAGCGCCTCGCGTTCGAGCGTCAGCCCCAGCGTGCGAATGCGATAGGGTGGGGGCTGTTTGCGCTGCAATACGCTGATGGGTGTGCCAGTGACTTCGTAGACTTCCAGAGCGCGAATCACCCGTCGTACATTGTTCGGGTGAATTTTCTCCGCCGCTGCCGGATCGACCTCGTGCAGGCGTTCCAGGAGGTGTTCGCCGCCGTGCTGCGCTGCCTCTGCTTCCAGGCGAGCACGCAGCGCTTCATCGGGCGGAACTTCCGGAATCGACCAGCCTTCCTCAACGGCTGTCACGTATTGCCCGGTACCGCCGACCAGAATCGGCAATTTGCCCCGTTTCGTGATGTCTGCGGCGGTTGCGTAGGCCAGCTTCTGGTATTGCGCCAATCCCAGCGTGTGATCCGGTGTTACAAGATCGAGCAGGTGATGGGTTGCCTGCGTCTGCTGTTCGGGTGTGGGCTTGGCTGTGCCAATATCCATATAGCGGTAAATCTGGCGGCTGTCTGCGTTGATGATCTCACCATCGAGATGCTGGGCGATTTCGATCCCCAGCCCGGTTTTGCCGACTGCCGTCGCACCGAGGATGATCAGCAGGGGGGAATTACCAGCCAAGGGCATCCTCCTGATGGTCAATGATCGGTGTGCCTGTGCGAGGTAAGGCGATTGCGATCACATCAATGCGCCAGAGAGTCTCTTCGTCCGCGTGCTGGTCGAGATACTCGTGTACAGCGGCGATGAAACGCTGCTGCTTGGTCGGGGTCACGCTGGCGAAGGCGTCCTCCGTTGTTTGCGCACGGCGCGTCTTCACTTCGATGAAGACCAGCGTCTCATCGTCCCTGGCGATCAGGTCGATTTCTCCGTAGCGGCAGTGCCAGTTTCGTTCGATGATCTGGTATCGCTTTTCTTGCAGATGTTGTGCTGCCAGTGTTTCGCCCTGGTCGCCCAATTTGCGTTGTTCTGTCATTCGAGTGGCCGCTTATTGCTTGTGAACTGAGTCTGCTCATGCCTTGTAGTTGCTTTATACCATGAAGATTGAACCGAACGAGGGGTGATTTGGTGCAATATTACGACGTTTGAGGAAAATGTAATGTTCAGGCGCTGTAAATTTTCTGAAACATACGCTACCATTTTCGGGTTCTTGTAAAGCATATGTGGGGATGTACTTACCTTTTCGAATAGGAGGGTCTACATGGAAATTTCATTGACAACTGCTGGCGTCCTGGGAACGGTCGCGAGCGTCATCGGTATTGCATTTGCCTGGTACCAGGCGAACTTTGTGCTGCGCCAGTCCGAGGGATCGGACGAGATGAAGCGCATTGCTGCGGCGATTCAGCGTGGTGCGCAGGCATTCCTCACGCGTGAATACCGCGCTGTGGCGATTTTCGTCGGTATCGTCTTCGCCATTTTGCTCGGTCTCAGCTTCGTGAGTAACCTCTCGCCCCTCACGTCAGTTGCATTCCTTGTGGGTGCGCTGGCCTCCGGTCTGGCAGGCTACATCGGCATGTACATCGCTGTGCGTGCCAACGTCCGCACGACGGAAGCCGCCCGCAACAGCCTGAATCGTGGGCTGCGCGTGGCGTTCTCCGGCGGTACTGTCATGGGTACAACGGTGGTTGCCCTGGCGCTGGCCGGTGTAAGTATTCTCTTCGTTCTCTTCACCCAGGTCTTCGGCCTCGAATCGGCGACGGCAGCCAGTGCACTCGCTGGTTTCGGCTTCGGTGGTACGTCGATTGCGATCTTTGCGCGTGTTGGTGGGGGTATCTACACCAAGGCGGCGGACGTGGGCGCTGACCTGGTTGGCAAGACCGAAGCAGGAATCCCGGAAGACGATCCGCGCAACCCGGCGACCATTGCGGACAATGTGGGCGATAATGTGGGCGATGTCGCAGGAATGGGTTCCGACCTCTTCGAGAGTTACGCAAGTTCGATTGTCGCGGCCATTTCCCTGGCTACGCTCAGTGGCGTATTGGCGAGCAACATCAACTATCAGGTCTTCCCGATTCTCGTGGCAGCAGCGGGGATCATCATCGCGATGGGCGCGACCTTCCTCGTGCGCACGCAGGAGGGGGCTTCCCAGGAGCAGCTTCTTGGCAGCTTGCGCACGGGTGTCTACAGCGCCAGCGGTGTGATTGCTCTGGCCATCATCGGGATTGCGGTGCTGCTTTTCCCGGATAATTTCGTCAACGTGGCAGGCGCGACCATTGCAGGTCTGCTCGGCGGTGTGCTCATCGGTTACTTCACCGAATACTTCACGGCGGATGCTTATGGCCCCACCAAGTCGCTGGCGAACAGCGCGGAAGGTGGCTCCGGCATCGTGATTATTCGCGGTCTGGCGCTGGGCATGCTCAGCACGATGGCTCCGGTGATCATCGTCGTCATCGTGACCCTCGTCGCAGTTTATCTGCAGGGGTTGTACGGTGTGGCGATTGCTGCTGTTGGTATGCTCAGCACCCTGGGTATCACCCTGGCAACGGACGCCTACGGCCCGGTGGCGGACAACGCGGGTGGGATTGCTGAAATGTCCGAACTGCCGGACGAGGTGCGCGACCGCACCGATGCGCTGGACAGCCTGGGGAATACGACGGCTGCGACGGGCAAAGGGTTCGCAATCGGCAGTGCTGCGATGACAGCGCTGGCACTGATGGCCGCCTTCGTCAACGCGCTGCACCCGGATCTTCCGGCGGAGGAGATTGCCTACTCAATCCTGGATGTTCGCCTGATTACGGGTCTCTTCATCGGCGCGCTGCTGCCCTATATCTTCAGCGCCCTCACTATGGTTGCTGTCGGTAACGCCGCGCAGGAAATCGTCGAGGAAGTCCGCCGTCAGTTCCGCGAAATTCCCGGCATCATGGAAGGCGAAAACGAACCCGATTATGAAACCTGTGTGGCGATCAGCACAGATAGTGCGATCCGCGAGATGCTGCTGCCGGGGATCATTGCCGTTGCCGTGCCGGTCGTTGTGGCGCTGCTGACTGCTCTGGGGCAGGGCAACATCCTGGGTGACTTTGTGGGCGAACAAACGTCGGTCGGCATCTTGCTCGGCTCCCTGGTTTCGGCTTTCATGCTGGCGGTGATGATGGCGAATGCTGGTGGTGCCTGGGATAACGCCAAGAAGTTCATTGAGGCGGGCAATCTCGGCGGCAAAGGTTCCGACGCGCACAAGGCTGCTGTTGTTGGCGATACTGTCGGTGACCCCTTCAAGGATACGTCCGGCCCCTCACTCAACATTCTGCTGAAGCTGTTGGCGATTGTCTCGCTGGTGGTTGCGCCGCTGGTCGCCAATGTGGCTGATACTGATGCAACAGTCACCGAACCGACTCCGGCAGTGGAAGTCACCGAAGAACCTGCTGAAGAAGAGCAGGCGGTGGACGACGCTGAGGCAGAGGAAGAAGAAGCCGAAGAAGAGGATGCGGCAGCAGACGAAGCCGAAGAAACCGAGGCGGATGCTGAAGCAACCGATGATGCGGAAAGCAGTGATTAAATATCGGCTCCGTTCCGCATAAGCTGAGCACTACAACGGCGTTGATTGATGAATCAGCGCCGTTGATTTTTCTTCAGAGATGGTCGCAGATCACTCATGTTTCACAAATACCCCTGCGGTACGATACGCGCCATGCAATGAAGCAAACGGAGCATATAGAGTATGATGGGGCTGGAACAACTCGATGTTTCGCTCGATGATCTGTTGGCGCAGCTAGGGCATCTCGTCCAGGTGATTGACCCGGACGGGAATTTCGTGCATGTCAATGCCAACTGGCGTCACGCACTGGGCTATCCAGCGGATGCTCTGTCGAAGCTCAATTTCTTCCAGGATGTGCTCGTCGAAACGCAGCACCATGCGGTGCAGTTGCTCATCAACGAATTGCGAGATGAGGATGGCTGTGTCGCACTACTGACTGAATTGCGTGCGGAAGATGGCGCTCACCTGCATGTAGAAGGCAGCATTTTGCGTCAGCATCATGGGGATGATGTTCACATCGTTTGCGTCTTCCGCGACATCACGCCCTTTCGTAAGAGCGAAGCGCAGCTACGAGAAGCGAAAGATCAGCTTCAATCCATCCTGGATAATTCCGGTTTGATGGTTGGCCTCAGGGATTTGCACGGGCGGTATCAGTTGGTGAACCGCGAATTTGCCGAACGTATGGGGCATACGAGCGATGAGATTCTCGGCAAAACGGATGCTGATCTGTTCCCACAGGCGATTGTGACCATTCTGCGGGATCACGATCGTGCTGTGCTGGAAGAGCGTGCGGCACGCAACTTCGAGGAGATGTTGCCCGTCACCGAAGGGTGGCGCACATATTTGACCACCAAATTTCCGTTGTACAATGCAGAGGGTAGGCTGTATGCGATCGGGAGCATCGGCAAGGACATCACACAGCGGAAGCTGACGGAGATGCAGTTACAGCTTCGCAAACAGGCAATCGAATTCAGTCCATCCGGTTTTTCGATTGCAGATGCACGTCTGCCGGATTTGCCGCTGATCTACATCAATCCAGCCTTCGAGAAGAAGACGGGCTACACGGCGCTGGAAGCCATTGGACGCAATTGCCGCTTCTTGCAGGGCGATGATCGTGACCAACCCGGCATTCAGCGTATTCGCGAAGCCATCCAGAACGAACAGCCTGTCACGGAGGTGCTGCGGAATTATCGTAAGGATGGCACGTTGTTCTATAACGAACTGAACCTCGCCCCCATTCACGACGAGAACGGCGTGCTAACGCATTATGTTGGCATCAGTACTGATGTGACGGAGCGCGTGTTGGCAGAAGAGAAGATTCAGGCACAGAACCGTGCACTGCTGGTCGCCAACCAGGAACTGGCCGTGGCGCGGCAGCAAGCGGAAGCGATTGCTCAATTGCGCACGCAGTTCCTGGCTACGATGTCACACGAATTGCGCACGCCCTTGAATGCCATCATCGGCTATACCGAAATTCAGTTGGCAGGCATGACGGGCGAGCTGACCAATGAGCAGCGAGATTACCAGGAGCGCGTGCTGGCAAACGCCGATCATCTGCTGGAACTCATCAACGATGTGCTCGATCTTTCCAAGATTGAGGCGGGGCGCATGGAATTGGTCAATAAACCCTTCCATGTCGGGCACTGGTTAGAAGACCTTGTTGGGCAGATGAGCGTGTTGGCATCCGAGCGAGGGCTGGATTTCCAGGTGTCGTTGGATGCGCAGATGCCAGAGACGATCAAAGGTGATCCCGCGCGTATCCGCCAGATGGCGACCAATTTGCTCTCGAACGCCATCAAATTCACCAACGAAGGTTATGTGCGGCTGCAAGTTCGCAAACATGGCAGCGATGCTTGGAAGTTGATTGTCGAAGACAGCGGCATCGGCATCCCATCGCACATGCAGGAGACCATCTTCGAAGAATTTCGGCAGGTCGATAGCAGCTCGCAGCGTAAGGTCGGTGGTACGGGCCTGGGGCTGGCAATTGTTCGTAAGTTGACCATGATGATGGGTGGCAGCGTCCGGGTGAAGAGCCAGGTGGGTGCTGGCAGCACATTTGTTGTTACCCTGCCGCTGGTACCGGAGATCGACGAAGCGACTGGTGTGGAGTAAATGGACTGTGCCTCGCGCAGAAGCCACTGGCGTGGATTTGCCATTCCACTTCTCACACAAAACAACCCGTGTTGAGTCCAGTACAGGCTAGCAGGGCACCTTGTTAAGTAAGCATCGCTATGAGTGCGTGCCAAATCAAAAGAACAAGTAGATCGTGAGTGATTTTTGTGGAGTGATAGACCGATGATTAGCGAAGACATCAAGGACTGGATTGTTCTCATCGTTGATGATGAGCCAGATAACCTGGGTGTTGCACAGAAAGTGCTCCTCTACAACGGGGCTGATGTTCATATCGCGCGCAACGGTTTGGAGGGATTGACGATCCTCAACGAAATCACCCCGACCTTCATCCTACTCGATCTTTCGATGCCGGAGATGGATGGTTGGGAAATGTTCGAGAAGGTGCGCTCAATCCCGCATCTGCTGACCGTGCCCGTGATCGCGCTGACGGCACACGCGATGGCAGGGGATAAAGAGCGTGTGATGGAAGCTGGATTCGACGGGTACATTCCCAAACCGTTCCGAATCAATACGTTGCTGGAAGATATCCAGAGTTGCCTGCGGGCATTCACAAATGGGGAGTAAGTGCCGTTATGGCAACAATTAATCCGAATACATGGTGTGTGCTCGTCGTGGAGGACGAGTACGACAGCATTCAGATGGTCTCGAAAATCCTACGGCATCATGGCGCTGAGGTGCACATCGCGCATAATGGCGTCGAGTGCCTCGATATGCTCAAGTCGCTGACACCGGATATTGTCATCATGGATCTGGCGCTGCCGGAGATGGATGGTTGGGAGACGCTGGCGAAGATCCGCGATAACCCGCAAACGCATAAGCTCCCCGTTGTCGCGATCACGGCCTATCATTCCGTCAGCGTGGCGGAAGATGCCAAGGACGCTGGCTTCGATGCCTATTTCCCCAAACCGCTGAATACGAAGGGCATCATCCAGCAACTAGGCGAAATTGTCCGTGTTGGTTAGCATGAGATCAGAACCAACCAACGCGGAGTGAACAATATGAAAATGACGGAACATGGCCCGCGCGGCCTCTATTTCGAAGAATTTGAGGTCGGTGCGAAGATGGTCACGCGCGGGCGAACCATCACCGAGGCCGACCTGGTGCAGTTCGCCGGATTGACGGGAGACTACAACCCGATGCACACCGACGCCGAATACGCCAAAGGCTCCTTCATGGGGCAGCGCGTGGCACATGGTATGCTCACGCTGAGCTATGCAGTGGGGCAGGCCTACCAACTCGGTATCCTGGAAAAGACCGTTCTGGGTTTTCGTGGTCTGGATATGAAGTTCAGCGTGCCAGTCTACATTGGCGATACGATTCGCGCTGAACTGACGGTCATGCAGAAGAAAGAAGCCAAACGGCTCGGTGGCGGCACCGTAACGCTGGAAATGCGCATCCTCAACCAGGAGGACAAAGCTGTGCAGAAGGGCACGCTCACGCTCTTGATGGCCTCCATGCCGGAAGGTGCGGAATAGTCAACGCATAGCAAATTCGGCGGCGATGCGGATGGTTTGCAGATGAATATCCACGATTTCGCGCACGTCATCCGCGTAGCCGCCCCCCATCGATACCGCCACTGGCAACCCTTCTTCGCGGCAAAAGGACAACACCAATCGGTCGCGTGTTGCCAGCCCGGCCTTGCTCAGCGAGAGCTTGCCCAGGCGATCTCCCACGTAGGGGTCAGCACCGGACTGATAAATCATGAAATCTGGCTGAAAGACCCCCAGGATGCGCTCAATTGCGATTTCCAGCGTCTCCAGGTATTCATCGTCCCCAGTCCCATCGTGCAGGCCGATGTCCAGCGTTCCGGGAATCTTGCGGAAGGGGAAGTTACGTTCGCCGTGTAGGGAAAAGGTGAAAATCGTCGGATCGTCGCGGGCGATATCTGCCGTGCCATTGCCCTGGTGCACATCACAATCGATGATGGCGATTCGCTCGACCGACCCGGCAGCCTGTAAATCTCGCGCAGCGATCATGCTATCGTTGAAGACCGAGTAGCCTGCGCCGAAGCTTCGCCCTGCGTGGTGCGTTCCCCCGGCCAGATTGGCGGATACCCCGTCACTCAGCGCCGTTCGTGCCGCGCAAATCGTCGCCCCGGATGAACGCCGTGAACGTTCGACCATCTCCAGCGACCAGGGGAAGCCAATGCGAAGAATCTCCTGCCGGGTGAGCGTACCGGTTTTGATTTTGCCCAGGTATTCTGCTGTGTGGCAGCGCAGAATCTGTTCATCCGTTGCTGCATCGGGCACAAGTAGGTTTTCTGCGGGCAGTATTCCCTCTGCCACGATCCGCTCGCGCAGCATGCGATATTTGCGCATGGGAAAGCGGTGGCCTTCGGGCAAGGGGAGCACGAAGACATCGCTGTAATAGGCTTTCATTGGGCGAAATCTTCCAGCAGCATCTCTGCCGCCACCTTGCCAGAGAGCATCACCATCGGCACGCCTCCGCCGGGATGCGTCGTCCCGCCAGCGAAGTACAGTCCCTGCACATCTTTGCTGCGATTGTGCGGACGCATGAAGGCCGCGAAGCGATTGTTCGCAGAGGGACCGTAGAGTGCGCCGCGCCACGCCCCGGACATTTCCTGCAAATCGACCGGAGTCAGGATGGTCTCGTGGCGAAGCTTGTCCCGCACATCAATGCCTGCTGCCGCGAGTTTGCCCAGCACGAGGTCGCGATAGTGCTCGGCATTGGCGTGCCAGTCGTACTGCTCCGAAAGTGCCGGGGCATTCACCAGCACGAACCAGTTTTCGTGCCCTTCAGGCGCATGTTCTGGATCGCTCTTGGAGGTGATGGACACATAAATCGTCGGATCGTCAGCGGGCAGTCCGTGCCTGAAAATGGCTTCAAACTCCGCCGGGTAGTCGTCGCTGAAGAAGATGTTGTGATGGGCGAGTTGCTCGTGTTGACCTTCGACACCCAGCAAGAGGACAAAACCAGAGCAGGATGGATCGTAGCTGCTCATTTTCTCAGTGCGTTGCGGCGGCACATCCTGCGGCGCGAGCAAATGCTGGTAGGTGGCTGCGACATCGACATTGCTGACAACGGCCTGGGCCGGAAGCGTCTGACCATCCGCGATTGTCACACCGCTGACCCGGCCATTTTCCACGTTGATGCGCTGCACCGGATGATCCGTACAGATTTCCACGCCAATTTCTTCAGCCAGGGTTTGTAATGCTTCTGCGATCCGGTAAATGCCACCGTGCGGATACCAGACGCCGCCCGTCAATTCAACGTGTGCAATGACGTTGAGCGTTGCGGGAGCACGGTAAGGGCTGCCACCGACGTAAGTTGCGAAACGCCCCAGTAATTGCCGCAGTTTGGGGGCCCGGACGAAACCATTGATTGCGCCGCTCATTTGCCGCAGCGGATCGGCCTTGAGCCAATCCCAAACGGGGACTCTGGCGAAGCTCGCCGGGGTCGGGGGCTTGTCGTAAATGAAGACCTCGCCCGTGATGCGATGAATGCGGGCAGCGTATGCCAGGTAATTCAAGTAACCTTCGACATCGCGGGGTTCAATCGCTTCGATTTGTCGTGCCATCTTGCTCAGGTCGCTGCTGGCGTCCAGTATCGTGCCATCACGGTAGAAATAGCGCGTCATCGGTTCCACGTGTTGCAGCGTCAGGTAGTCGCCTAGCTCGCGGCCTGCTGCCCGAAACAAGTCCTCGAAGACATGGCGCATGGTGATGACCGAAGGCCCTGTGTCGAAGCGATAGCCATCGCGTTCGATCTGGTACATTTTCCCACCGACCAGCGGATTCTTCTCCAGTACGGTCACGGAATGACCTGCCGCACGCAGCCGAATGGCCGTACTCAGTCCCCCGATGCCTGCGCCGATGACGATGACGTTGGCTCGTTCCATGTGCTGTTATCCTCACTTTGCTTGGCGATTTTGCGACCCTTCCAGCGTGGGCCGCCCGTATAGTGCCAGTAGATCGATTGTGCTGCGATGCGCGTGAATAGAAGCACCGAAACGGGCATGAAGACAGCATCAAATAGCCGTTGGTGTGCAAACGCCGCTGAAAGCGCCCGCGCCCCAATGCCGAGCACTATCAGCAGTGCGCCCCATAACCGGAAATCAGGCAGTAGCAGCAGCAGCCAGGGAAACAAGAAAACCAGCCAGTGAAAGACGCCGCCCATCACCAGCGCGGGGACACTGTTGCCGTAGCCCGCGAGGATGTTTTTGGCAAAGCCGTCGCGTGCCGTCTGCCAATCCCGGTACATGCGCGTGTGAATCAAGTTGTTGCCGTCCGCCATGCGGATGCGTCCGCCACGCGCTTTCGCCAGGCGTGCCAGTGTCACATCATCCAGCACATTGTCCGCGACCGCTTCGTGGCCCCCCGTTTGCCAGTACGTCTTGCGCTTCCACGCCATGCACTGCCCATTCGCCGCTGCGAAGCTGCTCAAGGGGATATGGTGCACTCCCAGAATCGGCAAATAGCCCAGAATGACGAAGGTCATCGCTGGCACGGTGAAGCGCTCTGCAAATGTTGCAGTCTCCTGGGTAGGCCAGACTGTGAGCATATCGGCGTGGCCTCGCTGCATCAGCGCGACTACTGCCGCCAGTGCTTCCGGCTCCCACCGCACATCCGCATCGGTGAAGAGCAGAATGTCGCCTCTGGCTTGCTGCGCCAATTGCTGACATGCCCAGCTTTTGCCGCTCCAACGCGGCGGCAACGGTTTGCCGGAGTGAATGGTGATTCTTATGTCGCCTTCGCTGGCGATGCTGGCGACTTCCCTGGTGCCATCGGACGAATCATCATCCAGCAGCAGCACCTCAAAATTGGGATAGGTTTGGGCACGCAGCTTCTGCAGGGTTGTACCGATGACTTCTGCCTCATTCCGCGCTGGAATCATGACGGAGATCAGCGGCTGATCTTCTAGCTTGTCATTGGGTTGCAGGCGCGGAAAGAAGAGCACATTCCCGATCAACGTCAAGACGATGACAAAGAGCGCCCCGGTTGCGATCAACGCCAGGATTGTGAGCATCTCAGGCTTCCCTCCGCTTCCAGAAAGGAGGTCTCAGTGTGGGAGGAGCGCCCAATCCAGCGCGGTGCCGATAGACCACGATCGAGAAATTGCCCAGCCAGATCGCCAGCAGCGGATAATTCGCGCCGCGAGTCAGCAGCAGGTAAAGGAGCAGGCTCAGCATCATCAACAACACTGACCACTCGCTCTCTTCCACTGCGTAGAACCAGTACGTCAGCATCAGCGGAATGACCAGTGCGGCTTCCAGGATGATGAGGCCGATCCAGACGCCACCGGTGATGGCGACGGACTTGCCGCCGCGAAATCCCAGAAACACCGGGAAGGCATGACCCAGGATAGCTGCCAGCGCCACCGGGACGATTTCGAAGCCTGTCCAGCCCAGTTGATGGTACGGTATCCCGACGGGGAAAAGCCCCTTGAAGCCATCGAACAACAGCGCGACCAGGAACCAGATCATACTCCCGGTCGCTCGCTTAACGTTGGTTGCGCCGGGGTTGCCGTCGCCGTAGTCCCGAATATCGACCCCGGCGACCAACCTGCCGATGATGACAGAGTAGGGTATGGAGGCGATCAAGTAGGTGATGAGCGCCCATAGCAGGCTCTGCCAGATCATCCCACGCGCCTTCTACTGCGCCAGTAGGCCAGCAACATGATGCCGCCCATTGCCAAACCGCCGACAACCGCCGGGCCAACCTGTCCCCAGAAGACGGCCTGCCCTATCGTTTGCAGGAACCAGACGATTCCATAGACAAGCGCCAGCGGTATGGGCTTCAGCGGCGGGGGATTGACTGCTGCGGTCGCCAGTCCGGACACGAGGAGCCACCCAACATAATTCGACCAGGGGATACCGAAGTAGCCGGACGGATTCTCCCAGACCCAGAAACCCCAACCGACCATCTGCGGGTCGAGGAAGAGATCCCAGGCTGTGAGCGCGGCAGCACTTACAGCTACGAAGAGCGCACGCTGACCCATCCCGCCTCCCTTGCCGACGATGAACTGTGCCATCACCCACGAAGAAGGGAGCAGCATGAACCACGCCAGCGGAATCAGCAGAGGGACGCCACCCACCTGTGGTTGCAGCAGGTCGGTGTAGTGATAGGCACCGAAGGGCAGCCCCGTCCGATGCCCGACGAATTCCGCGCCCCAGGTGAGCACGGCGATGATACCCAGGGTTTGCAATGAACGCCGCCAGCCCCACTGCGGCAGGATCATGCTGAAGACTGCCGCTGCCTGCAAAATCGCCGCCAGGGTGATGCCGTATGGGATGATCGTGTCACCCATCACCCAGCGACCGATTGGCAGTGCGATCATCGTCAGCAGCCAGACGATCAGCAGGGCATAGCTGAGACGCAGCGTAGGATCGTCAAATCTCGTGATGTTGCGAAAATTGCTCAGTAGTGTCGTCATGCTTTCAACAGTGGTGTAATATTGCCTACAACTTCCAGGCCCGCATTGCGCCCCTGACCCTTGTAGATCAACGAACGATTCATACCGACCCGGCTGTACAGTTCCACATCAACCGTCGCTTTCATCGTTTCATCCACCCGCTTGCTCATGTCTGTGCGCTCCGGCCCCATCAGGAGACCGCCTTCTGCACGCTGGGATGTCAGGTGAATTTCGTAATCGCTGTTGTAAACCACTTTGCGCACGGTCGTATCGTCAACAGAGAGGTGGTCAACTTTGCCCCCGTTGTACGTCATCACCGAATAGAGCTTGCCCTGCAACCAGAGGCCAACGCCGAACCCGGCGAAGGTTCGCCCCACATTGGGAACCAGGGCGATGGAAGCGGTTAGGCTCGTTTCGGGTGTGTCGAAGTGGTTGGTTTGCTGCCAGATATAGCATTCTGGGAATGCCTGCCCCCAATCTTTCTCGATGTATCCGCGCCCGCCCGTGAAATCGACCTCGGTTCCGTAGATATTGAGGGTTCCGGTGATTTCGTGATCGAAACTGAGCACGCCGTGATAGGTTTCCAGGAAAGGTAGCCAGCCGTACCAGCCCATGTAACCGGGACTGAACGGCTTTACAGGCCAGGGATTGAGTCCGCTGAATTTGAGTTCGCCTGTGACTTTGCCGATGTTGTCATCAATATCGAGCGTGATTTGATCCTGGGTGAAGCGGCTGTAACCGATGGTGACATCGAAAGCATCTTTTTCGGCGTGGAAGGGGGTGATGCGGTGGTAATACGCCTTGCCTTGATTCCCATCCAGCACCTGCACAAAAGCATGGCTCTTCCCCGGGTCAGTGTTCATGAAGACTCCAGGGATGAAAGCCCAGCGTTGATCTTCGGCCTTGTTGACCAACTTGTAATACCAGCCCTCAAAGAACGGCGGCCTTTTATTGTGCCCGTGATACCAGGCAGGGTTCATAGTGCGCTCGATGAAATTGCTCATGCTGTACGATCTCCTGATGGAAGCATGTGTACAAAACGGGTGACTCCCTGCCGTATTGTAGACCATGCTGCTGTATCTGTATCCAGCAAATCATGTGTTCCGCCGACTTCAATGTACTGTGCTTGCGTTCCCAGTCGTGCAACAACACGCTGGGTTATGGTCGGCAAGATCAGGTCGTCGTGTGTGCCCTGGATCACGAGCGTGGGCACTGTGATTTCGCTGGCAGCGCGATATCCAAGCTGGCCCGTGCGCCGGATCTGATTGAACATCGCCACTGGAATCTCGTAGTTGCGAATCCCATCCTGCACTTCAGGATCGTCCAGGTCGACCCCGGGCATGAACTTCTCAATGCCCTCGCGTACATTGGGGTCACTGAAATCGAGATCGACAAAGCGTGAGATGCGCACCTTGGGGAAGAGGATGCGCAGTATGGGCAGCGCTTTCCACAACAGGTTGTCGATCTGGTACAGCGGCGCGAAGAGAATCAACCCTTCAGGCTGGTACCGGGCTGCAAGCTGCATCGCCAGCGCTCCCCCCATTGAATAGCCCACGATTGTGACCCGCTTGCTGTCCGCTCGCAGGGCGAGAAACTCGCGTTCCACCGCTCGCAGCCAATCTTCATTCGTCTTCTCTGCCAGAGTTTCTAGCTCCGCGCCGAAACCGGGCAGCAGCGGCGTGTTCACCGTCCAGCCAATTTCATGCAGGATATGAGCCACAGGGCGCATCTCGGCAGGGGTGCCGGGGTATCCATGAATCAGTAACGCAGCGTCATCGCCACCTTGCCAATGAAATCCGGCATGTTCGCTCGTGGCGAAGCTCGCACCAATTTGCACAGTTCGATACCTCAATCTGCTTGCAATAATGCTGTGGACGGTAGCAAAAACAGATGAGATGGCGCTAAATGGGAGATCACTGCTGCCATAGTTTCACAAATATCTGTCTGTTTATTCGGGTCGCGTCAATCTCTATTCACACATTGCTTAAGGGAACTTCAGGATTTGCTTAGCACTGCAAACTATTGTGGACACAATCTGGCACAATAGCAGAAGACCACGCCAGAAAACACTGTATTTGCCGAGTTGTATTGGTAGGAATGAAATGCCCAACGCATTGATCTGGGGCGCGTCTGGCGGAATTGGCAGCGCACTCGTCGAAGTCTTGAAAGAGGATGGCTGGCAGGTAGCTGCGGCTGCTCGCACCATTGAGCACATACCAGAACTCGCGGACGCCAGCTACGAATTCGATGCAGCCGACCCGCAGAGTGTGGAACAGGTGGCGTTTTTCGTAGCGCAAGAGATGCCGGAGGTTGATCTCGTGGTCTATGCTGTGGGTGATCTCGCCTACGAGAAATTGGATCGTATGGAACATGACGGCTGGCAAGCAACGTTGCAATCCAATTTGGGTGGTGCGTTTCTCGTGGCACAAAGCAGCCTGAACCTGCTCAAGCAGGGTGGGCATCTGGTCTTCATTGGCGCGTACCTCGACCACCTGCAATTGCCCAAGATGGGTGCTTATGCGGTTGCGAAAGCGGGGCTGGAGCAATTGGCGAATCTTCTGGCCAAGGAGAACCGCAAGTTGAACGTCACACTGGTTCGTCCCGGCGCGGTGGATACCGCTTTCTGGGAGCAGGTAGCGCTGCGCAAGCCCGCTGATGCCAAGGCTCCTCAGGAGGTTGCTGCCGCTATTCTGGAGCAGTTCACGTCGGGTGGCAGTGGCTCGCTCGACCTGTAACTTTTGCGATGAATGTGCCGCGTGGGTGCGCGTGCACTTCTCTACTTATCAGACGGATCGGGTTTTCAGGTACGCAACACTCGCAATCTATGGCGACCTGACGTAAACCAACCCATGTACACAAAGGAACGATGACATGTCCAAAGTAATCGTGATAGGCAGTGGCTTTGGTGGATTAGGCGCTGCAATTCGGCTCGCCGCAAAAGGTCATGATGTAGAAATTTTTGAGAAGCGCGACAAGCCCGGTGGTCGCGCATATGTGTATGAGATCAACGGCTTCAAGTTCGATGGTGGCCCCACTGTGCTGACGGCTCCCTGGATGTTCGATGAACTCTGGGAATTGGCGGGCAAGAAGCGCGAAGACTACGTGGAATTCGTGGAATGCGATCCCTTCTATCGTATCTTCGACCACAACCATCGCGCTTTTGACTACAATGGCGACGAAGACTTCATCATGTCGCAGATTGAACAGTGGAATCCGGCAGATAAAGAAGGCTACCGCCGCTTCATGGCTACCACGAAAGAGATTTTCGAGAAGGGCTTCGTAGAACTTGCGGATGAACCGTTCCTCAATTTCATGGATATGGTTCGCGTTGCCCCGGATTTGATCCGACTGCAATCCTACAAGAGCGTCTACGGCTATGTGTCGCAGTTTGTCGAAAACGACTTCCTGCGCCGCTGCTTCTCCTTCCATCCGCTGTTGATCGGCGGCAATCCCTTCGATTCGCCCTCAATTTATGCGATGATCCATTACCTTGAACGCGAGTGGGGTATTCACTATGCAATCGGCGGGACAGGCGCGATCGTCAATGGGTTGGTGCAGCTTTTCGAAGACATCGGCGGTCGCATCCACTACGAAGCAGAGGTCGATGAAATTCTGGTCGAGAAGAAGCGCGTGACAGGGGTGCGCCTCAAGGACGGCAGCATTCACCGTGCCGATAATGTGGTCGCCAATGCGGATGTGGGCTTCGTCTACGAGAATATGATCGATAAGAAGCATCAGAGCTTCTACATGCGCACGAAGATGAACCTGATGCAGTACAGTATGTCGCTCTTCGTGATATACTTCGGCACGAAGAAGCAGTACCGCGAACATGGCCTGTCGCATCACAACATCATTCTCAGCCAGCGCTATAGGGAACTGCTGCACGACATCTTCGAAGACAAAGTCGTTGCCGACGACTTCTCGCTCTACCTGCACATGCCGTCATTGACTGATCCTTCCATTGCGCCCGAAGGCGGTGAGAATTTCTATGTGTTGTCCCCCGTGCCGCACCTCGGCTCTGGCGTCGATTGGACGAAGAAGGCCAAGCCCTACCGCGATGCCGTCATGCAGTTCCTGGAAGACAACTACCTGCCCGGCTTGCAAGAGAATCTCGTAGCAGAGCATTACATCGACCCCTTGCACTTCCGTCACACGCTGAATAGCCGGATGGGTTCGGCCTTCTCGGTTCAGCCCAAGCTCACGCAATCGGCCTGGTTCCGTCCGCATAATCGCTCGGAAGACTTCGAGAACCTGTACTTCGTGGGCGCGGGCACGCACCCCGGGGCAGGACTGCCGGGTGTGCTCTCCAGTTCGATCATCGCTGAGAAGCTGATTGGCCCGGCCAAGACCACAAGCAATGTGAATCGTACTCAACCCAAAGTGTTAGAGACTGCCTGATGAGTCTGTTGCAAACGCAACCCTGGGAAGTTCAACTGCTGCTGGCTGCGCAAGAAGCCTTTGACAGCCAGCGGCGCGCCGAAATGGTTCTGGCGGACGAACCCGCGCTTGAGGCGGCCTATGCCGAGTGCGAGAATGTCACACGTGCGCACAGCCGTACGTTCTTCATGGCGTCCAGCCTGTTACCGATGCAGAAACGGCGCGCTGCTCGTGCGTTGTATGCTTTCTGCCGCGTGACCGATGACCTGGTGGACGACCCCGCTCGCAGTGCCGAAGATCGTGAAGCGGCGCTGGGCGCGTGGGAAACGCAGGTAATGGCGAAATGTCCTCCTGTGAACGATCGGGTTTGCCTGGCCTGGGCGGATGCTCAGGCTCGGTTTGGCATCCCGCATGGCTACGCACAGCAGTTAATCGACGGCTGTGCCCGCGATGTGGTGCAGACGCGCTACGAAACCTTCGCAGAACTGGCGGAATATTCCTATGGGGTAGCTTCAACGGTGGGGCTGATGGCGATGCACGTCATTGGCTTCACTGGCGAAGAGGCGCTCCGCTATGCCGTGCGTCTGGGGGTTGCCCTGCAATTGACTAACATTCTGCGCGATGTCGCCGAAGATTGGCGCAATGGACGAGTGTACCTGCCGCAGGAAGAGCTGCGCGCCTATGGCCTCAGCGAAGAGGACATCGCGCGGGGTGAAGTCACTCCGCAGTGGCGTGCCTTCATGGCTTTTCAGGTGGAACGTAATCGAAAGCTATACGACGAAGGGCTTCCGGGTATTCGCTATCTAAACCGCAACGGGCGCTTCGCAATTGGCGCGGCAGCGGAACTCTATAAAGCAATTCTGGATGATATCGAGGCGCACGACTATGACGTTTTCAACAGGCGTGCGCATGTACCCACATTGGGGAAATTGCGTCGTCTGCCAGGTATCTGGTTGCGCAGTCGCTTCGCACGCTGACCTGCACGCCAATTGCTACCAACCGCACACGCAAGCAGAGAGGAAGACGCAATGAAAATCGGAATCGTAGGTACGGGATATGTAGGCTCGACGGCGGCTTTCGCCCTGGTGATGCAGGGCGTCGGGCGCGAAGTTGTCCTGGTCGACTTGAATCGAGAACGCGCCCAGGCAGAGGCGGATGACATCTACCACGCAGTACCTTTCGCAGAGCCGCTGCGCGTGGTGGCCGGTGACTATGAGGCGCTGCGTGATGCTCGGGTCGTCATCATTGCGGCTGGGGTAGGGCAGCGCGAAGGGGAAACACGCCTGCAATTGCTGGGGCGTAACGCCAAGGTCTTCCAATCGGTCATTCCGTCGGTCTTGCAGGTCGCGCCGGATGCGATCCTGATCATTGCCACCAATCCTGTTGACATCATGACTCACCTTGCAGCTCGTTACGCTGGCGAATTTGGCGTTTCCTCAAACCGCGTCATCGGCTCTGGAACAATGCTGGACACAGCGCGTTTCCGTGTCCTATTGGCACAGCATGTGGGTATCGACTCGCGCCATGTTCATTCTTATGTCATCGGCGAACACGGGGACAGCGAAGTGCTGGCATGGTCGACGGCGCGTGTCGGCGGGGTTCCGTTGCTTGAATTCTGCGACCAACGCAGTATTCCTATGAATGATGAAATCCGTGCACAGATTGATGACGGTGTGCGCAATGCTGCGTACCGCATCATCGAAGGAAAAGGGGCGACGTACTACGGCGTCGCCAGCGCACTGGCCTATATGGTCGATGTCCTCACCCACGATCAGCGTTCCATCATGACGATCTGTACACCGGAGGAACGCATCGCCGGGGTGGAGGATGTGACCGTTTCTATGCCGCATGTGTTGGGTGGGGATGGCGTCATCGGCGCACATCACCCGCTGCGTCTCAGCGAAGAAGAGCAGGAGAAGCTGCATCGCAGCGCCTCGCTCATTCGCCAGGTAATCGTTGACCTAGATCAGCAAGAACAGGACTGAACACTGTGACCTATTTCGCTTTCCTGGCGCAATTCGTCGGAATTCCTATTGTAGTCCTCAGTATCCTCACAATTCTGGACTATGCACGCGGTCGCTGGCTGCCAGCACCGCTCAATGCGCGTCGCGCCTGGGTGGTGATCATTGGCATTTGCGTTGTGGCTTTTCTCTATACGACACCCTGGGACAATTACCTGGTGGCGACCAACGTCTGGTGGTATGACGAAAGCCTGGTGACGGGAATTGTGCTCTGGTATGTGCCGATTGAGGAGTATACGTTTTTCCTGGTACAGCCGGTGATGACCGGGTTGTTCTTTTTGCTTTTGCTGCGCTATCTGCCGATCAATCCCATCAAGGCAGATTCGCCGCGATTCCGGGTGATCGCGACATCAGTTATGGCGCTCTTCTGGCTGGGGACGGTGGTTCTGTTGATCCTCACGCTGACAACGGAAACCTTCAAACCCGCGACCTATCTCGCGCTGGAATTATCCTGGGCGCTGATTCCGGTGCTGATCCAATTGGCCTACGGTGCGGATACGCTGCGGCGGCACTGGCTGCCGATCGCGTTGGCGATTGGTATCTCGACGCTGTACCTCAGTTGGGCGGATTCCCTGGCGATTTCCGCTGGAACGTGGACGATCGACCCGGCGCAGTCCCTGAACATCTACCTTGGGGGCGTGCTGCCGATTGAAGAATTCGTCTTCTTCTTCCTGACCAATACGCTGGTGGTCTTCGGGATTGCTCTGGTCTTGGCGGAAGAGAGCCAGGAGCGTTTGCTACAGCTCAAGCGGTTTGCGCCACTGCGTCCGCTGGTTCGTTTGTTGGAGCCTGTACAGGCTGTGGATACACACTAAACGGTAAGGGATATGATGAATATCTGGCAGTATCAACAGAAGATTTCGCGGCAGCTCCTGCGATGGAGCGCGTTGAGTGTTGGCCTGGGTGTGCTAATGCGTTTCGGTGGGAAGTTCTGGAAAGGTATTGGCAATCAGTTCATCGCTTGGGGTGCCATTGATGCAGGGATCGCGTTGTTCGGGCAGATTGGCGCTCGCAACCGCATTGACCGGATGCACAATCCAGGTGATCTGGAGATAAAGCGGGCGGAAACCCGCAACCTGAGCCGCATCCTCTGGATCAATGCCGGGTTGGATGTGCTCTACATCCTGGGCGGTTGGCTCTGGATGAGGCGTGACCAGGGGGATGGACAGGCCAGAGGCAACGGCATCGGCGTGATTGTGCAGGGCTTGTTCTTGCTCATCTTCGATCTTTACCATGCTCGCAACCTGCCTGACGTAGAAGACGAGTTGTAGCGCTCAACCCTCACCGCGTGCTGCTTTGAAGGCCGCCAGCGTCCGCTCCCGCGCTTCTTGATGATTGACGATGGGAGCCGGATAGTCTGCTGGCGGTTTTTTCATTTTCCAGGGTTCATGAATATGCTCATCCGGTACATCCTGCAATTCTGGAACCCAGTGCCGTAGATATTCCGGTGTGGCGAACTTCTTGGACTGCGAAATCGGGTTGAAGATGCGAAAATAGGGCTGTGCGTCGGTTCCCGTACCAGCCGCCCACTGCCAGCCACCATTGTTCGCCGCCGGATCTCCGTCAATCAGATGCTGCATGAAATGGATTTCGCCATGTTTCCAGTGAATTAGCAGGTCTTTCGTCAAGAAACTGGCGACAACCATCCGGGCGCGGTTCGGCATCCAGCCGATTGCTTTCAATTGGCGCATGGGCGCATCAACGATCGGATACCCGGTCAGGCCATCTTTCCACGCCTGCAATTGCTCGTCATCCTCGCGCCATTGCAGCGCCTCATACGTATCCACGAAATCGCGTTCCAGGACATGCGGGAAGAAATGCAGAATGTGTACGTAGAATTCGCGCCATGCCAGCTCGCTGACCCAGGTTTGGATTGATTCCCTATAGGCTTTGCTGGTTGTGTTGGCGTAAGCTTCTCGTGCAGCCCAATACGCCTGCCGGGGAGAGATCAGTCCCAGCCGCAAGTAGGGCGACAGATACGAAGTTCCTTCTGGTCTGCTGCCGTTGAAGGGATTGATCGGCAAGAGATTGCGTGTGTCGTCGTAGTGCTTGATGTCGCGTTCTGTGAAGGCTTTCAACAGTCCAAGCGCCGCGTCTTCGCTTGCTTCCGCTTCCAGTACGGATTCTGGAAGGCCGAGATCATCCAAAGATGGGACTCCCGCGTTTTCCAGGTCCCTCAAGTCATGAAACCATTCGCTGCGGAAATGGCGCACGGACTCTTTCGGCTTGGGCTGTTCTTTCCATTTGCGCCAGAACGGCGTATAGACCACATAGGGATCACCATTATTCTTGAGCACGTTCCCCGGCGGCAGCAGAAGTGCGTCATCGTAGACAGTAACTGGAATATTCAGCGCATCTTCGATTTTTGCATCGCGCTGCTTTGCATACGGGGAGTAATCCGCGTTGAAGTACAGCGCTTGCGCCCGAGTCTCGTCTACGAGATTGCGCAAGACATCCAGCGGCTTGCCACGACGGATCAACAAGCGCGTACCGTATGCCCGCAGCGCTTCGTCAAGGGCGTGCAGGGCGTTCAACATGAATTTGACGCGCGGTGCGCCGACCCGCTCACTATCGAGCAAGTCCGGATCAAAGATGAAGAGCGGGATCACTGCCGCATCGCCTGCGCAGGCCGCATGTAGCGCGAGGTTATCGCGCATGCGTAAATCGCGCCGGAACCAGTGGATGACGGGTCTCATGAGGAAGTCTCTTTCACAGGGTCAGGTGCAAATGTGCGTTGGGCGCTGTGGAGCGGGAGTTGGCGCTTGATGTCCCTGGCGACGCGGATCCCGCCAAGGGTTACCCCGGCTGTCGATTGCCCGGGGAAGATGCTATCGCCCACAAGCCGCAAATTGGGAATGCCTGTGCGTGGCCCTCGTGCGCGGAAGAGCGATGTCTGCGGGAAACCGCCGACCATTCCCTTCTGCCGAAGTGTGTAGAACTGGTACGTTACAGGCGTCCCCGGCATGCAGAGCGTCACTGCCGATTTGAAGCCGGGAAGAACCTCATCCACATAGCCGATCATCTTCTCGGCATATTCGTCTTTACGGGCATAGTAGGCGGTTTCATCGCGTTCGAGCAAATCCCACCACTGCTGCACCTGCGTGTGTGTGCTGATCGTCACAGCGCGTTGGCCTTCCGGAGCGCGGCTGCTGTCCCATTCGGGGGACATGGAAACATAGAGCGTCTCACCTTCGCCCATTGCGCCTTCAAGGCTGCGCACGATCTGGTGATGATCCGGAATGCCCTGGGGCAGTTTGCTGGCATCAAGCCCCAGATGCAGCACGAAAGCGCCCTGTGTGTCAGGGCGACGCTGTACTTCGCGGCGCAGGCTGGCAGCGGATGCATCACCAAGCAGGTCGTCCAACGACCAGGGCGTTGTATTGGCAACGACGAAATCCGCCGGGAGGAAGGTCTCTCGTGTGGTGCGGCGTCCTTTTTTCGTGAAGATGCCCGTCACGCGCCCGTTTTCGACTTTAATCCGTGTGACATGCTGGCGATAGCGAATTTCTCCGCCCAGGTCACGTAATTTGTCCACCAGGGTTTCTGCGATAGCGCCGATACCCCCCTTGACATGGTAGACGCCCTGCCGCGCCAGATCCATCGCGGTCGCACCATACACGCCGTTCACGTAGTCGCTGGTTGTTTGCGCAGAAATCAGCAGCGTCGCATCAATGAAGCGCACGAAGGCCGGGTCACTTGCTGCACCTGCCCGCTGCATCCACTGCTTGACTGTGCTCAGTGCATAGGGGACGATGCGCAAATCTGCCGGGAAGTTGAGCAAGCCCACTTTTGCCAGTTGCAACAGTTCGGGTAGGTCGCGCGGGGGCCAGGGCAATCCCTGCGCGGACATGCGCCAGCCAAGGTCGGCAATTGCGCTCTGCTGCCTCCAGAATCGCTCGGTGGCGGGGAAGTTCGCCAGCACGTCGGCGTTGTCTTGCGTCAACGCGATTTCATGACCAGGCAGATGCACGACCCAGGCAGGATCATGTTTGTGTACGGGCCAGTCAATATCCAGCATTTTCCCGGCGATGTAGTGGGGGCCGTTGGGCTGGAATCCCCCCGCCACCGTCGCACCGGCTTCGAAGCGATAGCCTTGATGAAAGAAGGTGCTGGCGCTGCCGCCAGGGTAAGTCTGGGCTTCCAGTACGGTCACACGATAGCCGTCCTGCGCGAGTAATGCAGCGGTGGTCAATCCGCCGACGCCCGCGCCGATGACGATCACTGTCGGTTGTTCACTCATGGCTGTGTCCTGCTCAGTTTGCAACGGTCGCTTCAGCGTTCGAGAGCCATCCGGGTACGCAGATGGCGGTAGAAGAAAAGAATACGCAGCGGGATGCCATCGAACATCAGCCGCGTGAGCAGCCCTTGAAAGCCCCTTTTGTGCGCGATCGTCACGCGATCAATCAGGCGAATGCCGCCCTCCGCTTCCTCGAAGATGTGCTCGTGGCGCCAGTATTGCATGGGGCCATCCAGCATCAAATCTGCGAAGGAATGCTCTGCTGGCCCCGGTTCATGCTGTGCGTGCCAGGGAATGGGCACCGGACCAAACCAGAGCGTGAATTTCAGGTCGCCGTCCGTCAGCGATGTACGATTGTCTTCCTGTATCCGCATGAAGATCGGCGGCGGAGCCAGTTTGCCGAAGACATCGGGTGCCTCGTGGAAGGCGATCATCTCTTGCATGGTGGTCTTGAACACGCTGCTCTTCTCGTAGACGTGTGTATTTTCCGGGATGCTCGTTGTCGCGTTCATATCGCTTCTGTTCACTGATTTCAATACATTGTGAACATAGTATCAGGCGTTCGCACTAGATGGCTATATGGGGAGAATGAGAATCGGCTGAGGTGGGCGATTGTATTTTGGGAGGCGCTTCAGTATGGTTAAGCTTTGCCGAACGAGAAGTGAAACGAGCATCGTGTGAGCGAGCAGTACACCCACGAAACGTTCTTGAGTCCCTTCACCTGGCGCTATGGCAGTGATGAGATGAAGCGCATCTGGTCATTGGCGTATCAGCGGCGGTTGTGGCGGCGCATCTGGGTCGCCCTGGCGGAGGCGCAATCGGCTGCGGGATTGGTCAGGCCGGAGCAGGTGGAAGACCTGCGCTCCCACCAGGACGAAATCAATATCGAACGCGCCCTGGAATTGGAAGAAGCACTCAGGCATGACTTGATGGCCGAAGTTCACACTTACGCTGAGCAATGCAGCATTGGCGGTGGGATCATCCACCTGGGTGCGACCAGTATGGACATTGAAGATAATGCGGATGCGCTGCGCCTGCGGGATGCCGTCACATTGATCGTTGACCGACTGGCGGTATTGCTGCGAGCGTTTGCTGAGAAGATTGACGCTGAAGCCGAGCACGTTTGTATGGCCTATACGCACATTCAGCCCGCCGAACCGACCACGCTCGGCTATCGGTTGGCTTTCATCGGCCAGGATTTGCTCGAAGATTATAAGGCGCTGGTGCGCGTGCGCGATGGGATTCGCGGGAAGGGGATCAAGGGCGCGGTCGGTACATCTGCCAGCTACACCGAACTGCTGCACGGTACAGGCATGACCTCGCGCCAGCTTGAGCAGCGCGTGATGGACGCCATCGGCCTTCCTGCCTATGAAGTCGCCCACCAGACGTATCCCCGGCGGCAGGATTGGGATGTGTTGAATGCGCTTGCCGGACTAGCAATGACCGCGCACAAATTCGCTTTCGATCTACGCCTGTTGCAAGCTCCGCCGTTTGGTGAGTGGGGCGAACCCTTCGGCAAGCAGCAAATCGGCTCGTCTGCCATGCCCTTCAAGCGCAATCCCATCAACGCCGAGAATATGAACAGCCTCGCACGCTATCTGGCTGTGCTGCCCCGTGTGGCCTGGGATAATGCCGCGAATAGCCTTCTGGAGCGCACCCTGGACGATAGCGGCAATCGTCGTACGGTGTTGCCAGAGGCGTTCCTGGCGGCGGATGAGTTGCTGAAACGGATGCAGCGTCTGCTGGATGGTTTGCGCCTGGATGAATACGGTATCCAGCAGAATCTGCAAACGTATGGCATCTTCGCTGCGACGGAACGGGTTTTGATGGAGGCCGTGCGTAGGGGGGGCAATCGCCAGGAGCTTCACGAAGTGATCCGCCAACACAGTATGACCGCCTGGGATGCCATGCGTGAAGGCCAGCCGAATCCGCTGGCACAGTTAATCGCCGACGATGAGCGGGTTACGTCGTTCGTGGGAGCAGCGCAAATCCCTGCATTGCTCGATGCAGAAGATCATGTGGGTGATGCGCCGGAGCGTGCACGCAACATGGCGAAGTCGATTCGAGAAGCAATGAACTTCGCATAGTCAATGGCTGGCGCGAACGGATTATGCCGAAAAATAGGGTTCAGGCCACCTCCGCCAGCACTTCCTGGCGCGGTTTGTTTTCGTACCAGCGCACCGCCAGATTCCCCAAGGCTCGCGCTAGCAGATAATTCACCACGAAGGCGATCAACGCGCCGAACACCGGAATCAACTTCGAGAAGGACTTGCCGATCACACGGGGCAAGTAGCGCTGGATCAAGCGCAGCGACACCCGCGATACCTGCGTGCTCCCGGTCATCACTGCATAGGTCGCAGCCCGGTTTTCCATCGTATTCTCGTAACCATAGGCTCGTGCGATGAAACTCACCATTGATGTCTGATACCGCGCGGTCAGCAGTAGATCAATGGGCAAAGTAATCGGTAGGGTAACGAAGCCACCGAAGCCAGTAACAGCGCCAACAATACCACATTTGAAGGCTTCTTCTCGCATCACCTGTCGCACCAGATCACTGCGCTGTGCCTGTGGCTTGCGTGCTTGCATCGCTGTCAAGCGCTGCTGCATCTTCTCTGCGTCCGGCTCCACGAAATCTGCAACCCAGCGCTTGCCGAACCAGAAAATCAAGATCGACAACACCACCAGCACGATCAGCGGCAGCACGCAGGCCAGCAGGAAGAGCAATTGCAGATTCTGGAAAAATTCTTCCATGGTTTACCTGTACTCGTTGATCTCGTCTCGTAGTTCTCTTGCTGCTTGCGCGGGGTCGTCCGCGAAGATGATCCCCCGCGAAGAGTTGATCAACAGCCCCTTACCCTGGCTGTTCACCCCGACCTCGACCGTTTGCTGCACATTGCCTCCCTGTGCGCCGATGCCCGGCACAAGAAAGGGTAAGTCACCCACCAGCGAGCGCACCACGCGCATTTCGTCCGGGTAGGTCGCGCCCAGCACCAGCAGGCAGTTACTGTACAGATTCCAGTCTTCCGCAACCTGCACGGCGACCTTCTGCCAGAGCGGCACGCCTTCTACCAGCAAATCTTGAAATTCGCCCGCACCAGGATTCGATGTACGACAGAGGATAATACAGGCTTTGTCCTCCCGCTGTAGGAAGGGCATTAAGGCTTCTTTCCCCAGATAGGGCTGGAGCGTCACGCTGTCAAATCCCATTTTATCGAAGATTGCCATCGCGTAGGCTTCGCTGGTGCTGCCGATGTCCCCGCGCTTGGCGTCACAAATCGTGAAGATGCCGGGATGCTCGTTGCGAAGATAGGCGACGGTCAGCGCCATTTCTCGCCATCCCTGCTCGCCATGTGCTTCGTAGAAAGCGGCATTGAGCTTATAGGCAGCGGCGAATGGGTGCGTCTGCTCGATGATGTGGCGATTGAAATCGAATTGTGGGGTTTCGCTGCCAGCGAATGGCTCTGGAATGCGCTCGATTGCACTATCCAGGCCGACGCACAACAAAGAATTCACGGCATCGGCACGCTGGTTGTACTTATCAATGATACTCATCTACAGCCCCTGTCGCCGTGCCCAGCCATGCGGATCAGTGAACCAATCTTCGAGGATAACTTTTTGCTGTTCGTTGAAGAATCCGGCTGCCAGGGCTTCGCTCAAGATGAACGCGAAGCTGGTCAGGGTGTGCAGGTTTAGTTTCGCGTCCTGGAAGCTGCGCTGTGCTTGCTCAAATCCATACTGCACAATCGCGTAGATGTCTTCGACGACGGCTCCGGCCTCTCGCAGCGCGTGCACGCCAGATAAGCTGCTGCTGCCAGTAGTCACCAGGTCTTCAATCAGGATGACTCGCTTTCCCCTCACATCACCGCCTTCAACACGCTGCCCCTTACCATGCCCCTTTGCTTCCTTGCGCACGAACACGGACGGCACACGCAGGGCATAGGCTAATGCGGAACTATGCGGCACCCCACCCACGGCAACCCCTGCGAGGATGTCATATGAGGTGCCACTTTCGTTCAACAGTTCACGGAATCCCTCAATGATCGTGTGCCACTGCTGCGGATGATAGGGCAGGCGACGGTTATCGACATAAACAGGCGACAGTATACCGGACTTGAACGTAATCGGATGTTCCAGACTGAACCCCACCGCGCCGATTTCCAGGAGGGCGCGAGCCACCTCTCGCTTCATACGACACCACTTTCGATGAGTGCAGCAGCGAACGGCCCTCGGTATACCAGCGCCGACCAGTACTGCACGGCCTGTACACCGCGTGCTTTGTACTTCAAATATTGCTCATTTGTGTCGATTCCACCACAGCCAATGACATCAACCCGATAGCCTTGCGCTGCTTTCTCGTGCAGCAAAATGTCCGCCGCTTGCAGGCTGTGCGCTGATAAGCGCCCGCCACCAACACCCGCCTGCAACCCGGAGCCATCCGGCGCGGGTTGTCCTGACGTGTTGGTCGCGATTACTGCGCGGACTCCTTCTTCCGCGAAGACGCGCAGCAGGATGTGATATTGCTCTGCGCTCAAGCCGGGGCTGATCTTGACCCACAGTGGTGTGCTGTAGCCATCAGCAGCAATTTGTGCTTGTGCCTCGCGACACAATAGGCGCGTTGTTGTTTCGGTCTGCTGACCCTCTGGATCGTCTTCCGTATTGGGGCAGCTCACATTGAGCGTGAACCAGTTCGGGGCGATGCTGCGGCGCAAGAAGGCGTGTACGGCCTCCGCCACTTCTTGCGCGGCTTGTTCGTCGTCATCAACGCCAGGACCGGCGGCGATGTTGATGCCGAAAACCAGCGGTAACGCAGTGATATTGCGCTGCAAGAAGGCTGCTGCGGCCTCCGCGCCGGGATTCCGCAATCCGACGCGGTTTTGTGTCGAATGTGTTCTCGGATCGCGCCAGATGACCGTGCCGGGGTTGCCCAGCCGAGGGTGCCGTGTGAACGATCCGAACTCTACAACGCCCAGCAATTTCGGCACGCTGCGCCATCCGGGAATGATATTCATGCCATGTTTCACGGCATCCAGCGCTGCCTCTTCGTCCGCGAAGCCGTGACCCTTTACGAAACCTGCCGCAAGGATGAAGGGATGTGGCAGGCGGACTCCGCCAACCTGCACCGGGTTCTCCTTGAAAGCACATATGTGTGCAATTTGGGCAATTGCATGTGCCTGCGGGGACTCATCGGCCCAATCCAGCAGTTTCAGCAGCGATTCGTGCGCTTGCTGTGCTGATCGCCGGAAAATGAAAGGCCGCACCACACGGTAACCCACCGCATTCGCATGCAGGAAGACGTGCCTCAGTGGGTTCATGAATTGGCTCCAAAGAGGTTGTTGCCGAAACCAGGCTCTACCAACACTCGCTCCCCATCGTAGACCTGAGTACCACGAATCCAGGTCTCCAGTACTTTCCCGCGAACGCTTACGCCATCGAAGGGTGATGCCCCTGCCTGTGTCCACAGCTTCGCGTTATCGATAGTGTAGGTCGCATCGAGGTCAACCAGGGCGTAGGTCTCTGGCGGTGCATCCAGCCCCCAGATGCGTCGCGGATTCTCGCTGACCATCGCGATGACTTGCTCGAGCGAAACGCGATTTTCGGCGGCGGCAGTCAGCATCAGCGACAGCGTCGTCTCCAATCCGGGGACGCCATAGGCGGGGTTGTGCTCCTCTTTTTCGGCCCGGGTATGGGGTGCGTGGTCGCTCTCGATGACATCTACCAGCCCATCCTGAATCGCCTGCCAGAGTGCAGCGACATCCGTCTGTGTCTTCAGCGGCGGTTTCATCATGGCGTAGCCGCCGAGCCTATGCACATCGGCTTCTGTCAGGTAGAGGTGATGGGGGCAAACGCCGATGGTGATGGGCAAGCCCGCTTCTTTTGCCTCGCGCAGGTAGTTGATCTCTCGTGCGCTGCTGATGTGCAGGAAGTGTGTGCGTTTGCCCGTCTCTCGCACCAGATCGAGGATATCCAGGATAGTTTCTTCTTCCGCGTGGACGGCAATCAGGCGTGTAGCAGGCCAGGCTTCGTAGTGCCTGCGCCGCGTGGCTTGATCTTCAATGAGCAGATTGCCTGTCGTTGAGTTGTTGAAGATCTTCAAGCCGCAGGTATCCGTCGCCATCGTCGCATAGTGCACCGTGTTATCGTCTTGTGAAGCACCAGCGTAGACGCCAAAATCACAGATGGCAGCGGCATCCAGACGTGCCAGTTTGGTGTCGAGCGTACCGCGAGTCGTCGTGTTCGGTGGCGTATTGGGCATATCGAAGACGGCCCAGTATCCCCCGGCAACGGCGGCAGCGGTCTCGCTGGCGAAGGTCGCTTTGTGTGTCCAATCCAGGTCGCGCAGGTGCGTATGTGGATCAAGCAAGGCCGGGATGCGAATGACTCTAGACATAAGCTCCCCGCAGCACTTTCGCGAGCAGGGCCATACGCACGAACATACCGTTTTCCATCTGCTCGAAGTAGATCGCGCGTCGGTCTGCATCCAGGATGTCGTGATCGTGCTGCGTGCCCATCTCGTGTTTGCGCGGTAGGGGATGCATCAGCACGCAGGTCTGCGGAGCCTGCTCCAGCAATGCTGGCAGCATCACGAAGCCATCTTTAATTTGCTCGTACTCTTCGCGATTCTCAAAGCGCTCTTCCTGAACGCGCGTCCAGTAGAGGACATCGCTTTCGCCCAACACCTCATGCAGGTCTTCGGTTTCGGTGACTTCGATATTGAGTGCCCTGAGCATTTCGAGGATGTCGGCGGGCATGCGCAGGCTTTCTGGCGAGACAAAGCACAGACTCGTTCCGCTGGGGCGATAGTAGGCCAGCAGCTTCGCCAGCGAATGCACGGTTCGCCCGTTGCGCAGGTCACCGACCAACGTGATGGTCAGATGATCCAGGCTGCCTTTTGCGTCGAAAATCGTGAACATGTCGAGCAGAGCTTGCGTTGGATGCTCACCGATGCCATCGCCGCCGCTGATCACCACCGTTGGGTTGACGATGCGCTCGTTGAGAAGATCGAGGTAGTACGCCGCTTCGTAGGATGATCCGACCTGGGGATGGCGCAGCACGACCACATCGGCGTAGCAACCCGCCGCGCGAATCGTATCTGCGATGCTCTCGCCCTTGTACATCGACGAGAAGCGCACGCCATTGCTCGCCATGACCACATCGCCGCCGACCCGGCGCATGGCTGCCTGGAACGACATATCCGTGCGTGTGCTGGCTTCGAAGAAGAGCGAGGCCATCACCTTGCCGGAGCAGACTTCCATCAAGCCGCGATCCATCTGACGCAGTCGACGGCGAATCGAGACCGCTGCATCAAACAGAATCTCCAGGTCGCGCCGTTCGAACTGCTCAACGGAGATGATGTGTTTGCCACGAAAATCGCCTGCGATTCGCGGGGGCACGTAAGTGAAGCGGTGCGCACTGGGCGCAAGGGGGTTCTCGCCAATGTTTGAGTCGCTGCTCATAGAGCCTTCCTTCGTTGGCACGAGGGGTTTCACTCAGATTATAGCAGGATGAGTGCTGATTGGTACGGGGATATGCCACGATTGGGACGATCCGCAGACCGTCCCTGAAAGTTTAATCCAGTTGAGCGGCAGCAGCTTCGTCGAGGGCGTAAATGATATGCGGATGGTCGCTGCGTGCGATCAACTGGCTGGGATACGTATCAGGCGCATGATTGCCGTGCAGGACTTGGCGCAAGGCCGGGGCTTTGTCTTCGCCAGCAATCAGGAACATGATGTTGGCGCTGCGCAGAATCGCCGGGACGGTGAGCGTGAGGCGCCACAAATCGCCTTTGGCCTGTACGTGATGCGCCAGCACCATTTTCTCGCGTTCGTGCAACGCTTTCGTGCCGGGGAAGAGCGATGCGGTGTGACCGTCATCGCCCATGCCCAACAGCGTCAAGTCGAACCACTCTCCATCTGTGCCAACTGTGCCAAAGAAGCCCTGGAGTTCGGCCTCATAAGCGGTCGCTGCTCGTTCAGGCTCGTCTTCGCCACGCATCCGATGGATGTTCGCTTCCGGAATCGGCACGCGGTCAATCAGGGCTTGCCGCGCCATATGATAATTGCTTTGCGCGTCATCAGGCGGTACACAGCGCTCGTCCCCCCAGAAGAGGTGGATGCGATCCCACTCGACATACGATGCGTATTCAGTCGCCAACAGCTCGTAGACCGGACGCGGAGTAGACCCTCCTGAAAGCGCAATGCTGAACGTATCATTCTCTTGCAGCGTCGCGGTTGCCATGCGCACGATCCGCTCGGCAGTGTAGCGCACCAGCGTTGCTTTGTCGGGCTGAATCTTGATGTTGCTCCATTCTTCAGGCATCGCCAGTCCTCATTCGTGGATGCAGCCGCTGGTGCGCCAGCGGCGCGAATCGTTGGCGAGGAATACCACCGCTTCCTCTGGCCCCCAGGTGCCGGGTTGGTACGTGGCGGGTCGCGGCGAGTCGGGTGCTTCCGAGTGCGCGATCAGGTCATCGAAGAGCGCCCAGGCTTTTTCGATCTCATCGCTGCGCGTGAAAAGCGACGGGTCGCCGTTGATGGCGTCCAGGATCAAGCGCTCGTAGGCGTCTGAGAGGGGTTCGTCGAAAGCGTCGCGATAGTGAAAATCCATATCGACAGACCGGAATGCCTGTGCGCTGCCAGGGATTTTGGCTTCAAATTGCAGGTGAATGCCCTCATCCGGTTGAATGCAGAGCGAGAGGATATTGCGCGCGAACTTGTCCCCGTCCTTCAGGTCGAAGAGCATATGTGGTGGCGATTTGAATTCGACGAGGATCTTGGTGATTTTGTGGGGCAGGGCTTTGCCACTACGTAGATAGAACGGGACACCTTTCCAGCGCCAATTGTCGATGTTCACCCTGACCGTTGCGTAAGTTGGGGTGCGGGAGTCTTCTTTGACGCCATCAGCCTGCAAGTAGCCTGCGTATTGTCCCAGCACAGCGTCTCTGGGCTGAATCGGCTTGATGGCCTCCAATACTTTGACCTTTTCGTTGCGCAGGGCATTGGCATCGAACGACGACGGTGGCTCCATCGCGGTCAGCATCATCAATTGCAGCACGTGATTCTGGAACATGTCACGCAGTACGCCCGAACCGTCATAGTAGCCAGCGCGTGAGCCGACATCGACGGTTTCGCCAACGGTAATCTGTACGTTGTCGATGTAATTGCGATTCCACACGGGTTCGAAGATCGTGTTGGCGAAGCGGAAGAAGAGGATATTCTGGGCGGTTTCCTTGCCCAGGTAATGATCGATCCGATACACCTGATGCTCACGAAAGACCTGATGCACGGCGGCATTCAGCGCCCTTGCCGTTTCCAGGTTTGTGCCGAAGGGCTTTTCGATGATGATGCGCCGCCACGAGTCGCCCTCGTCAGCCGCCATGCCTGCCGCGCCGATGTTGTGGATGATTGGCTCGTAGAGGAAGGGCGCTACCGAGAGATAGTAGAGGCGGTTTGCACCTGGTTCTTCGATCTCCGCCAGCCCTTGTTTGATCTCGTCGAAGCCTTCTGGCTTGCTGGCATCCGCCGGGATGTACCGGATGCGTGGGCCAAACGAATCCCATGTGCCCTCGTCAAAGTGCTCGGAAAATTCCTGTACGCCCTTGCGGGCGGACGTGCGAAATTCCTCGTGGCTGTACTTGCTACGCGATACGCCGACGATGTTGAAATCGCCCGTGAGCTTCCCTTTGTGGAACTTGTTGTACAGTGCCGGGATCAATTTGCGGTGCGTGAGATCGCCAGAAGCGCCGAAGATCAAGATGGTTGTGCTCATCGAAGTTGTCCTCGTGAAGGTGCAGGTCTCTGCATTGCTGAAAGGTCGTTCAGGCGCGATTGTACCGCCCTCTCACGGAATGCTCAAAAACCGCGGCTGCCTCTGGCGTTCTGCTGGGTGCGTGGCTATGGTTGGTCCCTGGCAGATGAGCACAGGAAAGCGAGCAGAGATGACGAAGGCGATGGATGGGGTGCGTGTGCTGGATTTCTCGCGCGTGTTGGCCGGGCCGCTGTGTACGATGATGCTGGCTGATCTGGGTGCCGAGGTCATCAAGGTGGAGAATCCACAGCGCGGCGATGATACACGCCAATGGGGGCCGCCCTGGACGGGCGAGATGAGCGCGTACTTCGCCAGCGTGAACCGCAACAAGCGCAGCATCACGCTTAATCTGAAACATCCGCAGGGGCAGGCCATCGTCCGCAATTTGGCGGCGCAGTCGCATGTCGTGGTCGAGAATTTCAAAGTCGGGCAGATGGTTCGTTTTGGCCTGGACTACGAATCGCTACGCGAGAGCAATCCAGCCCTGGTCTACTGCAGCATCACCGGCTTTGGGCAGACGGGCACGTACCGGGATCGCCCCGGCTATGATTATGTGGTGCAGGCCATGAGCGGCTTGATGTCGATCACCGGTGAGGCTGACGGTGAACCAGCGAAAGTGGGGGTAGCGATCAGCGATGTGATCGCAGGGCTGCACGCCGTTTCGGCCATTCTGGCGGCGCTGCGCCACAGTGAACGCAGCGGGGTAGGGCAGTTCATCGATATTTCACTGTTGGATACCCAACTCGCTGCATTGGTCAATATCGCCAGCAATTATCTTGTCTCCGGCGAGACGCCGCAGCGCCACGGAAATCAACATGCGAACATCGTTCCCTATCAGACCTTCCGTGCCAGTGATGGAGCCTTCGTCGTGGCGGTAGGCAATGATCGCCAGTTTCGCCTGCTCTGTCACTTGATTCAGCGACCCGAACTCTGTGAAGACGAGCGCTTCGCCAGCAATCCGGCGCGGGTTGCGAACAAGGCGCTGCTCATCCCGGTTTTGCAGGAAGTTTTTGCTGAACGCACTGTCGGTGAGTGGGTTTCTCTGCTGCTGGATGCCGGTATTCCGGCGGGGTCGATTCAGACCGTTGCGCAGGCGCTGCGTGATCCGCATGTGCTGGAACGGGGGATGGTGCAGGAGGTTGCCCTGTCCTCAGGCAGCGCACTGGAGATGGTTGCGTCGCCGTTGAACCTGAGCGTCACGCCGCCGCAGATTGCACTGCCGCCGCCTCGGCATGGAGAACATACAGAGGCAGTACTCGACGAATTCGGCTACGCAGCGGATGAAATTCAAGCGCTGCGCAGCCAGGGCGTGCTCTAAGGAATGTACATCCGAATGAAATCGGCTGCATCAACCCATTCGCCATTCACGATGAATTCGATGTGAGCGTGGGCACTGCTGCTGCGCCCGGTGCTGCCGACCATACCGACAATTTGCCCGGCGCTGACTCGTTGCCCTTGCGTGACGTAGAGAATAGACATGTGCGCGTAGCCGGAGTAGATGCCGCGCCCGTGATCAATCAGCACATAGTTGCCACGGATTGGCAGCATTCCGGCGAAAACTACTCGCCCAGCCGCTGATGCCGAGAGAGGTTGCCCGATTGTCGCTTGAAAGTCCCATCCGGTGTGGATCGAATTGAAGGTACCGTTGAAGACACGCACCGCGCCGAAGGGCGATGTCAACTCAGCGTTGATGGGCGGGCTGAAGCCTTCTTCATCCCAGAGCGTTTCCGGTGTGATTGGTGCTGCGAGTTCGAAGATTTGCGCCAGTTCCGCAGCTTCCACTTCCGGATCAAGCAAGATGGCAAGGCGTTCATCTTCTACGACGATATTGACATCTTGCTGGATGAATCCGCCGCTGCTGACATCCACTCGCGCGGAGATGTCCAGTGCTTCGTCGGCACCTTCTGTCTCTACGCGCACGCGAAGCTCATAGGGGCGGATGGGCTGCTCCATCCGCGCATTGATGAGCGCGTACCAGCCTTCCTGGTGTGGCACCTGGAAGAAGTCAAATGTTCGGTTGAAGACGCTAGCCTGTGCTACGGTGATACCCTCTCCCCGCAGGGCGAGCAATCCAGCACGACCCTGCTGCAAACGTTCGAAGTAGACTTGCAGCGTGAGGCCATCTACCTCAAGGCTGTCTTGTGGGTCCGGGGTGACCTCAGGGGTGGCTTCTGGCGTCTGTTCCTCATCCTGCGCTGTTCCTACCGAAGGCAGCAGAAACAGCATCAGGGCGCTGATGAATAGAATTCGTTTCATCATATCCAATTGGGTTATTTGCCGTGATTTACACTCAATTGCCGACCAGTTGGCGGCGGCGTTTGTCTTCCTTCAGGCGCAGTTCGGTGTTCAAAATGCGCTTGCGGATGCGCAGATTGTGCGGTGTGACTTCTAGCAGTTCGTCACCCCCCAGGTATTCGATGTAGTCATCCAGGCTCATGATGCGCGGTGGCGTCAGATTATCCGCCACTTCCTTGGGCTTGGCGCGGAAGTTATCCAGGTGCTTGGCTTTGGTCACATTCAGCGGCAGATCTTCGGCGCGAATGTGCTCGCCCACGACCATACCTTCGTAGACTTCCGTGCCCGGTGCGATGAAAAAGCTGCCGCGCTGCTGAGCGTTGACGAGAGCGTAGGTCGTCGCGGTGCCGTTTTCCATCGCTACAAGACTGCCGAAACGCCGTCCCGGCACTTCACCGCCGATTGGCTCATAGCTGTGGAAGACGCTGTGCATCTGCCCCATGCCGGAGGTGGCCCGCAGGAACTGTGACCGGAAGCCGAGCAGGCCACGAGTCGGCACCAGGTATTTCATGTAGGTTGTGCCGTTCTCGCTGCGCATATCCATCATGGTACCTGCGCGTTCCCCCATCATCTCGACGACAGTTCCAACACGATCGTCTGAGATTTCCACGAAGACTTCTTCGACGGGTTCCTTCATGGTATCGGTCACCGGATCACGCATGTAGATCACTTCCGGCTTGCTGACCTCAAATTCGTAGCCCTCGCGCCGCATGGTTTCGATCAGGATGCCCAGGTGCAGTTCGCCGCGCCCGCTGACGACAAAGCGCTCCGGGCTGTCGCCATTCTCTACGCGCAGCGCGACATTGCTGCGTGTCTCGCGAATCAGGCGTTCGCGCAGCTTGCGAGAGCTGTTCATTCCGCCTTCGGTCTCTTTTCCGGCGAAGGGTGACGTATTCACACCAAACGTCATGCGCACGGTCGGTTCTTCTACCTTGATGCCGGGTAGTGGCTCCTGCACATCCGGGTGCGCAATGGTATCGCTGATTTCGATGGGATCAAGCCCGCCGATGGCGACGATGTCTCCCGCGTGTACCTCATCCACCTCGATTTTGCTCAGGTTGTGGAACTGGAAGAGATATTCCAGTCTGCCGCTGTGGCGCGTCCCGTCCAATTTCAGGCGGGCGAGCGGCATTCCTTTGCGCAGCGTGCCAGAGCGCAGCCGCCCTACAGCAATTTGCCCCTTATACGGGTCATATTCCAGCGTCGTAACCAGCAGCCTGGGCAGTTCACCGTCTTCGATGGTCGGTGGTGGTACTTGTTCCAGAATCGTCTCGAAGAGGGGTTCGAGCGTATGCGCCAGGGCACTCGCCTCCAACCCTGCGCGGCCTTCCAGGCCAATGGCATACACTACGGGGAAATCCGCCTGCTCATCACTGGCACCCAACTCGATGAACAGGTCGAATGTTTCATTCAAGACTTCGGTGATTCGGGCATTGGCGCGATCCACTTTGTTGATGACGACAATGATGCGCAGGCCGAGTTCCAGTGCTTTGCGCAGCACGAAGCGCGTCTGGGGCATGGGGCCTTCCACGCTGTCCACCAGCAGCAGTGCTGCATCTACCATATTCAGCACGCGCTCGACTTCGCCACCGAAATCGGCGTGTCCGGGTGTATCGACGATGTTGATTTTTGTGTCGCGATAGGTAATCGCCGTGTTCTTCGAGAGGATCGTGATCCCCCGCTCTCGTTCCAGGGCATTGGAATCCAGCACGCGGTCTTCGACCTGTGCGCCTTCGCGGAAGACGTTGCTTTGCTTGAGCATGCCGTCTACCAGAGTCGTTTTCCCATGATCGACATGGGCGATGATAGCGATGTTGCGAATGTCGGTGCGTGTCTTGGTCACTGTTAGGATTGTTCCTCACTGATGCAAATGCGACCGTATTGTAGCAGAGCTTCAGCAGAAGACGAGATGAGTGTGTCATCGGGGCGAGGGTGTGCTATCTTAATGGGCGAATTTCGTAGCAGCACAGCATCAGCAGGGGAGTTCGGATGACGGCGGAACATCGGCGATTGGCGGCGCAGCAAGCAGGTGAGGCGGATTGGCAGCACTGGGGGCCATACCTGGCGGAACGCGCCTGGGGTACGGTTCGCGAAGATTATAGCGAGTGGGGCAATACCTGGGATTTCTTTCCGCACGATCATGCACGCAGCCGGGCCTACCGCTGGGGTGAAGATGGAATTGCAGGAATCTCCGACCGCAGCCAGCACATCTGCTTCGCGCTGTCCATGTGGAATGGGCGCGATACGATGCTCAAAGAGCGAATGTTCGGGCTTTCTGGCACGCAGGGCAATCACGGGGAAGATGTCAAAGAGTATTACTACTACCTCGATAACACGCCCACCCACAGCTACATGAAGATGCTCTACAAGTACCCGCAGCGCCCTTTCCCCTATGCACAATTGGTTGGCGTCAATCGGCGGCGCTCCACCGATGAATTCGAGTACGAACTCCTGGACACTGGCGTATTCCGCGATAGCCGCTATTTCGATGTGCTGGTGGAATACGCCAAGGTCGATACCCACGATGTCCTGGTGCTAATCACTGTCGTCAATCGGGGAGATCGCAAAGCGCCGCTCTTCCTGCTGCCGACTCTCTGGTTCCGCAATACCTGGAGTTGGGGGTATCCGGCTGGCCCGCGCGACGAGACCGAAGAGAAGCCGCTCCTGCGCCAGATCGAATCAACGGGGAACGTCAAAGTTGCAGAAGTCTGGCATCCCGCTGCCGGAACGTATTATCTCTACGCCGAACATGCTGCCGAGCTGCTTTTCACCGAGAACAACACCAATGCCCGCCGCCTCTATGGGCTGCCGAATGAAACGCGCTATGTGAAGGACGCCTTCCATCGCTATATCGTAGATAGTGACCGCAGTGCAGTGAACCCACAGCGAGAAGGCACCAAATGCGCGGCGATGTATTTCCGTCCCTTGAACCCGGGCGAAGAAGTCTCCTTCCGGTTGCGCATCTCGCCCAATGAATATTCGCGCCCTTTCGTCAATTTCAACACCATATTTCAGCAGCGCCTCAGCGAAGCGCAGGAATTCTACGAGACGGTGCAGCGGTCTGATCTGCCGCAAGACACCTGGACGATACAGCGACAGGCGTTGGCGGGGCTGCTCTGGTCGAAGCAATTCTACTATCTGGATATGGCGCAGTGGTTCGTCGGTGATCCCGTTCATCGCGTCAAGCGCAAGTTGCGCCGCAATGAGAAATGGCTGCATTTCAGCACGCATGACATCTTCTCCATGCCAGACAAATGGGAGTACCCCTATACCACCTGGGAGACGGCTTTCCAGGTGGTACCGTTGACGATGGTGGATGCCAACTACGCCAAGCAACAGCTTCGTTTGCTGACGCGCGAGAACGTCATGCACCCGAATGGTCAGTTCCCGGCTTACGAGTGGGACTTTGCGGATGTGAATCCACCGATTCATGCCTGGGCCGCGCTGCGTGTCTACCAATTGGATGCGCAGCGAAACGGTGAGCCGGATCGCGCTTTTCTGGAAGAGGTTTTCCACAAGCTGCTGCTGAATTACTCGTGGTGGATCAATCGCACGGATCGCAACGGCAGTGATGCGCTTTCCGGTGGCTTCCTGGGGCTGGATAATATCAGCCTCTTCGACCGCACGACACCGCTGCCCGGTGGCGGCTACCTGGAGCAAGCCGATGCCATCTTCTGGATGGGTTTCTACTGCATTGAGATGATGAAAATCGCCCTGGAACTGGCGCGTGAGAATGCTGTTTATCAGGATCTGGCGATGCGCTTCTACGATCATTTCTTGCGGGTTGCAGCGGCTGTGACCAACGCGACAGGGCAGATTCCCTATACCATGTGGGACGAGGAAGATGGTTTCTTCTACGATGCACTGCACCAGCCCGATGGGACAGTGACCCCGTTGCGGGCAAGGTCAATCGGAGGCTTGATCCCGCTGCTGGCCGTCGAAGCACTGGATGCCGATTTGCAGAAGCAGATGCCCCGGTTCGCGGCCTATGTCGAGCGGCTGCTGCGCGAGCGCCCTTACTTGCAGGGCAACGTCAGCTTCGGGTTCAGCAAACAGCGCAAGGTGCATCTACTGGCGCTGCTGACCAGATCGCGCTTGCAGAGAGTGTTGGAAATTATGCTGGACGAGAATGAATTTCTGTCCCCTTATGGCGTGCGATCGCTCTCCCGTGTTCATCAGAACCATCCCATTGCGATGAATTTCGGCGGTGTGCGCTACGAGGTGAAATACGTTCCGGCGGAGTCCGACAACCGCGTGTTCGGTGGCAATGATAACTGGCGCGGGCCAGTCTGGTTCCCGGCGAATTATCTGTTGATCGAAGCCCTGCGCCGTTATGACACTTACTATGGCGATACGCTCAAGGTCGAGTTCCCGACGGGCAGCGGCAATGAGATGACGTTGGGGCAGGTGGCGGATGCGCTGGCTAAGCGGCTGACAGCGCTCTTCCGGCGGAATGAGCAGGGCGCGCGCCCGCTGAACGGACAGCAGCACATCCTGAACTACGACGAGCACTGGCACGATTACACCTTCTTTTTCGAGTATTACAACGGGGATGATGGGGCAGGGTTGGGAGCCAGCCACCAGACCGGATGGACGGCGCTGGTCGCCATGCTCTTGCAGCAGGTCGGCGGTTAGGATGCTTCAGGTCGATGCTCCTGCCGCGCTAGCCGGAAAAGACTTCTCGCGATCAGCAATTGCCACAGGATGATCGGAATTGCAGCCAGCGTATGCGGGAGAAAAGTCAGGTCTGGGGCAAATGCCAGCGCCGGATAATGCCCTAACACAAGCGCATTTGCGACGATACCGACCCAACCCGTGAGCTGATTGAATGTTTGGCTCTGTAGCATCACGATGGAACTGAGCAACCCGGCCAATGTCACCAGGAACAGACTCACGTAAACGCCGCTGCCCTGATAAAGGCTAGCCGCGTTTTCAATGGCGAGCAGCGCCTCACCGGCTGCTGCGAAAAGGGTTCGTTCCGCGTCGGTTGTGGCTGTGGCATAGCGCTCACTGAGATTCCATATCGCAAATGCCTGGTTCGAGGCAAAATATACGCCAGCACCGACCAAACCCAGGCATAACGCCAGCAGCATGAGACCCGCGTTGGTTCGCATCAAGGCAGCGAAGAGCGCGATGTACATCACCGCCAATAGTGCGTAATTTGCCAGATCAAAGACACTGAGGTAGGCCAACCCCAGCAGCGCGTTTTCCTGGAGGATGGCGAACCAACCCTCTGCGCTGCTGGGAAGCGGGGTGTTGTCGAACAAGCTGACTTCTGCCCCGATATTTCGGCGAAATACGAGTGCAGCGATAACGGCTGCCAATCCGCCGATCCAGTATAGATGCTGCCAACGCAATGTATTGCGGAAGACTGCCGATCCTCTTTCCAGCGCCTGAGCGTTCGTCATCGTAACCCCCTGCGGTGTATCCGGAGTTGATTACTGGCTTCTACGCGCAAATCGCGTCAGACGCTGCCTGTTTCTTGCGTTTGTGGTGGAACGGCCTGATCCGATGATGAGTTTTCGCCGTAATCTTCCAGCCTTGTACCGTTGAAGAGGCGTCCCGCGTTCAACTGATGTGTGAGTTCCTGCTCGATGCCGATGAGTGCATTGCGCTGTGAACGCACATTGACGCCCATCTGTAGCAGTTGAAAAGCGGCGTATCCCAGGCCACCCAGCGTCAACATCATACGCAAAAAGCGAGCCAGCCTGGGGGCGCGTTCCCCCAGCCATCCGGTGATGAAGCCAGTATCGATGATGCTACCCAGGCCGAACACCGCCTGCTCGATGTGCGCAAACTGCTGGTTTTCCATCTCTGAGATGGAAAGGCGTACATGTTTGTGCAGCCGCCGGAACGTAGTAGCCGTGTCCGGTACTTCTGTTCGCTGCCTTCCTTCCGTACCCGCTCCCAGCGAAATCTCCGCCAGAATGCCGTAATGGTCGGAATAGGCCGGGATCACGCCGGGGATCGTCTCCGTGAGCGTGAGTTCGGCCTTTTTCACATCGACATCGCGAACCAGCACATAATCCAGCGTTTGATCGCGTGTAGCAAGTACATAAGGATTGCTGCGTGCGAAAGTTGGGTCGTGCTGCCCATTTGCCTGCACATAGGCATCAACCAGGCCACCGAACTGCGTCAGGATGGCATAGCCCAGTTGATGCGGCTGCGTGTTCAAATCGCCTGCGACGATGACCGGATTCGTCTGCGAATTGGTGTAGATGAACCGCGCTGCTTCGTAGAGATTGGTCTCGTTGAAGATCGCGTATTCGTTGTCGTCGTCTTCGTCATATTGGGCGTGTGTGTGGCAGTTATAGACATCCAGCACGCCTTGAGGGGTTTCAATGCGCGTCAGGCCGACTCCCTTGCCCGCGTAGTAGTCGCCCTGGCGCAGGCGCTCCGGCTTACCCGTCAGCCGAAAGCGGTAATAACTCGCATCGATGATGGGGTAGCGGGAGAAGGTGTACAGGCCACTCCCCAGCACCGACGAGGCGAAGTGATGGCGATGAGGCCATACTTCTTTGAGGATGCTGGTGATGGACTGCCGATGTGAAGGCAGATAGACCTCTTGCAACAAGAGGATGTCCGGGTTGATCAACTTCAGAACTTCGCCCAGGGCAATGGTTCGTTCGGCACGCTGCTCTGAATATGGGCTGCCCCAGGTGTTGAAGGTCAGTATTTGCATCACTTGTGCCTCGGTTTCATGATGATGATTCCCAACGGCGGTAACGTCAGGTTCAAGCTGTACGCGAAACCATTCGCGCCCAGCGAGTCGCTATGGAATCCGCCGTAATTGCCGACGTTGCTACCGCCATAGGAGTCGGCGTCGCTGTTGAGCAATTCCTCATAGTGTGTGTGTACAGGAACACCCACACGATATTCATGGCGCGGCACGGGTGTGAAGTTGCAGACGATGACCAGGAAATCCGAACGATCATGGGCGTAGCGAATGTAGCTGAAGATGCTGTTGTCCGCATCGTTGGCGTCAATCCACTGGAAGCCCTCTGGCTCGAAGTCCACCTCGAAGAGAGCGGGTTCGCTACGGTAGAGATGGTTGAGGTCGCGCACGAAGTAGTTGAATCTCTCGTGCGTCGGCATATCCAGCAAGTGCCAATCCAGGCTGCGCGCTTCGCTCCACTCCGACCACTGCCCAATATCCGACCCCATGAAGTTCAGCTTTTTGCCCGGATGCGTGTATTGATAACCGAACAACAAGCGCAATTGGGCGAACTTCTGCCACCAATCTCCCGGCAGCTTGCCAATCAATGAGCCTTTGCCATGCACAACTTCATCGTGCGACAGCGAGAGGACGAAGTTTTCTGTGTAGGCGTACATCATGGAGAAGGTCAATTTGTTGTGCTCATATTTGCGATAGACCGGGTCTTTGGAGAAGTACAAGAGCGTGTCATGCATCCAGCCCATATTCCATTTGAGCGTGAAGCCCAGCCCGCCCAGATAGGTTGGACGCGAGACCATCGGCCAGGCCGTTGATTCTTCCGCGATGGTCATGGCACCGGGGAAGAAGTCGTGAATGACATGGTTGGCTTCCTGCAGGAAGCTGACGGCATCCAGGTTCTCATTGCCGCCGTATTCGTTGGGGATCCACTCGCCATCTTCGCGGGAGAAATCCAGATACACCATCGACGAGACTGCATCCACCCGCAAGCCATCAATGTGGTATTTCTTCAGCCAGAAGATGGCATTGGCGATCAAGAAGTTCCGCACTTCGTTGCGCCCGTAATTGAAGATGTAGGTTCCCCAGTCCGGGTGTTCACCTTTGCGCGGGTCGGCATGGGAATACAGATGGGTGCCGTCGAAGTAGCTCAGCGCGTGTCCGTCTTTTGGAAAATGCGCCGGAACCCAATCCAGGATGACGCCGATGTCATTCTGATGACATTGATCGACGAAGTACATGAAATCTTCCGGCGAACCGAAGCGGCTGGTAGGGGCGTAATACCCGGTCACCTGATAGCCCCAGGAACCATCGAACGGGTGCTCGGCGACGGGCAGCAGCTCAATATGGGTGTATCCCATCTCCTTGACGTAATTCACCAATTCGTCTGCGAGTTCACGATAGGTGAGCCATTCATTTCCCTGCTTGCGCTGCCAGGAGCCGAGGTGCACTTCGTAGACTGCCATCGGGGTCTCGAACGGATTGCGGTCTTTGCGCGCTTCCATCCACTCGGCGTCATTCCACTCGTAACGGTCAATATCCACCACGATGGACGATGTGTGCGGACGGCGCTCGGCGTAAAAGCCGTAGGGATCGGTCTTTTCTGCCTGGTAGCCCATGTGGTGCGATTTAATCTCGTATTTGTATTTGTCTCCCTCGCGCAAGCCTGGCACGAATAGCTCCCAGACCCCGCTCTCACCGTGACTGCGCATTGGATGCACGCGCCCATCCCAGTTGTTGAAGTCTCCAATCACGCTCACGCGCATTGCGTTCGGTGCCCAGACCGCGAAATTGACCCCGCTGACCTCATCTACGGTGCGCAGATGTGCCCCCAACTTTTCGTAAATCTCCCAATTGCGCCCCTCCGCGTGCAGGTAAAGGTCATAGTCCGTGAGCAGGGGATCATAGGCGTAAGGGTCGCCATATTCGTATTCGTTGTCATCGAAGTTGACTTCCAGGAAGTGGTATGGGAAGGATGTCTCCTTCGTCACCACATCAATGACGAAAAACCCGCGATCATCTACCTGCTCCATGCGTAGTTTGCGCGGCTGTTTTGCGGATTTGTCGATAACGTACATTTCTCTGGCGGTGGGGCGAAATGCCCGGATGGAGAGTGTGTCGGTATCAACACGATGTGGCCCAAGAACATCAAAGGGGGCGCCATGATACCCATTAGAGATCGCTGCAACTGCATCCTTGTGAAGATGTTTCATCTGGTTTTTCCTGACGAATGCTTGTGGCTTCTTCAGCATTGAATGTCTCTAACTATAACGCTCCTGAGATATTTGTGCACCTGTAACCTTGGCTTTGTGCGCTTCGCTTATGGGATCCGAAAGCAAATTCGTATGTTCTGTCGCTAATTGCGCGTCAGGGGGGTATGCACTGTGAAGGAGCTAAACAGAGGAAGGTATTTAATGGCAGACTCAATTAAAGTATACGGTGCTACGTGGTGCCCTGATTGCCGCCGAGCCAAGCAATTCTTCGGCGAGAATCGCGTTCCCTACGAATGGATTGACATCACAGACAACGAACAAGCCATTGCAATTGTGGAATCGCTCAACAATGGCAATCGCAGCATCCCGACAATATTGTTCCCCGATGGCACCGTTCTGGTCGAACCATCCAACGCCGAACTGGCTGCGCACGTGGACGGCGTGACGGTTGACCAGCAACAGGACACCTATCATGACGTGATTGTCATCGGCGGTGGCCCAGCAGGGCTGACATCCGCCATTTACACGGCGCGTGAAGGATTGAAGACACTTGTCCTGGATAAGTCTGGTATGGGTGGGCAGGTGGCCATCACCCAGGTGCTGGACAATTTCCCCGGCTTCCCCGAGGGCATCTCTGGCGCTGCTTTTGCCGAGCGATTGACTGAACAGGCGGAGCGTTTCGGCGTTGATCTGGTCTATGGGGAAGAGATCGTCAATGTCGTGCGTGAGGGGCAGTATATCGTAGTCAAATCGGCGAGTGGGCGCAATTTCGTCGGACGCACCGCATTGATTGCGACAGGCAGTCGCTATAAGCGCCTGAATGTTCCGGGGGAAGAGGCGTTGATTGGCCGCAGCGTCCACTTCTGCGCCACCTGTGACGGCGCTTTCTACCAGAATAAGGACGTGATCGTAGTCGGTGGTGGCAACAGTGGATTTGAAGAAGGGCTGTTTCTGGCGGATCAATTTGCAGATACAGTGCGTATCGTCGAATTCATGCCGGAAGTCAAGGCCAGTCAGATTTACCAGGAGAAGGTCGCTGCACGCGATGACATCAGCGTCCATACGAACCGGGCTGTGCGGGAATTCCTGGTCGAAGATGGCGCGTTCGCAGGGCTTGCGGTGGAAGATCGTGCGACGGGCGAAATTGAGACCTGGCATGCGGATGGGGTTTTCGTCTTCATCGGATTGGTGCCCAATACTAGCTTCCTGCCAGAGACGATTGAGCGGGATCGCTGGGGCTTCATTCAGACGGACATGACGTTGCAGACCAGCATGCCGGGTGTCTTTGCGGCAGGGGATGTGCGCGTCGGTAGCACCAAACAGGCTGTGTCTGCCGCAGGTGAAGGGGCAACGGCGGCCTTGATGATGCGCCAATACCTGCAATCCCTTGGCGATGTGAAATCTGTAAATCAGATTGAACGCGAAGAGACGCTCGTTCCGCAGGGCTAAATTCGCAAGCGGACAGCGCGTAACATCCTAAAAACGGGAGGCTCAAATCGGGTCTCCCGTTTTTGTTTTGTGACACAACTGCTTAATGTTGCGCAATGTGATATAAGAATCTTGTTATGCCAGGCTGGAAAATATGCCCGGCAAGCGCGTAATGAAAAGAAAGGAAAACGCCGTTTTTATGCGAAAAACAGGCGTTTTCTTGCACAAATTTAACCGTTTTTCGCGAATTGTTACCGAATATCACAAATGGATTGTGACAAGTATCAGAAGTTGCTTAATGGGAGTACACAGAACAACTCTTAATTAACTGAGTTGGGGAAACATGTATACAATGTGGTTGATGCAGTGAACAATAACGTTCAATCAACACAAACCTAAGGAGTACACCATGTTCAATACCCGTTTCAACCTGCGCCGTGATGAAAGTGGTCAGACCGCGCTGGAAACCGCCATCATCCTCATCGCATTCATTGTTGTTGCTTCCGTTTTCGCTTTCACCATTCTCTCTGCCGGTACCGCCTCGACGGAACGCGGTGAAGAAGCTATCTACAGCGGCCTGGAAGGTGTGCAGTCCTCCATGGCAATTCGCGGCACTGTCATCGGGCAGGATGCGGGTGCTTCCGGTAATGTTGAGAATGTAACGTTCACCGTCTCGATGGTCGGTGGTGGTGATCCGGTGGACTTCACCGCTGCTCCCGATAACACGGTCATCATCGGCTACTACGATGCGGGTCAGTTCGTGAACGAAGTTCCCTGGGCCGTGGACTGGGTCGGCAGCAATGATGGCGACGCCCTCCTGGAAGAAGGCGAAGTGGCCGAAATCACGGTTGACCTGACGGGTCTGGGTACGCCGTTGGGCGCCAACACTGAATTCACCATCGAAGTGAAGCCGGAAAATGGCGCAGTCTTCACGATTAACCGCACCACCCCGGCCACCATCGAAGCCGTGATGGACTTGCGCTAGTGAATATCCGCCGTGGGTGCCAGGGGAAGCCGTCGCAGCTTGTGCTAGCGGCTGCCCCTCACCCTCTTTATCGCTTCTACCGCTTCTCTTGAAATACTCCGCTGTAGTCAGAATTGCACGTAAGGTGAGGAAACATGGAACTTGAGCGCCGGGTCGAACAACTAGAGCAGGAAGTAGAAATCCTGAAGCACCAGGTTCAGGAAACGCTGCTGGACATTCAGGAGAAGATGCTCAATCGCACTCATTCCTCCTTACGAAGCGCCCATCAGCCGCCAGAAGAAGACGAGGAGGACGAGGCACTCAGTCCCAATGAGCGCCCGACGCAGTTGAGCCGCCCGAAGCGGGAAGCCCCGCGCGAACGCCAGCCAGAGCAGAATCGCCCTCAGCAACCCAATCCAGTGAAGGCCAACAAGGTCGTCTCGATCACGGAGTACACAGGTTCGGCATCCAAGAACGCTGCAATGCCGGAATTCACCGGGGTTGACTGGGAAGAACTCGACCGGATGGAAGCCTGGGTGCTACACAAACTCAAGTCGATGGGTATTGCCAAGACGCGCAAGCTGATCCGGTTGCATATGAGCAAGGGGCGGATGAGCAAAGAGATGGGTACAGCTCTGATGCAGTTCGTCTCGCTGTATGACAAAAAGCAGCAAGAGCCACCGACTGAACAGACTCAGCAAGAGGAGCCAGAAGAGCAGAATCTCATTCTGCGGTTGATCGCTGGCGTCAGCAATGCTGGCATGGGACGTTCCAAGGGGCGCAAGCATGGATAAGACGATCACCACAGCGCTGCTCATCATCATCAGCATGGCGACGGCGCTGGTGCTCTTCAACGCAGCGTTTCCGGCGGTTGTTGAAGGCAGTGATGCGTTGCAGAGCATGGCGGCACATTCTGAAGAGCAGCTTCGCAGCCAGCTTGAGATCATTCATGTCGTGGGTGAAATGACAACTTCCGGTTGGCAAGATACCAACGGCAACGGGCAGTTCGAAATTTTCGCCTGGGTCAAGAATACGGGACTGACGCGCTTCACAGCCCTGGACGAGATGGATGTCTTCTACGGGCGTGAAGGCAATTTCGTGCGTATCCCACACCAGAGTGACGCCGGGGGCAGTTACCCGTACTGGACATGGACGCTGGAAAATGCGACTCAATGGGTTCCTTCCGCCACGCTGCGCATCACCATTCATTACAGCGCAGCGCAGCCTGCGGGTCGCTACTTCTTCCGGATTACAGCGCCCAACGGAACGAGTGACGACGAAATCGTGAGCATGTAATTATGGAAAATGTTCTCTCCGGCATCATCGTCCTGTTCTTGATCCTATTTGCTGTTTTCACGCTCAGCGGTGACCAACTGGCGATGCAGCTCTCGCTGGCAGAGAGCCGCCAGGAAATGCAGCTTCACTTACAGGGGCAGTTGAATACCCGCATTGCGCCGCTGCACCTGGAATTCACGGAGGATGGGGCACAGGTGATTCTGGAGAACATCGGCAGCGAAGATGTGCTGGCCTACGATCAGTGGGATGTGATCGTGCAGTACATGGATGACTCGCTGACGCCGCAAATGCACCTGGGCTGGATCCCGCAATCATCGAGCGCGCCGGGCTGGGAATTGCAGGGGCTGTACGTCAATTATCAGGCAGGACAGCCGGAGGTGATCGAACCTGCTATCTGGAACCCCGGCGAACAAGCCGTCCTCAATTTGCACCTTGCAGCAGACGTGGGGGCGGGGCAGGTCTTGCAGGCCGTCATCATTACGGAAGCGGGAGTTGGGGGCAGCGTCATGGAGATCCGCAATATCCCTCCCGAACTGGTGACCAATGCCCCGTTGACTATAGCGCAACTGACGACTGAGCCGATTACGTCGTCCCTGCTTCGGGCCGCAGACGCTGACCAGCCCGCGGATGAAGTGCACTTTGTGGTGGATAACCCACCTGCGCAAGGGATGCTGAGCCTGGGTGATCGCTTTACCCAGGCTGAGATTGATGAGGGGCTGCTGCTCTATACGCATACGGGTAGCGGGGATGATAACTTCTCTTTCACGATAACGGATGGTGAAGACACGATCGGCCCCTTCACATTCACAATCACGGTGAATTGAGTTCCATAAAAAAGGGAGAACGCAGCGTGTACCAGGGAGAGCAAGAGACCACAACCTCACAGAAGAAGACGCGCCCGATCATCTCCTCTGGCAATGTGGAATTGGACAGCCGCATGGGGGGCGGGCTGCCGAGCGGTTCGCTGGTGCTGATTGAAGGCGGTTCTGGCAGCGGTAAGTCGGTGCTGTCCCAGCAGGTCATGTACGGCGCGCTCAAAGATGGCTACCGGGTTTCACTCTTCACCAGTGAGAGCACCGTGCGCAGCATTGTCCCGCAGATGTCCAGCATTGATATGGACATCCTCGATTTTTTGCTGATGCGGCGTATGCGTGTTTATCCCGTCGAGTTTTCCAAAATCGGCAAGGATGCGACGGTGCGTCTCTTCCGCGCAATGCAAAAAGAAGTGCGTGCAGATGTCATCGTCATAGACTCGCTGACTTCTGCCATGACGACCCCATCAGACTCCTCTGCTATTCTCAGCTTCTTCGAGGAAGCCAAACAACTCTGCGACACCGGTAAGACCGTGATCGTGACCGTCCATCCTGGTGGGCCAGTGGCTTCCTACCTGGATCGTCTGCGTTCGATTTGCGATGCCAACCTTGTCCTGCTCTCTGAGGCGGATGGGCAGCGTATGGTGAAGATGCTCAAAGTTGTGAAGATTCGCGGTGCGGCCAGCGTGACGGGTGCCATCGTTGGCTTTGAGGTGGAGCCGGGCTGGGGTATGCGCGTGATACCGATTAGCAAAGCGAGAGGGTGAGGCACAATGGCACACAATATTCTCCCTTTTCCGCTCGATCCGGACACGGACTTCCTGACGCCGAAAATTCAGGCGCAATTTTCCGGGGACTTGAAACGCGCCTGCAAAGAATCAGACTACCTGGAAGACTACCTGCGCCATATACCGCTGCATGAGATCGGCGTGCCGGATTATTATGATGAGCCGCCGCGCAGCCTGGGTGACCTGGATAATCCGCATCTGATTTATGCGACCAAGGACGGTCTCTTCACACACATTTTCCCAGATAAGCTCGGCGCTCGTCACCATTTCATCTGCGTAGAGCCGACCATTGCGACGGATATCTCTCACCTGCTACCCAAGGTTGAGGAGCGGCTGGTGAGCTTCGCCGAGCAAATCGGGCAGATTGAAGACAAAGCAGAAAAAGAGAAGCTGCTGTTGGCGTTGATTGATCGTCTCTGCACCATTCATCCGCCTGCACCGGGTAAACGTTCCACGAAATTGGTCGTCACCCCACAAGAACTGCGTGCGCTGCGCTATCGCATCATCCGCGACAAAATTGGCCTGGGTGTATTACAGCCGCTGCTCCATGACCCCTACATTGAGGACATCAGTTGCAGCGGTGTGGGGCCAATCTTCATCGAACACAAGATTTTTGGTAGCGTGCAGTCGTCCATTGTCTTCCGCACACACGAAGAAGTTGACCAATTTGCTGTCTGGTTGGGCGAATGGATCAAGCATCCGGTTACGGTGCGCAACCCATTGGTGGATGCAGTCTTGCCCGATGGCTCGCGTATCAACATCGTCTACGGCAGTGAAATCTCCAAGCGCGGGAGCAACTTCACCATCCGAAAATTCGGTGGTAAGCCGCTGAGTGTCTTGCAATTGATCGAGTTCGGCAGCTTGAACTACATGATGGCGTCATATCTCTCGTTCATGCTGGAAGAAGAGCTGAATCTCTTCGTCGTCGGCGCGACGGCTTCCGGCAAGACGACGCTGCTGAACGCGTTGAATACATTCCTGAAGCCCAGTGCGAAAATCGTCACCATCGAAGATACGCCAGAAGTCCAGGTTCCACACAAGAACTGGATCCAGGAGACGACCCGGCACGGCGCAGGGGACAGCAAGGGCAGTGAGGTCGGCATGTTCGAACTCCTGAAGGCGGCGCTGCGCCAACGCCCGGACCGCATCATCGTCGGCGAAATCCGCAGTGTGGAAGCGGTCGTTGCCTTCCAGGCGATGCAGACCGGGCACGGCGTGATGTCCACGTTCCATGCTTCGTCCGTGGAAAAATTAATTCAGCGCCTGACCGGTGACCCGATCAACATCCCCAAAACATACATCGACAACCTCAATCTGGCGGTGATTCAATCTGCGGTGAGGCTGGCAAACGGCAAGCGTGCCCGTCGCGTCCTCAGCGTGAATGAGATCATCGGCTACGACCCGGTCAGCGATAGCTTCTCCTTCCTGGAAGCGTTCCGCTGGAACCCGGAAACGGATGTGTTTGAGTTCCCCGGTTATATGAACAGCTACCTGCTGGAGCAGGTGATCGCTATTCGGCGCGGGATTCCGCCACGCAAGCGCAAGGCCATTTACGACGAAGTGAAGCGCCGCGCCCGCATCTTCGAAAAGCTGCACAAGGAACGAGGAGTGACGGATTTCAATGACTTCTTCCAGGTCCTCTCGGAAGCGCGGAAGCAAAACCTCTTTTAAGGACGTTTCCGCCTTCGATCTGTTCTATCAACTGACTTATATGTCCGCGATGGCGTCAGCAGGGATCACGCGCAGTAAGACTTTTGAACTGGCAGCCGCTGCGAACACGACATCCGCGTTGTATTTCAAGGCCATCAATCGGCTGGTGAATGAACTGCGCTTCGACTACCCGGAAGCGTGCCGCCGCACAGGGGTAGCCTGCAAGTCGGACAATATGCGCAGCTTCTTGCTACGCCTTTCAGACGCGCTGCGCTCTGGCGAACCGCTGGCGGATTTCCTCGCGCGAGAAGCGGAGGTGATGTCCGAAGATTACGAGAACCGCTATGAGCGCAACCTCGAATCGTTGAAGCAGTGGTCGAACGCTTTCTCATCGATTGTGATTTCAGTAGCGTTGATCGTCATCATCCAGGTGATTTCCGCCATGATTTACTCGATGGATATGACCATCATGTCAGTGCTGGTTACAACAGGCGTGGTCATCAGTGCGCTCTCGGCCTGGATTATCTGGCGTTCTGCTCCGCAGGAAGTCATGGTTGGTGCGGCGAAAACTGGATCAAAGGAACAGAAACGCACGCAGCGCCTGATGCGTCTCATGATGCCATTGGCTGTGATGTGCTGTTCCGTGCTGGTGCTGCTGGATGTGGAAATGGGCTGGGTGCTGATGTTGCTGGCGGCTTTTTTGCTGCCTGTCGGGGTTAGCGGCTTGATGAGCGATAAGAAACGCGCCAAGAAGGATGAAGAATTCAGCACCTTCTTGCGCTCGGTCGGTAGTATGGCGACTTCCAGTGGGACGACGCTCAAGGAAGCGCTCACCCGGCTAGACTTGAGTTCTTTCCCTTACCTGGAGCCGGATATTCTGCGGATGAGCCAGCGCCTGCAAGCCCGCGTAGATCCAAAGCTGTGCTGGCATTTCTTCGGCCTGGAGTCGGGCAGTAAGCTGGTCAGCCAGGGGGCGGATATTTTCTACAGCGCCATCCAGATCGGTGGGGATCCGGAGCGGGTTGGCTACATTTGCTCGCTCTTCGTAGCCAAGACGACGCAGCTTCGTGCCAAGCGCCGCCTGACTGCGGGTACCTTCTCCGGCCTGACAACCGTGATGCAGGCCGTGATTGCGGGGTTGATGGTCTTCGTCTTGTCCATCGTGCAGAATTTCGCTGATATGGTCGCCCAATTGATGCCAGCCACCGAAGCCGCTCAAGAAGGGCAGCAGCAGATCAACATGGGTATGGCGCAGTTCAGCGCTGCCGATTTGCAATTCCTGTCTACGATTACTGTCGCGATGGTCGTTATGTTGGCGCTGGTAAGCGCGGCAGCCATCATCCTCAGCGATGGGGGCTACAAATTGAAAGCGGCGCTCTATCTGGCGCTGACAATCTTTATCTCCGGCCTGAGCATGATCATCGTGCCGCCAATGGTCGGCGGTATTCTGACGATGTAAGGGGGCGAACGATGTCATTTGCAGAATTTGTCGCGGAAAACCAGCTCATTCTCATCAGCCTGCTGGCGGTTGCCGGGCCGATGCTGCTGGCCTTCGCGCTGTTCACCATCAACAAGGTGCGCGGATTGGCCTCCATCATGAAAGATGTCGGCACATCGGAGGAAGATGAATTGATGAACCTGGCTGCTGTCGCGGAGAAACCCACCGCGCTGGCGCTGGAACCATTGGCAGAGGTTGAAGAAACTTCTGACTCCGACACGGACGAGGAAGAAGACGAAGACGATGCAGAAGCAGAAGGGGAATCGCCCCAGAGTGCCGAAGAAGATAGCGACACACCCAGCGATATTCAGTCCATCCTGAACGATGTTTTCGTGGATGACGAGGCGCAGGAGCGTTATCAGGTATTGGTCGGTGATGCGGAACCTCTTGACGCGAGATTGCTGGCTCAGTTTGCCGATGAGATTGCCGAGCGCCTGGAGGTGGGCGCATGATGATCTTGACGATTCTCCTCGGTGGCTTTGTGGGCTGGTGGCTGGATATTCTGGGAGAGCGGCTGGTACGCCTGGCTGGCTATGGCGACCGCCGTCCCCGTCTCACAGGCGCACGCCGCCTTCGCCTGCGTTTCATCAGCGCCAGCTTGCTGGCAGTTGGGGCAGGGTGGTTGTCTGTCGAAGATGGGCTTTCGCTGGCGCTGCCCGCTTCGGTCGTCCTGGCCTTTCTCCTGTTACTGACGATCATTGACATTCAATACCGGCTCATTCTCAATTTGTTGATTGTTCCGGCGCTGTTCCTGGCGTTGGGCACGAACCTGGTGTTGTTGCAACAGCCTCCGCTGACGATCTTGTTGGGTGGTGTTTTTGCTTTTGGTATTTTCTACGCAACGGCACTGGTGCGTCCTGGTGAATTGGGTGGTGGGGATGTCAAACTCGCGCTGCTAATCGGCCTGGTGCTGGGATTTCCCCATGTGCTCTATGCCTTGATGAGCGGGGCGCTGCTGGGTGCGACGGTGGCGCTCTGGCTGCGCTTCGTGCAGAAACGCAGTTGGGGCAGTACCATACCCTATGCGCCGTTTCTCTGCGCTGGTGCGGCAGCGGTGCTGCTGATTACTGTACTTTGAATTCATTTGACGGAATGCTGAGGGGCGACTGCGGTGATGATCGATAACTTCGAAGGAGAAGCGGGAACTCCGCCCAAAGAGAAAGCCAAGAAAGGGGATAGTGGCCGATTGGTCGTCTGGCTGGTGGCGCTCAGCATGGCGATGTTATTCCTACCATTGTGGCTGATGTCCGCGACTTTGCAGGAAGATGTCGCCCAACTCGAGACGGAGCAGGCGCAGCTCGCTGAAGCGCTGAACTTGACCCCGACGCCGGATGCCGCTGCGGAAGACCTGCGCACTGAACTCCTGGCACTCCGCAACGATGTGGTGACCCTGGAAGGGAAAATAGAAGAACTCGCGGGGCAAAGCCTCGATTGGTATGTGGTCATGGATTTGCTGCTGCAATACGACCAATCCGCGATGCAGCTTACCCACATCGCGCAGCAAGAACGGGGTTTGATCGTCGAAGGGTTTGCTGAAAACGAAGATTCGATCCTCAGCTATGTGAATACGTTGCGTCAGGCAGCTACTTTCGACGGCGTTCAGGTGCAGTCGATCTTGCGCGAAGACGGCGAAGAGGATGCACGACCTGATCGTTATGCCTTCCAACTGCTAGTCGAATTAGGGGGCGACAATGATGGATGATTTCTCCGAAGGCAATGAACTGCTCGAACAACTGCGCGAAACCCTGCCGAGGCTGCTGCCTACGCTGCTCATTCTGCTGCTCCTGGTCGGTAATATGCTCTTCGCCGCTGCGAACCTGCTACCATACTGGCTGCGTTACCAGGAACTGGCGTCCGAAGTACAGGAAGCGCAGGAAACGCTCGATGCGCTGGCCGCAAGCGGTGAACTGAGCGAAGTCTCCGTCCTGCAAGAGCAACTGTTGTCGGCGGAGGACAATGTTGTACTCGCTGCCGACACCTACTTCACGGAGGATCAGATCGCTGATGTGATCCAGAACCTGTATACCTACGCGGATGGTAGCGGCGTGCGGATCTTCAGTCTGCGCACACAGGAGATGGCTCCCATCGCCGGAGGAGCCTATGCCACCAATATCTTGCGTGCCCAACTGACGGGCAGTGTTCCACGCCTGATGAATTTTGTCATTCGCCTGCGGGAAGCTGCACTGCCTACGATTCTATTGCAGAATCTCGACATCCAGCAGCAGGACGACACGGAGGCAATGCTGACGCTCGAAATTCAAGTCCACATTTCTCCCTATGCCGGGGGTACTGCCCTGGATGTTCTGCCGGAGCGTCCGATTCCCACACCATTTGACCCCCCGCAGCCGACGCTCATCGCGGAAGTCACGCCGACAGTCGATGTCACTCCTGAACCTGTTGGCGTGGGTGCCACCCCGGAAGCGACGGAAGAAAGCAGCGTACGGGATTGCAGTGGACTGCCGGAAAGCCCCTATGAGTTGGGGGATGTGGTTGTCGTAGATTTCGCCGGGGAGAGCGCCCTGAATATTCTCTCGCTCCCACGAACGGGTGAGTATGAGATCGAAGTGCGTGCCCTGGCGTATGATGGCTATGTGCTGCGCCTGCTGGCTGGCCCGGTCTGCGGACAATGGGAAGGGCAGACAGTGCGTTACTGGCGGGTTCACGTCAATGGCATCGAAGGCTGGATCGGTGAAGGAGTCGGTGATGATCTCTGGCTGTGCCCAACTGAGGCACCTAATTGCGTTTCTGAACAGCCATAAGCGCTTCCTGTCATCTGGCATGATGCTTTGTGATGATCGGCAGGGTTTTTGCCCGTAAGACAGGCTTCGCCAACACAATCCAGATTTCATGAGCTATTTATGTTTGGAGAGTGATCTGAAATGAGCAAAGCCAGCCAACGGCACAGACGCCAGAAACGCAAACAACAAGCAGCGCTTCAGCAACAGGTCGGACTAGCGGTCATTGCCCTGGTAGTGGTCGGTGTTCTGGTCTGGGCCTTCTTCGGCAGCGGACAGTCGAATGCACTGGATTTTGAAGCGACGACGCTGGAAGGGGAGACGATTCGGTTGAGCGATTATGAGGGACAGGTCGTCATGCTCAACTTCTGGGCTACATGGTGTCCGCCATGTCGTGCTGAGATGCCGACTATTCAAGATGCATACGAGCAACATGCCGATGATGGCTTCATCGTCCTGGCGATCAACAACCGCGAGACTCCACTTCAGATCCAGCAATTTGCCAGCGCTTACGGCCTTGGTTTCCCGATAGTGCTGGATATGGATGCACGCTTACAAGAGCAATTCGCCATCCGTAGCTTTCCGACGAGCATCTTCTTGAATCCGCAAGGGGAAGCGTATGCCACTCATAGCGGCGCAGTTTCCCCGCAGCAACTCGAAGATTACATCGCACAGGGAATGACAGGCGTTGCTGTCGCCGATTCTTGAAGCAGGTAGGAGGGTGACGACTTCACCCTCCCCAAGCGTGTGATTGCGCTAGCCCTGCTCGGATTGATGCACGCGACGTACCAGATCATCGACGATTTGTTGGGGTGTTGCGTCCAGGGATTTCGCCTGAAAACCGAGCATCACGGTCAACGGTAGGTCTCGGAAGAAGTTTTCCATGTCGGCACCGAGCGCGTCATTGTCGGCCTCACCGAATGCCTCTTCCAGCATCGGTCGAATGAGTGCTTCGCCACGCGGGTCATCCAGCCACTCGCCCAGGGTGCTCTGAGCGTTGAGGATCAAGGGGAGTTCTGTGCCCCGGGTCAATTCGACAGTTTGCGACAGGGGTAGATCCGCCGATGAACCTCCTACGAGAATCTCGAACGTACCGCGTTCCGCCAGCCACTGCTTATATGCCGGGTTGTAATAGCTGAAAGCGCGTTCGTTGAGTGTCAGCGTCACCGTTCTGGTTTCTCCCGGTTGCAGCGCGACCTTTGTGAAAGCCTTCAGTTCTTTTGGTGGGCGCTGCAATGTCGCTTCCAAATCACGTACGTAGACCTGAACGATTTCCTTGCCCGCAACTCCTCCCGTATTGGTGACATCCACAGTTACCTCGAGCATTTCGCCAAGCGTGAACTCCCTGCTAGAGATGCGCAGATTGCTGTACGCGAACTGCGTATAGCTCAGGCCATAGCCGAAGGGGAAGAGAACGCCGCGTTCAAGCACGTCGTAGCCCCGGTAGCCGACATAGATGCCTTCACCGTAGCGAACTTCGTTGTTTTCGCCGGGGAAGCTCAGAAACGCAGGAGTATCACTGAGTTTGAGGGGGAATGTCTCCCCGAGCTTGCCGGACGGGTTTACATCCCCGTAGAGGATGTCTGCAACTGCACCAGCGCCCGCTTGCCCCGGCAGCCATGCCTCAATCACAGCATCAACCTGATCGATCCAATCGTGCATGTCTATTGCAGACCCATTGTTGAGGATGACGACGGTGCGCGTATTGGTGCTGGCGACGGCTTTGATCAGCGTGGTTTGTTGCGGTGTCAGATGCAGACTCTGGCGGTCGTATCCCTCAGATTCGACGCTTGCAGGCAGGGCGATGAACAATAGTGCAATATCCGCCGCTTTTGCCGCCGCTACGGCTTCATCAATGGCTGTACCGTCGACTTCGAGCGAATCATCGCCGACCGCATAGGTGCTTTCTGCACGCTCTTCCAGGAACGAGAGGGGCGCATCCACGCGCGTCGAGTTGATGTGCGAGCTGCCTCCACCCTGATAGACGGGTATCTTCGCAGCGCGACCGATGACGGCCAACTTCTCTTTGCCTTGCAACGGTAATGTCTGATCCTCGTTCTTGAGCAGCACCATGCATTCAGACGCAATGCGCCGCGCCAGCGCGTGATGGGCATCCACATTGATGTTGCCGTTCCCCTTGGGAGTCTTCCTCGCTGTTTGGATGATGCGCAGCAGACGTTCTACTGCTCGATCCAGCGTCGCTTCCTGCAATTCGCCAGATTGCACCGCATCAATGACGGCTTGTGTACGATGCGGTGACGGGCCTGGCATTTCCAATTCCAGCCCGGCCCTCACGGACGCGACCAGATCGTGCACCGCGCCCCAGTCGGACATCACGAAGCCTTCGTAACCCCATTGGTCGCGCAAGACGTCCGTCAACAGATAGTCATTTTGTGCGCAGAAGTCGCCATTGACGCTGTTGTAGGCACACATCATCGTCCAGGGGTGTGCTTCCTTCACCACAATTTCGAACCCGGCGAGGTAAATCTCGTGCAATGTGCGATCATCGACCACGGCATCGATTGTGAAGCGGCGCGTTTCCTGATTGTTGACGGCGTAATGCTTGACGGATGTGCCGACTCCTTTGCTCTGGATGCCGCGAACCAGGGCGGCGGCCATCTCGCCGGAATGCAGCGGGTCTTCCGAGAAGTATTCGAAGTTCCGCCCACATAGCGGGGATCGCTTGATGTTCATGCCAGGGCCAAGGATGATGTCCACGCCAAGGGCAATGGCTTCATCCGCCAGCGCCTCTCCCATTTCATAGAGCAGATCGACATCCCAGGAGGCCGACAGTGCCGCCGCAACGGGAAAGCAGGTCGCTGGGAGGCTCTCAGTGATGAGCGAGTCCAGATCGACAGAGCGGCGTAGACCATGTGGCCCATCTGCGACCACGATGGACTCCAGGCCGAGGCGTTCAATTGGGGTGGTGCGCCAGGGCGTGGCCCCTGTGCATAAGGCGGCCTTTTCCTGGAGGGTCATCTGGGCAATTAAGTCCGGTATTATTGCGTTCATACGGCGTCCTTTGTAGGAGAGGATGCGGCTGGCTATTTGTAGGCAGTATACAACGGAGACGCCCGTTTTCGCACGGAATGGGGTGCAAGTCCCAGGGCAATCGCTTCAAAAATGAAAGAAAGTTGGTAATGTGTAGTGGAGAG
>CAZJWX010000012.1:0-87897 GCA_964549915.1 uncultured Anaerolineaceae bacterium | reverse complement strand
CTCTCTCCACTACACATTACCAACTTTCTTTCATTTTTGAAGCGATTGCCCTGTGGTTTCTGTCCGGGGTGCTTGCAGGGCGCGAAAAGCCTGTGGTAAAATCTGGGACAACGATAAACTCTGAGTGTTATCGTACTTGTAATCTTGTGAACGAAAAGCCTCGAACGCAGAAAAACATAGTTCCAGCTCACAAATGCCGAGTGGGGTTGTTCCCGTTCGGCTTTTTGCGTTTGGAGGTCGTGTGGAAAGGGTCTTCCTTTGGACGACAGTAGTTCTTCTAGTCTGCTGATTTTTCTGGCACTGCTGGTGTTGAACAGCCTCATCACCCTGGTGTATGCGGCATTACAGAACATTCGCCAGAGCGAATTGGAAGAGTTAGCAGCGAGTGGGGTACGCAGCGCCAAGAATGCGCTCGCCCTGCGCGACTCGAAGTCGCAGCTTTCGGTGACGATTGCCCTGCTCAATTCGCTGTTGAACTACGGCGGCGCGTTGTTGATCGGCTATGCGCTGCTGCTGCCCGTGCTGACCGGGGCAGAGAATGCATTGGGTCTCGCGCCTGCCATCGCCCTGACAACGCTGGCAGCGCTGGTCATCGTGATCTTCGGCGATGTCGTGCCCGAATCCATCGGCAGCGCCTATGCAATGCCCGTCACCAAGATGCTGGTGGGCTTGCTGCGGCTGGTTGTCGTGCTCTTCAGCCCACTGACGTTGACGCTCCTATGGATCAGTCGCTTGCTGGCGCGGATTTTCGGCAGCAGCGAATTGGTCAATACGGTCACAGAAGAAGAGATCATGTCCCTGGTGAATCAGGGCAATACGGGCGGTACGATTGAAGACGAAGAACGCGAGATGATTTACTCCATCTTGCAGCTAGACCAGACCCTGGCGCGTGAAGTCATGGTGCCGCGTATTGATATGGTCGCCGTCGATGTGAACACCTCGCTCTCCGAGGCACTCGACAACTTCTTGCGTACAGGCTATTCTCGCCTGCCCGCTTATGAAGAGAATGTCGATAACATCGTCGGTTTGCTCTACGCCAAGGACTTGCTCAACCTGTGGACGAATGGCGGCCTGGAAGGGCATACAGTACGGGAACTGGTGCGCTCTGCCTATTTCGTGCCAGAAACGCGCACAGCAGACGACTTGCTGCGCGACCTGCAAGCCCGCAACGTACACATGGCCATTGTCGTCGATGAGTATGGCGGCACGTCCGGTCTGGTGACCATCGAGAACATTCTGGAAGAGATCGTCGGCGACATCCGCGACGAATTCGACCAGAACGAGGAATATGAATACATCGAACATGGCGACGATGAATACACCATTGACGCCGGGATGGATCTGGACGACATCAACGAATTGCTGAATACGACCCTGGAGACGGAGCATTCCGACACACTTGGCGGCTTCATCTACCTCAGCATCGGACGTGTGCCCATCGTTGGCGAGACCATTGAGACGGACGAGGTGATCATGACCGTTCGCTCTCTGGAAGGGCGGCGCATCCGCAAAGTGTTCGTCAAGCGCAAGCCCGAACCCAGCGAAGACGATGAGCCGCGCATGTTAGAACAGCCAGAATCGGGCGCGGATGATAGCGACGACACGCCGGAAGAACTGGCAGACGCATCATGAAATCGGCTCTCGAGTCGCTGATTGCTGCCGCCATCACCGCCGCAGACAACGCCTACATCCCATACTCAAACTATCCGGTTGGGGCGGCGCTGGTCGCCCCAGACGGAACCATCTTCACGGGCTGCAACGTCGAAAATGCGGCCTATCCGGCGACGATCTGCGCTGAACGCACGGCCCTGGTGAAGGCGGTCAGCGAGGGTGTGCGCCATTTCGAAGTGCTCGTAGTGGCGACGCACAATGGTGGCTCGCCCTGTGGGGTCTGTCGCCAGATGCTTTATGAATTTGCGCCACAGTTGCGGGTGGTCTGCGTGAATTTTGAGGGCGGAGTATCGATAGATAGCCCCCTCAACGAACTGCTCCTGCACGGTTTCGGCCCCACGAGTCTGGATTGACATACTCCGCTTCAGGCAGGGCTGCGGGATTCCGCCGAAGCCGTTTCCCGTCTGACAACCCCTAAGCTGTGGGTTGATGCCCCAACCCGTTTGATATTTATCGCTGCATTGTGGTCACGGTCTATCACTAACCCGCAGTCACAATGCAGTGTTCGTTCTCGCAAACTCAGTTTGTGTTTCTGGCCACAACCGCTGCAAACGGATGTGGTCGGTTCCCAACGGTCAATTTGAACCACCCGCGCCCCGCGTTTATCCGCGACATGCTGCAAGATGGAGAGAAACTCACTGAAGGCAAGGTCACTGACTTTGCGCCCCCACAATCGCTGCATGGCTTTGATGTGCAAATCCTCAAAGACCATCTCCGCATATACGTCACACAGATTTTGGGCACATTTTTCGGTAAGCAAGGGCGATTCGCCAATCGCCCCGCTACAGATTTCGAGCGATTACGCTTCGACCAGCACGCGCTCAATGCGTTCCAGCGCCCAATCCAGGTCATCGCGGGTGATGACCAGCGGAGGCGCAAAGCGAATCGTGTGTTCGTGCGTCTCCTTGCAAAGCAACCCTTCATGCTGGAGCATCTCGCAGAAGCGGCGCGCCCCGCCAGCCTCCGGGTGCAGTTCGATGGCACACATCAAGCCTCTGCCGCGCACTTCCTTGATGTGCGGACTCTTGATGGCGTGCAGGCGTTCCAGCAGGTATTCTCCCAATTCACGCGCATTGTCGATCAGGCCTTCTTCGACCAGCACGCTCAGGGCTTCCCGTGCGACGGCTGCGCCCAGCGGATTGCCGCCGAAGGTGCTGCCATGATCGCCTGGCGTGAACATCGACATGATAGGTTCATCCGCCAATACGGCACTCACGGGGTACAATCCGCCGCTGAGCGCCTTGCCCACCGTGACCACATCCGGGCGTACATCTTCCCAGTCACAGGCGAAGAGCTTGCCCGTACGTCCTAGCCCGCTCTGGATTTCGTCCGCCAGCATGAGGACATTGTGCTTCGTACAGATTTCGCGCACCTGGCGCAGGTAGCCGTCCGGCGGGATGATTACGCCACCTTCGCCCTGGATTGGCTCGAAGGAGAAGGCGACGGTGTTGGGCGTGATGGCGGCTTCCAGCGCGTCGGCATCGCCATAGGGAACCAGCTTGAAGCCCGGCGTGAAGGGACCGAAACCGTCCCGATTTTGTGGATCATCACTGAAGGTGATGATGGTGATGGTACGCCCCTGGAAATTCCCCGTGCAGGCGATGATCTCAGCCTGATCTTCCGGGACACCTTTGACCTTGTAGCCCCATTTGCGCACGAGCTTCAGCGCTGTCTCGACGGCTTCCGCGCCGCTGTTCATCGGCAGCATTTTCTCGTACCCGGTCAGTTCACAGAGTTCCTTCGCCAGCAGCGGAAGCTGATCATTGCGGAAGGCGCGGCTGGTCAGCGGAAGGCGCTGCGCTTGTTCGATCAGGGCGTTCAAGATGCGTGGATGTGCGTGTCCCTGATTCACGGCACTATAAGCGCTGAGGAAATCCAGGTAGCGCTTGCCCTCCACATCCCAGACCCAGATGCCTTCGCCGCGTTCGAGGACGACATCCAGCGGCTTGTAGTTCCTGGCGTTGTACTGATTTTCGAGCGCGATGTAATCCTGCGCACGCTTCATTACTTCTTGCATGATCATTAACCTTATTACGGGCGGATCATCACCGCCGAGCTAGTGAGAAAAGTAATGGAGTTTTCCCCAGCGTAGCACGGGAAATATGGCGCTGTCAGCAGGTGAACGACGAAAGGCAGGAAATTTCAGTGAAAGTGTACAAGGGGCAATTTGGGCATATTACCGATTTTCGCGCTCACTTATCCCAAAAACCTTGTGCAAAGTGCGACAATTCACCGGAGCATTGACGATTTTGGCGATTTGACGTAAAATATTTTTAGCCTTACCTAAATCTCTCGGAGGGGAAGATGCTCTTCACACAGGCATTCCTCGTTGGGCTGCTGCAAAGCGGCATCCTCACCGCCTTGATCTTGCTGTCTCTGTTCTACAACCCGCGCATCTGGCTTCACGATGCCCCCCAGGCGATGCAAGCTGCCGTCCCGCCGCTGACGAAGCGCGAACGACGAGCACGGACGCTTTTTGGGATACCGATTTTCGCCGCCTTTTTGGTTCCGCCGATTGCGTCCGTGCTGCACGTTGAGGCAGCCCTCAGTGGTTTGTCATTCAGTGAGGCGTGGCTGCACCTCTTCATCATCCTGATGACCTTCAATCTGGTGGATTTACTGCTGATTGACTGGGGGATCATCGTGCTGTGGAACCCGGCGCGGTTCAGCCTTGCGGGCACGGAGCACCTGCGGCACCTGAATAATTACGCCTTTCACTTCCGGGGGTTCTTGATCGGAACCCTGTTGAGTGCCATCGCCAGCACCATTGTCGCGGGCCTGGTCGTGCTGTTTTAAAGCTGGTCGGCGATCCGCTGAATGACCCGTTCGCTGACCAGTGCCTTGCTCATCAGCGGCAGTTCTTCAGCGGGTAGATTCTTCCCCAGCAAAACGACGCGGTTATCATCGCTGGCGAATCCGGCATCGGTCGCGCGAATGTCATTGGCGACGATCAAATCCAGCCCCTTGCGTTCCAGCTTGGCCTGGGCATTTTCCAGCAGATTCTCGCTCTCAGCAGCGAAGCCCACGACGACACGGGGTTTCGCCGCGCTCTCGTGGACTGTCTTCAAAATGTCGGGATTGCGCACCAGTTCGATGCTCGGTGCGCTGTCGTCGTCCGCCTTCTTCTTGATCTTCTGCCCGGCACGGGACGCCGGACGAAAATCGGCGACTGCCGCCGCCATGATCAGCGCATCGACGGCTTCCTGGGCGAGGATCGCGTCCAGCATCTCCTGCGCCGATTCGACGGGGATGACTTCGGTCCCGGTGGGCGCTGGCAGGCTCACCGTGCTAATCAGCGTCACCTCCGCCCCGGAGTCAATCGCAGCCTGCGCCAGCGCGTAGCCCTGCTTGCCTGAGGAATAATTGCTGATGAAGCGTACCGGATCGAGCGGTTCGCGTGTGCCACCAGCAGTGACGACAACTCGTTTTCCAGCGAGCACACCAGTTCTGCCCACCACGCGCCGAATCTCCCCCAACAGCGTCGGCGTCTCCGGCAAGCGACCGCGCCCCGTAAGTCCACTGGCGAAGCGCCCCTCTTCAGGCTTCACCAGAATCGCCCCCCGATCCAGCAGCGCACGCAAGTTGGCCTGGGTTGCCGGATGCTCATACATAGCGCCGTCCATCGCAGGGGCCAACAGCAGCGGACAGCGAGCCGCCAGAGCCGTCACACTCAGCAGATCATCCGCCAGCCCCGCCGCCAGCTTTGCCAGCGAATTGGCCGTCGCGGGAATGACTGCTAGCAAATCGGCCCCCTCTCCCAGCCCCACATGCGCGATGTGGGTGGGCAGTCCGCCGCCAGATTCCGCTTCCCACAAGTCCGTATAAACCGGACGCCCCGTCACGGCCTGGAACGTCAGCGGCGCGACGAAGCGCTGTGCCGCTTGCGTCATGATGACATCCACCCGTGCCCCCGCCTGCGTCAATTTGCTGGCGAGATCAACGGCTTTGTAGACGGCTATGCTGCCAGTCGCAGCGAGGATGATGCGTTTTTCTTGCAAGACGGTGATGGGTGGCATATGGTTTCCCCAATGTTGGGCTGTCGTTCTCTCATTCAAGAAGATCTCTCGTTTGCTCTGTACTGGCCTCAATCCGCGTTGATTTGTGTGAGAAGTGGAATGGTCAATCCACGCCAGTGGCTTTGCAGTATACCCGACGCCTTTTGCACTCTACCAGATGTTGGGAGAAAATCGGACTAATCCGTTGTGAGGACATGAAGGAAACGCGATGCAGAAGAAACGCAAACCGCGCCCCCGGCTGAATTCGCTGCTGCTGTGGGCGAGTTGGATTGCCTGGAGCACCATCGCCTGGGTCATCGTCGGGAGCGTCGTCGCCTCGGATGGCTTCGGTGCCTTGTCGCCGGATGCACAGGTGCTGGTGGTCTTCGGCAGCGCGGGGCTGCTGCTCTCGCCGGGGCAGGCGTTCTTACTGCGCCGCTGGTTTGGCAAGACGGCTGTGGGCTGGATTCCGGTGAGCATCATCGTCTGGTTGCTCAGCAGCAGCGTGATCTTCGCTTTCTTCCGGGACTGGTTGCAGACGACCCAGGGCACGCAGCTCGTTCTCGGCCTGATTTTCACGATCCCTGCCTTCGTACAGTCGCTGCTGCTGCGTCGTCATGTCGGGCAGTCCCTGCTCTGGACGTTGACGGGCGCGGTCAGCGGCATCTTGTTCACCCTGCCCCTGCTGGCCTTGGGCGGCTTGCTCGGCTCAACGCCTGAAATCGCCCTGGGAGCGGGTGGCGCACTGGTCGGGATTGTGCAGGCATTGGTCTTGCGCTGGATGCTACGCGCTCCACCTCCGGCAACGCCGCAACAAACGCAGCAAAGCACAGCCCAAACCAGGGCTTCAGCAACGGATTCAGCAGCAGACACAACGGCTGCCGGGCAACGCCTGACACTCCATGAGGCCACTGTCTCTTCAGAGGCCATCGACCAGACAACTGAGAGACTCGAAAAACAGGAGAACGCATCGCATGACCAGGGTTAAACAAGCCGTCACCCTCGGGCCACGCAGTTTCGCGGCTGGCTGGGTCGCGTGGAGCGCAGTGGCCTGGGGGATCATCGGCACCTTCTCAGCAACGGCTGAATTCAACAACCTTCCGATGCTAGCACAGGTCGGCATTCTCTTCGGCGCGGCGGGGCTACTGCTGCCCCCTATGCAGGCGATTCTGCTGCGCAGGCGGTTGGGCACACTCTTGCAACACTTCATCCGGGATAGCAGCGCGGCCTGGGTGCTGGGGAGCCTCGGCATTTACCTGCTGCTGCGCAACAGCATGACTTCAGAACTGGCAGGGCAGATGGTCTTCGCACTGATCTTCGCGGTGCCAGCCATCGTTCAGATGCGGCTGCTGGGGCGGCACATGGAGCCAATTTGGCCCTGGGGGCTGGTAGGAGCCGTCAGCGGCTTTCTCCTGGTGATGCCACTGGCGGGCATGGGATATGAAGTGACAGATCGCCTGTGGATTGCATTCGCGACGGGTGGAGGCCTGGTCGGGTTGGCGCAGGTGGGCGTGCTGCGCTGGATGATGGACGCAGGAGACCGCAAGCGCAAAGCAGCGGAGGCAACCCGCAAGCAACGGGAACTTTCCACCGCCGAAGTTCGTCTATTGCCACAGGAGAATGCGCCCGACCTGGCTGATACGCCGCCAGCAACACGAGCCGAGCATGAGAAAGGTTGACCCAGTGAAGAAGCACAAGCACTCGACCCAACGCCTGCCAACGCTGCCCTTCCTCGCCCTCTGGACGATGGGGCACGCGGCCATCTGGCCCTTCGCCAACCTCTTCATCGAAACGAGCACCTTCAACGACATGCCCGAACTGCTGCAGGTGCTTTTCGTCTTCTGCGTGATTGGGACTCTCAGCGCCATCTGGCAGAGCGCCCTGATGCGCGGTGTCTTCCGGCTGCGGGTGCGCAACTGGATTCCGCTCACGATTCTCGCCTGGATGGTGGGAGCCGTCCTGGCACATTGGTACACCGGGTTCCCCGGTGGTATCGTGTCACCGCAGGTGCCATTCGCCATTGCCTATGCCGTTCCGGCACTGCTGCAAGCCTGGTTGCTGCGGCATACGCTGCGCGGAAGCTGGCTCTGGGCCAGTGCAGGCATCATCAGCGCTCTTGTCTTCCTGCTGCCGATCACAGAGATGAGCTACGGCTCAATCGTCCTGGCGCTCTTCCTCGGCAGCGCGGGCTGGGGTTTGCTCAGCGGGAGTACGCTGGTCTGGCTGGTGCGTGGTTCACAGAGAAACGCCATCTTGCCGCCCAGGAATTCCGCAGCTCCGCAGCGTGGAGCGTGGGCAGTGTGGAAAGAAGGCCTTCGCACCAACCATGACCCCGGACGCCGGAAGCGCACCCGCACAAAATAGGGAGCAGCGCCCCGATACATAGGACAGCCGTATATTTCGCCCGGGGCGTCTTTTGCTACAATATGCCGCATGAGACGATTTACCCGTACATGCATCCTCATTTTGCTCATCACGTTGATGGCATCCCCCATGCAGGGGCAAGATGCCGTCAGCGATTTGTTGGGGCGCATCAACGGCCTGCGTGCCCAACTGGGACTCGCGCCCTATGCGCTGCATCCGGCGCTGACTGCGGCGGCGCAGAATCACGCCAGTTGGATGGCGGCGAATGCGGCAGCCAGCCACATCCAGGACGATGGCAGCCGCCCACGAGACCGCGCCCAGGCCGCTGGCTACAACTCCAGTTGGGTCAGTGAGAATATCTACATTGGCGGACGGGCTGGCGTGGATGATGCCTGGAACTTCTGGATCAACTCGCCAGTGCATTACGCCGGGCTGACCAGCCCCAATTACCAGGACATCGGCATTGCAACTGCCAGCGGCGCAGGAGGGCAAGCATTCGTGCTGGTCTTCGGGACGATGAGCTGGGGGGGCGTCTCTTCCCAGAACACCAACAGCGCTTCGAGTGGCAATCGCAGTGGAGATAACGGCGACGCGGCAGCAGCGGCAGCGCCTCCAACTTTCATCGTTGGCTGGGATGCCTCTGGCAACATCATGCACGAAGTCCAGCCGGGGGATACGCTGGGTGACATCGCCCTGCTTTACGGCTACACCTGGGAAGACATCCCCACCATGCTCGAACTCAACGGCCTGAGCGAAGACGATATTCGCGCGTTGGAAGTCGGCAGCGTCTTCCTGGTGCCGCCGCAGTCCGGGACGTATACCCCCACGCCAGCCGAGGCCGAATCCACTGCGGAAGCCACCGCCCCCGCCGAAACCACGCCCGAAGCCGATGCCGCGCAAGGCGATAGCGGGATTCTGCCAACCCCGGAAGCCAATCCGCAGGCCGCCGAGGCCACAGAAGAGGTTGCAGCCGCCAATCTGCTGCCGCCCCCCGCAACTTACGAAGCCGTGGCTCCCAGCGCAACACCGACGATTACCCAGACGCCATCACCGACAGCCACGCCCACCCAGCCGATGACGATCGCCACGCTGCCCGCAGCAACTTCTATTGCGATGTCTGTCGATGCGACGGAGCCAGTCGTCGAAGAGAGGCCACCCACCAGCCCCGTGAATATGCCCCCGCTGTGGTTGATGGCAGCAATTGTAGTGCAAATCGGCGTATTGGGTTATGCCAGTTACGAGTTCTTCCGGCGACGCTGAGGGATAACGGGCATGGCAAGAACCACGCCCGTATGATGCAGATTATTTCAACCCGGTCGTCGCGATCCCGGTGGTGATGTAACGCTGCAAGAAGCCGAAGACCAACGTAATCGGCAGCAGAGTCAGCACCGTCATCGCCAGAATCAGATTCCATTGCGTCTGTAGGTCGCCCTGGAACTGGTTCAAGCCGACCTGCAAGGTATAGTTTTCGCTGCTGCTGAGGACAATCAGCGGCCAGAGGAAATCATTCCAGCGCCACATGACCGAGAAGATCGCCAGCACCGCCAGCGCCGGAGCCGCCAGCGGGATCACCACACGGGCGTAGATGCGCCATTCACTCGCCCCGTCGATGCGCGCTGCATCCAGCAGTTCGTCCGGGATGGTCAGCATGTACTGGCGCAGCAGGAAGACCCCGGTGGGAGTCGCTGCGCCGGGGACGATCACCCCCAGCAGGTTATCGAACCAACCCACCGCGTTGATCAGCAGGAAGGCCGGAACCAGGATCACCGAGAGCGGCACCATCAGCGTGCTGATCATGATGAGGAAGATGGTGTTGCGCCCCCGGTAGCGGTACTTGCTCAGCGAAAACGCCGCCATGCTGTTGACCAGCAGCGTGAGCGCTGTCGCCGCAATCGTCACGACGAGGCTGTTGCGCAGGTACGTCCAGAAGTCGAAGCTGGTGACACCTTCCGTGTAGTTCGCCAACGAGAACGATATTTCTTCCGCCGGAGTCACGTCGTATTCACGGCGGCTGACGCGGATGATCTCGCCTTCGGGATTTTCGGGGTCGATCATCTGGTATTCGATGCCGACTCGCCCAACTTGCGCCAACTGCTGCACGCCGTCCTCAAACTCCACATTGAAGAGTGGCAGCGGCTCATCGTAGCCCGGCACCATCACCACTTCCTGTTCGTAAGGCAGCAGCCGGGGCGGGAAGCGCACCAGATCCGCCGGAGACTTGAAGGACGACATCACCAGCCAGATCACGGGGCCGAACATCAAAACCGTACCGAAGAAGAGGTACAGATACGTCAGAATGTCGGAGAGTTCCAGACGATCCTGCCCCTTCGTGCGGGTCAAGAAACTCGTGATCGTATTCATGGATTACAACTCTCCTCTGCGACGTTGCAAGAACAACTGCGCGACGGTGAAAACAATCAAGATGCTCGCCATGACCATCGAAGCCGCGGCCGCAATGCCGTAGCGTTTCGAGGGACTGGCAAAGCCGTTATCGTAGATGAACTGCACGATGAACAGGGTCGCCGTGCCGGGGCCACCGCGCGTGAATGCGAAAATGATGTCGAAAATCTGCACGGCGCGGATGGTCGAAAGGACGATGACCACCAGCATCGTCGGCATCAACAGCGGCAGGGTGATCCGCGAGAAATTCTGCCAGTTATTCGCTCCATCAATCGCCGAGGCCTCGTAGAGATCGTGCGGGATGGATTGCAAGCCCGCCAGCAGAATCAGCGTGTAGAAGCCCATATTGGCCCAGACGCTGATGATGATCGTCCAGAAGCGTGCCCAGGTCACGTCCGTCAGGAAGGAGATGGTATCCAGCCCTACGCTGACCAGCAGCGCGTTGAGGATGCCGTTTTCCTGTAGAATCCAGCGCCAGATCAACGCGACCACAATAGGCGAGAGCAGCACCGGGTAGAAGAAGACGCTGCGGAAGAAACCGCGCCCTTTGATCTTACGATTGAGAATCAGCGCCGTCACCAGCGAGAAGAGGATCATCAGCGAAATTTGCAGTACCACGAACCAGGCCGTATTGCCGAGGGCGCGAATGAAGTTATCTTCGCGGCAGGTCGTGTAATCGAGCAGGTTCTCGCATTCGAATAGCTGCTCCAGATTCCGCGTGCCTACATAGGGGCGTTCTTGCAGGAAGAGGTCATTGCCCCCTGTGAAGGTATAGCCAAAGTTCAAGACCATCGGCAGCAAGATGAAAATGCCGAAGATCAACAAATTGGGCAGGACGAAGACATACGCCATGCCCTTGATCCCAACCACATGCTGGAGCCGGTTGAAAGCACTGTCCAGCAGGTTGATGAATTGATTGTACAGAAATTCTAGCAGCCGGCTCATAAGGCTGGCTCCCTGCCCCAGGCGCTACGAGAAATCAAAAACATCGGATAATACCAGTTTATTGTTATAAGTTTCAGTTTGCACATATTCAGTTGTTGAAAATCGGTGGATCGCAAACGGTACGATAGACAGAGTAGGGGCGATTGTCCAATCGCCCCTACAGCATATTTCACTGCGACTAGAGGGAGGCCACTGCGCTCCCCCCGCGTGGTTGGCTTATTCTTCAGCAGCCGCCACCGCGTCGTCGATGTCTTCCTGCAGACCAGCCAGCGCTTCTTCCAGGCTCAGTTCGCCCACGAGGTACTGGGTGATGCGGTTGGCGGAGTTGCGGTAGTAAGCGAAGGCGAAGGGATGCACGTTCAGCGCCACCGCCTGATCCTGCAACTTGGGAACTTCAGCGGCGAAGGTGCTCAGCGCATTCAGAACCGCTTCATCATCGGTGTTGTATTCCACGCCCATGGAAGCGGTCTCGGCGTTCGCCGGGATGCTCAGGGTTTCAGCGGAGTACTGGGCATAGACTTCCGGCGAAGCCAGGTAGGCCATCACCATCGCAACTTCTTCGGGGTGTTCGGTCTGGGCGAAGGCTGCGATGCCGCTGCCACCCGCAACGCCCGTGCTGCCACCAGCACCCGTCGGGTTCGGAACCGCTTCCCAGTCGAAGAGGTCGCCGATGTCGTTGGAGAAGCGACCGATGTTCCAGCTACCCGTCATATAAACGGCGAGCTGCCCGTTGATGAAGAAGTCCGTCGCAGCCGCATAGGAGCCACCAGCACCCAGCCAGACTTCCGCCGGGGTGATGCCCATATCGTGCCAGGACTTCAGCAGTTCGGCCATTTCGCGGTACCCTTCGGTATCGACCGTGAACATGCCTTCATCGTTGATGAGGGTCGCGCCCATGCTCATCGCAGGGCCAGCGAAACGATGACCGGTACGGTCAATCGAGATGCCGTAGACGGTGAAGTCACCTTCGCTCAATTCTTCCGAAACGGCTGCGGCAGCGTCCGTCCAATCCTGCCAGGACGGTTCTTCCATCACATCGCTGGGAATATCCACATCCGCCTGTTCGAACAGCGTGCGGTTGATGAAGGGGCCAGTTACGGTGAACAAATCCGGGAAGCCGCCGATGGCATCGCTGCTGCGATCCTGGCGCATGGCCGCCATCACAGGTTCGGAGAAGTTCTCATCGAAGTTCGCCTGGTCTTCCTCGCTCAGGAAGGGGCGAATGTCGAGGTAGAAATCAGCGAAGGCACCGAAGTTGGTGATACGCGCCATATCCGGGGCTTCGCCCGCTTCCACCTGTACCGGAAGCTGTTCGTCGATGTTGCTGTAGGGAACCACATCAACATTCACGGTGATGCCTTCGTTCTGCGCTTCGAACTCATCGAGCAGCATGCGGAAGGTATCGCATTCGGAACCATCCTGGTAACAACGGAAGGTGAGTTCCACGTCATCCTGCGCGGCGACGGTGCTGCCGAACAGGCCGAGGCTGAGAGCCAGTACCACAATCAACTTGAAACGAGTAATCATTCTTTATCCCCTCTGTAACATAAACAAACCAAATTCTTTAACACGGTGACGACAATTTCGCTACTGAATCGCTCCTGGATCGAAGGCGGCTCCTTTCGCTTGCTGACATCTCTTTCTTAATATCGTGCGCACAGGGCACACGGGATTAAGCGGAAGTAGGTGTTGGGTGCGTATTGCACGCTGCTGATGAGCCAGCGCACAGACGGATGTTGGTTCACGGGTAACGGTGCGCGATTTGCCCCTCTGTGTGGGACGGCGGCAAACACGCACCCCTCTTTTACCCATGCCCCCAGAGGTTGTCAAGTCGTGAAGCCCAAATCGTGAGCGCATGGTACCGAAAAGCCCACCCTTATTTTGGGCATTGTTCACAAGGTCAGCCAGGCGGCGGCGCACACGATTCGCGCTCGATGAACTGTGCCTGAAAAACCATCTGCATCTTCTCGATGTAAGGCATCGTGATCTGATCGACGAGCATCTTCACTGCCCATTGCCCCTCTTCGTAGCGATGATAGGAGACGGAGGTCAGCGGTGGGTCATATTCGCGGGCGAAACGGGTATCGTCGAAAGAAATCACGGATAAATCGTCGGGAATGCGCAGGCCGCGTGCTTCGATGACGGGCAAGCCCTGTGCGGCATAGGTGTCGTTGACGAAGAGCAGGGCCGTCGGTTGGGGTTCGGTCGCCAACACGGCTTCCACCGCAGCCGCGCCATCGCCCAACTGCACCCACTGCGGCTCCGGCGCGATTCCGGCTTCGTGTAGCGCACAGCGATAGCCCGCCAACCGGTTATGTACGAAGTCGTACTGCTCCAGCCCACCGACGAAGCCAATGGCGCGATGCCCCAGCGCCAGCAGGTAGCTCGTAGCCACATGTGCATAGTGCCCTTCGTTGCGTTCCAGGCCAGAAATGGCGTATTTCTTGGCCTCGCGCCCCAATACAACGCAAGGAATCCGCTGCTGGTCAATCAGTTCGAGCAGCGGTTCTTGCTGTTGTGCGCCGAAGACCAGCACACCATCAGGACGAAGGTTCGGATCGGTGAAGTAGAGGTAAGCGATATGATTGTCCGAGGGGTTGCGGTCATTGACCGCCAGCCGCAGTTGCAGGTTATAGCGCTCCGCCCCGGCCTGAATGCCCTGTAACACCTCAGAGAAGACTTCGCTGGAATGAAAAGTCGGCGGATGCAGCACCACAATTGAAAGCACATGCGACCCGATACGCCGCTGTCCGCTGGCTTCTTCGGCAACGCTGGCGCTGCCCAGGGCTTCGCGTTCTTCCAATGTATGCAGGGTGCTCAAAACGACCTGGCGCATATGTTCGGAGACGCCGGGCTTGTCATTCAGCACGAGGGAGACAGTACTCTTGGAGACTCCAGCGGCTTCTGCAATTTCGCGGACGGTGGGCATGCGATTACACGCAACCTTACAAACCAATGACTAGACAAATATAGCAAGTTGCGGTTAAATGGTCAAGAAATCGAACGAACGCACGAACGAACACTGATCGGTGTCCTCGGTCGTCCGTTCACGTTGCGACATCGCACCGTGCTCGCAAGCCAGGTACTTAAACTCTGAATTAATACCCATTTATCCCTGGAGGCAGTCGATGCCCATTAATCAGGATGACTTCCGCAACGCCATGCGCCATTTTCCGGCGGGCGTCACCATCGTGACCGCCAAGGCTGGCAACGACGTGCACGGCATGACCGCTTCAGCCTTCGTCTCCATATCGCCCACACCACCGCTGATCTCCGTCGTCATCGACCATCGCGGACGCGGCCATGCAATCCTCGAACAGAGCAACGCCGTCTTCGCTGTGAACATCCTGCGGGAAGACCAGGAAGAACTCTCCAACCGTTTCGCCTGGGTCAAGGAAGATCGCTTCGCAGCGGGGAACTGGACGACGGCTGTCACCGGAGCGCCGGTCTTGCAGGATGCCCTGGCCTGGTTGGATTGCACCATCTACAGCCGCCACACAGCGGGGACACACACGATTTACATCGGCGAAGTGCAGGCCTGCCATGTGGCCGAACCCGAACAGAAGCCACTGGTCTACTGGAATCGCAGCTACCGCAGCATTGCGGAATAGCCAGTCAGCATACACCGCAGGGACGATTCATGAGTCGCCCCCCAATCGAAATTATTCTTATCTACACGGAGAGTGAAACATGATCGAAGTACGTTCCCCACATCTGACTGGCGCTGAAGTCGCCTGGTTTGCCCCGCTGTGCAGCGATGATTACGAGTTTCTGGGCGTGCCCGACCCGGCGCTGCGCAGTGACTTCGCGCACACGTCCGAAATCCTGCTGACTGCCGACAAACTCGGGTATCGCAATATCCTCTGCCCCTCGTCGTATCAGGTCGGGCAGGATACGCTGACCTTCGCCTCAGCGGTTGCCCCGCAGACGCAGAACATCAATCTGCTGACGGCAGTGCGCTGCGGCGAAATGTGGCCGCCGATGCTGGCACGCACCATTGCTACCCTGGATCACATCCTGGAAGGTCGCTTGACGGTCAACATCATCTCGTCGAATATGCCCGGCGAAGAACTGGATTCGCCCAACCGCTACCAGCGCTCGCGCGAAGTGGTCGAAATCCTCAAACAAGCCTGGACGCAAGATCACATCGATTACGAAGGCCAGTTCTACAACATCAAGCTGGACACGACCGATCCCGTGAGGCCATACCAGCAGAACGGTGGCCCGTTGCTCTACTTCGGCGGCTATTCCCCGCACGGCAAAGACCTCTGCGCCGAGCACTGCGACGTTTACCTGATGTGGCCGGATACGATGGATCATTTGCGCGGTCACATGGAAGACCTGACGCAGCGCGCCGCCGACTACGGGCGCGTGATCGACTATGGGCTGCGCGTACATATGATCGTCCGTGAGACGGAAGAAGAAGCCCGCGACGCCGCCCGCCGCCTGGTCTCCAGGCTGGATGACGACAAAGGCGCGGAGATTCGCGGTCGCGCACAGGATGCCAAGTCCCTGGGCGTGGCGCTGCAAGCCCAGGCACGCGAAGCATCCGACGAAGAAGGTTTCGTCGAAGACAATTTATGGACGGGGGTCGGTCGGGCGCGTTCCGGCTGTGGTGCGGCACTGGTCGGCAGCCCACAGCAAATTCTGGACAAGATTCAGCAGTACATGGATATGGGCATTCGCGCCTTCATCTTCTCCGGCTACCCGCACCTGGACGAGTGCAAGAACTTCGCCGAATTGGTGCTTCCGCATCTGGAAACGGTCTCCATGCCGCAAGCACAGGGTCGCATCCCGGCGGAAGCACCCAACACCCCGCTCGCGGTTGGCGAACGCAGGTGGTGATCCAGTTTTCAACCGCAATGTCTCGTGAGGGCGCGTCAGAAACGCGCCCGCTATTGTGCGACCGGGTTCGGCGGCACAATCACGAACGAGCGAGAACCGTTTGATTGTTTCAAGGAGGGCGAGTTAACTTGAAGACCTACACCATTCCCCAGACAGATATCGAAGTCTCGCGGTTGGCCTATGGGACGTGGCACCTGGGCGGCTCGTGGGACAGCACACCGCTCTCGCAAGACCTGAAAGACCGTGCCTCACGGCTGATCCATGCGGCGGTGGAGGCGGGAATCACCATGATTGACCTCGCTGACATCTACACGCGCGGCAAATCCGACGAAGCGGTGGGCTACGTCCTCCAGCAGAATCCCGGCCTGCGCGACAGGCTCGTCTTGCAGCAGAAAGTCGGCATCCGCCTGCCCGACGATCCCAACCCTGGCGACATCGCCCGTTACGACTTCAGCTACGCGCACATCATGCACACCGTCGAGCGCAGCCTGCAGCGGGTCAATACGGATCACTTCGATCTGTTGCTGCTGCACCGTCCGGATCCGCTGGTGGAGCCGGAGGAGGTCGCCCGCGCCTTCGACGAATTGCAACGCAGCGGCAAAGTGCGCTATTTCGGCGTCAGCAACCACACCGCCCGCCAGATCGAGCTGTTGAAGCGCTATGTGGAGCAACCCATCGTCGCCAATCAGGTTGAGGTGAATCTGCTGCACAACCACCTGATCAATGATGGCATCGTCGCCAATACGTCCAGCGCTGACTACACCGCCGTGCACGGCACGCTGGATTACTGCCGCCTGCACGATATACAGATTCAGGCGTGGTCACCTGTTGCGGGGGGCAAGCTCTTCAAACCCGGGGACGACGACCCGCAGAACGTGCACGACGCGGCACGTCTGATCGCCGAACTGGCTGAGCAGCACAACACAACGGTGGCGGCGATTGCCCTGGCGTGGCTGCTGCGCCACCCGGCGAAGATCCTGCCGATCATCGGCACCTTGACGCCGGAGCGCATCGGCGAAAGTGCCCAGGCTGACAACGTGGAACTGAGCCGCATGCAGTGGTATCGACTGCTGGCGGCTGCCAACGGCGCAGGGGTACCCTGAAACTGAACAGCCGAATTGCACAGAAGATCCGTAAATTTGTTCGCACCGAGTACAGGAACTTATGACCACCTACCGAGAACACCGTAGCAAAGCACTGGCCCTTGATCCGCGCTTCGGCTATCTGCCCGACACGGATCGCTACATCACCCGCATTGACTCACCGCACTACAAGATCAACGTCATCGGTGCCGGGATGATCGGTCAGGAACATATCGCCGTAACCCACCTGGAAGGCCGCGGGACTGTGAAGGGCATCTACGACCCCAACCCGCGCAGCGTGGAAGCCGCCAAGCTGGTACATGCACGCTACCAGCCCCACGAAGAACTGGTCGTCTATGACACCCTGGAAGCCGCCTGCAACGACCCCGAAGTGGATGCGCTGATCATTTCCACGCCGAATTACACCCACCTGGATGTCGTGCGCGTGGCAGCCGAATCCGGCAAGCACATCTTGCTGGAGAAGCCTATCGCCACCACCCTGCACGATGCTGTCGAGATCACGCGCATCGCCGAGAATTACGAGGCCGTGTTCCAGCTTGGGCTGCAATATCGCTACAAGGCCATCGCCGTAGAGTCGATCTACGAAGTCTTCAAGCGAGATGCCATTGGCAACGTGATGACCGTGAGCATGGTCGAACATCGCATCCCCTTCCTGGACAAAGTGGATCAGTGGAACAAGTTCGCCAAATACTCTGGCGATACGCTGGTGGAGAAATGCTGCCACTACTTCGACCTGTTGAACCTCTTCGCGCAATCACGCCCGGTCACGGTCTATGCATCGGGCGGCATGGCGGTGAACTTCCGCGATTTCGAGTACAACGGTGCAAAATCCGACATCCTGGATAACGCCTTCGTCGTGATCGAATACGAGAACGGCGTGCGCGCCGCGCTGAATCTGGTGATGTTCGCGCCGATGTTCTACGAAGAGTTGATCGTCTGCGGTGATGCCGGACGCCTGCGCGCATGGGAACAGCAGGATTATCTCTCCGACATGGAATTGAAGAGCAATGTCGAAGTCTACTGCGGGGAAGATCGCACCTCGCGCACGACGCAGCCCGGCTACCCCACCTGGATCGAGAAGAGCGGTCACGGTGGCGCGACCTACACCGAACACGTCAAATTGATCGACAACATCGAAGGCAAGCCCACCAACACCGCCACCGCGCAGCAAGGGCTGTGGTCGGTCATCGTGGCGCTGGCAGGCCAGGAGTCGATCCAGCAGAAGTGCGTCATCAATGTGGATGAATACCTCGCCAGCGAGGGCGTCAACATCTGACCCGCTGCAAGGAAACCGTAACGCGATTGGCCTACCCTGATGAGTGCCGGGCACAACCACCCGGTACTCATACCAGGCGTCTGTCGCACCTACCTCGCCTATTCAAGGAAGCTGCCCATGCACTCGCCCCCTTCCACACGAAAAAGAGCCGCGTTCCTGCCGGATGGGTTGCAGCGCACCCTGCCCGGCCTCGTGCTGATTCTAATCATCGGTGTGGCAAGCTGGCTGCTGGCGGATGTGCTACCCGCCCTCGGCGGCGTGACAATCGCCATTTTGCTCGGCGTGATCGTCGGAAACCTGCTGCCGAGCATGGATCGTTATAGCGCCGGAACCAAAGTCTCCGAGAAGCGCTTTCTCCCGGCAGCCATTGCCTTGCTCGGCGTAGAATTGCAGCTCGCCACGCTGATTGAACTGGGTGGATTGGCAGTCCTCATCATCCTGGCGACGATCACGACATCGCTGCTGGTGAGCCTGCAACTGGGGCGCATGTTGGGCTATTCGCGCGAGTTTTCGCTGCTGATGGGCGCGGGGAATGGCATCTGCGGCTCGTCAGCAGTGGCAGCGACACGGCTCGCCATCGACGCCAACGAAGAAGACACGGGCATCTCCATCAGCGTGGTCAACTTATTGGGCACGTTGGGGATATTCTTCATCCCGGCACTGGCGGGGTTCCTGCAATTGGCCGAAGCGGACAGCGGCTTGCTGATCGGCGGATCGTTGCAGGCCGTCGGGCAGGTGGTGGCGGCGGGCTTCTCGGTCGGTGCCGGAGTCGGCAGTATCGCCCTGGTCGTGAAGATGGGTCGCGTGCTGATGCTCGGCCCGATGGTCATTCTGCTGGCGAACCTCACGCGCCGCAAGGAAGGCGGCACCAGAAGACCAGGCGCACGCATCCCGCGCTTCATCATCGGCTTCTTTGCACTCAGCCTGCTGGCAAGCTTCGCTATCTTGCCCGAACCAATCATTGAGATAGTTCGGACATCCGGCAAATTCTTGCTGATTCTGGCGATGGCAGGCATCGGCCTGCGCATCCAATTCCGCACGCTGTACCGCTCTGGCCTGGGGGCGCTTCTCTTCGGGATGGTCATTTCCAGCACGCAGGTTATGGTACTGCTGCTGATTTTGTGGTTGTTATGAGGCGTGCAACGCGCAAAGGCGCATCGACAGAGCACGCTGGCTCTTGATGACGCCAGGACGATTGCCGCGCCAAAAGCGTACCGGATTTCCCCAACGGATCATCAAAATACTGTACAATAATCAAACAAGGCGAATCAGGGGAATGGGCGGCAGAATATGGCATCGCGCAATATCGAACAGGGCATCAGGGCAATTCAGGCGGGTAATCTCGATGAGGGTGCGCGAATGCTGCGCTATGTCCTGCGCGACGAGCAGCTCGACCCCAAACTGCGAGCGGTAGTCTACATGTGGCTGGCAGAGACCAAGCCCGATATGGAATTCAAGCTCGACTGCTACCGCAAAGCCAATGAGGCCGACCCGACCAATCGCGATGTCAGCCAGCGCTTAAGCTACCTGCTCTCGCAGCAGCTTCCCGGTACCGCCCCCAACCCGAATGATACGGGCAACATCCCGGCGCAGGGCAATGCGGGCACGCAGGACAACAGCTTCTGGCTCGGCAACAACACCCAACCCGCCCCCGGTCAAGCGCAGGGCAATGCGGGGCAGCCCCAGGGCTGGAACGCCAACCCACCCAACAACAACGGATACAGCTACCCGACCATCACGCAGAATCCGCTGGCGGGCAATTACGGCGGCAACGTGCCGATGGCACCCCAACCGACTCCGAACCTCGCCCCCAACAGCCAGGCCGATCAACCACTGATGCTCCCCGACGCGCCCTTCTCGGTGGGTATCGTCGGCGGCCCCAACGGCCACGGCAGCGGTGTCTTCGTCACCCGCGACGGCCTGGTGGCGACCACCCGCCATGTGGTCGGCGGACAGGAACATCTGAACGTACACCTGCGCGATGGACGACAGCTTCAGGGGCAGGTGGTGCGCTCCTTCCCGGCGCTCGACCTGGCTTTGATCCAGACCCCTGTGCAGATCAACAATCTGCTGCCAGTGACGCAGTACAACAACGTACCCGATCAGATGCAGATCTTCGCTGTGACGCATCCGGGGCAGCAAGGGCAGATCACGCGCAGCAGCAAGCGCGCGACCCGTCACCAGACCGCGCCGCACTGGTTCCCGACCATGATCGACCGCTTGGTGGATGCAGGCGGCAACCCAATCTACGACCAGCACAATGCCCTGGTGGGGCTGCTGACCAAGAACACCCGCCGCTCCAATGGCTTCGCCTATGCGCTGCACATCCTCAAGGTCTACGATATGGTGCAGCAGTATTACAGCGAAAAGCAGCAGGCCGTCGGGCAGACGCTCTATTGCTTCGCCTGTGGCATCATGAGCCGCGCAATCTCCTTCAACGGCTTCTACTGCGAAAACTGCGGCAGCACGCTCTCCTACGCGGTGGAGATCACACGTTACCCGCAGATGAACCTGGTGGGCTTATATGGCGAAAATGCGCATCACCCCTGCCCCAACTGCGGTTCCCAGGTCGGGTATTACCAGGGATTCTGTATGCGCTGTGGATACGAAGAATAGGAGCGAGGCATGTTCTGGAGACAACGACAACCCCAAAAGAATAGTTCGCTAGAGCGCCATGCGGCCACGGTTGAGCAGATTCTCTCATCGGTGGGCATTGATCCTGCACGAGCGCGCATGGCGACCGATCAGGGCTTTGGCTGGAGCTTTCAGCGCGGTTCCGCCCTGATTGAAATTTACATCGCCGAGCAGCAGGGACGCGAATACTTGCAGGTGCTGTCGCCGCTGATGCATGTACCGCCGGGGGGCTTGCTGCCGCTCTACCGCCGCCTGCTGGAACTGAACCTTTCGCTGACGAACGCCTCGCTAGGGATTTACCTGGATGTAGTTTACGTCTTCAACGAGCGTCCGCTGGCCGGGTTGGATGCCACCGAGGCAGATTTCATCATCAAGCAGATTTCAGAATACGCCGATGACCTGGATAACCAACTCGTCAACGAGTTCGGTGGGCGGCTCTACGGGCAGGCGTGATCACGGTTTGCGTTCAGCCCCGTTCAGCCAACAGCTCGCGAATGCACAGAAAGGGCGCGATACCAACCGCGCCCCCGACGCTCAGTCCTCATCTTCCCCTGAAGAATCCGACCCTTCATCCGCCTCGTCGCCTTGCAGGCGGCTCGTATTGATCTTGATATCTGGCTTTTGTGTACTGGCGGGGTCGCGCTCCGTATCCAGGTTGCTTGCATCCGCCTCTGAGAGCGGCTTCGTGCGCACTTTCCGGCTGTCGATCTTGATCTTCGGCAATTGTGTTGCGCCCTGCGTCCGGTACTCTTCGGGCTTACCCTCTGCCGACGGGTTCGTGCCGGATGGCTTGCGCGGCTCTGTCTTCAATTTGTCCTCAACCTGCCTGGATGCGTCTGCCTGTGTCGGCGGAGTCGCGCTCGGCAGCCTGCGTGTTTCGGTCTTCAATTCGTCCTCGTCCCGAGACGCGACCTCTGGCTCGGTCGGCGGCGTTGGCTGGGGACGCAGCACCCGGCGTTCCGTTGCGGTCAGGTCTTCCATATTCAGCGGCGGAATATCCGGCAAATCAGCAGGTGTTTCGGATGAGGCGGCGAGTCGCTCTTCCGCTGCATCGGGGGCTGGCGGCGCTTCATCCGGTTCCGGGGTCGCTGCTGGCACAGGCGGCACCGCGACCATCGCCGGAGAGGATGCAGGTTCGTCGGTCTGGTCGTTCCCCCAGCGGTTTGCTTCCATCAGGGCGTACTTCGGCTGCAATACATAGGCCAGCAGCGCATAATGGGTGAACATGAAAACCGCCATGCTGCCGTAAATCGGCGTGAGGATTGCCACCAGATACCATCCAACCACCATGCCCAGGATGCCCAATCCACCCCAGAGCATCCGACGCTGCGCTCCCCAGACGAAGCCACCGACGACAATCGACCACAGTGCCCAGAAGACCTGCGGCTGAACCCCCCAGGCGACATCCAGGCCAAAGAACGAGAATTGTACCGGGACGAACTGCCACAGTGCAGGTGTGCTGCCCGTACGAATCGCATTCCAGATGTGCAGCGCATCGAAGAGGAAGCCGCCCACGACCGCCAGCGCACCCATCGCCAGCAATCCATGCACCCCCCAGCGTGCCCAGCGCAAAGTCGCCAGCGCAAAGACGAAGGTCAGGAAGCCCCACAGGCTCCAACCCAAGGCCCAGGGAAGGCTCTCTTTCAGCGAGAAGAGCGCCAGTACGCTCGCCAGCCCCGTCAGCACCAGGGTGTAGAGCAACATCCCCGTCAACCAGCCGCCGCGCTCTTTGGGTGTCCTGGGCTTGCCAATGCGCTCCCACCAGCCCAGCAGGAGCGGCTGCATCTGCGTACCCAGGGCAACCACGAAGAGCAAGGGCAGCGCAATGGTATAGACCTGATTCGGATCGTCATAGTAGAGAACGGGCGTGGGCTGCACCATCGTCGGTGCCAGACTGCTGATCGGCGTAGGACTGGCCAGTATGTAGAAGCCCCCAAACGTGATCAACCCCACCCCCAGGAAGAGCAGCCGACTGCGGCCTTTGAAGTAGTAACTCGCGATCACACTCGCCACCAGCACCAGGAGAAACAGCAGCAGCACAGCATCCCAGGTGAGAAACGGTTCTTGCTGGGTAGCCCGCACGCCTTGCAGGAAGAAGCCCCATGTCGCGGAGGAGACCCCCAGCCCGATGATACCTGCCAGGAGCCACTGCGCCCGCTGTGTCAGGCGGATGCGCGGCTCGACGCCCGAAATCCGGGACGCACGCCAGCCGATGAATGTACCACTCAAGATTGCCAGCAGGGTCAGCGGTAGGACGCTCGTCTCATCAAAGTGATAATACGCCCGGTGCGCGAGGTGCAGCGCAGCATATGCGTACAGCGTCGTGAAGGCCACGCCCGCGATGCCCCGTAGTTCCAGCAATGTCGGCAGCACCAGGCCGAGAGCCAGCGCCGCCCCGACGAAGCGCATCAAGTCCCAGGGCGGTGTGTACTGGTAGAAGAGCCAGGTCAACCCGGCGTAGGAGAGCGTTGCCATCAAATAGCCCAGGAAGCCGAATACCAGCAGCCGCATCCACCAGGGCCAGAAGACACGCAAGCGGCGGTTGATCTCGCTGCTGACGAGATAGGTCAGGGCGATGAAGAGGCCGAAGACCAGCCCGACGGAGATGGTATTGGCCCAGCGCTGCGCAGTGAACAACTGCTCACTGCGGAAAGTGCTGTAAACGTATTCGCCCATGCCAATGGAGCCACCAAGCAGCGCCAGCACAAAGCGCAGAATCGTATCCAGAGGATTGAGTGCCAGCCGCCGCGCCGTATTGGCGATCCAGGCGTAGGCGCGGCCCTGCGGCGTGACCACTTCCGGGAGGGAAGCGGCTTCGTCACGGATGATGGCCAGGGCTTCCAGCGCGCCGGGGCGATTCTCGCGTTCGGCATCGGCGATGTGTTTGACCGCCGCCAGCGAGCGCATCTGCCCCACCGTACGCGCCGCAAATTCTTCTACGTGGGGGCTGCCGTTGAATGCCTGCTCGGCAACCAGGGTATCGATCTCTTGTGTGTAGACCACCTCCCGCCACAGCGAAGGCTTCATCTGCTGGATTCCGAGCCGGGTCATGGTCGTCAGCAACCGTCCCTGGAACTGAGTCACCAGCTTCACTGAAGTCTGCTTCACGAGTTTGGCGCGTGTGCCGAGGACAGTCAGCGCCGCGATTTCGGCATCTTCGTCGCGTTCGACCCGCAGCGCCTGCGCCACCAGTCGCGGGATCTCCGGCGCTTCATCTTTGTCTGGCAGCGTCTCCAGGCGGTACATGGCACGGATGCGAGCCGGGGCATTTTCGCTGCGAAGGGCATGGAGGCAGACCCAACGGCGGTCATCGTCGTTCACATAGCCCCACCAGAAATCAACCTGATGATCATACTCAATAGCGCCGCGCAGCAGCACCTGGTAGCCCGTCGCATCCAGCAATTCCAGCACACTGGCGTCTTCCGGCTGTGAAAGCTGCTTCTGGAAATAGTCAGACATCAGCATGAAGTGGGTCACACCCAGCAAGAAACGACCCTGCCCGCCCTGCCACGCCAATCGCGCCCGGTTGAAGAGTTCAACAGCTTCGTTCTGCGGCGCAACGCGAGGCTCCGTCACCAGGTCGATGCCGCTGGCGTAAACTTCGTCGCTGGTCGTCAGACCCAGCAGTTCCGCTTCCGAATACCCCATCGCGCCCAGTTCCGGCTGAAAGGCCGCCTTCAACGCTTCCATGATCTGCACATGGGTATCCGGTCGGTTTGCCGCATCCTGCGCCGTACCCTGACGTAGGACTTCGGTCACTTCTGGCGGTATCGTCTCATCAATCGCTTCCAGATAGGGGAGTCCCTGCCCTTCCTGCAATTGACGCAGCGCCAGTGGGACGAGTCCATCAAAGGGCAATTTCGCCGTCAGCATGTGGAAGAGCATGATGCTGAAGGCGTAAATATCGGCGCGGTGGTCAATCGTCTCGGAAACAAGTTGTTCCGGGGACATATAGAGCAAGGTGCCGCTGCCAGGGTTACGTGCCTGCCCCTGGGGATCCAGCACAGTGGCCAGCCCGAAGTCCGCCAGATAGGGCGTTTCGAAGCTATCCATGAGGATATTCGGCGGCTTCAGATCCAGGTGGATGTAGCCCTGCGCGTGCGCGAAATCTAGCGCTTCGGCGATCACCTGCCCGACGCGCAGCACCTCTCCCGGTGCCATAGGCCCATCGCCGATGACATCCTCCAGGGAACCGCCCGTCATATAGCGCATGACGATGAAGAGACTATCTTCATGATTGCCGAAGTCGTAAATCGGCAGGATGTGCGGATGTTCCAACAGAGCGATGGTCTGTGCCTCTTTTTCGAAGAGCGCGATGGAGTCGGTATCCGGCGACAGATCCGCGCCGATTGTCTTGATCGCTACCATGCGCTGCAAGAATTGGTCGCGGGCAGACCATACATCTGCCATGCCCCCGCGCCCAATATGTTCAATGACCTGGTATTGACTCTTGATGACTGCGCCGATTTCCATGCTGCTGCTGTGTCCTCACTTCTGCACCTTGTCGTATTTAGCAATGTGTCACTTATTTAACAAAGCGTATCTTATGGCCCACCCTGGCATCAATACTTGTTATTTTGTGTGAGAAGTGGAATGGTACATCCACGCCAGTGGCTTCATGTGTAGCATCGTCAGGCGAATTGCGCCACCACGACATAGCCGCTGCGTGCTGCGCTGCGCTTCTCCTCCGTGACGCCGATTTCGTCCCAGCGTTCCGGGTACTGCATGAGCAGGTATTCGCGTTCGTGGATGCGTACGCCGTAGTCAGGCAGGTCAGCTTCCTTCACCCCCCAGCGCATGGGTGCCTGCATACCATCGAAGGCCGCTGATGCCCGCTCGATATACCCTGGATTGACGACATCAAAGATAAAGGCCGCGCCGGGGAAGCGTTCGCGCAACGTGCCGAAGAGCCGCGTCACCCCGTCCGGGTCAGCGAACATCAGCACACCTTCGGCAATGAAGAGCATCTCACGGGGATCCGTTTCCGGCAGACGTTCCAACCAATCCATCTCTGTGAAATCACCGGGCAGGAACCAGTGGGCATCGGTCTCTTGATCGACCTTGCGCCGCACGGCAATCGCCTTCGGCAAGTCTTGCTCGATCCAGACGACTTTTTCCGGATGCAGACGGTAGTAGCGAGTTGATAAACCCGCTCCTAGCTCGACCACGACCCCCTGCTTGTGTTTCGCCAACCAGCTCGCAACCGCCTCGTCTATCAAACGGGTGCGCAAGATGGTCGCCACGCGGAAGGTCGGTGTGGCCTCATACCATGTGTTGAGGTCATCATCTACGGGTAGAAACCGCATCCAATCCTGCGACCAGGCATCCGCCAGCAACGAATCCGGACGGTCTTGCTCATCCGCACGAGCACGCAGCGTCAGCAGTAGGGTGCGGGCTGTTCCATCTAATTTGGCGTCAATCATCTCAAGAACTCCTATTTCCAGCAACAATCTTCACCGTTTCATCATATCACATCGCTGATTCACAGTTTTTGGGGGATTCCACAGCCTGTGTATGAACCAGGCCGCAGCACCAACCAGTGCGTACTCCCAGAACCATGCAACCTATCACATGGCGATACCCACTCGCATCAGGCACAATACTCAGCCGATTATCGCCTTCTAGTGAAAAGATGTTTCATGGATGTTCTGTTGATTCTGATCGCCGTCGGCGCTGTCGCTGGCGTCTTGAGCGGCATGTTCGGTATCGGCGGCGGAGCGATCATCGTTCCCGCGCTGATTCTCTTCCTGGGCTTCGAGCAGACGACGGCCAATGGCACTTCGCTGGCGGCGCTGCTGCTACCCGTCGGCGTCTTCGGCTGCATCGAGTACTTCCGCAGCGGCAAACTGAAGATCGCCCCGGCGCTGACCGTCGCCGTCGGGCTGGCGCTGGCAACCTGGTTCGGGGCATCGCTGGCGCTGTCCGTTCCCAGAGAGTTGCTCAAGGGGATGTACGGTGTCTTCCTGCTCTATTACGCCTGGCGCTACATCGCCCCGCGCAAATGGCTGGCTGAGATACGCGGGCAGCAGGTCGCCCCGGCGCTGGAAGACGCCGACATTGACCCGCGTTCCCCGCGCGTGCTGCTGGTGAGCTTCAGCATCGGCCTGATCGCCGGAATCGCTTCGGGCTTGTTCGGCATCGGTGGCGGTGTCGTAATCGTGCCGTTCTTGATGACCTTCGCCGGGTTCGACCAAAAACTGGCGACGGGAACGTCACTGGGGGCGCTGCTGCTGCCTGTCGGTCTGCCGGGCGTACTGCGCTATAGCAATGTTGCGGATGCGGCCAGCGTACCCGCACCGGAGTTCTTGACGAATTTCCTGCCACAAATCGGAGATGTGGCGCTGTGGGCAGCGGCTCCGCTGGCGGTTCTGCTGCTGGGAGGTGCCTTTTTCGGCGCACGCATCACCCTGAGCTTACCGAACAAAACAGTACGGCGGCTCTACGGGGCTTTCTTGCTCTTCGTCGGCCTGCGCTTCCTGTTTGAACTGGCAGTGGGGCTGTGAAGTCACGAGGTCAGAAGCAGGGGCGAGTCCAACCCGCCCCTGCGCATGACCATGAGAGTCTTGCTTCGCTCCCCGTGACGCTCCCCACGAACAAATTCGGGGGCTTCTGTTGCACGCTTGCCCCGATGAGCTACGTTATGCAACACGGACACGTCCTGCCCGGTAGTACACATGCCGTCTGAGCCTATTCTGCTTCTGTACGACCTCGAGATGATAACCCAAAATGTGGGGGCGTGGCGTATTTTGTCCGACAAAATCCAGCCACACGCACCTTATATCCCCATAGATAAATCAAGGGGCTTTACGGCACACTTTGGTGAATCCCCGCCAAGGATACAAAAAAAGGCCGCTGTGTGCGGCCTTGTGCATTGAAAATTCTGGCTCACTCCCCGTCGAGTGCCAGGTTCCCGAATTTGCCTTCCATGATCTCGACAAATTCGCTGCTGTCGAGCGTCTCACGCTCCAGGAGGATGCGCACGAGTTCTTCCATGCGATCCCGATTTTCCGAGAGCAATGCCTTCGCACGCTGATAGGCCGTCTGCAAGATGGTCTTCACCTCGTCGTCGATGGCCTGGGCGTAGAATTCGCTGTAATCGCGGGTCTCGCCCATCTCACGACCCAGGAAGACCGGGCCATTGTTGCTGCCGTAGGCACGCGGGCCGAGCTTATCGCTCATGCCGAACTGCGTGACCATCGCCCGCGCAATGCGCGTCGATTGGCGCAAGTCCTGGCTGGCGCCTGTGGTGAACTGGTTGTAGATCAGTTCTTCAGCAGCGCGACCACCCATCGCGGCGACGATCTCATCCAGGAATTCTTCCTTGGACTTGAGACCGCTATCCCGAGTCGGCAGCGGCATGACGTACCCGCCAGCCTGCCCACGCGAGACGATGGTGATCTTGTGCACCGGGTTGGTATGCTTCAGCAGGTGGAAGAGAATGGCGTGGCCTGCCTCGTGGTAGGCGATCTTCTCTTTCTCTTCCGGGCTGATGACGCGGCTGCGGCGTTCTGGCCCCATCACCACGCGCTCCATGCTTTCCTGCATTTCGCTCATGCCGATGGTCTTCTTGTTGCGACGCGCCGCGAGGATTGCCGCTTCGTTCACCAGGTTCTCCAGGTCAGCGCCGCTGAAGCCCGCCGTGATCTTGGCGATGGCCTGCACATCAACATCCTTGCTCAGCGGCTTGCCGCGCGTATGCACGGAGAGAATTTCCTCGCGCCCCTTCACATCCGGGTTATCCATCACCACTTTGCGGTCGAAGCGACCAGGGCGCAGCAGTGCCGGATCGAGGATGTCCGGGCGGTTGGTGGCAGCGATGATGATGACGTTGGTGTCATTCTCGAAGCCATCCATTTCAACCAGAATCTGGTTCAGCGTCTGTTCGCGTTCATCATGACCACCGCCCAGGCCAGCACCACGTTGGCGGCCTACGGCGTCGATTTCGTCGATGAAGATGATGGCCGGGGCTTCGGCCTTGGCGCGTTCAAAGAGATCACGCACACGGGACGCACCAACACCCACGAACATTTCCACGAATTCGGAACCGCTGATGCTGAAGAACGGCGCGCCCGCTTCACCAGCGACAGCACGCGCCATCAGGGTCTTACCCGTCCCCGGCGGGCCGACCATCAGCACGCCCTTGGGGACACGTGCACCCAGGCGTATGAATTTTTCCGGCTCGCGCAGGAATTCGACGACTTCCTGCAAATCCTGCTTGGCTTCCTCTGCGCCTGCGACATCCGTGAAGGTCACCTGCGGGCGCTCCATATCGCGGCTCACTCGGGCGCGGCTGCGTCCGAAGCTCATCGCCTGATCCTGCCCACTGCGCACCGAGCGCATCATGCGCCAGAGGAACCAGAAGATGATGACCGTCGGCACGATGATGATCAGCATATTGAAGAGGACGCTCATCGTGTTATCGCCCGGCTCTTCGCGGTAGACCGTACCTGCGGGCAGGTCGGAGAGGCTGTCATAGCCGAGCGTCTCCAGCAGGTCGGTGCCGGGACTCTTGTAGGTTACTTTCGGACGGGTTTCCAGGTCGTTGTAGGTCACCTGCACCTGCTCGCTGCCGACGACGACGATTTCTGCCACGCGACCGCTGCGGATGTCCGCCGCGATCTCATTGAGCGAGACCGTTTCGCCGCTGACCTGGCGCTGATTGGCAAAGACAAAGACCAGCAGAATCGCGCCGACGGCGATCAACAGTGGCCAGTACCGCTGCCAGTTGCCATTCGAGAACGGATCCGGGCGTTTATCTCCGCCGCCGCCGCCGTTACCACCATTCCCGCCGCCGTTGCGGGTGGGATGATCCTTGTTGTTGTCGGGGGGTCTGTTTTTCACCAGTACTACTCCTAACATACCGTTCAGTTGGGTGCAACTGCACATCGGCTGCACGCAGCAGCCGGCGCATCGCGGATGATGTTGCAGGAAGCGATGGCTCTAGATAGTAGAGCCACCTCATGACGAAAAGGTGACAAACTCGTCCCTTCACCCCTGTGCGCTGACTTCGGTCGTCTGCGCGAGGTCGAGCAATTCTTCCATATCGTCGTAGGTGATGGAGCCGATCATCGTGAAACGCACGATGCCCTCTTCGTCAATCACGAACGTCACCGGGTAGCCCATCACCCCATACGTACGGCGCACCGCCGAGTTTTCATCCAGGACAACCGGAATGCCGACGATGTTGTGTTCCGTGAAGAAATCCGTGATGGTCTGGCGCGTCTCATCGACATTCACGGCCAGCAGCGTCACTTCCGCCGGGTCATGATCCGCCAAGAATTCGCGGAATTCCGGCAGTTCTTCCACGCAGGGCGGGCAGGTCGTCTGCCAGAAATTGACGAAGACAACCCGTCCCCGATAATCGGATAGAGTCACATCCGGGCCATCCAGGCTCGGCAGGGTGAAATCAGGCGCGACCTGATTCACGAGCGAAGCCGCATTCCCCGCCAGGTCAGGCGGCATATCCTGCGGAACGGCGGTCTGCTGGCTGCGCAGTTCCCCGGCGACCATCAACAAAGCCACCAGAATCCCCAGCAGCGGGATCACCAGGAAGATGATGAGGACGGGAGAGGGTGAGCCGTTATCGGACGGTTTCTGTCCGGGAGTCGGTTCGGCTTGTTCCTTGTGCGGGTCTGGTTTGGTCATCGGAACCTCGGTTGATCGACCATTTAACAAATCTGCGTCGAGTTTATCACAGGCGCAAGGGGAACTGAACAGAAATCCACCAGCAGAATCGCACCCGAGTACCCCCACGCCATGTATCACCCCCGTTGACCGTCTGCATCGAAGCAGTATAATCGAGGGATACAAACATCCGTATCTCTGGGGACATCGGTGCCAATCCTACGCGAAGGCGAACTGGATATCATCAGCCACAGCACAGAGCAGACGATGCGGCTGGGTGCGCGCCTGGGTAAGCTGCTGCGGCCTGGCGATGTCATCTGCATTTCCGGGGATATGGGCGCTGGTAAGACCGTTTTTTCCGCCGGAATCGGGCAAGGATGGGGGGCAGCGCAACCGCTGACCAGCCCGACGTACAATCTGGTACACCAGCACAGCCGTCCATCCGACTCCGACCGGCTCTATCATCTGGATTGCTACCGGCTGCACGATGCCCAGGAAGCGGAAACCATCGGCCTGGATGACATCCTGGATAGCAAGCCGATTCTGCTGGTCGAATGGGCGGAGCACATCGACGAAGCGCTGCCAGAAGACCGTCTCTGGATCGAACTGCGCGTGGTGGAAGAGACGCGCCGCAGCTTCAGCCTGGAGGCCATCGGTGAGCGCTACCAGCAACTGCTGGAAGGCTTCCGCGCTGCGACCTTCGGAGGATGAGCCACCGCAGCGGTTTTCATGCATATGACGGCAAGACCAGCGACTCTCGAACCATCACGAACGGGCAAGATACCTGTGATGCTACTCGCAATTGACACCGCCACGCGCTACCTGAGCCTCGCCCTGCACGACGGGCAAGACCTGATTGCCGAGCAAATCTGGCGCACGGGCAATAAACATAACAACCTGCTGGCGTCCGCCGTGCAGGAATTGCTGGAAGTCTGCGATGTCTCCCCAACGAGCCTGACCGCGCTGGCGGTTTCCGTTGGCCCCGGCTCCTACACGGGGCTGCGGATTGGCGTCTCGCTGGCAAAGGGCATGGCTGCCGCCCATGACCTACCCCTGATTGGCATCTCCACGCTGGACACACTCGCAGCGGGGTCACCCTTCGAAAACACGCGCTATCGTCTGTTGACGATCGTGCAGGCAGGGCGTGGGCGCATCATCAGCGGGGAATACCGGGTGCGCAAAGGACGCTGGGAAGCCGACGCAAAACCCCAGTTGACGACCTGGGCGACATTGCTGCAAGAGCGCGAGGGTTCGTATTACATCACAGGCGAGATCAACGAAGAGGGGCGCGAGGCCATCGTTGACGCACGCGGGGAAGATCTCTCGTTGACCATCGTGCAGCCCCCCTACCGCATCCGCAGGCCGGGAGTGCTGGCGCAAGAAGCCCTGCGACGCTATGAACAGGGCGATCCGCTGGACTTCCATCCGGCCAAGTGTGTTCCATTCTATCTGCAAGCGCCTGGATAAGCTGTATGACTGCGCCGCTAAACCTGACCCTTCGCTATATGCGCATTCCCGACCTGCCACAGGTCATGCAGATCGACCAGGCGTCTTTTCGTCCTGTCTGGCCGGAACGCTCCTACCGCTTCGAGATCAACGAATCGACGGTGAGCTTCATGGTGGTGCTGTCGCGAACGGACGGCGCCTACGCGCCCGCCTCGCGCCCCTGGTGGCAGTTCTTCCCGCGCCGCAGCAGCAACGGCAGCGCCCCACCCGCCGAAATTCTGGGCTATGGCGGCCTCTGGAACATCGCCGAAGAAGCCCATGTGAGCACCATCGCCAGCCATCCAGGGCATCGCGGCAGAGGCTATGGTGAAGTGCTGCTGGTCGGTATGCTGCGCCGCGCGATCCAGCTACGGGCATCGTATGTAGTGCTGGAAGTGCGCGTGAGCAACACCGTCGCCCAGGCGCTCTACCGCAAATACGGCTTCCAGGTACACGACATCAAGCAGGGCTATTACCATTACGACCGCGAAGACGCCTACGACATGCGCCTGCAATTGTCTCCCGCCAATATCCAGCGCGTCGAAGCGCTCTATCACGCTGTGCAGGAGCGCGTCCCCTTCAACGACGAATACTCTCATGTGCTGCATCCACGCCTGAAGAAGTGACTGCGCCGGATTGGCCAGAATTACGCGGACGGACAGCGTGATTTTTTTCACGAGGGCTGGTACAATGACGCGGACAGGGAAATGCCCCGAAATTGGTGTTGTTTTTCCTGTTTTGAAAATGCGTTTCAGCAGGGTTGTGTGCTTCGGGTTGGTACCATACCGTCGCAACCACTCACCCACGACACAGCCCACAAACAGAATTGTTGCGTAATCACGATTACCTTGCAGGATTCATCTAGGGAGTAACATCCGTATGGCACAATACCGACCTGGAATCTCGCGTGCGATCCCTGGCGCGCTCTTCGGGCTGGCAGCGGGGGCCGTCGCCGTCTACGCGCTGCGGGCTGCTTCTGGCATCGAACCGTATTGGGATACAGGCGTCGCCCTGGTCGTCACCCCCTTCACCCTGGTGGTGGGCTGGCTCTGGGGCATCGGCGCCTTCAATCCCAAACTGAGCGAACATGGCGAACACGCGGAACATGACGCGCACGCCGAGGAAACGGCCATCGTCAGCGCAGAGGGTGAAGCCGCCGCGCACCACGAAGAGGAAGAAGAGACCCCGCTGGGGCTGCTGCTGCGCGAAATCTGGCGTATCTTCACCTACCCGCTGCTGTTCTTCATTGCCTTCTACGCCATCGCCGCACTGCCTACCGGGTTGCTGGTGCAAATCACGGATCGTCCGGAAGCATCCACCGCGACCTTCGCGAATGAAGTCGTGCTGCAACTGCCCCTCTTCGGCGAAGTCGTCACAACGCAGTTGGTGATGTTCCTGGGCTTCGTGGTCTTCACGATTTTCTCGCTGCTGATTTTCGCCGGGATCATCGGGTTCCTGTTCTATGCGGGTCACCAGCAGGTCGCGACGGTCACCGAGATGGAAGTGACACCCAGGCAGACCACGCCCCCGGCTCCCGTTCGCTGGTTGGGGCGTGGCGCACAGAACACGGCACGCGGCCTGCGTCGTGGGCTGCCGCGCTTCTTCGGCAGGCGCTGAGTTAGGCGCTGAAGCCGCCTTGCAAGTTCCGGGCGCCATCAAGCGTGCGTGCAGGTTTCGATGACAATGCCGGGCGGGGAATGGCACGAAGGCAATCCCCGTCCCGAAGTCGCAAGACGTATAAGATTTCTTTTCTCCGTACACTGTGTTTGATCGCTAACCGTCAAGAGGGGTACATCATTTATGGCTGAAATCACGGCTGGGCAGGCCGCCGCACACGGTCATGACACCCACGATACACATGCGCATAACGAAAATTTGAAGCTGGGGATGTGGCTTTACCTCGCCAGCGAAATCGTCATCTTCTCCATTTTGATTGTCGGCTACATCATCTACCGCATCAGCAACCCGGATAGCATCTCCCTGGTGCATGATACGCTGGGGGTGGCGCTGGTGACGGCCAACACCTTCATCCTGCTGGCATCCAGCTACGCAATGGTGATGGGCTTGCGTGCCATCGAGATGGACAACCGCCGGGGCTTCGTCCAATGGATTGGCCTGACAGCCATCCTGGGAACCATCTTCCTCGGTGGTCAGTACATTGAGTACCAGGAATTGCAGCACCTGGGCATCACGCTGGAACGCAGCGAATTCAGCATCGAAACGCCCATCTTCGAGGAAGCGACGGAAGTCTCCGTCACGGTCATCACCGCAGATGGCGAAGTGCTGCAGAACGTCAATGCACGCGAAATCGCTGACCCCACCGAAGAGATGGAGGGCGCTGTCGGCGTCTACGAGGGAGCCGTCATCAGCGAGATCTTCGACTACAACATCGAATTCACGGATGAGGGCATCTTCAATGCGCTGGCGCTGGACGAAGTGATCGTTGATCCCAACGAAGATGTCGCGGACGACGAATATGCTTTGAGCACTCGTTTTGAAGGTGCCGAAGGCCGCCTGACCCCGCCGGAATTTGAAGCGATGAGCACTCGTTTCTCCGAAGTCCTGGCGAGCAATACAGCGAACTTCGGGATGCGCTTCTACGCACCGACGGCATTCCACGGTTTGCATGTGCTGGTCGGTGTCATCTGGGCGCTGCTGGTGCTGCGTGCCGGGATGCGTGGGCGCTACCAGGGCGAAGGCAATTCTTCCATCGGCGTTGAACTCTTCGGCCTCTACTGGCACTTCGTCGATGTCGTCTGGATCATCTTGTTCACGCTGATTTACCTGGTGTAAGAGGGGGTAGGAACCATGGCTGAGGAAAAGAACCAGGACGCACAAACGCCCAACGAATCTGAGGGTACGGAGCGCGCTGAATTCAACGAAGAAGTGCAGCAGGCCAACGAGATGCTGCAAGAAGAGAACGTCGCCGTCACCCCGGAATACGACCCGGAAGCCGAAATTGGCCGGCAGCCAGAAGCCGAGACAGTCGTTGAAGAACAGGTCAACAAAGCCTTTGACGCTGCTGCCAGAGCAGAAGACGCCCCCGCCGTGGAAGCCTTCGACGATACAGTGGAGGGCGTGATGGATTCAATGGCTGAGAATGTGGATGGGAGCGGTGCGCTGATGGCGGAACATCATCACACCGACACATTCACCGTTCCGCTGCTGAACCGCGAAATGACCCTGCCCGGCGGCATTTACACCTTCGTCTTCATCGTGCTCGCCATCCTGACCGTCATCGAAGTCGCGGCGGCGGAATTGATGCCCGACAATGCCCTGACGATCACGATTCTGCTGGGTGCGGCGATTGCGAAGGCGCTGCTGGTGATGATCTTCTACATGCATCTGGCGAACGACAACCGCATTTTCCGCGTGGTGCTCTTGCTGCCGCTGGTCGTGGTGCTGCTGTCGATTCTTTACCTGCTGGGTGTGCCGGTAGGTGCTGGATTGGGCTACAACTAAACCGACTGCTTCATAGGGGGCGACCAACGAATCGCCCCTGCGTGCCATTCTATGATCCTGACCCTTTTCTACACGCAGCGCCTTCGCGGTGACCTGCAACGACTGCCCCGCCTGCACAGTTTTCTGCAAGAACAGAAGCAGCGCCTTGACCCGCACGCGCTGCTCATCGACCTCGGCGAATCATGTGCGCCAGAGGTCTGGCACTGCGCCGCCACAGAAGGTCGCAGTACGTTAATTGTCCTGGATGCGATGGGCTTTCATGCAGCGAACGTCATCGGCGTCGTGGACGAAGGGCAGCGCGACTCGCTGCGAGGCACGCTCAGCACCGGGCTGCTGGATGAGCGGCGCTCCTGGCGCTACAATGTGCCGCCTGTCGAGGACAACGACATCGTGGTGGCAACGACCGCAGTTCCCGCGCTCAAGCTGTGCATCGTTGCCGTTCCCGCACAACACACACGCCTGGAGCATCGCACCTTGCACCTGGCCTCCACAGCGCCGCACAATGTGGGGCTGGTACAGATCGACGTGGAAGCACAGCAAATCACACTTGCGGAGAGCCTGGCTGTTCCCCCCGGCCTACGCCCTGATCCGACCATCAGCGCGACGGTGGATTTTGTGGAAGACGAAGCCCGCTTCTACCAACACAAACGACGCTGAGCGAATGATCCTCCATCTCGCTGCTGATTTGCCGTATACTTTCACAAAAGAACGGTGAGTGAGGACGCCGCACATGCTGCTGATTGTGCTGCCACTTTTCTTCTTGATCCTGGTCGCGCTGATCGTGCTGTCGCGACATGAACGCAGCAATCGATAGAGAAGCATACAACGATGACCCTGCTGTGGATTTGCGGCCTGATTTTGCCGCTGCTGGCAACAACCTACGTGCTGGCGAAACAAGCGCGTAAGAGCCTGCGCGATGACCTGGAACGCCTGCTGCACGAGATGAACTTCGCTGAAGTCGAGAGCAAGGTGCGCTGGGCACAGCGACACACCGTAATCTTCGGCTTGAATGCCGGAGCCAGCTTGATCTTCTACCTGCTTTCCGACGACACACTGCCCAAAATGATCTGGCTCTACGCGCTCTCGATCCATGCCCTGGCGCTCTACCTCTATCACGTCCGCTGGAATCCCGGCACGTTGGAGCGCAAACGCAAAATCGACCTGGCGACCTTGCAAGCCGACGACGTGCTGGCCTTCGACCCGGACGCGGAGTACACCATCAGCGATGATGGCGAACTCCTGCGCGTGGAAGAAGCCGCTGAGGCCGCCATAACAACCCAACGCAAAGGCTGAACCCACGAGCCAGCCCCAGGCACGACCAGGCGTCTCGTAAGTTACTGCGGTATGCCTGTCAGCCACACGCACACATCGCACTGCATCACGCGCCAACGTCCACCACTCGAAGCTGCCAGCACCCGGTGCGCTCGGTCAGATTGTCTATGACCGCGTTCACAATTCGCCCTTTATTGTCTTGAGGTATTGGAATCAAGCAAATTGAAGGGGGCATCTCGTTTTTGAATCGGAAACTGCACTTCAACAAGCATGTCATCTGTATCCTGGAAACTCGGTAGATGCAAAATGACCCCGTGCATGGGTCCAGCAAAGGCGTAGTCGTTCATCTCTGCCCACTCACCGATGGTGCTGAACCCAATATGCATCTCGTATGGTGTCCCCTTCTGAATGTAGGTTGCCATCACACCGGGTGGGATTTCGCGCACGACCAGCGGCTGACCATGGCGTGTTTTCAACGGTGGGTGGGTGTCCGTTTTCAGGATGCGCCCGACTTCCATGTCAAGATAATCAGTTGCAGTTCCATCGCAGTGCAGGATGCCCATAAAATTACCGTACCGGTCGCTGCCAGTTGTGTCGGACAAAATTGGCGTCACCAAATTCCATTGTCGCAAAACCGAGTCCCAGTCTGGCGATGTGGTTCGCAGCCCGATGTATTTTCTTGAAGGCACCTGTTTGACGACGACATCACGAACATGCTGCCCCTGTTCACGAATCTGCTTCAAGCGGGACTCAATCACGCGAATACGGCGCATTTCTGCCAGCACCTGCTGCTCGATCTCCGCCTTGCGTAAAAGCAGCATTCCCTGCATCTCGTCCAACGACACATCGTCATTGACAAAGCGTTGAATCTGATCTAGCGATAATCCGAGTTCTTTGAGTGCCACCACACGATTGAGCGCCGTTAGTTGGGTGGCGCTGTAGTAGCGATAGCCAGTCTTCGGATCGACTTTTGTCGGTTGCAGCAACCCGATTTCATCCCAATGGCGGAGTTGTCGCCGCGAAACCTGTGCCATCCGTGCAAATTCACCGATTGTATACATGTAGCCCCCACTTCGTAGTCAATGAAGCCACTGGCGTGGATTTGCCCTTCCACTTCTCACACAAAACAACAAGTATGGATGCCAGGACAGGCCAGAAGAACCACCTTGTTAAATAAGATGATAGGCTCATCCTGTTGCGAGAGCCTACCACCTGCGAAACGCTAGGGATATTGATTATCCGAGGAATACGCTCCAAAATCCGAGCAATTCGCCGCCGCCGTAGGTCGGGTAGGCTTCTTGCAGCGCAGCGATGACGGACGCGCCGTCCGTTGCGTCGGCAGCAAGTTCATCTGCCAACTGCAAGTAAGCAACTGCCGACTGGACTTCGCCGCGTGTGGTGGGCAGCCCATGACCGACCAGCAGTAAATCATCGTTCCCTGTATCGTTGCCCAGCCCCTCCAGTGTCGCAATCCAGTTTGTTCGATCCACACCAGGGAAGAAGTGAGCGTTGTTATAGATCAAGTCCTGAACGATCCACACATTTGCTTCTGGCAAGTGAATCGACAGGTGTTGCACCGCCTCTGCGTTGTCATCCACGCGATATTCAAAAGCGACACCGTCAATGTCCTCAGATTCAGTAGTCAGGGATCCCTGGGGCAGGTTGGGAGTCTCAGGCATGTTCTCCGCACCGATGACCGATTCCATCAATTGGAGATAGGTTGGCAGATTCGTTTCAACGGTTTGTGCAATCGTCGCCGTACTAACGAAAGGTACATCCGTAAATTGGGTTGCACCCGCCCAGTGATCACCATGTTCGTGGCTCAGGATGACCCGTTCGATGGGTTTGCCGATACTGTCAACGTAGGCACGCAAATCCTGTGCAAACACCTGTACGAATTGCGTATCAACGACGATGAGGCGATTCGGGGTTTCAATGATGTGCGAGGTCACCTGCGCCGACGCATCGGGTGCGACATACGTGTGCAGCGTGACAGGACCACGCCGAGTGATATACACGCTGCCCAATGTCGGATTGGACTGCGCCCGAACAACGTTGCTTCCAAACTTCACACCGATCGCCGCTGCCACCGATGCAACACCGATTCCCTTCAAAATGTTCCTACGTGATACCATCGTGTTTCTTCTCCTGGTACATTCAGTCTCGTCAAACGTCTGTCCGCGAATTTTCTCGCTCGCATTCGAACATCACATTTGGATGACAACGAGTACTTCGCGGTTTTCAGGATGCAGGTTCACATAATGTGAAGGTCAAGCCGCGTTGCATGTTTTTCATATTCCGTTAATTTTTGACGATGGCTTCCTCGATGTCGTTCATGCTCACAAGCAATCCGCCTGATGTTAGACCGGATTAAACCCAAATCGCCCTCCGGTTTTACCCGTTAAACCGCCCTGTCCGACACAATCGAAAGTGAATCTCATGCCCAATCTTCCCGACCTGGACTGGCAGCCTGTGCTGCTGGTCAAAGTGACTCGTGAACCCTTTACGGGCACGCGCTGCGGTGTGCCTGTCAGCCACACACACATCGCACTGCATCACGTGCCAACGTCCACCACTCGAAGCTGCCAGCACCTGGAGCGCTCGGTCACATCGTCGGGCTAATCACCGTCACACTGATACTCATTCCTTGCGCTTACTTCTCATGGCAAAGAGTTGGTTCAGTGCAGTTTCCGCAAGCTGTTTGTATTCAGCCGAGCCGACCGCATACAGTGCGATTTTCCCATTTTCGTCATAGTGAGCACCCCAACCATACCGCTTTGTCAGCGCGGACGCCCGCAGGCACGGATGTTCCTTCTTGAACAGTTCGGCACGGATCACATCTCCGCGTATCGTCCGCTCTTCGTCCGAAATTCCCTGACGAATGAGATAGACCTCAAAAATGAGGCCCTCATGGTCGAAATGGTAGGGTTTCTGTGAAAGCAGACGATACTCTATGACGTGAATGGGCGTGGTCTTTCGATTGGAATCAGGAATAACCCCTGCGGTGGCATCCGAATCTGGTGCGATTTGTATGAATGTGTTGGTGTAGACCATATTTCAACCTCCGCTGATCTGGTCACTGATCGTGTTCAGTAGAAGCAAAGGGGTCATATCAGGCAGAACCCGTTAATCTCATCATCTACACGCCTGCGTAAAGCGCAAGTGTATTGCCTTCGCTATCGATGAAGGTGGCAAATACCGTTGTTTCGCTCATCGCACTGCGTGGGATCACCACTTTGCCACCCTCTTTTTCTACCAAAGCCAGGAGATCATCAAAACGTGCTCCAGCATTCAGGTAAACCAGGGGGCCGTTGGGGCTGGGGGCGAAGCCTTCAAACTGATTGAGCGACAACCCCACCTGCCCTTCAGATACTTTCATGGTCGCGAACTTGCGCCCATCATATTCCACCGTTTCCAATTGCTGATCGAACAATGCGCCATAGAACCTGGCCGCCCGCTTGATGTCACTCACCGGCACTTCGACCCACACAACATTCATTGCCGTACTCCTATTTTTCTGACACGGTTTCAGCTTATCATGATTCGCTGACATCCCCTGTCATCGTTTATCCTGAGGGGTGCCAGAAATTTCCCAGGGGAATTGTGATGCGTGCCAATCGCCTGCTCTCACTCATGTTTTTGCTCCAATCCAGAGGACGAATGACTGCCCAGGAATTAGCTGAGGCGTTGCAAGTGTCTAAACGGACCATCTATCGTGACATTGAAGCGTTGGATCTGGCTGGCGTACCCATTTATACACAAGATGGACGGAGCGGCGGCATCTATCTCGACAAACAATATCGAATTTCATTGAACAGCCTGGGTCGCGAAGAAGTGCAATCGTTGTTTATTTACGGCATGGAGGGTCCGATAGCATATATTGGCTTAGACAATGCGATAGAGAACGCCCTGCTCAAACTGCTGGCCGCGCTGCCACACCGTTATCGAAATGAGGCAGAACGGATGCGTCAGCGTATTCACTTTGACTCCTCGCAATGGTTTTATCAGCGAGATGTCAGTCAGTGGATGCCACTGCTGCTGCAAGCAGTCTTTGAGGATCGCAAGATATGGCTCCGTTATCTGCGGGGCGATGCCACGCTCTCGGAGCGGGTGATCTCTCCCTATGGCGTCGTCGCCAAACTGGACATCTGGTATCTGGTCGCCAGGACGGATGAGGGCGACATGCGAACGTTTCGTGTCTCACGGTTCAAGTCACTGAAATTGCTTGACGAAACCTTCGAGCGATCTCCGTCATTCGATCTCGCCGATTACTGGAGAGAAAGTACACGCCGCTACGAGGCATCAAATCCGCGTTATAACCTCAAGTTACTCGTTGCGCCGGACAACCCCGGTGTGACACGCTACCTGTCTGAGGCGTATGGTGCACAGGTTGAACCAGCCGACCAACAAGGGTGGACAGCGCTTACGCTCAGTCTGGGCGCAATGCAGGAAGCGCGCATGGTCGTAATGGCGATGGGTGACCGAATCGAGATTGTGGATCCACCAGAACTACGGGACGAAGTACGGAAATGGCTGGGTCTATTGCTACAACACTACGACACGTAGCTTCATACATGACCATAATGGACGTACAAGGAATTTCAGCGTGAACGAAGCCAGAAATCATTGACTTCCTCTCCACCCGGGGCGTAGCAATAGGCCGCGAAGAGCTGGAAGTCTTTCACAGAGTCAGAGGGTGAGAAAACAAAAAACCAGCGCAGTGACTGGTTTGGGTGCGTACCTGGAGGGATTCGAACCCCCGACCCTTGGTTCCGTAGACCAATGCTCTAATCCGCTGAGCTACAGGTACGTATGTACGCTACATACTACTCATGCCGGCGGTTGAAGTCAAGGGTTTTGCGCCCGATGCTGCTCAGGATTTTCGTTGCAGGCGGTGGAATTGACGGATGCGATAGGCGCGGAAAAATCCCCAGCCTGCCGTCACCAGAAAGACCAGCCCCACCAATGCCATTCCCCAACCGCCGCTGAGCATATCCAGCGCGAAGAAGAAGCCCAACAAGCCGATCAAGACGGCGCCAACTACCGTGCGCCCAACCTGCTGCATGGCGGCTTCTTCGGTCATGCGCTTCACTCGATTGCTGCGCCGGGAGAAGACCAGGGCCAAAGCACCGCTCGCGATGATGACGAGGCTCAGGATCAGGTTGATGAACTGGATGAAAACTTCCTGGTACGGGCTGCGCAGCAACCCCATCGGCACTGTGATGATGCCGATGACGATCAAAGCGACGCCGATCACGCGCAGAAACAGCGTTTCAGCGGCTGCCCATTCCTGCAAGAACTGCTCTTGTTCCACCATATCCCCCTGGCTCCCTCCGTTGGCTCCGTTTCGGTCATGGTTCCGTTTCATCTGTGGTGGTTGATGCCTGAAGCAGCGAGTCGTATTGCTGCACCTTGCGTGCACGCCAGAAATACCACCCGGCGAGGATGCCAAGCAAGAAACTGCCAATCAGCAGCAAGGGACGTGCGCTGAACGCCCCCATCGAGAGCGCCGTGAGCGCCCCCGCCGCCGCCAGATACGCCCGGCTGCGTTGTTGATCGACATCGGTGAAACGCAGGCCGTTGCGCTCCTGTGCAGGACGACGGCTGCGCAAGAGCAGCGTCAGCCCAGCAGCGACCATGAATGCCGCCGCCAACACCGTGAACTCGTCGCCAGCCGTTTCTAGCGCGACCACTGCCGCCGCCGCGAAGATCAGCAAGATTCCCGCCATGCGCTCCGCAGATTTTTCTGTGAAATGCCACTGGTGCAAGAATTGCTGCACATCGGGCTGTTCGTTTGGTTCGTAACTCATCCCTGATTCCTCGTTCCTGGCTTTACCATATCATAAGCCATTGACGTTCGATTGTGAAAATTGAGCAACAAGTACTCTCTACCTATACCGTATTTCAGGGTTCTAACAGACGCAGCAGGGCATTGATTGCCTCCCGTGATTCGGGCAGCACCGCCAGCCCGTAATCCGGTTCCAGTTCGATGCCATAGGCTTGCGCTGCTGTGAAAAGCGCGGCATCTTCGGTTGGTTCGCTATCTGCTGGACGCAAGCCAGCCTCCAGCGCCAGCGCCTGCCCTCGCTCGCCCAGCAAGAAGGCGGCAAAATCTCGCACCGCCGCTTCTTCGAAGCTCGTCACCCGGGCATCGTCCCACCGCAGCAGCGGGAAATCCAGCACAAATTGATAGGCAGGATAGGCGAAGACGAAGCCGTCATTCGTCAGGCCGGAAAGGTTGCTGAGCCAGTTCGCTTCTGGGAGCAGGCCGAAATCCCCCTGTGCCGTGCCGCGCGAGGCCAGCACCTGCGCCGGATCGCCCCCCATGCGCTGTGAATTGACCACACTGGCGCGAATTGGATCGAACCAGGTGGTAAATTCGGTGCTTCGAACGAAGGCGCGTTGCACAATGTCTGTCCCTTCGACGTTGGCGGCGGCGCTCAGGAGCGCACCCACCCCCGCCATTGAGCTGCTGGGCCAGTGAATCGCCATATTGACGTTGCCGCCGCTAGCTCCCAGCGCCGACCAGGTTTGTGCACCCGCCGTTTGCTGCACGGCTTCCCACTCGAAGGGGCGCTCACCATCTTGCGTGATGACCGCGACTCGGTTCGCGAAGCCACCCCAGACCAGGGGCGTCCGCGCCAGCGACTCCGCCACGACTGCCAGCGGCAGCGAGGAGTACTCCACAGAGAGGCTCGACGACGGGACCCAGGCAGCAGGATGATCCATCGCGCTCCAACTGACTCCATCACGCCAGACATCCAGGTCATTGATGCTGGCGATGTCCACCCGCACCCGCGTCGTGTTATTGATGATGGGGTTGCTGGCGTTGTATTCCGCAGCAGCGGCACGCACCCAGCTTTCCGCCAGCGGATCGACCACGACGGCAATGGCTTCCGGCTCTTGCCGCGTGACGAGGAAATTGAGGCCGAAGAGAACGCCGATCACCAGCAAGAAGCCCAGGAAGAGCAGTGTGGTGCGGTCAGGTTTCATGGCGAGGCACATCCTTTGCAAACACGTTGCGCTGTTTCTATTGTACCGGGTTCAGCGTCCGCTGTGTCCCTCAATTTATAGGGGAAGACGGCAAAAATCGGCTATACTAATGGCACAGCTCGGAGTTCTTGTGGGTACTGGGGTTGCCATGTCCTATGTCTTTATTTCCTACGCACGCAAAGATTACCATTTCGTAGAGCGTTTACGCGCCAGCCTGGATGATGCGGGCATTTCCTATTGGATTGACCATGAGGAATTGGCGACGGGCACGCCCAATTGGGAGCGAGCGATCAAACAGGCGATCAAAGATTGCGACCTGGTCATCTGGGTTGTTACGCCGGAAAGCTACAGCTCGGAGTATGTACAGGGCGAAATCGTCTACGCCGAGTCCTACCAGCGCAAGATCTTCCCGGTGTGGGCGGGTGGCGATAACTGGATCGATTGCGTGCCGCTTGAGCGAACGAGAATCCAGTATATCGACATGCGCGGGGGGAATTACAACCTCGGACTGGCAGAATTAATCAAGGCACTGGGTGGCGAAAAGCCAGAGCTTGCTGTTCCACAAGAACCCGAACCACAATTGGTGCCAGAGGCGCAGCGGCGCAATCCATACAAGGGATTGGTCGCATTCTACGAAGTCGATGCCAGAGATTTCTTCGGACGAGAAGCCCTGGTGAGCATCCTGAAGAAGCGCGTAGAAGAACGGCTCGGCGATGGACGACAGCGCTTCCTCGCCGTCCTGGGACCCAGCGGCGCGGGCAAATCCAGCGTTGTGATGGCGGGATTGATCCCAATGCTGAAGAAGGCGCACCCTGACTGGCACTTCCTGCCGCGCATGGTACCAGGCACACACCCCGTAGAGAAACTCGCAGATATTCTCTACCAGGTGCTTCCAGACAAGAGCCTCAGTTCCATTGAAGGTGATCTCAACAGCCCTGGCGGACGCTACCTGCACCGATTGGCGAAGCAAATCGGCGAACGGGTGGTGCTGTACATCGACCAGTTCGAGGAACTCTTCACGCTGACCAGGGACGAGGCCGAACGGCAGCAGTTCATCAGTTTGATCACCCATGCCGCCACCGAGGCGGACGGCACAGTACTGGTGCTGCTATCGATGCGCGCCGATTTCTACGGGCATCCCATGAATTACGCCCAACTGGGAACGCTCATCGAAGAGAATCAGAAGACCGTGCTGCCCATGAATATTCGCGAGCTGAGCGATGCCATCGAAAAGCCTGCCCGTTTGCCGGATGTCGGCCTGACCTTTGATCCGGGGCTGGTGGCAGACATCATCTATGCGTTGCGCGAGAAGGATATGGCACAGGCGGGGGCGCTGCCGCTGCTACAATTCACGCTGGAGCGCCTGTATGCGATGCGCGAGGGCAATCGCCTGACATCCGCAGCCTATGAGACAATCGGCGGAGTACAGGGGGCAATCGGCACCCACTGCGAAGCGGTCTTCAGCCAATTGCCAGAGACGGTTCAGCAGCAGCTCGGCACGGTCTTCCTGCCGTTGGTGAGCATCGATCCCGACACGGGGGAAGCGACGCGCCGCCGCACCTCGCTGGAACGGGTGACCACCGCGCCAGAAGCCCGTGCCCTGGTAGATGCACTGGTGAGGAACCGGCTGCTGCAAACGGGGATGGACGGTCAGCAGAATTACGTCGAAATCGCCCACGAGGCGCTCTTTCGCAGTTGGGCGCGGCTGGCTGAATGGATTGAATCCGTGCGCGAAGACCTGCTGCTGCTGCGCCAAGTACGCGCCGCCGCCGCAGAATGGGACGCTGCCGGACGCCCCGATTACATGCTCTGGCCTGCTGAGCGTCTGAGCAAGGTCGCCCCGATGCTGGAGACGTTGCAGCCGGAATTGACCGAGGTCGAACGGGATTACCTGCGCTCGGAAGAAGAGCGCATCCTCGAGGAGCTAGCAACGCGGTACATGGAAGACCACACGTACAAGACACGGATTGATCGAATTCGCGAAATTGGCGGCGACGAAATCCAGGCACACATCACTGGTTTGCAGCAGCATAACGAAGACATCCTTCGTGCGGCGGCTGAAGGGCTGACGCAGTTGAATTCGCCCAGGGCGACTGCCCCATTGCGTGAAGCGCTGCACAGGAAACTCGATTGGTATGCCCGCTCTACAATCGTCGATGCACTGGGGAGCTTGCAGTCTCTGGAAGCCATTCCAGATATCGTCACTGTGCTGCAGAGCGACGAACTGGATAGCTATGGTTTCGTGAGGAGCAGTGCGGCACGGGCACTCGCTCAATTGCGCACGCAAGAGGCCATCGAAACTTTGCTGAATGCCCTGCAATCCAGCACGGACAGGCGTGTGATCGGGGCTGCTGCGAGGGAGCTTGGGAGGCTCAGGCTCCAGGAGGCTATCGAACCGCTGATTCATGCGCTGCAAAGCGGTGAACATGAAGAGGTGCGCGTCAGTGCTGCGGACGCACTGGGCATGCTGAAGGCAAAGCAAGCCATCGAACCACTGATCCATGCCTTGCAGCATGATGAACATGAAGACGTACGCAGAAGTGCCGCAGAAGCGCTCGGTACACTGAGGGCGCAAGAGGCTGTGGAGGCGCTGATCTCTCGACTGGAACACGAGAGAGAGGATTTTGCACGCAGCAGTGCCGCGCAAGCCCTGGGCAAGCTGAAGGCACAGCAAGCTGTGATCCCGTTGCTCAAAGCCTTACAGCATGATCGAGGGAAATATGTGCGCAGCAGCGCCGCCGAAGCATTGAGCCAATTGGGTGCTCAGCAGGCCATTGAGCCACTGCTCTACGCCCTGCAACATGACAGGGATGATAGTGTACGCAGCAACGCTGCCAAAGCACTGGGCAAACTCAAAGCTCAGCAGGCCATTGAGCCGCTGATCCATGCCTTGCAACATGATGAACGTGATGAAGTGCGAGGAAGCGCCGCAGAGGCTCTCGCCGACCTCAAAGCGGAACAGGTCATCGAACCTCTGCTGCAGGCCTTACAACAGACCAAGAGCAGCAATGTGCGCAGCAGCGCTGCCCGGGCACTGGCCAAGCTCAACGCGCAGCAGGCCATTGAGCCTTTGATCGATGCCTTGCAGCACGAGAGTAGAGAATTTGTACGCAGCAGTGCCGCCGAAGCCCTCGCCGACTTGCAGGCGCAGCAGGCCATGGAACCTTTGATCGATGCCTTACAGCGCGATCCGAACGATGACACGCGCAGCGACGTGGCCAAAGCATTGGGTAAATTGGGGGCACCACAGGCGATCGCACCGCTGATGCACGTCGTAGAGCACGACAAGAATCCCCTGGTGCGCAGCAGTGCCGCCTGTGCGCTAGGCACGATGAACTCGCACGAAGCGATCCCCCAGCTTGTAAATGCGCTGCTGAATGACCACGAAAAGCACAATACCTATACTTCGGGAACTGTAAGTTCCACAACTGCCGCCGCCCTCATGCGCATCAGCGGCGTAGAGATTGAACACATATTCCGCGAATTCAAGGATGAGCGGCTCATCCGGATGTTCGTCGTCGCATTCGAGTATATGGATGATGAACATGAGGACCGACCCTATCTCGCCGCCGCCCTGCGTCTGATTGGTACGCCGGAAGCGCTGGAAGCGGTTGCGAAGTGGGAGGCGGAGCAACAGGAGAGCGACGAAGCCTGAGGACTTGCTCTCACGGTATAGACGCCAGGGCATCGCTCTGGCGTGTGCGAATGGTAGTGCAGGAGCAGACGTTGGATAACGGGGCAGCGAAGGAGAGGGCGCGGACAGCGCCCCCACGAAACGCAGGAATTACCGAAAGTGCGCCCAAAGCCCCTTGCTTTAGCTATGAGAACGTAGGGCGCGTGGTGCGTGTAGCTGGATTTTGTCGCGAAATTGTCGGACAAAATACGCTACGCGACCACATTTTTGTGCTATAATTTTCATGTCGCATAGAAGCAGAATAGGCTCAGACGACCTTCGCAGTACCGGGCAGGACGTGTCCGTGTTGCAGAACGTAGCCCGTTGGGGCAGGCGTGCAACAGAAGCCCCCGAATTTATTCGTGGGGAGCGTCACGTATAACTCCCTGGATTGCCTGCGCTGCCGGTTTTGCCATCAGGCCAGACAGTCTGCTCATCAAACTTGACGCCGTTGACCGTCGCGCCGCGCATATTCGCGCCAGAGAGGTTGGCACCGTTGAGCACGACGTTGGTCAGGTTGGCGTTGGTCAGCCGCGCACCCTGAAAATTGGCTCCGGTCGCGTTGGCAACCGTCAGGTTGGCGTTATTCAGGTCGGCGAAGGGAAGCTGCGTCACTTGCAAATTCGCCCCGGTCATATTCGTATTGCGCAGGATGGCTTCCTGCAGATTGCTCGCCGTCAGGTCAGCGCCACGCAGATTCGCCCCTTCCAGGTCAAGGCGGTGCAAATCCGTCGAAGCGAGGTTGACACCAGCGAGACGCGGCTTGGCTGTGGCTCCCACCAGCGCCAGAATCAATTCTTTGCGTGTGATTTCACCCATGAGTCATCTTCTCCCGGTAGTAGGCAATGATCTGGTCGATGGTTTCTGGGAGCGAAATGGACGGTTCCCAGCCCACCATTTGCCCTATTTTAGCAATACTTGGGACGCGGCGCATGAAATCCTCATAACCTGGCTCGGTATAGGCTTCTTCATAGGGCACAACTTGCACCGTAGACGCGCTCCCCGTGCGCTCGATGACTAGGGCGGCCAGGTCGCCGATGCTGATCTCCTCGCTGCTGCCGACGTTGAAGACCTGCCCCACCGCCGCCGCTTCCATCGAGAGCTGGTGCAGCGCCTGCACGACATCACTCACATTGCAAAAGCAGCGAGTCTGCTCGCCGGAGCCGTAAACCTGCAGCGGTTCATTCGCCAGCGCCCACTGTACGAAGCGCGGCAGCACCATACCATACTGGCCGCTCTGGCGCGGCCCCACCGTGTTGAATAGACGGAAGACCACCACCGGGAGGCCCGTCTCCTGGTAATAGGCCAGCCCCAGGAATTCATCGATCGCCTTGCTGAAGGCATAGCTCCAGCGCATCTTCGCCGTCGCACCCAGGCGCGTATCGTCATCCTCCGCGAATGGGATGCGCGTACCCTTGCCATAGACCTCAGAAGTGGAAGCGATCAGGATCTTTTTGCGATAGCGCCGTGCAGCTTGCAGCATGGCCTCAGTCCCACCGATGTTGTTCTCGATGCTGGCGATGGGTTCCTGCAAAATCTTCTGCACGCCCACTGCCGCCGCCAGGTGGAAAATCACATCGCACTCGCTCACGAGCCGATCCGTGACCAGTCCGTTGCGCAGGTCTTCTTGCACGAAGCGAAAATGCGGGTTGTCTTGCAGCAGGGTGATGTTCTCCAGGGTTCCGGTGCTGAGGTTGTCGATCACTGTCACCGTGTAATCGCGCGCCAGCAAATATTCCGCCAGGTGGCTGCCGATGAAGCCAGCGCCGCCCGTTATCAAGGCATGGGTCATGGTCGTTCCCAGGGTTTGCACAGTCGTCAATCAAACGCAGGGGATAGTACGCGCTCATGGGGGGTAAATCAACGGTGGTGGTTCGGAGTCGCCAGCGATCCGGTTTCGATTTCAGCTGGAAGCCGCCGAGACGAAGGGAGGTTCGCCCCGGCGGTCGCTTCCCCCCTGCCCGGCTCTGCTACTTGCGCTGATCTACTGCTGCAATCAGTTGCTGACGATCCTGCTTCCAGGCTTTTTCCACATCGGGGCTGAAGCCCGCGATCGCCCAGGGCGCACGATCATAAACCGCCTGCAACATCTGATCGACATCTTCGCTGCGACGTCCCTGCAAGCCCATCAATACCCCATGCCGATCGTAGAAGCGAGCGAAATGATTCGTCCCATAGCGGCTGCGCGTCGAATACTTATGCAGCCAGACCAGATCATCAAGGCGCATCGCCTGGAAATTATTGCCATAGGCTGAGGCGATCCAGTTGCGGGTGACATACAGGCGCTTCGCCACTGGCGCATCCGCCATGCGCAATTCACCCTCAATGTCGCCGATCACGAAGCTGATCTCCCCATAGCGACCGAGCTTTTTCAGCGCGGGGTGCTTGTATGGGTCACGGCTGCGCTGGATGCCATGGTAGGTAGCCCAGATGCCGAAGAGCAGCATCACAGCCACAATCGCGGTGCCGATATAACACATCACCTGATTATCACTGGTGGAGAGCATCACAGGCAAGAACTGAACATTGGCCGCATCTGCCCCCAGTTCCCGCAGCAGATCATCAACCACTTCGCGTTGCACATCCCCCGGAATCTCGACCAGGGAGCCAACGTACGTGTTCTGCGATTCGTCAATGGATTCCGGCGTGCGCACCAGCAAGTAGCGATCGCCGCCCATGTAGAGCGCCCCGAAGTAGTAATCTGTGCTGACGCGCCGCCCGGTATCCGAATCGTAGGTGTATTCTTCGTACCCCGTATCGAGCATCTCCTGCCCGGTTACCTCCCGGAAGTACAGGGGCTGGACGAAGTTCACCCGCGCATTGATGACCTCTTTGTCCGTGATGGGGGTGGGGCCTGTGAATTTTCCGACGAAATACGGCACCGTCGTCAGCGCAATGACCGCTACCGAGATCACCAGCGAGAGAACGCCGAAGAAGAGCAGAATCCGATTCGAACGACGCAGCGTCCGCTGAATGAGGCTATCCATTGCAATCCCTTCCCTCCTGCGATGAGTGACGAAGCAGACAAAACAGTCCCCTGATGCTGCTCGCCATCGTAGTCATGCCTTGATAGTACGGCAGGTTTGAGAGAATTGCTGCGAAAAAGGTGTATAAGTATTGCAAGAGGCGCGTTTTCTACGCCTCCTCGCCCCAACCCCCTCCGCCAGGGGTTTCAATGCGGATGCGGTCTCCCGGCTGCACGCGCACACTGGCCTTGGCTCCGATCCAGTGCGGATGACTGTCATTTTCCCACCAGAGATTGCGCCCCGCCGCGCCGGGCTGCCCACCCTGCAAGCCGTAGGGAGAGTTGCGCCGCCGTTCGCTGTTGATCGTCACCACCGCAGCGGCGAGGAATTCGTATTCGCGTACAATGCCTGCCCCTCCTTCGAAGCGACCACTACCGCCGCTGTCTTCGCGCAGGCTGTAGCGCAGCACCCGCAGTGGATAGGCCATCTCCAACGATTCAACGGGGGTGTTCATCGTGTTGGTCATGTGGCTCTGGCGTCCGCTGAGGCCGTCCCCGGCTGCCGACGCCCCATGCCCCCCGGCGATGGTCTCGTAGTAGACGAACTGCCGACCACCATCAAGGCCACCGACAGTGAAGTTGTTCATCGTACCCTGACTGGCCGCAGGGATGCGCCCTGGCAAGGCCTGGGACAACGCCCCCAGCACCGCATCGACCACGCGCTGCCCGGTTTCCGTATTGCCGACGCTGACCGCCGCCGGGAAATAAGGATTGAGAACGCTCCCCAGCGGAGCCACCACTTCGACAGGGGCAAAACAGCCGTGATTCACGGGAATATCTTCTTCGGCGAGGAGCCGAACGCAGTACCAGGTCGCGCTGCGCACAATGGGCAACACAGCGTTGATGTTGCCAGCCACCTGTGGCGCACTACCTTCAAAATCGACCCTCATCTGCCGCCCCTGTACGGCAACCGTCACCTGAATCGGCACTTCAAAGTCGGCCTGCCCGTCACCTTCCAGCGAGTCTTCGAACGTGTAGCGCCCATCCGGCAGCGTGGCGATCAGGCTCTCGGTCATCCGTTGGGAATATTCCATCAGCGCGGCGGCGTGTTCCTGGGCACGCGCCACGCCCTGCTTGACCATGATCTCGATCAGGCGCGATTCGCCCACACGATGCGCTGCCAACTGCGCTTCCAGGTCGCCAATGCGCTCTTCCGGATTGCGGCTGTTGGCGAGGATCATCGCCAGAACGCCATCGTTCATCCAGCCGCTGAGCTTGAGCAGCACCGGGGGGATGATGACCCCTTCTTGATACAGCTCGGTGCTGAGGGGCAGTGAACCCGGCGACATGCCGCCGACATCCGCATGGTGGGCGCGGCTGGCGATGAAAAACGCGATTTCATCCGCTGCGAAAACGGGCGAAACCATCGTAATATCTGGCAGATGGGTGCCGCCGCGATAGGGATCGTTGAGGACGATGACATCACCACGATTGATCTGCGGAAAATGCTGCACCGCATATTCCACCGACGCGGGCATGCTTCCCAGATGCACCGGGATATGCGCGGCCTGTGCCACCATCCGTGCCTGTGCATCAAATACGGCGCAGCTAAAATCCAGGCGCTCGCGGATGTTGGGGCTGAAGCTGGCACGTTGCAGGGTCACGCCCATCTCTTCCGCCACACCGGCATAGAGATTCTTGAAGACTTCCAGGGAGATTGCATCAACGGGCATTGCAGGCACTCGCTTTGCTTGATTGGTTCAATACGGCTGCTGAACGCCATGATCCAGCAGCGGCAGAAAATGCTTCGAATGGAAGACTTTCCTCATCGCCCACTGGTCGGCTTCGGTTTGTTTTGTGTAAGAAGCGGAATGACAAATCCACGCCAGTGGCTTCATCGAGCACCTCTCCTCATTGGCACATGGCTCGCACATGAATAGTATACCCGATAGAGCGTGCTACAATGTGCGCAGTCTACGAAAGGAAGACAGCAGCACATGGCAGAATTCGTCCTCATCCTGATCGCCCTGGGCTTGATGGTCATCACGCTCTTCTTGATCCTGATTCCGGCCCTGCCCGTGACAGCCCTGGAGTGGGCGATTGCCATGATTCTGGGGGTGCTGACGGGGTTCACGCGGCTGACCCCGGCTGCGGCGGTGATCATCACGATTTTGATGGTGATTGGTGCCACCAACGGCCTGTGGATGCCTTTCCTGGGGCTGCGCGGCAGACAGATTTCTTGCCTGGGTTTGGTGGCCTTCTTCATCGGCATGATCGCCGGATCGATCCTGATTCCGATTCCCTTCGTCGGCACCATTCTGGGCGGGACGGTCGGTGTGATGCTGGTGGAGTTCGCCCGCCTGCGCGAAATCGGCAAGGCCATCGAAAGCGGCGGGACCGCCCTGCGCCTGATCCTCTACAGCATGATCGCGGAGTTCATTTTCGCAGTATCGGTGATTCTGGTCACGGTGATTTCGATCATCACAACCGGATCGTGAGATCAGATGCGCTCTAGAATCAGATTACGGTAGCCATCCACCCGTGCCGACCAGCCCTGCGGGACGTACACGGTGCTATCGAACTGGAAGACCAGGGCTTCGCCGCTGAAGCGCATCCCGGGTGCCAGCAAGTCGCGGTCATAATGGGCGATGATACCGCCGAGAGGAGAGCGCTTGTCCCCCAGGTGCGCCTCTTCAACGGCAGCGGATGAGGGTGGCTCCGGCACGAAATCCGGCTTCGCGGTGACTCCACTGGCCTGCAAGCGCATGTTGACGATCTCGATACGGCGATCTTGTAGGGCATAGCCATAGGTGCGCTCGTGGAGCTGATGAAATTCCTGCACTACATTGGCAGCGAAGGGCACGCTCAGTTCATGTGCCTGCCCCTCATAGCGCATATCCAGCAGCACCTCGAAGTGCATATCCTCATCTGCCACGCCTTCGCTGCGCAGGTCATCACGCCCGGTCGCCAGGATTTCAGCCTGCATCGCCCGCAGTCGCGCCACCAGATCGCGATTGGCCTTCACCAGAATCGGCAAGCTGTGATCGACTTTCACATCGGCGACCAGCAGCCCCAGCGCACACAACACCCCCGGATGTCGCGGGATCAGCACGCGCAGCATATCCAGCCGTTCGGCGACCTCGCAGGCGTGGAGTGGGCCAGCGCCACCGTAGGCCACCAGGGTGAAATCACGGGGATCATGCCCCTGGGCGATTGAGACGCGGCGCAGCGCCCGGTCAATATTGGCGTTGGCGACATCAACCACCCCCTTTGCCGCCCCCACCACATCGCGATTGAGCCGATTGGCCAGCTTGCCGAAGGCTTTTTCGGCGCGACGGATGTGCAGCTTCATCGTACCACCCAGGAAATGTTCGGCATCCAGGCGACCGAGCAGCGCGTTGGCATCGCTGACGGTCAGGGCTTCGCCCCCCTGCCCGTAGATCATCGGGCCTGGGGCGGCTCCGGCGCTCTCTGGCCCGACGCGCAGCGCCCCCCCACTGTCGATACGTGCGATGCTGCCGCCACCCGCGCCGATGGTCTCGATGTGCAGGTGACGTGCCCGCAGCGGGAGGCCATCAATCGCTGAGGCTGCCGACAACTGCACTTCACCGGGACAGAGCGCGACATCGGTGGAAGTGCCGCCCATGTCCAGGGTGATGATCTGGTCGAAGCCCGCCAGTTTCGCCAGATGAAAGGCACCGACCACACCCGCAGCCGGGCCGCTGAGTACGGTCTGCACGGCCTGCTCTCGCACGCGATCCGCCCGCATAACGCCACCATCGCTCTTCATCATGCGCAGGGGCATCTCTGGCGGCAATTCCTGGCGCAAGTGGGAAATATAGCGCGTCATCACCGGGCGCACGTAGGCTTCTAACGCGGTGGTGCTGGCTCGCTCGTACTCGCGAAACTCTGGCAGCACATCTGCGGACAAGACCACCTGCCAGGATTCCAGCATATTGCGTTCGAGGACGCGCTGGCGCACACGCTCTTCGTGGGTCGGGTTGATGAAGCTATAGAGGAAGCAGACCACCAGGGCATCGACTTGCTGCCCCGCGATCTGATCCAGCACCTGATCGAGGGCGGCCTCATCCAGCGGCTGCAAGACTTCGCCGTGATGATCCAACCGTTCAGGGATTTCGTGCATGCGTTCACGGGGAATCAGCGGCGGCGGAATCGTGGGATGCAAGGCGTAGAGTTGGGGGCGATTCTGACGCCCGATCAGCAGCAAATCGCGGAAGCCCTGCGTGGTGATGAAAGCGGTTCTGGCCCCTTTGCGCTCCAGGATGGCGTTGGTGGCGACGGTGGAGCCGTGCGCGATCTGTCGCAGCGCCGTCAAATCGCCCGCTGTGACATGCTGCAAGCCGCTGAGGATGGCAGCAGCGGGATTTTCCGGGGTACTCAGCACTTTGTGGATGCACAGACGCCCATCTACGCTCAGCACCAGGTCGGTGAAGGTGCCGCCGACATCAACCCCTACCAGCATGATGACCCTTTCCGCAGTTGGTCGTTCGCAATCTGGCAGGGATTATAACGCAGCAGCGCAAGCGCGTCGCCTATGTATCCGTTTCGTCGTGCAGCCAGGCTCTGGCGGTAGCTTCGTCGGTGAAATACTTGACCGTCACAGGCGGAGACAGCAGTTCGGGAATCATCTCATAGATGGAGAGAATTACAGTCTGCGGATCATGCAGGTAAGCGATGGTGAGACTGGGCGCTTCCAGATCGGGATAGCTGCGATTGTAATCACTGAGCAACTCGAACAGGTAGCGCAGCGGCAGCTCCTTGGCTTTGCGCGCATCCAGCAGCAAGCGCAGGTGCTTCTGGTTGTACCAGAGCCGCTGCAACTGCAACTGTTCGATCAAGTATGCCCATTCCTGCACGGCTGCGCGGTTGCTGGCCTGGAAAACGAACTCGTGCTCCAGTGCCGTCACCTGTTGATGTTCGCACAGCGGCTGCGTTTCTTCTCGCGTCATAGATTGCCTCTTCCCGGCGTGCCTGGTTTTGATGTGTGAACAAGCATGTTCGCATCCCCCCAATGCACCCATTCCTATTCCGTATTATACGGGGAAAGTGCGCTGCAAAGCGTTAACAGGTGCGCAGGATTTCCGTGCCGGGGATGACATCCAGGTGGCGCAGTCCTATACTATCGCGACGAAATTCGGATCATACGAGAGACAACACTGAGGTCATCATGGGAAAGAGAACGACGATGCAACAACTCATCATCCTGGCGGCGATCTTCGGCGCGTTGGGTGTGGCGCTGGGAGCCTTCGGCGCACATGGGCTGTCCGCCGTGCTGGAAGCCAACGGACGCACGGAAACCTTCCGCACCGGGACGCTCTATCATCTGGTTCACGCAGTCGTATTGCTGGGGGCGGGTTTGTTCAGCACGCAGGTCGATAGCAACCTGACTCTGTGGGCGGGCTACGCCTTCGTCGCGGGGATCCTGCTCTTCAGCGGCAGCCTGTACATCCTGTCGATCTTCGACATTGGTATCATGGGCGCCGTCGCTCCGCTGGGTGGAACCGCCTTCATCATCGGCTGGGTGCTGCTGGGTGTAGCCGTCTTCCAGATGAACTCCGGAGCTTGAGACTGTTCTTATCCATGACCGCATCGCGGCAACCCGACGACGAGGAACTCACGTGACTGCACTCCTGACATCATTTGCCACAGCCAGCACGGTTTTCGGGTTGGCCTTCTTTCATTTCTGGTCGGCGATTCCCGCTGGACTCGCCCTGGGGGTCGCGCCCCTTCTGGTTGCTTCCCTGGTGACGCTCAGCTACGGCAGCGGTGCAGCCCTGGTCATCCTGGTGGGGGCACCTATACGAAGACGCATCCGCCGCCGCATCGAAACTCGCTCCGAGAATCCGGATGATGCGCAGCCGAGCCGTATGGTCGTTCTGGTGCAGCGGGCATGGGATCGCTTCGGCTTGCTGGGATTGGCGCTGCTGGCACCGATGACGGTCGGCTCGCAGATGGCAGCGGTGATTGGCCTCGGCTTCGGGGCACGACCGCTGCGACTGGTGATCGCGCTGACGCTGGGAGCGGCGCTCTGGGCGGCCCTCATCACGTTGGCGATCCTCGCTGGTGTGATGAGCGTGAGCCAGTTGTGAAACCGGGTGTGAAATCGAGATAGCGGGCGCGAGAAAATCGCGCCACACCTACACCGCGTCAAATTCTTCTTCGGAGCACACGCGCAGGACTCCGGCGAGTTCATGCCCCAGGTGCAGCATTTCGTCGCCAAGCTTGACGTGCAGCGGGCCGTTGAAGGGCGCTCGGTGCGACAAATGGATGCGTGTACCGGGGCGTAACCCCAGCTTCTCGAAGTACTGGAGCTTTTCAGCATCATGGGTGTTCACACGACTGATGATGTAATCCTGCTCAGTCTCCACCTCATGCAGCGGATAATCGATGATGCGCGGCATGAATCCAGCTTCGGTCGGGATTGGTTCGCCATGCGGGCAGCGGTGCGGGAAGCCCGTCATCTCCGCGATGCGCTGCACCATCCGTTCGCTGACGACCGGGCCGAGTTCATCGGCGGCATCATGTACCTCATGCCAGCCAAAGCCCATCACATCCACCAGAAAACGTTCCACAAGGCGATGGCTGCGGATATTGGCGAGTGCTTCGCGTTCGCCAGCCTCCGTCAGCGAGATGCCGCGATAGGGTTCATGTTCCAGGTAGCCCGCCTCTTTCAGCCGCTGCACCATGCGCGTCACCGCCGGAGCCGAGACGCCCAGGACATTCGCGAGGGCAGAGGTGGCGACATAGGGATTATTCGGTTGGTAGTAGGCGATGCGGTAAGTTTCCGCCAAGTATTCCTGCATGGCAGCGCTGGCAGCAGCCATCATCATCCCTCTGTTTGCGCAATTAAAACGACAATAATCTACTAAAAGGGTAGCCAGATGCGCAAGTTTTCGCAAGGTTTAAATCTTAAGTTGCAAGGGGTTTCGGCAAATTCTAAGCAAACTTCAGTCCTGGTTGAGTGCAGCGTAGGTTCCGAACACGCTTTGGCGAAACCCTCGATTGGCTGTAATGCGGCTTCGCCCCTGGCATAATTGGCTGTTTTCATCACCTGATAGCGCTGTATAATAATGGGCTGGTGCTGGCGAAACACATTCCAAGAGGAATCATGACAACTCGAACGCAACCTCCACGCACCCTGGCTCTGGTGGGAATGCCGGGTGCTGGGAAGACTCTGTGTGCCAAACACCTGGAAGAACGGGGCTTCTACCAGTTCCGCTTCGGCAGCATCATCGTCGATGAAGTACAGCGGCGCGGATGGGAGGTCAACCCGGATAATGAGCGCATCGTCCGCGAGGAATTTCGGCGCAACGAAGGCATGGATTCGATTGCGCGACGGGCGCTGCCCCAGCTGCAACAGGCATTGCAGCAGCGCGACTCCATCATCATCGACGGCCTCTACAGCTTCAGCGAATACAAGACCCTGCGCGAAGAATTTGGGGACGAGATGGTCGTCATTGCCATCGTCGCGCCGCGTCACCTACGCTACGAACGGCTCTCCACCCGGGACATCCGCCCGCTGACGGCATCCGAGGCCGAAGAGCGCGATTACCAGGAGATCGAGCACATCGAAAAGGGCGGCCCCATCGCGATTGCGGACTATACGCTGGTCAATGAAGGTTCGCCGGAAGACTTGCTGCGCCGCCTGGATGCCCTGCTGGCTTCGATGGGCATTCACTCCGCCTGATCCGTCAGGCCGTTGTCATCTCCGACGCGGATTTCCAGCAGCGTTCGCACTTTGCGCACCGTGATACTGCTCACATCACAGATCAGGTTATCGCTCGGTGCTGCCTGTGCCTGCGCCAGCACGCTCTCCCAGGTTGCGGTGGCTTTCGCTGGTTCGCCCATCTGTGCGTAAACCATGCCCAGCGTGAACCCCGCCAGCAGATGATCCGGCTGGCAAAAACGGGCGCGGCGCAGCGCTTCGGCGGCGTCCTGGGGCTGCTGCTGCTCCAGCGCAATCAGAGCGCGTAGATAGTGCGCATCCGCCAGCAGCGGATCATAGTACAGCGCAGTGTCGAGATGTGCCTGGGCTTCCGGGTAAGCTTGCTGGTTGGCGAAGAGTGACGCCAGCAGCGTGTGCCCCTTCGCGTGCTGGGGATGCTCGGCGAGAAGCTGCGAGAGAGTCAGTTCTGCCTCGGCAAAGCGCTCCTGACGGGCAGCATCCACAGCGCTGTGATAGGCATTGACTTGCTCCTGAACAGCGGGAGTCAGCGGCTGGGTAGGGCTGAGCGCCCGATGCCGGATGGTCTCCGGCGTCCGCTTCGGGGTTTCGGGCTTCTGGTAGATGGGCGCACCCGGAAAAATGTGCGTGATCCAGCGCTCGCGCTGACCCAGGATCGCCTCCGCCTGACCCAGGAAGAGCCAGCCTCCGGGCAGCAAGCCCGCGTAGAGCAAGTCCTCAGCCTGCGTTTTCTGCTCCTTGCCGAAGTACATCAGCACATTGCGGCAAATGATCAGATCGCTGAGCATCTGTGCCGCCCCGCTCAGCAAATTGTGCCGTTGGAAGGTCACCATCTCGCGAATTTCTGAGTTTATGCGGGCACCATCGTCTTCCATGCGGAAGTAACGCTCGCGGAAACCAGGCGGCACCTGACGGAACGACCATTCCCGGTAGATGCCTTGCTGTGCCCGCTGAATCGCCTCCGCATTGATGTCTGTCGCCAGAATACGAAGCTGCCATTCGTGCGCAGCGGGGATCGTTTGCAGCAGGGTGATGGCGACGGAATAGGCCTCTTCGCCGGTAGAACATCCGGCACACCAGATGCGCAGCATGCGGTCATCCGTTTGCTGCTTGCGCCGGATCAGTTCCGGCAAGACATGTTCACGCAGCACTTTGTAATGACGATGTTCGCGCAGGAAGAACGTCTCCCCAATCGCCAGCTCACGGATGATCCGCTGCCAGAAGGGGCTGCTTTCCGGCGACTGACGCAACGTCCGCAGCAAGGCTGTCCAATCCCCTTCGGCGCTGCCTGCAAGAGTGGACTGTGAACTGAGGTGGCGAATCGCATCTGGCCCTAACCCGAGGCGTTCCTGGATGAGGGTGGCAAGCTGTTGGAAGGCCGAATGTGGAACAGTCATCGAGCGTACAATTGGCACAGGGTACAAATCCGCGCCCATGCGGTATAGTTGGGTGCGCTCAATTATAATTCGGGACCCTGTTACGTTTATGTTGCAAATTCGCAAATTCTTTCCAACCATTCTGCTGCTGTTCTCGCTGAGTGCGATGAGTCTTCGCGCCCAGGATGCGCCAATGCTGACAGCGGAGGATCCCCCTTATGCGCCGCTGATCGCGGTGACGCAGCAAGACGGTCAGACCGTCGTCATCAGAGGCGAAGCGGGAGCCGTCTTCCCGGCGGCACAGGTGGCGGTGCGCAACGTGTATACCGGTGACACCGTTTTTGCGTCCGCAGCGGCAAACGGCAGTTTTCAGGCGACCCTCAATGGCACAGACGCTATGCCCTACCAGGTCAATACAGCGCGTGCCTATCCCCTGGCAGAGCGCGACACCTACAATCTGATTCCCGGCTCTGGTGTGATCGTCTATCCGCCGACCATTGCCGAAAACAATTTCAGCATCGGCGGTGAATTGTCTTACGGTGCGTCGTATTGGCTGGCAGATGGTACACTGAACGCGCTGAATTACGAACCGGGCGATGAATTCTCGTTGGCGCTCAATGCCCGTCTCTTCGCGCCGGATAGCGACCCGTCGCTGATGTACACGCTGCGCGGCGAATTGGCGCTGCGCCGCCTGTTCGATGCGGAAGGGCGAGCGCTTGCAACAGATGCCGGAGCGGGCATGGGCTGGTCATCCGAATTGCTGCTTGGCTTGCCCGTGCTGGGGCACACGCAGCCAGACACCCCCCTCGCACAATCCGAGCCTGTGCACACGCAGGCCACTTTCCCGCCAGATGAGGAAGCTACCGAAGAACCGACTTCGGAGACCATCATCCCTGGCGAAATCACCGTCTCGCTCGAGTTGAGCGGGACGATGCCTGAAGCAGCGCCGGGGTGGTACGGGCTGGTCTTCAGCGGTACGGCGGCAATTGGCGACAGCCAGCCCTTCGACTGGTACGCAAACCGGGTTTTCAGCGCTGCTGCCCCAGAAACCGAGGGCGACTCAGCGACTATGCTGCCGCTGCTCCTGCAAATTGGCGACGCTGCTGCCCCACGCTTGCTCTGGAGTGTGCTGAATACCGTTGCCACCGAAGATAGCGACCAGAGCGGAACTGCGAATCTGATCCACCACACACCGGAAAACCCGGTATTCATGCCCGGCACGTATTCACTTGAACCCCGTTTGTACAGTTCATCCCTGCCGCCCCTGGTTTCGGGTAACATTCGCCTGCGCAGTGAAAACGCCAGCGCATCCGTGTCAGCCTATCCAGCCTTACGCGATGGCCTGCCCTACCTTGAGACCTACGATGAGGGCTTCGCACAAGAATTTCTCGCTTCGGGCGACGTTCAGGAAATCGACGTATCCGGCACCGTAGAAGACGCCTTCGGGCAGCGCTATACAGGCGGCGGAACCTACACCGTGCAATTCGCCGAACCGCTGACGATTCATTCGCCAATTCTGGCAGGAACGCCCTTCGTCATCGGGCAATCATTTCCAGCGAATTTCACAATTTCGCCGCACATCCCCGATGCCGAAAAACGCGTCACTTTGCGCTTTCTGACGCGGGACGGAGCGCTCAACGAACGAGCAATAAGCGAAGACTTCACCTTCACCGAACCGGGCATCTATGTGGTGGATTTTCATGCGCAGGCAGAAGCGAATGAAACCGCTTGGGCAGCGAGTCAACGCATCGCCGGAGTGGTCACCGCGCCGGATTCGGCGACCAGTGGTGTGCGCGGATTGGCGAATTACGCTCGTTCGCCGCAGGTCTGGTACGACACGGAGGTCTTCCCTGCCGACGCCCGACCCACGCTGCCGATTCTGAATTTCCCGTTCTTTCCCGGTGATGTGGTCTCCCTGCCAGACAGTGCGGAGGCAGCGCTCAACCCGCTTCTGGGCAACGGTGCGACACAACTGTTGAGCGTCGTGCATCCCGGCTTGCGCGTGCGGCAATTTGTTCGTGCTGATGAGGCGGAACTCGCGGCATGGTTCACCGCAGATGAGTTGTTAGAGGGGCCAATCGGCGCGGGGAGCGAAGGCTTGCGCCCCGATGATGTGTTGCTCTTGTTCGGAGGGGCGCTGGATAGCGAAACGGTGCGCGGCTATGCGGCAAGTGCCGTCATCACTGGTGGCAATAGCGCCCGCGTCGCGCCGCCCTTCACACAGCCCCTCTTGCAAGATCGCGGCGAAGATGTCTGGCTCTTCGTGCAGCCAACCGGAATTCGTCCCGGCGATGTAATTCCCGTTGGGGAAACAGTCCGTCAACGCGGATACAGCCTGCCAACGCTGCCAACCGAGATACAGACGCACATCACGCAACCTGACGGCGTGATACTTCAGCAGACTTTGCTGGCGAATGACTACGGTTACTTCGAGGGCGAGGTCCTCTCGTTTGAACAACCCGGCGTGTATCTCCTGCGCACGGCAGCCAGCTTCAGCGGGGAAACTTCTGCGGGGATCATCGAAGATGCCGTGAGCGGCGGTGTGCTCGGCGTGGATGACGGCTATTTCGCCTTCGCTGTGCCAGAAGATGCGCCCGCGCTGGAAACATCGCTGGAGGCCATCACGCAGGTGCAGCAGCCCTTTAGCATCCCGCTGCGCGTGCCAGAGGGCTGGACGGAAGTCACCTGGTATACCGTCGTGCGAACGCCGCAATGGGTGCTGGACCACAATACGGAGCCGCTCACGGGATCGCAAGCAAGCTACTTCTTTGATGCGGGATTACTGGCGCGAACTTTCCCCTTCCTGGAGAATCGAGCCAGCACTGCCAGTGACCGGGACGAAATCACGTTCACTTTCGCCATGACCGGAATTGACGAATCGGACGAGGCACACATTCGGGCGCGGACGTTCACGCTGCGCGGCAACACGTTGTACACCTTCGAGGACTGAGTTATGCGCTGGAACCGACTTCGCTATTTTGCCCTGTGGATTCTGTTGCTACCGCTGGCAGTGATCGCGCAGGAGACGCCCTTGCCGCTCTACGACTTGCCGGAACCATTCGCCTACCCTGTGCAGAACAGCAGCACGATTGCCATCACGCGCGGCGGGCGGGTGCTGGTGACCAATCCCTACGTGAATACCACCTCGCTGGTCGTTCCCTGGACGGGTGAAATCGAAGCGGAATGGGAGATGGATGCCGAGCCGACCAGCGCCGCAATCACCCCGGATAACTTGCGCGGACTCGCCATCAGCGCTGCGGGTTTGCTGGTGATTGATCTGGCGACTAACGAAATCGAGGCGCTGCATCCGCTTGCAGATGGTGACGGCGAGCCGCACAGCCTCGTCGCTGCGGAAGACCTCGCCTATGTCTCGCTGCCAGCACAGGCAGAAGTCATCGCGCTGGAAATCGAAACCGGGCGCATCGTGCAGCGCATCAGCACCCCGCCCCATCCCGCCGGATTATCGCTGTGGGCGGATTTTCTGTACGTGACGCACTACGATAGTGGGCAGTTCAGCATGGTTTACCTGCCTGCCGGGGAAGTCGTGCGCACCATACAGCCAGCGAGCCATGCCAGCCTATCCAACGCTGTCCTGGTGAATCCGGTTGAAGGCATCGCCTACCTGCCGCAGAGCATCAGAAATGCGGCGAGCACGACAGTAGACAACCGCTTCGTCCCGCTACTGGTTGTGATTGATCTGGAAACGATGGCCGTTACGGAGCGCATCAATCTGGTAACAGCGGATCGCTACGTCAGTATGCCCTTCGCGCTGGCACAACCGTCGAATCGCTCCCGGTTATATATCGCGCATGCGGGTAGCAACAATGTCACCGTATTGAATCTCGATACGGGACTGGCAGACGCACATTTTGAAGTCGGCGCGAATCCGCGTGGCATCCTCTTCAATGCGGGGTTCACGCAGGTCTACACGCATGATGCGGTGGACGGAACGCTCAGCGTATTCGACACACAGTTTTTCGGCTTATCAGACGCCATGCCGACCAGCAGCCAGCCCATCCCAGGGCAGACGCAGTTAGGGGCGCGGCTGTTCTACACGGCGCGGGATGAGCGCATCAGCGCGGTGCCGACGATTGCCTGCGCAAGCTGCCATCTGGAGAGCGATGCGCGCCTGGGACGTGCAGCCATCCAACCCGACTGGATCAATGAGCACATCCGGGAGCTACAGGGGGGCAGTGGCCTCCCATCTGATTCGCTTGATATGCGGGCACTGCTGAATTTCGTGCAGGTAGACCGCTGAGAGCCGTTGATTTGCCGCAACCACAGTCTGGGGTATAGTACGCAGTATGATGCAACCGGAAGACTCACCCGAAGCCACCACACCGGAAATTCCCGCACCGTTCGCAGGGCGAAACGCGCTCTATGCCCGTTTACAGCAGCATATCCTGGATCGACCGCAGCGGCGGGCATTCGCCTTCACCGGGCAGGATGGCATGGGCAAGACCGCCCTGCTGCGTCATTTCACGCGCACGTTTCACGATCCGATTCTGAGTGTTTACTTCCCGCTGGCAGCCCTGGAATGGACAGACGCTGACGCCTGGTTGAACCTGCTGCGTCAATCCACCGCGCAATTGCTGATTGACCACAATTACAGCATGAGCCGCTTGCCAGAGCATGCCGCAGAAGATGAAGAATCCGACCCGCCACCGCTGGCAACGTGGTTCCGCGAAGCATACCTTCCCGAAGTGCTGCGGATTCTGCGCTCACACCGTCGGCTGGTCTGGCTCTTCGACGATGCTGAACATCTCTGGCAGAACCTCTCCGCAGCGCATCTGGAATACCTGCGCGACTTGCTGGCGGATCACGAGCAACTCGCCATCATCCTCACGCTCAACAGTCGGTACGAGGATGACATCCGGAAGCTGGAACCGCTGGTTGATCCACAAGCGATCGAACGCCTACACCCGTTGAACCGTGATGAAGTCGAGGCGTTTTTCCGGGAGCAAGCACCGGCTCTCAGCCAAGAGCAGATTGCACACATTTGCGAGAGCAGCGCCGGATTCCCCACGCTGGTGCAGCGCTACAGCGTCCAGATAGCCCAGCCGACCGTTTCACTGAAGGAAGCCGACGATGCCGTATACGCTGCCAGCACAGAGGAATTTCGCGGTCGCTGGCTACTGCTCACGCAGGAAGAACGTTTCGTGCTGACGGCCTGCGCAGGCCTGCGCTATGATGCCCCCCTCCAGCCGATCACTGCCGAACGCATTGAGCGCTGGCTGGTGGAGACCGATTTTCCGCTGGACAGCACCACGATACACGCAGCGCTGCGCGGGCTGGATTACCAGCACCTGGTGCAGCGGCGCGAGGGCGGAAACCTGGAAATCGTCGGCAAGCTGTTCGAGCGCTGGCTGCTGGAACATGCCCGCCTGGGTGATGTTGGCGAGGGAATCACAGCCGGGGGATGGAATTGGCGTTGGCTGCTGTTTGGCTTGCTGCTGCTGCTGCTGTTGATCGCGACGGCGACGCTGGTGCCGCCCCTGGTCAGTGCGCCGGGTGCCGTGCCAACGGTCACGCTCAATCCGTGACCGTGATTTCATAGCACATCCAGGCACATACCTGGGAGCGCAAAACGCGCCCCCATCCACATCAGTCACCCGAAATCAGCGCAGCGGCAGCGCGTTGAGGTCAACGGCGCAGCGCAATTCCACGCGGGTGCGTGGCATATTGGCCGGGCAGCGCTGGATCACATCCACCGGGCCGAGGCGCACTTCGAAATAGGCTTCTTCTGCCGCGCTCACCCAGAAGGGCGGCGAAGTCGTCACCCAGAAGGGCGTACTCTGGCAGAACTCCTCCGCCAGGTTGTTATTCACGGGCGGACTGCTGAAGAGCAGCCCATCCAGGATCTGGAAGCAGCGCCCATCCGGCGAGAAGAACAGATTGGTCGAGAATGTGTCGTTCGCCAGTTCGTAAGTCACCGTTTCCTGCATCTCGCCTTCGTCATCCGGCTCGACAAGCACGAAGACCAGATCATCCAGATCAACGCGATTCTCCGGGTCACGATTCCCGACGACAATGATGCGCCCATCATAACGCAGCAAGACCTGCCGCGTATCTTCTTCATCCTCCGGGTCGAGAACAAGCTGCGGAGTCGCCGTCGCGACGATGCGCTCCGTCGGGGTGGGGGTATTCGTCGGCGTATTGGACGGCGTGTGTGTAGGCGTCTGCGTCTGCGTCGGAGTCGCGCTCGGTTCCTCGGTAGGAGTCGCCGTTGGGCTGGGTGTGTTGGTCGGCGCGGGTGTCTCCGTATCGGTAGCGGTCGGTTCTTCCGTCGCCTCTTCCGTTGCTTCGGCAGTCGGGGTTGCGCTCGGCTCATCGGTGGCGGTCGCTGTCGGCTCATCCGTCGGCACGACTTCTTCCGTCTCGGTCTCCGCCGCTGCTGCTGCCAATACGGCTGCGGTCTGAGTCAGCCCATCACCCTCGTCTTGCGTAGGAGGCGGTGTCGTTGCCTGGGCGATTTCCGTAGGAGCCGCTGCACCCTGCAAATTCGGCAGCACCAACAGCGCCCCGATGACGGCTGCCAGCAGGGCAACTACCACAACAGCCGCACCGACCCACCAGCGACGGCGGTTCGATGCCTGCGCCTGCGAGGTGGCGGGGATACTGTTGGGGCGCGACTCGGTGCCGGGCACTGTGCGAGCGTTCTCATCACCCGCCACGCCCTGCTCTTCAGGCGGAAGCAGCGTCGTCGGCGCAACCGCCGCAGCGGGAGAGAGATTCTCCGGCAGCGAAATATCCTTGCTCTGCATCTGAGCGAAGACATTCTGCATGGCCTCGACGAAGGCAATCGTCGTCGGGAAGCGCTTGTTGAGGTCTTTGTCCAGCGCCTTCAACATCGCATTTTCCACCCCCTGCGGAATATTGGGATTCAATTCCGTCGGCGGGGGTGGCGGGTCGCTGATGTGCTTGAGCGCGACGCTCATCGCACTGGCGTCGTCGAAGGGTACGCGCCCGGTGAGCAGTTCATAGGACACGATCGCCAGTGAATACTGGTCGCTCTGTGGCACAGCTTGCGCGGATGAAATGGCCTGTTCTGGCGCGATGTAATGCACGCTGCCGAAGGTATTGCCAATCGTGCCTTCGACCGCGTTCAGCGCCAGGCCGAAGTCCGTCAGGACGGCGTGCCCATCTTCTTTGACGATGATGTTGGAGGGCTTCACATCGCGGTGGATGATGTTGTTCTTGTGCGCATAATCCAGGGCAGAGGCGATGTCATGCATTACGACCATCAATTCATCCGTGGGGATGACCTTGCCCTGTCGCAGGTAGCTCTTCAGGATGTCGCGCAGGTTGCGCCCCTGCACGTATTCCATCGCGATGTAATAGAGGTTGCCCACCTGGTTGAATTGATAGACGCCGACGATGTTCGGGTGACTCAACCGCGCGATAGCGCGTGCCTCACGTAGAAACCGTTCCCGATATTCGTCTTCTTCTGCGCTGGCGACCAACTGCGGTTCGATCACTTTAATTGCCGCGTAACGATCCAGGGCGTCGTCATACCCCCGGTATACACGAGCCATGCCGCCAGTACCCAGGACTCCCTCAATCAGGTAGTCGCCCAGGCGTTTGCCGATGAGTGGATCGGAAGTAACCATTGGTGTTTTTTCCAGGGTTTATCGGTTGTCAAGAGCGTTCTTTCACCTTTCGGTCACATTATACCCGCCAACAGCGGATTTGAAACGAAATGTTAGGAAGTTGCACGAACGAAGGAGGACGCAGAGATCGCGAAGCGGCGGTTCATGTGCCCTACAGGCACCCGCCAGAGTCTCAGGACAGGTCACTATGCATGAGGAAAGAGCAAAAGAGCGACAAAACGCCCCCCTCATGCGCGGAATCCCCCATTTGTACTGGTCGCAAACATGAGGGCTTCTACGCAGAATTTTTGCATCCCACTGACGGAAAGTACGGTATACTAGCCCAAGTGAAGACTGTTACCAAGCGGAGCAAACGGAACTCGTGACACCGTCCCCCGATATTCCGGAACAAGAAATTCGCGAGAAGTGTGGTGCCTTGCTCAGCCCGGCGGCGGAAGAAGCACGCAAGCTGGGGCACAATTACATCGGCACCGAGCATCTTTTCATCGCGGCCACGCGCAACGACGGCGCAACGACTCAGTTCTTGCGGCGGGCAGGTTTCAATCCGCGCCAGGTACGCAACGCCATCCGCCGCGAAATCGGCACGCTCGATGGCCCCGTGGGCGAAGTCCTGCCGCTGACACCGCGCACAGCCATTGTGCTTTCGATTGCCATCTTCCTGGCCGGGCAAGAGAACGCCGACGAAGTGCGCGAAGAGCACATGCTGATGGCCTTGCTGCAAGAGGGTGAAGGCGTTCCCGTGCGCAAACTGGTCGATATGGGTTTCGACCTCAACCTGTGGTTGCAGCGCCTCATCAGCGACCAGCACCCGGAGTTCTCGTCGTCTCCCGACCTGAACAACGAGATGGAAGAGTTCTGGAGCGACGAAGACGACGAAGATGTCGACTTCTCTGACCCGGATTTGCTGGACGACTCGCCCTACTTCGACGATGAAGATCGCATGCCGCTGACGCCGCTGCTGGATCGCTACGGGCGTGACCTGACGCAGCAGGCCGCCGAAGGCAGGATCAGCGAGGCTGTGGCGCGGAACAAGGAGATTCGCGCCGTCGCACGCACGCTCTCGCGCAGCAAGAAGAACAACCCGCTGCTGCTGGGCGATGCTGGAGTCGGCAAGACCGCCATCGTAGAAGGGTTGGCCTATGCCATTCATCACCAGACGGCCCCGCCTAACCTGTCCAACCGCCGTATCGTGCAGATCGAAATCGGCACCCTGGTCGCCGGGACGAGCCTGCGCGGACAATTCGAAGAGCGCTTGATCGGCATTGTGGACGAAGCCCGGCGTGCCGAAAACGTGATCCTCTTCATCGATGAGATTCACACCATCGTCGGCGCGGGCGATACCATTGATAGCAACCTGGATGCAGCCAACATCCTCAAGCCAGCGCTGGCACGGGGCGAAATCGTCTGCATCGGTGCGACGACGCACGAAGAATACCGCCGTGCCATCGCCCAGGATCCGGCGCTTGATCGCCGCTTCCGCACGATTGATGTGGAAGAACCCAGCGAACAGGATGCGATCACCATTCTCAAAGGGCAGCAACAGCGCCTGGAAAACCACCATGCGGTCACGATTACCGACGAAGCCATCGAAGGGTCGGTGAAGCTTTCGGTGCGCTACCTGCCAGACCGCCGCCTGCCGGATAAGGCGCTGGATTTGCTGGATGAAGCCTGCACCCGCGTGACCATCCGCACCATTCACCCGGATTTGAGCGAAGAAGAGCAGGATCGCGATGTGCGCGTGCAGGATGTCGCTGCCGTGCTCTCCGACTGGACGGGGATTCCCGTCACAGAACTGACCAAGGACGAGAAAAAGCGGTTGGCCTCGCTGGAGACGATCTTGCAGCAGCGTGTGATGGGGCAGGATCGCGCGGTGCATATGGTAGCGGACGCGATCCGCACGGCACGCGCTGGGCTCAACGATCCTAACCGTCCCATCGGTGTCTTTCTCTTCCTGGGGACATCCGGCGTGGGCAAGACCGAATTGGCGCGGGCGCTGGCGGAAGTGCTCTTCGGCACGGAAGAAGCCATGCTGCGCCTGGATATGTCTGAATTTCACGATTCGCACACGGTTGCCCGCCTGATCGGGTCACCGCCGGGATACAAGGAGAGCAATCGCGGCGGGCAGTTGACCGACGGCCTGCGACGCCGCCCTTATTGCGTGGTGCTGCTGGATGAGATCGAGAAAGCCGCGCCGGAAGTCTTCGACATCTTCTTGCAAATCTTCGATGAAGGGCGCGTCAGCGATGCGCATGGGCGCAGCGTGGATGCACGGCACGCGGTCTTCATCATGACCAGCAACATCGGCACCAAGGAGAACAGCAAGGTGCTGGGTTTCGGCAACATCGAAGACGATGCCGAGCCGGATTTCACACCATACCTGAAGCAGTTCTTCCGCGTGGAGTTCCTCAACCGCATTGATGAGGTCGTCACCTTCCGCATGCTGGATCGGGATACGCTCAACCAGATTCTGGAATTGCAATTCACGGATATTCAGAAGCGGCTGCGCGAACAGCGGCTAGTGCTGGAACTGAGCACCGAAGCCCGCGAGCTGCTGCTGACCGAAGGGCACGATCCGGCGAACGGGGCACGCCCGCTGCGTCGCGCCATCGAGCGACTGGTGATGCGTCCGCTGAGTGTGCGGATTGTGGAAGAAGATTTCCAGCCCGGCGATACCATCGTCGCCACCCTGCACGAAAACGGGCATGAACTGGCATTCACGAAGAAGGTCGAAGAGACGCCGCAGGAATAAGCGCACACACAGCAAAAGTTGACATGCCTGGTCTGTCCGTCGGTGCAGGACGACGAATGGCACATGGAGGCGTATCTTCGCCTCACACAACACTTTGCGGTATGCTTTTCAGCGATGTGAGAGGTATAGGGTACAGTCAACCATGAGACCACCGCAGACGAACCGTCGTCCGCGCGCGCTGCCAGAGGATGAACAACGTCGGCTGCTGCGACACCCCCATCCAGAAGACCGCACCGACCCCTTCGTCACCGACCCCTTCCCGGAGATCGCGGAAAAGGGCAAATTGGCGCTGCGTGCGACGGGTGATAAGACCAATTACTACTTTGAATTGGGCGATTTGTGCGCCCAGATGATTCTCAACGAGCAGAGTCGACTGCGCATCTTCTATACAGGCAAGGCATTAATCGCCTACCAGCGCGCCCATGATTACGCAACCGAGTACGTGACACGCACCCAGGCCAAACGCGCCATCGACAACCTGGGGGACTGGCTGGTAGAAGTCGCCCAGCAATACCCCACCCAACGCAACCTGGCTGTGGCAATGTGGGCGACAGCAGAAGATGACGACGAACTGCCATCACCCGCCATCAACCAGACCTCGACCATGACCCTGGTGGAGCGTTACCGCAGCGGCCTCGCCAAAGACCCACAGGAAACGGTCTTCGATGTGGAGAGCGAAGAACGCACGCACCCGGAGCGCCCGAACGGCGTCGATATGATCAGCCGCGAGACCAACACGCGCTTACCGGCGCGCCAGGAACTACGCTCCGAATCGCTCGAGTCCATGACCAGCTTCCCCGCCGATGACGAGACCCGCGTCAGCGCCAGCATGGAAGTCAATGCGAGCGACCCGGGTTCGCTGGAAAGTCGCGGGGACGGGGCACAGCCAGCCGTGGAAGGCCCTTCGGTACAGGTCAGCCCTTCGCAGCACGAATTCAATGTCGGCGATACGATCGAAGATCGCTACGAAGTGATCGATGTGCGCCTGGGAGGTATGGGCGTCGTCTACCTCTGCTATGACCACGACCAGCGCGAACCCGTCGCCATCAAGTCCTTCCAACGCAAATTCCTGGATAACGAACGCGCCGTCGCTCGCTTCGAACAGGAAGCCTATACCTGGATTCGCCTGGATAAGCACCCGCACATCGTGCAGGCGCGGTTGGTGCGCAATATCAGCAGCCGCCCGCACATCATCCTGGAACATATCAGCGGGATGGAGAACATGGGTGCTGACTTGCGCAGTTGGATCGATTCCAAGCGCCTGACGCTGCGCCAGACGATGCTCTTCGCCCTGCATGTGGCGCTGGGGATGCAGCATGCCACCCAGAAAGTCCCCGGGCTGGTACACCGTGACCTCAAACCGGGCAACATCATGGTGACGCACGATGGAGTCGCCAAGATCACCGATTTCGGGCTGGTGCGCTCCATCGATCTCGACAAGGTAGAAGACGCCCTTGGCTCCACGACTCTGCGCGAAACCGACCTCGACGCGATCCGCCTGACGCAGTACAACGCCGTTGTCGGCACGCCGCCCTACATGTCGCCGGAGCAAATCCGTGCCCGCGACGTGGACAGCCGCTCGGATATCTACGCTTACGGGGTCGTCCTCTACGAGATGCTCACGGGGTCGAATCCCTTCCAGGCACGCGGCGTCGATGAATGGCGGCAGGCACACCTGAGCATAACCCCTTATCCGCCTGAGTCGACACAAATGCGCATTCCGCAGGCGCTCAGCGAATTGACGATGAGCTGCCTGAAGAAGCTCCCGCATGAGCGCCCGCAGAACTGGCAGGATATTGCCGACATCCTGGAGAGCATCTACGAAACTGAATTCGAGGAAGCACCGCCGATCACCTTCGAACTGAGCGCCCTGGAAGCACGCGATCTGGTCAACAAGGGCTACTCGCTGACCGAGTTGGGGCGTTACGAAGATGCGCTGGAAGTCTACGACGAGGCCATCGACATGCAGCCGGATTACGCCTGGGCCTGGGGGCGCAAAGGGCGCACGCTGCGGCTGCTGGAACGCTACGACGACGCGCTGGCTTGCTACGATCAGGCGCTGGAATTACAGCCCAATGACGCCTGGTCGTGGAACGGCAAAGGCATCATCCTGGATCGCGTCGGGCGACTGACTGAGGCGCTGGAACACTTCGAGATGGCGACCAAGCTCGACCCGGCCTACGTCTGGCACTGGTATAACCGCGCGGATGTCCTCTACGAACTGAAGCGCTACGACGATGCCCTGCGCATGACGCAGCACGCCCTCGCCATCGCGCCGGATCACGCGAACAGTTGGGGCAAGCGCGGGCAAATTCTGCGTGCCATGGAACGCTACCACGAGGCGATTTCGGCCTATGAAAAGGCCATCGAATTGCAGCCGGATTACGCCTGGGCACACAACGGGCGCGGCCTTTCGCTGAAAGCCGTCGGCAGGCTGGACGAGGCGATTCTGAGCTTCCGGCAGGCCATCAACCATCAGCCACGCGGCATCTGGCACTGGTACAACCTGACCGAAACGCTGGTCGATACCGATCGCTACTTCGAGGCGCTGGAACCCGCCCAGGAAGCCGTGCGCGTCCAGCCCGACCACGCGCACAGTTGGGGCAAGCTGGGTCAGGTTTTGCGCAAGCTGAACCGTCTGCAAGACTCGCTGGATGCCTACAATCGGGCCATCGAACTGGAGCCAGAGTTCGATTGGGCGATCAACGGCAAGGGGCTGGTGCTGGAACACCTACAGCGCTATGACGAAGCGCTGGAATGCTACAAACGGGCCAGCATCCTCAAGCCAGAGCGCGAATGGTACTGGTATAACCAGGGTAACGCGCTGCTGTTGATGAAGAATTACGAGGAAGCGCTGAAAATCGTCAATCATACGGTGGAAATCAAGCCGGACTCAGCGCGTGCCTGGGCCTTGAAGAGCACCATCTTGCGCCATCTGGGATCGCTGGAGGAAGCGCTGGAAGCTGCCGAACAGAGCACAACCATCGACTTCACCTTCGCCCGCGGATGGAACGAACAGGGCATGGCGCTGGAGCAGATGCAGCGTTACGACGAAGCCTTCACCGCCTTCGAGAAAGCAGCACGTTACACGGAAGAGCGGGCACCCTATCTCTATAAACAGGCCGATGTGCGCGTGATGCAGGAGCGCTACGATGATGCGCTGCTGCTGCTGGAAACGGCCTTGAAGATCAACAACCGCGCTGCCTTCATCTGGGCCAAGCATGGGCAGGTGCTGCGCCGTCTGGGACGCCTGCACGAGGCACTGGACAGCTACAACCGCGCGGTTGATCTGGACTATTCGCATGCCTGGGCATGGAGTGGGCGCGGCCTGACGTGCAGCTTGCTGGGGATGCATGATGAAGCCCTGCAATCTTTCGCCAACGCGGTGCAGATGGACGACAGCGATGTCTGGTACTGGCACAATTACGCCGAAGAACTGATGATCCACGGCGATTTTGAGCATGCCCTCGCCGCGCTGGATGAAGCCATCAAACTGGCACCAGAACATGCCGAAAGCTGGTCGAAGTGTGGGCAGGCACTGCGCAGCCTGGGACGCCATGACGAAGCCCTGCGTGCATACGAAAAAGCGCTGGAATTGCAGCCCAATTTCGGCTGGGCGTGGAATGGTAAAGGGCTGACTCTGAAGGAGATGGGACGCCAGGAAGAAGCGCTGGCGAGTTACGAGAAGGCCATCCAGTTGGAGCCGCAGACGGTCTGGTATTACATCAACCACATGACGGCGCTGCTGGACATCGGACGACAGCAGGAAGCCCTGGCGACCATCGAGAATGCGCTGAAAATCGCGCCCATGCACCCGACCGTCTGGGCGCGTCACGGGCAAGCCCTGCGCCGCCTGGGCAAGTACGAAGCCGCCCTGGACAGCTACAGCCGCGCGTTGGAACTGGACGAAACCTATGCCTGGGCCTGGAATGGGCGCGGGATGTGCTTCAGCGCGTTGAACAATCATGCTGACGCGCTGGAATGCTACCGTATGGCCGTCTTTTACGATGACACGGATGCCTGGTTCTGGCACAATTATGGCGACGCGCTGTACGTCGCGCAGCGACCGCTGGAAGCCAAACAAGCCTTCCAACGAGCGCTGCGCCTGAATCCCAAACATGGCTCTGCCCGTGGCAAGTTGAAGAAAATCGAGAAGGAGTTGGACGACGAATGAGTTACCAACAGCGTGCGGACATCTCCGTCACCTTCATGAGCGGGCCGCTCGACGGCAAAACGCTGGTCTTCGAGCAGCCTGCCCCAGGAGAACAGCGCTTGATCACGATTGGTCGGCGCGACACCTGCGATATTCACCTGCCCTTCGACAACCAGGTCTCGCGGCTGCATGCGCGGCTGGGCTGTGTGGCGACCAGCACCAGTGACAGCGAATCCGCCACTATGCCCGCCCTGTTGACCTTCTGGCTGGAAGACAGCGGCAGTCGTAACGGCACCTACATCGAGAAGAACCCGGAACCGCTGGAAGAACGCTGCAATTTGCGTCCCGGAACGCTCTTTCGCATCGGGCGCACCTGGCTGCGGCTGGATGTGCCGCTGTCGTTCGGGGGGTAGGGAAAACGAATGAGGGGGGTGGATGACACCGGGTTCGCCTGCACACCCAAACCCCGACTCTCACTGTGAAAACTGACAACTCTGGATACCTTCCATGCAACATTCTGAGAACACCTTCACCTCGGCTCTGGATGGCATAGCAATCTACACGCAATCCTGGCTGCCAGGGACAGACCCGCGCGCCGTCATCGTGCTGGTGCACGGCTACGGTGAACACAGCGGACGCTATCGCCATGTGGCGGAATACCTCGTCGAGGCCGGGTATGCCGTCTATACAATCGACCATCGCGGACACGGCAGAAGTGAGGGGCTGCGAGCGCATTTCAACGCACTCGCCGAACCCGTTGCCGACCTGGAACAGTTCTTCCAGCAAGTACAAACGCAGCAGCCAGACAAGCCGCTATTTCTGATCGGCCACAGCATGGGCAGTTTGATCGCATTGACGTTCACACTGCGACACCAGAGCGACCTCACCGGGCTGGTTCTCAGCGGCACTGCCGTCAACAGCACAGAGACAGTTCCCGGCTACCAGCGCAGCCTGCTGAATGTGCTGCGTCGCTTCGCCCCGAAGCTGCCCCTGGTGCCGCCGCTGGGTGCCGAAGCCCTCTCCAACGATCCGGAGACCGTGCGCGATTACGACGCGGACTCGCTGAACTATCGCGGTTCCTGGCGCATCGGGCTGGCGAGCGCCTTGCTGGATGCGGCTGACGACCTGCGTGCCCGCGCGGGCGAATTGACCCTGCCCCTGTTGGTGATGCATGGGGAATCGGATGAGATCACGCCCATCTCCGGCGCGCACACCATTTACGAACGCGCCTCATCACAAGACAAGACGTTGCACACCTATCCTGGCATGAAGCACGAGATTTTTAACGAACTGGATCGGGCTAAGGTGCTGGCGGAACTGCGGCAGTGGCTACAGGCGCATTAAGCACGGGTGAATGCCTATTGCAGCGCCGCGATTAATTTGTTATCTTCGGACTAATCAAATGCGCGTTTAATTGTGCGCGGTTGTGATATTGCCTTTTTATTCCAGCGAGATTCTTTATTATGCCAACCAAATTAGAGGTACAGAATATTTCCCTGCGCTTCGGCGGCATCAGAGCCTTGCAGGATGTCAGCTTCGCAGTGGAAGAACGCAGCATCTTCGCGGTCATCGGCCCCAATGGAGCGGGCAAGACCAGTCTGATCAACAGCATCAACGGCTTCTACAGCCCGCAAGAGGGGCGCATCATCTTCGAGGGGCAAGAGATCAGCCATCTCCCACCCTATAAACGCGCCACCCTCGGTATCTCCCGTACATTCCAGAATATCGCGCTATACACCAACGCGACGGTGCTGGATAACCTGATGGCTGCCCGTCACATCCACATGAAGAGCAACATGCTCACGGGGGCGATTTTCGCCGGGTTCACCCAGCGCGAGGAAATCCGCCACCGCCGCATGGTGGAAGACATCATCGACTTCCTGGAAATGGAACACATCCGCAAAGCCATCGTCGGCACGCTCAGCTACGGTCTGCGCAAACGTGTAGAGCTGGCGCGTGCGCTCGCCCTGGAGCCGACTCTGCTGCTGCTGGATGAGCCGATGGCGGGGATGAACGTTGAGGAAAAAGAAGACATGGCGCGCTTCATCCTGGACATCCACGAACTGAACGGCACGACCATCATGCTGATTGAGCACGACATCGGCCTGGTGATGGATATTTCCGAGGAGATTGTCGTGCTGGACTTTGGCAAGAAAATCGGGGAAGGCACCCCGGCGCAAATCCGGCAGAACGATGCCGTAATCCAGGCATACTTAGGACAAGAGGCGTAGACTATTATGGCTGTTGCACAACCAGAATCGACGGAAATCAAGCACCGCCCCACCAAACCGGGTACGGTCTACACGACGCACATGAAGGGTGAGGTTCCCAGGCCTGACTCCATTCATGATACGCTGCCCAAGAATTTCTTGCAGCGCGTCGTGGAACTGCGCGACCAGACGGCTATGCGCAAGAAACGCTACGGCATCTGGCAGGAATACACCTGGAATGAGGTGTACGAACATGTGGTCAACTTCTTCCATGGGCTGAAGAGCCTCGGGCTACAAGCGGGCGAGACCGTCGTCATCATCGGCGAAAATGACCCGGAAATGTACTGGACGCAGATTGCGGCGCACAGCGCCAGCGCCATGACCTGCGGCGTCTTCGCAGATGCACTGCCCGACCCGGATCTGATCTACGTGATCAACAGCACCAACGCGACCTTCATCGTCGCCCACGACCAGGAACAGGTCGATAAGGCACTGGCGATCAAGGAGAAGGTGCCGCAGATTCGCCGCGTGATCTACTGGGAAGACAAGGGGATGTGGAGCTACGACGATCCCTGGCTGGCGACCTTCGAAGAGATTGAGGAAATCGGACGCGAGCATCGCAAAGCGCATCCGCGCCTCTTCGAAGAGAGCATCGCGGAGACGAAACCGGAGAATACGATCATCCTCAGCATGACCTCCGGCACAACCAGCCTGCCCAAGTTCGCCATGATCACCAGCCAGGATGTGATGTGGCGGCACGCCCTCAACCGCGAATTCACCCCGCTAGATCCGGCGGATAACTGGCTCTCATTCAGCCCGATGGCCTGGATGACGGAGCAAGCCTTCGGCTTCACACCCTTCTTGCTGGAGGGTTTTGCGGTGAACTTCCCGGAAGGGCCAGAAACCGTACAGATCGACATGCGCGAAATCGCCCCGGTCGGCCTGCTCTTCCCCAGCCGCGTCTGGGAGAATCTCGCCAGCTCTGTGCGCTTCCGCATCAACGACAGCACCTGGGTCAACCGCTGGTTGTTCAATCGCTTCTTGCCGATCGCCTACAAGGTCATCGACCTGGAAGACAAGGGCGAACCCATTCCCGCGAACCTGCGTTTCCTGCGGTCGTTGGGTGAAACTGCGGTCTTCGGCCCGCTGCGCGACCGCCTGGGACTGACGCGGGCACGCAACGTGCTGACGGCGGGGGCCATGCTCTCCCCGGATGTGATCCGCTTCTTCCGTGCATTGGGGGTGGAACTGCGCCAGTTGTACGCTTCCACCGAGACCATCGGCACGATCCACATTCCGGGTGATGTACGCCTGGAGACCGTCGGCGTGATCGTCCCCGGCGTGGAAGTGAAAATCTGCGAAGACCAGGAGATCCTGATTCGCTCCAACGCACGTTTCGCAGGGTATTACAATGCGCCGGACAAGACCGCTGAAGCCATCGACGAAGAGGGCTGGTACCACACGGGCGATGCGGGCTACATCCGCGAAGACGGGCACCTGGTCTACCTGGAGCGCGTGAAAGACATGATCGAACTGGCCAACGGGCACACGTTCAGCCCGCAGTTCATCGAAGGCCGTTTGAAGTTCAGCCCCTTCATCCAGGACATCATGACAATTGGCGGCTTCGACATGGAATACGTGACAGCCATCATCGTCATCAACTTCGAGAACGTGGCACGCTGGGCGGAGAAGAACAGCATCCCCTTCACCACATTTGTCGATCTGTCGCAGAAACCGCAGGTCTACGACCTCATCAAGCAGGATGTAGAGCGCGTGAACGCTTCGCTGCCGCCACAGGGTCGCCTGCGCAAATATGTGATCTTGCATAAAGAATTTGACGCGGACGAAGGCGAATTGACTCGCACGCGCAAACTGAAGCGGCGCACACTCTACCAGAAATACAGCACGATTCTGGAAGCGCTCTACAGCGATACGGACAGCGTCCGCGTAAGCGCCGAAGTGAAATACCGCGATGGGCGTGCAGGCGTCGTCGAAACCGAACTGCGCATTATGGACTTGCTCGAAGAAGGTGCGGCGGAACGCGCATCCTGAGGAAGGTACGTTCCGCCAGGTTGGTTGTATACAGGCAGCGATCGTTTTTTGGTAAAGGATTCTTTCATTGACACAGTTACTGCGTGATTACAACAAGTACTTCATGTGGGCGATTTACATCGCAGCGGCGCTGCTGGTGATCGCCTGGCTTTCGCCCCTCATCGCCGAAAAAGCCCCGCACACCATCGTGCAGCGCACCATCGGCGGCATCCTGCTGGGTGGCATTTACGCCATCATCGCCCTGGGCATCGTCGTCATCAACAAAGCGTCGGGCGTCTTCAACTTCGCACACGGCGCGATGATGATGTTCAGCGGCTTCATCTTCTTCTCGTTCTTCACCGTCAACCAGATTAGCGTGGTTGCGGCCAGCCTACTGACCATCGCGGCCATCATGATGGTCGTCACAACCAGTAGCTGGAAGGCACTGCGCGATTGGCGCGTCCTGCTCGGTGCGATCATCACTGGCGTGGTGCTGGTCTTCCTGATGAGCTTCCGCCAGCCGGGCTGGGCCTGGATCAACGCGCTGACAGGTGCAGCCGTCGGTACGGTGCTCGTCGGCCTGTTGATCGAGCGCTTCACGATTCGCCCGCTGATCGGCCAGCCGATTTTCGCGGCGGTGATGGTCACGCTGGCGCTGGCGGAGATCCTCAGCGGCTTCACAACGCTAATCTGGGGAACGCAGCCCGTCGGCCTGACGATTTTCGGCATGGAAAATAGCTTCGTGCCGGGGCAGTACACCCGCATCAACACGCCGATCACGATTGAGACGGCGGCCTTGCTCGGCGGGGATGTCAACATTGATCAACCGCGCCTCTTCGCCTTCCTGATCGCGCTGGCGACCTTCGGCGCATTCTTCCTCTTCTTCCGCTACACCAACATCGGCCTGGCGATGCGTGCGACATCCGAAGATCAGCAGCTCGCGGAATCAGTGGGCCTGCGCGTGCGCAATATCCTCGCCGTGACCTGGGGCATCGCGGCCCTGCTGGCGGGGACGGCAGGTATTTTGCAGGTAGGCGCAAGCGATTCGAACGCGCTGAATACGGATTTGCAGTTTGTGGCGCTGCGTGCTTTCCCGGCTGTGCTGCTCGGTGGGCTGGAATCAATTTCCGGCGCGTTGATCGGCGGCTTGATCCTGGGGTTGACGGAAGAATGGGCCAAGATGCTCTTCAATACGGATATTGCCAGCAATCTCGCGCCCTATGTGGTGCTGATGATCATCCTGGTATTGCGTCCGGAAGGTCTCTTCGGCGAAAAGCGCATCGAACGCATCTGAACCCGGCGTTTTATTGAACAAAGCTTATTTCTGCGAAGGATAACACATGGCTGATAATATCCGTCCCGCCGGGACATTCGACACTTCCTACACGGACGATATGGCGCTGAATCGCACGCGCGGCGCTTTCCTGCGCACGTATGGCGCGGCTGGCTTGCTGCTCCTGGTGCCGCTGTTGGTGCAGCTTCCCATTATCGGGGATGTCTTCGGCCCCGTCTGGGTGACGATCATCAATACGATTGCGATCTTCGTGATTGCCGTGCAGGGTCTGAACATCCTGATCGGCTACGCGGGGCAGATTTCGCTGGGTCACGCCGCTTTCATGGCAGTGGGCGCTTATAGCGGCGCGTTGCTGGCGCGAGGCTTCACCGTTGGCGATCTGGTGATCCCATCGCTGCCTTTCTGGCTGGTGATCCCACTGGCGGCGCTCTTCACGGGCTTCGTCGGCCTGATCTTCGGCCTGCCCTCTCTGCGCGTGAAGGGCTTTTACCTGGCGATGGCGACCCTGGCCGCGCAGTTCATCATCCCCTGGCTCATCGAGAATCCGCTGAAGCCCTGGACGAATGCACCAGACGCGCTGCAAAACATCCCGCCACCGTCCATTTTTGGTTACGAACTCGCCACCGCTAACCAGATTTACTATTTGATCGTCCCCATGTCGATCATCTTGATGCTGGTGGCGCGTAACATCATCCGCACCCGCACGGGACGCGCCTTCATCTCTGTGCGCGATAACGACCTCGCGGCGGAATTGCTGGGGATCAACATCTTCACGCACAAGTTGCAGGCCTTCTTCCTGAGTTCCCTGTACGCGGGGATCGCTGGCGTGCTGATGGCCTACGAACGCAACACCCTCACCCCGGATTTCTTCTCGCTGGAAATTTCCATCGAACTGCTGGCGATGTTGGTCATCGGTGGTGCGGGCTTCCCCAAGGGGCCGCTCTTCGGCGTGGCCTTCGTCAAGCTGATGACATCCGCCGTCATTCCGGCGCTGGGGCCTGTTTTCAACTCCATTCTGCCGCCCTTGCTGCCCTTCATTGATCCGGTCAACATCGGTACCGCGCTCAAGCCGATTCTCTTCGGCGGCGCACTGGTATTGTTCTTGATCCTGGAACCAAGGGGTATCGCGTATCGGTGGGAGATTCTCAAATACTCCTGGAAAATCCGACCATACGCCTATTAGCGGCGTGAGGGTCGGCGCTCATCGGTACGCCGCATCTGGTTGCTCATCCGGCGCATACGTCGGTTTGCAAAAGCGTTTTTATACGAAGTGTGCTCACACAGATTGAGGAGAGGTGTTTCGACACTATGAAGAAACTCGGGTTACTCATCGTCGTACTATTCGCCCTGGCACTGACCACCGTGTCTCTCGCACAGGAAGAACTGCCGGATTTCATCGCAGAGGCACGCACCCCCTGCGAAGTTGACCTCAGCGGTCAAGAATTTCTTTTCGCACACCTGGGCGATCTGAGCGGACCCTATGGCCCGATCACCCAGCCCTTCCTTTCCGGCTTCGAAGATGCAGTGAATTACTTCAACGCGCGCGGTGGCATCTGCGGCGCGAACATCGTCTTGCCTGATCCAACAACTGTGGATACGGGCGGTGACCTGGAACAGGCACAGTTGATCTATGATCGCGTGGCCAGCCAGGATGATCCCAAACTGCTGGTGCTCTACGGTTCGCCGGACGCGGAACTGCTGCGCGAGCAGCTCGCGGAAGACGAAATCCCTGTGATGATCTCGGCAGGTTCCGTCCCCGGCCTCTACGGGGAAGATGGGCAGACACCGGGCTGGATCTTCGCAACCAACCCGCTCTATGTCGATCAATTCGGGCAGTTCTGCGAATATGTGGCGGACAACCCGGACACGTACCCTGACCCGGTGATTGGTTACATCAGTTGGGACAGCGCCTTTGGTCGCGCAGCCTTCACCCCGGAATCGATCGCATTCTGCGATTCGCTGGGCGTAACCGTGCTGGAAGAAGCAGAGTTGTTCTCGCCGACGGACAGCGACATCTCCGGTTCCGTGCAGAACCTGGTGGATGCGGGCGCGAACATCCTCTACACCAATACCCTGGCTTCTGGCCCGGCGTTGGTCGCTGCGACGGTCAACAACCTGGGCTTGAATGAGCAAGTACAGCTCGCAGGTGTGAACTGGGCGCTGGACACCTCCGTTGGTCTGCTCGGTCTACAGTCGATCACGCCGCAGGGACTCCCCGCCGTGAACGGCCTGATCGGTTCGCTGCCCTTCGCCTGGTGGACGGAGACGGAGAATCCCGGCATCCAGCTCATCACCGAGATCGCGGACGCCAATGAACGCCCGGCGACCATCCGCAATATTGCCTACAGCACGGGCTTCAACTACATCGACATCTTCATCGAGATCATGGTGCAGACGGCCAACCGCACAGGCGGCGGCGACTTCACCGGAGCAGATGTCTACGAGACCATGCAGAGCATGGACTATACCTCGCTGCAAATCTTGCGCGTTTACTTTGAAGATGGCGCAATCCGCGATACCACCAGCAACCGCATGGCTGTGCTGACCTACGCCGGCGCAGAAGGCGGCACAGTGCTCGACGGCGAGCCGCCGCTGCTGGTCGACGATGGCAATGGCAACCAGGTTCCGGTTCCGGTGCTGGTTCCGCTGGAAGATTTCCGCAGCACGCCGGATCTGCGTCCGGGCGGGGCTGACGTGCCCGCAGGCGAATAGTGGCGGACACACGCAGTTCGTGATATATCTTGTTGGGGAAATCGGCACAGTCCGGTTTTCCCACATCCCAAATTCTGGTTATTAGGCGCTGGCTCTATCTTTATCGCATCGTTGCCAGAGCCACGCAAATAATGACAAGTTATTGTTCAATTTCTTTGTGAGGATCAATCCCATGCGTAAACTTAGTGTTTTCCTCGTTCTGGCACTGCTCGTTCTGACGGTTGTGCCCACCGCCCTTGCACAGGAAGAACTGCCGGACTTCATCGCGGAGGCACGTACGCCCTGCGAAGTCGATCTCAGCGGGCAGACCTTTAATTTCGCCCACATCGGCGATCTCAGCGGCCCCTATGGCCCCATCACCCAGCCCGTGCTGGCTGGCTTCGATGATGCCGTCGAGTACTTCAATGCACGGGGTGGCATCTGCGGCGCAGAAATCACCCTGCCGGACTCCACGACCGTTGATACGGGCGGCAACCTGGAACAGACCCAGGTGATCTATGATCGCGTGGCTGCGGAAGAGCCGCTGATGCTGGTTCTCTACTCGTCGCTGGACAGCGAACTGCTGCGCGAACAGCTCGCCGAAGATGAAATTCCGGTGCTGATCTCCGCTGGTTCGGTACCCGGCCTCTACGGCGAAGATGGTCAGACACCGGGCTGGATCTTCGCGACCAACCCGCTCTACGTTGACCAGTTCGGTCACTTCTGCGAATACGTTGCCGACAATCCGGATACGTATCCCGACCCGGTAATCGGTTACATCAGTTGGGACAGCGCCTTCGGTCGCGCAGCCTTCACGCCGGAAGCCATTGCCTATTGCGGCTCCCTGGGTGTGCAGGTGCTCGAAGAACCGGAATTGTTCCAGCCGACGGACAGCGACATCTCCGGCTCCGTCCAGAACCTGGTGGATGACGGCGCAAACATCCTCTACACCAACAGCCTCGCTTCTGGCCCGGCACTGGTTGCCGCGACGGTCAACAACCTGGGGCTGTCCGACCAGGTGCAGATCTCTGGCGTGAACTGGGCGCTGGATACATCTGTGGGGCTGCTCGGCCTGCAATCCATCGGTTCGGATGGTTTGCCGGCTGTGAATGGCATCGTCGGTTCGCTGCCCTTCGTGTGGTGGACGGAAACCGAGAACCCCGGCATTCAGGTCATCACCGAAGTTGCCGACGCCAATGAACGCCCGGCAACCGTGCGCAACATCGCCTACATCACGGGCTTCATCTCCATCGACATCTACATTGAGGTCATGGTGCAGACGGCCAATCGCGTCGGCTCCGGCGACTTTACGGGGGCAGATGTCTACGAGACCATGCAGATGATCGACTACAACACCATGGACGTGCTGCCCGTCAACTTCCAGGACGGTGCGATTCGTGATACGACCAGCAACCGCATGGCCGTGCTGACCTACGCCGGCGCGGAAGGCGGCACGGTACTCGACGGCGAACCGCCGCTGCTGGTGGATACCGAAAACGGACAGATTCCGGTTCCGGTTGTAGTTCCGCTGGAAGAAGAACGCGACACCCCCGACCTGCGTCCGGGTGGTGCTGACGTGCCCGCAGGCGAATAAATACCCGATCTCTCAGGGGCGATTCATGAGTCGCCCCTACTCCTGGTTATTGATGGTTCCTGTCCATTGCTGGCCGATGAACGTCATCTGTGAGCAATGCCCAGGAACAGGAAGACAACTATTCATCTAGAGGATTATTACTTATGGCAGCAGTTGCAAAACCGGAAGAGTCATTCGTCGACGTACGCAGTACCCTGACCGTCAACAACATCGAAGTGACCTACAGCAACGTGATTCTGGTGCTGCGCGGCGTTTCGCTGGATGTCAAACCAGGGAAGATCGTCTCGCTGCTGGGTCCCAATGGCGCGGGCAAATCGACCACCCTCAAGGCCATCAGCGGGCTGCTGAAGGCAGAGACGGGCGAAGTCACACGCGGCAGCATCCAGTGGGGCGATATGCGCCTGGATACGATGACCGCCGAAGACATCGTGCGCAACCAGATCATCCAGGTCATCGAAGGGCGTCCGCTCTTCCGCCACCTGACCGTTGAGGAAAACCTGCGCATCGGCTCCATGACGTACAAGAACGGCAGCGAATACAAGGATGATGTAGAGCGCGTCTACAGTTACTTCCCGCGCTTGAAGGACATGCACCGCCGCATCAGCGGTTATCTTTCCGGCGGCGAAGCGCAAATGCTGGTGATTGGTCGCGCCCTGATGGGACATCCCAAGCTGCTCATGCTCGATGAGCCGTCACTGGGTTTGGCTCCCATGCTCGTCAAGGAGATCTTCTCCATCGTCAAGGAGATCAACGAGCGCGAGGGCATGTCGATCCTGGTTGTGGAGCAAAATGCGCTGGTGGCGCTGGCTGTGGCCGATTACGGCTACGTGATGGAAAATGGGCGCATCGTGCTCGATGGCCCGGCGCAGCAGCTACGCGAGAACGAAGACATCAAGGAGTTCTACCTGGGCTTGAACCAGATGGGGGAGCGCAAGAGCTACAAGGAAGTCAAGCACTATAAGCGCCGCAAGCGCTGGCTCGGCTGATTCAGAGTACAATCGAGGTACACGCAGTACCTCGTTTTTGTTCACAAGACCATGCACAGGAGAAGACAATTTGAGCAACTTCGATGAACGTGTACGCGAACTGGTGGCACACGCCTACGAGAACGCCCCCGCCATCAAGCAGATCATGGACGATGCTGGAGCCAGCCCCGCTGACATCCAGAGTACGGCTGATCTGGCGAAGATTCCGGTGCTGAGCAAGGACTCGCTCGTCGAAATTCACCAGAAGAATCCCCCTTTCGGCGGTTTCCTGACCATTGATCCGGCGGATTTGCCGCGCATCTACATTTCCCCTGGGCCGATTTATGATCCGCAGCCCCCTGCTGAAGACCCGGAACTGGCGCTGGCTCCTTTCCGCTATGTGGGCTTCCAGCGCGGGGATCGCGTGCTGAACACCTTCACCTACCACCTGACTCCGGCGGGAATGCTGCTGGACGACGCGCTGCGTGCCTGTGGTGCGACGGTACTGCCGACAGGCCCCGGCAACACCGAATTGCAGATCATGATGACGATGGCGCTGGGTGCGTCGGGTTTCGTCGGGCAGCCCAGCTACCTGATGACCATTCTGGATAAAGTGCAGGAACAGGGCATCACGCCGGAGAATTTCCCGATCAAGAAGGCGCTCTTCTCCGCCGAGCCGTACACGCCCACGCAGCGCCAGCGCTTCGAAGGCGAATGGGGCATGAAGACGACATCGGCCTTCGGCACAGCCGACCTGGGTTTTATCGGCTACACTCGCGATGGCATCGAGGGCTTCGTACTGACTCCCAACATTTACGCGCAGATCGTTGATCCCAAGACGGGGGAAGATGTCGAACCCGGCAACATCGGCGAAATTGTGGTCACAACCTTCAACAAAGCCTATCCGCTGGTGCGCTTCGGCACCGGTGACCTGGGAGCGATTGCGCCAGAACTCATCGACGGCACCAATCAGCATTTGCTCGGCCTCTATGGTCGCAGCGGAGATGCGATCAAAGTACGCGGCATGTTCCTGCACCCGAATCAACTGAAGATGGCCGCCGCGCAGTTCCCCATGATCGAAGGGCTGCAAGCCATCATCACTCGTCCAGAAAATAAAGATATCGTGACGATCAAGGTGAAGCTGAAAGAGGGCACACCGCAAGAAGGCATCGCCGACAAACTGAAAGACCTGGCGCAGAATGCCGTTCGCCTGCGCATTGACGAAGTGCTCTTCGTGGATGAGATTCCCAGCAACGAGCGCACCATCAAAGATGAGCGGGATTGGGAATAGGGACTGAGACGATCGGTAGTAGGGGCGATTCCTGAATCGCTCCTACGCGAAGACCTAAGACCTAGCTGGACGAAGTGCGTAATGGACTCGCGCCAAGCCCAGGCCAGACGCGCACCACGCCGAAGATCATTCGCAACGCAATCCAGACCGAAGTGACGATCCAGACCCACAGGAAAGCATTCGGCGAAGAGGGCGTAATCAGCAGCAGCCCAAGGCTACCCACTCCAGTAGCGATCAACATCGCGTTGCGCAGGAAGGCATAATCCGCCGTGCCCCAGTGTATGCCATCGGTGACGAAGGCCATTGCATTCAGCGGCTGCGTCAGCGCTGCGATCACCCAACCGAGGCCGAAGACCGCCAGCGCCTCCGACGGAACCAGGGCAGCAGCAGCCAAATCGGTCAGAAACAGCATCCCCGCCGCGAGCAGCATCCCCACCAGCAACCCCCAGCGAAGTGTGAGCAACGATGCCCTGCGTGCAACGTCAACACGTGCGCTACCCAGGAAATAGCCAACGAGGCTCTGCACCGTGATCGCCAGCCCATCCAGCAGCAAGCCTGTGAAAATCCAGACGGTGCGGATCGCTTGATGTGCAGCACCCGCTTCCGGGCTAATCTGGTTGGCGACGCGGGTGCTCAACAGCATGAAGACGTTGAGCAGCACCGTGCGCAGGAACAAATCACCGCCGACGCGCAGCAGCAGGGAAATCTCATCCCGGCGAAAATACCAGATCAGGCCGACGTGCCGGGCGATGCTCCACAGTACCAATACTACCCCAATCCACTGACTGATCGTACTCGCCAACGCCGACCCCCCGACGCCAAGTGCCGGAACGATCCCCCAGCCGAAGATCAAAATCGGATCGAGAACGATATTGATCGCGTTGACGAGTACGGCAATCCAGAGCGGCGTGCGCATATCTTGCATCCCGCGCAAGACGCCGAAGCCGATCAGCGTAGCCAATACCGCTGGCGCGCCGAGCAATCGGATCCGCAGATAGAGCGCAGCGTCATCAAGCACAGCGCCTTCTGAGCCGAGTAGTTGGCTGACGAGTCCTGCACCGGGGATGAAGATGACGGCGACGATGGCACTGAAAATCACTCCCAGGATCAGGGCAAGCGATGCCACCTGCGCAGTTCGTGCGTGATTCCTGGCACCTGCTGCCTGGGCGACTTCGGTTTGCGCACTGATTGCCAGGAAGTTGAAGACCCAGAACATAGCCGATAGCGCGGTTGCGCCGACTCCCAGCGCGGCCAATTGCGGCGCACCCAACTGCGAAACAAAGGCCGTATCCACCAGGCCAGTGATCGGTTCGGCTGCGAGTGAAAGCGTCACTGGAAGCGACAGCGCCAGGATCGTGCGGTTCGGTCGTTGTAGGAAATGATGTTCGGATGCGGTGTTTTCCACGAATGGCCTCTCTTGCAGCCCTGCCAGCACACATCGAAACAGATAGTCTACTCGCCCTGCTGGAATCAAAAAAGCCCGTGTTGGGGCTTGTGGTGGTTGGCGGGTGTGAGCAATCA
>CAZJWX010000011.1:0-92078 GCA_964549915.1 uncultured Anaerolineaceae bacterium | reverse complement strand
TCAGTACGGCTTTCGTTGATCCAGGCTCGCACCCGCTCCCATTGCCGTAAGAGCGCTTCGTGTGCGACTTCCACGATTGGCTCACGGGTTGCCGGATTGCGATCCAGCGACAGAAAGCGTTCCTGGGCAAAAAGCTCGAGTAAGTCTTCAACCAGTGCTTCATCCAGCGAGAGGCTCTTCAGTTCGCGGTACGGAACGCGCCGCCGGGTGTCTTCGGCACCTTCGCCGAGAGTCACCAATCGCAGGAAAATCTGCCGGGTTGCAGCTTGCATTTCGGCATCAAGGGCTGCGTAGACTTCCTCCGCACGCTGCGCCAGCGCACCGCCAACGCCGCCGAGCTTGTGATATGCGGCCTGTGTCAGACGACTCTCTTCGCGGGCTGCGAAGAGTGAGGTGAGCGTGAATTGCAGCAGCGGCAGCGCCCCCACTCGATTGGTGGTCTCCGCCACCATCTGGGCGACCAGGCCGTCGTCGAACATCATTCCCAGTTGCTCCACTGGCCCGATGATTGCGCGTTCGATCTCCTTGGCAGAGAGGGGCAGCAGAGTCTCCATGCGGGCACGTAGGATTTCTCCGAACGCAGGGTATTGCAGGGGACGATCGAAGAAGTCTGCTCGCAGAGTGACGATCACCCGCACGCGGCTGTGAGGCGCTTTGACCGTTGCAATGAGCATATCCAGAAAACGCCGTCGCACATCTTCGTCATCAACGAGCGTGAACAACTCCTCGAACTGGTCAATCAACAGCACGAGTTCGCTCACATCTTCCGGCAGGATCAAATCCGCAGCACGGATGAGACCGCGCTCATCACGATGCAGGTGCTCGTACAGGTTGGGCGCTTGCTCGGCGGCAACACGAGTCAGAGCCGTTTCGAGTGCATCGTAGGGGTTGCTTCCTGGCAGCATATCCAAGATGAACCAGTGTGCAGAACCCGGTATTGCGTCTTGCGTCAATGCAGGGATCAAGCCCGCCTTGGCAACGCTGGATTTACCACTGCCGCTAGGGCCGATGATCGCCAGAAAACGCTGGTAGGGGTGCTGCTCATCCAGGCGTTCAGCGAGTTGACTCACGAATGCTTCACGTCCAAAGAAGTCGTTCGCCTCGCTGCGTTCGAACGCACGCAGACCTTTGTAGGGGTTATCCACTTCTTCCCAGATTACGACGGCACCAGCATCTTCTGTCGGGGTTTCTTCCTGAAACCAACCCATCTCAGCGATCTTCCGCTTGAGCTGAGTCCGGCTGAACACGTTCAATTTCTTGTTAATCTGGCGGATATACCAGCGTACCGTGCTGTGTTCAATGATCAGCTCGGATGCAATCTCATGGTTTGTCAGGCCATTGACGATCAAGCGGGCGATGTCCACTTCACGCTCTGTCAGGGTATCCAGCGGTGATTGCTTCACCTTCAGCGAAATTTGCACCGCGTCGCTGAAGCTCTGCGCGAAGCTGAGTATGTTGGGATAACGTCGTTCCGGGGCTTTAGCTGTCGCTCGCTGGATGACAGCGTTCACACTGTCGTTGATTGCCGCTGGTAGTGAAGTGATTGGTGGTACGGGTTCATGCAAGTGTTTGTAGAGACGCTCTGATGAGCTAATGCCGGGGAAGGGGTGATCGCCTGTGAGCATCTCGTACAGCACGACTCCCAGACTGTATACATCTGTACCCGGTGAGGTCTGCTCGCCGCGTGCTTGCTCCGGGGAGATGTAATCGACGGAGCCGACTATCACATCACGGTTCGTGAGGCTTTCGGTCTCTGACAGCCGTTTGGCGATACCAAAATCCGCCAGGTAGGCGATGCCGGATTCATCGAGCAAAATATTGCTCGGTTTGACATCCCGGTGGATCACATTCTGCTGATGCACATAGTGCAGGGCACCGCTGATCTGCGCCATGATTCGGGCAGCACAGCGGATGTCACACGTGTGCTGTTCGCGCAGGAGATCGCGCAGGCTTCCGCCACGCATGTAACGCATGACCAGAAAAGCACCCTGGGGATCACGCCAGTAGTCGTAGAGGGGCACGATGTGCGGATGTTCCATCAGTGCGATGATCTGTACTTCGACTTCAAACCGGCGAATGAAGTCAGGTCGGTTGGCGTATTCGGGTCGTATGAATTTGATGGCCACATCACGCTGCACGTCTTCCTGGGTTGCTCGGTAGACCGCACCGAAACCGCCAGATCCAAGTTGCTCGTATAGCCGATATCCCTTGATCACATGGCCATTGAGGTTGTGCATCTGTTTGCCTTACCGCCTCACCACAATGTGACATGCCTGGGCGGCGATGTGGACAGGAATGGTGAGCAGGGGAAGGATTGTGTGAGGCAATGATGGGTAGAATTAAGTAACATAATTATACTCTAAACTCCCTCCCCCCACAAAGCGATTCACTCCCCCTTTCCCTCCCCCCATTCCCCCGGTTTTCACGCCCTCCATTGAGCAACCACTACCTGTACAGTGAGGGTATGAAAGATCGAACGTGTGATCGAGAAGGGAGGTGGGATCATGACAGCCAATTGGACGAAGCAGTATATGGTGGACAAAGCCTATCGGGCTGACGTAGAAGCGCGTGCTCAGCAGATGCGTGTAGCGCAAGATTGCAGAGACGCGAAGCAGCGGAAAACCGCCTCGCACACGAAGGAGACTGAGCATATCGACAAACGAGATGTGCCACCACCGCAAGTCCCGTCACCACTTCGGCCCCGGCGAGCGCTGGTCTTTGGCATCATCGTAGCAGTGCTGTTTGCGATGCTCGTAGCGCCCTCCAGTTCCTTTGCTCAGGATACGTCGGATCAATTCGATTCAGGAACAGATGTCGGGGGGTTCGAGTATGCCATCTTCTACCTCCAGATCGGTCGTTATGAGTGGGCAGTCGAGATACTCGATGCGATGATCGAAGAACAACCAGAGAACCCGTCGGCATATGCCGCGCGTGGCACCTGCTACTACTACATGGCGGATTACGCACAGGCGATTGCGGACAGTGAGATCGCCATCGCTCTGGCTCCATCCTACTCCATGCCCTATTGGACGCTGGGGGATGTGTACTTCGACCTGGGAGATTACGAATTGGCACGGGAGAACTACATGAAGTACGTCGATTTGGCAATCGACCACCCGCATCCCTACGTCCTTGATCAAGTGCAGCGGTGTGATAGATGACAGAGCAGACAGAGCAATGGAAATGGGCTGCCCTGGTGGACATGTGCAGCCCGAACGCCACAGTGCGACCAAACAAGGGTGTGACGCGCTTGTCATACCCTACATTCGCGTTATCAGGTACTGCTAAAACGCCGCAGTGCCCCTCTGAAAGCAAAACAAAACTCACGGATTGACCAGCACCTCAATATCGCCAGGGTGCGTCATAACCTGCACGCCAGCGTCAGAACGTTGCAGCACGAGGTCAACACGAGCCTCTCCCACAGGCAAGCCATTGATGCGCAGGGACTCCACGCCAGATGGGAGCGTCGGTTTGTCGAAGATAACCTGCTGTTTCAATCCATCAACGCGGATACCCAGGCAGGCTTGCAACATCAGAAAAACGCTCGCAGCCGCCCACGCTTGCGGTAAGCAAGCGACAGGGTAGAGGGTCGGCCCCTCGCGATGGCGCTTTTCAAAGCCACAGAACAACTCCGGTAGCCGATAGAGATCGAGAAAGGTGCTGGTCGCAAACAGACCGTCCAACACCCTCACAGCCTCTTCCTTGAAGCCATAACGCGCCATTCCCGCTGCGATGAGCGAATTGTCATGTGGCCAGACGGATCCGTTGTGATAGGCCATCGGATTGTAACGTGGCTCGTCCGTTGCCAGCGTGCGAATCCCCCAGCCTGAGAAGTACGCAGGGCTGAGAAGCTGCTGCGTAATACGCCGAGCATGCTCGTCCGAAGCGATGCCACTGTAGAGGCAGTGGCCTGCATTGGAGGTGCGCACACGACACGGGCGTTTCTGCCCATCCAAAGCGATGGCGTAGGTTCCCAGGTCTTCGAGCCAGAAGGATTGATGGAATTTCCTGCGCAGGTCAGCGGCTTGTTCGCGCAGGTCAGCGCTCCTTTCTGGCTGGTCGAGCACTTCCGCAATTTCTGCTGCTAGCGTTTTCGCCTCGTAGACGTAGCCCTGCACCTCACAGAGGGCAACTGGCGGTTCGACCAGTGTGCCATCATCGTAGAAGACAGAATCATTCGAGTCCTTCCAGCCCTGTTGAAGAATGCCCTTTTCGTTCTTGCGTCGATACTCGACGAATCCATCCCCGTCAATGTCACCGTATTCATCGATCCACCGCAGGGCAGCTTCCAACGCAGGCCAGAGATTTCGCAGGAATTCTACGTCACCCGTCCGCTGATAATAGCGTCCGGCGAGCACAACGAAGAGGGGAGTCGCGTCGATTGTCCCGTAGTAGCTGCCGAAAGGAATTTCACCGGTGTTTGCCATCTCACCAGGGCGCTCCTCGTGCAGGATCTTCCCCGGTTCTGATTCGCGTACAGGGTCTTCTGATGTAGCTTGTCTGGCGGCCAGGTTTGCCAGTACGCCCCGCGCCACATCAGGATAGAACCAGAGGGTTTGCAGCGCGGTGATGAGGCCATCTCGTCCGAAGACTGTGCTGAACCAGGGTACGCCAGCATACGGATACAGGCCGTGTTCGGTCTCCGTCAGGAGCAGCAGCAAATCGCGCCGAGAGGCTTCCAGCCACTCATTGAACTGCGTGTGCGAGGTTTGTAGGTGGCAGACATCGCGTTCACGCGCTTCTCGCCGAGCCTGTACTTTCTCGAATGCGGCCTCAAAAGAGAGAGGCGGAGCCGTTTCGCTGGCGTAGCGACAGGCGACTGTCAGGCCAATTGTGATTTCCTCTTCTGCCTCAACGCGCACCTCATAGACCGCCTGCGATTCATCCAGCGCAATGGGTGTAGGCGCGAATATCAGGTGTGTTTCGCGCTCGACCTGATCAAGGCCGGTGTAGCTCAGGATCACGCGATCTTCATGCCGCTGGGCCGGGCTGGTTTCTCCACGTTGTTCTCGCTGGAGTCCGCGCACCTCGAATATGTCGACGAAATCGGCGGCAAACTCGAACGAAAGGGGGAAGGCAACCGCTTCCGTCCCGTAATTGCGGATGCTGACCTGCATGTAAAGCGTGTTCTCCCAGAGGAAGGTCTTCTGCCGAAAGTGAACCGTATCCTGAAAGACCGCCTGGACAGCATCAATCGTCGCATTGGTCAGATCGACAGATAGAAAATAGGCGTCCTGACTCACTGCGGAACTCAGCAGCAGGGGAAGCTCCCCGGCAGCCTTCAGCAGCAGGTGGGAGAGAAAGCGCGTGCCATCGCGGAACAACCCATGATTTGCAATGCCCAATGGCCGAATATTGCCACGGCGATCGATGATCGCGAAGCTGTCGCCATGCTTGAGGACATTGGGAGAAACTTCAGCAATGGATGACATCGCTTGCTGGTAAATTTGTTTTTGTGTGAGTGTCTCAACCATAGTCGCGTCACCTATCAAGATGAAACTAAGTTTAAAGATGTCTTGACAGTTTGCATGTTCCCGCCCATTATACAGGTAAATCGATTTAGTGAAACGATTTACTCACTGATCGATCAGGTATTCAGCAGCCTGAGGCAGATACCATTCACACTTACATTCTGGCTGCACGCTTTTCACACTTAAATCAAAGTAAGGAGTTTACGAATGCACGCCAAATCCCTATTCCGTTCCGTGATGAGTTTGTTGTTCGTTCTAATGCTCGCATTTGGGGTGGCTGCCCAGGACGAGGACGAGGCTGTCCTGACCGTCGCTGGCTGGTCTTCCAACCCCGCTGAAGATGCTGCGCTGGAAGCCCGTCTGGCTGATTTCACCGAACAGACTGGTATCGAAGTCGTATTTGTCCCGTCCAGCGATCACCGAGTCACCATGCAGACTGCTTTTGCCGCAGGGGACTACCCGGAAGTCTTCTACATCGACAGCTCCTATCTGCCGGATTGGGTTGAAGCTGGCGTCGTAGACATCGGCGAAGATTTCATCGAAGAGCAAGAAGGGTTCTACGGCCCGCTGCTAGATGTCTTTACATACGAAGGTGTGCTCTACTGCCCGCCGAAGGACTTCTCCACGATGGCGTTGCAATACAACAAAGACCTGTTTGACGCCGCAGGGTTGGATTACCCGACCGCCGATTGGACGTGGGATGACCTGCGTGCCGCTGCTGAAGCGCTGACCAACGAAGACGAGGGCATCATCGGCCTGGTGACGCCGCCGAACCTGGAACGCTGGCTGCCTTTCCTCTACCAGAATGGCGGTGCGATCTTCGATGAAGAGGGGAACTTCGTGTTCGACAGCGAAGCCACTGTGGAAGCGATCGACTACTACATCAGCTTTGCACAGGACGGCATCGGTGGCCCGCCCAGTGCCGTTGACGCTGGTTGGGGCGGTGAAGCCTTCGGTATTGGCCGTGCTGCAATGGCCATGGAAGGCAACTGGGTCATTCAGTTCTTGCTGGATAACTACCCCGAACTGAATTGGGGCGTCGCTGAAATGCCGGCTGGCCCGGAAGGTGAACACGCGACAATGGCCTTCACCGTCTGCTACGGCGTGGCTTTCGACAACGAATACCAGGAAGAATCCTGGGAGCTTGTGAACTTCCTGACCAATACGGACGGTGCGGTGAACGTCGCAGAAGCCAGCTTTGGCCCGATGCCCGCTCGCGAAGCTGCTGCAGAAGCTTACCTGGAAAGCTGGGCTGAACGCACTGAAGGCGCGAATGTAGACTCGACCGAATTCGAAGCCTTCTTCGCCGGGGCTGAATACTCCTATCCCTGGGTGCTTCCGGTCGGCTGGGGGCGCTTCACCGATACCTTCAACGCTTCCCTGGAACGTGCCTTCAGTGGTGAACTGACTGCCGAAGATGTGCTCTTCGAGGCGAATCAGATCGCTGATGAATTGCTCGAAGAGTAATCGCCCCCTTTCGTAATCTTCACATCACATGCATCCCCCTCGACTCTGAGGGGGATGTTTTCAACAACCAGGAGAGCGACACGTGAGTACCCCAAAAGCAAAATCGGGCACTGCAACGCTCGCAGAACGCAAACGCGCAGACACAATGACGGCTCTGCTGTTCATGGTGCCAGCGATGCTGGTTTTCCTGATCTTCTTGATTATCCCAATTGGTTTCGCGATATACATCAGCTTCACTGACTGGAACGGCATCACCCCACTGGGGCAGACGGCACAGCCCAACACAGGTATTGTGGTCTTCACCAATGAGACTGACGACGAGATTATCATCCCGGCTGGCACAGAATTGCAGACCCGCGGCGATGATCCGATCACATTCTTGACCACCGAAGCAGTGGTCGTGCCGCCGACCACAGACGTGCAAGAAGGCACGGTTGAAGCACCAGTCGAAGCGACCATCCTCGGACGAGATGGTAATGTGCGTCGAGGACTTCTAGCCGTCATCCCGGACGAGACGTTGGCTGAACAGGTTTCCGTCGTCAATCCTTCCGCGATGCAGAACGGCCTGAATAATGCCTATGAATTTGTTGGAACTGAAAACTACCGCGAACTGCTCTTTGAGGAAGGCAGTAACCAGACTTTCTTCTTCCGTGCCTTAAAAAATACAGTCTATTTTGTGCTGGGTGTCGTCCCCGTGCAGACGGTGCTGGCGTTGGTGCTGGCGGTGATCGTGAATCAGCGCTGGCTGCGAGGGAAGGGGTTGTTCCGCACGGCCTTCTATTTCCCCTCTATCACGTCTTCAGTCGTGATCTCGATCATCTTCATGTGGATGTTCACGCAAAATGGGCTGGTCAATACCGCCATTAATGCGCTGTTCCCTGCATATGAGAATATCAACTGGTTCCAGGACTCCAACGGGCTGATCCACAATCTACTCGGTCTCTTTGGGGTGGATCGGCAGACCGCTGGCGACTGGGCAGATGTGCGCTTCGCAGGTTTAACGCTCTGGGATTGGATCAGCGGTCCGAGTGTCGCGATGTTCACGATCATGATCTTGAATACCTGGACGACTATCGGCACCATGATGGTCATCTATCTTGCCGCGCTGCAAAACATCCCCGGCTCGGTTTACGAAGCGGCTTCGATCGATGGGGCGAGCGGCTGGCAAATTTTCCGCCGCATTACGATCCCGCTGCTGACGCCGACGACCTTCTTCGTCGTGACCCTGGGGTTGATCGGCACCTTCCAGGTCTTCGACCAGATTTTCGTTATCACCAGCGGTGGCCCGGCCTTCACAACCATGACCATCGCCTACATCGTCTATGAAAATGGCTTCAATCAGTCCAGCATGGGGTTGGCAGCGGCGACCGCTCTGTTGCTCTTCTTGATCATCTTCGTGTTCACGCTGGTGCAGCGCCGGATCACGGGCGAGACGGTGGCAACATAGGAGGAACATGATGACTACGAATGCAAACTCCACAGCTTTACCCGCGCCAACCGTTCAATCTGATCGGCGACGTTTCATGATCCGGCGGATTCTGTCCGTCGTCGGTTTCGCAATCCTGATCTTCTTCGCGCTGCTGGAAACGGTGCCGTTTGTAATGACTGTTTCGAACTCGTTCAAGTGCCTGCCAGCGACACGACAGGTATCGGAAGCGTTCATCCCGGTCAGTGGCTTCATTGATTGCCAGGATGAATCCGGCAGCCAACTCCCGGCAACGGAGACGGCTTCCGGCCTGACGTTCAAGCCGACGTTGGAAGGGTACGAAGAGATTCTACAGTTCCAGTTCCCGCGTTGGTTCGTCAATTCGATTATCTATGCAACTTCCATCACGTTGCTGCGTTTGATCTTCGACTCGCTTGCAGGATATGCGCTGGCTCGCCTGAACTTCCCCGGAAAGCGCGTGAGCTTCTTCGTCATCCTGGGCACGATGATGATTCCAGCAGTGGTGCTGCTCATTCCCCGCTTCATCATTCTGGGTCAGTTGGGAATGTTGAATACGTACCAGGGCGTCATCTTCTCGCTGGCGGCGGATGCCTTCGGTGTTTTTCTGATGAAGCAGTTCTTTGAGTCGATTCCCGATGAGATTGAAGAAGCAGCCATGGTGGATGGGGCGAGCCGCCTGACGATCTTCTTCCGGGTAGTGCTGCCGATGGCGACTCCAGCGTTGACGGCGCTGACGATCTTCAGTTTCCAGGGAACCTGGAACAATTTCATGGACCTTCTCATCATCGTCAACAACGCACCGGAATTGCACAACTTGCCCCTGGGGTTGGCGGGGCTGCGCGGGCAATACGGCGAAACGTTGGAGTGGAATACTTTCCTGGCGGGTTCAGTCTTCACGACGCTGCCAATGGCGATTCTGTTCTTTGTCTTCCAGCGCTACTTCGTCGAGGGTGTGAGCTATACGGGCTTGAAGGGATAATATCATGCTCGAGGCGTGCCACAGCATCTTCCAGAGCCTGAAACAACTGCGCCACCAGGGATACGCCTACATCTGGGCGAATATGGCCTTCATGGTGTTGTCGCTACCGCTTGTAACGCTGCCTGCCGCCTACAGCGCCCTGATGCGCGTCGGACACGCCGCCCATACCGTACCGCATGAAGCAGACCTGGCGCTCTTCTGGGAGGCCTTTCGTGCCAACCTCTTGCGTGCGCTGCCCTGGGGGCTTGCGCACTTGGTCTTCGCCCTTGTGCATCTCACGAATGTTTTCGGGTATGACGGTGCGTACGGCAATGTGCTACGGGGTTTCTGGCTCGTAATAGGAATTGGCTGGGCGGGGATTTTGCTCTACACCTGGCCCCTATACTACGAAATGGAGACCCCAACACTTGTGGGAGCCACACGTAACGCCATCTTGATGGTGTTGCATAATCCGCTTTTCACGCTCTTGATCATCCTCTGTGTTTCGATTTGCGTCATGTTGAGTACAATCTTCATCGCGGCCTGGGCACTGCTAACCTGGGGCGCGATTGCTGCGCTCGCCAACGCGGCTGTGTTGAACCGTCTCAAAGCGTATCGGAAGGCACAGAAAGTTGAGTATCTCCATTAAGGACGTTGCTGAGCACGCAGGGGTTTCCGTGACGACGGTATCCCTCGTGCTCAACAACAAAGGAAACATCAGCGAACCGACTCGCCAGCGCGTTATGGATGCTGTCGAGACGTTGGGATACAAGCGTAATGCCCTGGGGCGCAGCCTGCGCAGTCAGCGCTCATACATCATCGGCTATGCGCAGCGCAGCCACCGCGACGCCTTCAATCCAATCATGGATCACTTTCTCTTCAGTATCGCGGATGCTGTTGAAGCGGCTGGCTGGCATATCTTGCTCTTCAACGTCGACCAGGCCAACCTCGTGGAACCATACCAGGATTTGATTGAGCGCGGTCGTGTTGATGGGTTTATCCTATCCTACACCGAACAGGATGACCCACGCTTTCATTACCTGCACGAGAAGGAAGTTCCTTTCGTGGCATTTGGTCGCAGTCGCACCGAAATCGACGATAGGACGCATTGGGTGGATGTCGATGGGGCATCTGGAACCTACGCGGCCACCAGTCATCTGATTGAACAGGGTTTTTGCTCAGTCGGGTTCATCGGATGGCCGGAGGGATCAGCCTCCGGCGACCAACGCTTTCAAGGGTATCAGAGAGCACTAGCCGATCAGAACCTGCCTTTCAACCCGGATTGGGTGATACGGGTTGAGAACTACACGGAAGAAGGGCGCCGTGCCGCCGAACATGTCCTGGGGCTTGATCCACGACCTGACGCTCTTGTTGTCATCAGCGATACGATCGCAATCGGGACACAGCAGATCTTCACAGAGGCTGAGGTCTCAATGCCGCTCACAGGCTTTGATGATACGCCCTGGGCAAGCTTCATGACTCCATCGCTGACAAGCGTTCAGCAACCCATCAAGCACATCTCACAGATCCTTACGGAGATGCTCATTCAGCAGATCGAGGGTAAGCCAGTGGCGCAGAAGCAGCATATCCTACAGCCACATCTGATCATCCGGCAGAGCAGTTTGCGTCGAGAATGAGGGCGGAAGCCGCATCGAACTGCGTCCTGCGAACGCGGTTGTGGGAGCGATGAACCGGAAGCCCCCACAACGAGACACAGCCTGTTTTTAGTGATATTCAGGAAGCAAATCACCATGCGCTTCGATCAGTTCGTCCACCATCGCCCAAATTTGATCCAGTGAGAGTTCCGCGGCAGTGTGTGGATCCAGCATCGCGGCATGGTAGATGTGGTCGCGCTCACCCGTCAGAGCCGCCTCGACCGTGAGCGATTGCACGTTGATATTGGTCTGCATCAGGGCGGCCAGATGAAGCGGGATGTCGCCGATCACCGTTGGCTGAATACCGTTGGCATCCACCAGACAGGGCACTTCAACAGAACAGCCCTCTGGCAGGTTCGTGATGATGCCCTGATTCGGGACGTTGCCGTAGATTGTACGCGGCGTTCCGGTTTCCATGCTGTGGATGATCTGCGACCCGTATTCTACGCTCCGTTCAACTCTGTCATGATTCAGAACACCCTGAACCGTGCCTTCAACCATTCGTGGCATCAACTTGATCCCATCCAGTGCGCCGCGAATCATGTCTTCTGAGATGGCGTATTGTTTATCGCGGGCATCCTGCACCATATCCCAGGCGATGATCTGCGCCTCACAACGTGCCAGGTACTCATCCAGCGGAATATTGTACTGCTCGAGTAGTTCTGGATGGTCCTTCTTGATGAACCAGGGGACGTACTCGCTGAAATGTTCGCTGCTCTCGGTGACGAAGTAGCCCAGTCGCTTGAACATCTCGTAACGAACGCGATTCCAGTCTGGCACGCGCCCCTCATTCATGACCTGGCGAATGCGCGGATAGAGGTCTTCCCCGGTGCAGCGATCCTCAAATTTGAGATAGAACGCCATGTGGTTGATGCCCGCCACGAGATAGTTGATATTCTCATAGGGTACGCCGATATCTTCCGCAAGCTCGTGCGCAGTGTGTGGCACACTGTGGCAGAGGCCAACCGTCTTGATACGGGTGGCTCGGCTGAGTGCCCACTGGTTGATCGCCATTGGATTGACGTAATTGATGAACAGCGCATCCGGACATAGCTCTTCCATATCACGGACAATATCCAGCAGCACCGGAATTGTCCGTAGTCCGCGCATGATCCCGCCAATGCCCAGGGTGTCTGCGATAGTCTGCCGCAAACCGTACTTCCTGGGAATTTCAAAGTCGGTGACGGTAGCGGGTTTGTAGCCCCCGACCTGAATCATGCAGATGACGTAATCCGCACCTGCCAGGGCTGCACGTCGATCTGTAGTCGCTTCGATCGTGGCGTGGGTTCCCAGCGCCCGATTAATCTGATGCGCCACCTGCTCTGAAGTCGCCAGTCGCTGCTCATCAATGTCCATCAACACAATGGTGCTATCAGTCAATTCAGGGTAGCTGAGGATATCGCCCATCAAGTTCTTGGCGAAGACCGTGCTGCCTGCTCCAATGAAAACTATTCTCGGCATCTCTCTTACCTTTCAACGAATCTCGTTGCTTCATTGTGCGTGAAATGTGCGAAAGTATGTGCAATCATGCCATTCTCAGGTGCGAAGTCAAGACAACCATGAGGCAAACCAGAGGCGCTGCTACGATTGATTGACCTGTTTGCGACGAAGAACGCTCAGGTTCTTGCGCGTCACGGTCAAGCCAAGGGGATCATGCAAGACATTTTGAATACGTTGTGCTTCTTCCAGCAGAGGATGTGCCTCTGCGATTTGCTCGGCGCTCAGCAGCGCACCCGCCAGGTTCGACATGCAACGTCCCATCAACAGCCTATGCTGGCTGTCTTCCGCAATGTGCAGCGCTTCGCTGAACCAATTGACTGCCAGTTCGGCTCGCTCTGCCTGCAAATGTACACGCCCAAGAACTGTGAAAAGCGCGATTCGTTCGGGCTGAGTGAGGGTATCGTCATAGCGTTCCAACGTATCCAATGCTCGCTGTGCGGCCTCTTCTATACGCCCCTGTAATGCCAGGCTCTCTACATGCTGCTGCATCCAGCGCGGGCTGTAGGCCGCGTTGATTCGTTCGAGATAGGCTTCCGCCTCCGCACCTTCCCCTTGCTCCAACAAGCTTTGCGCAATCTCGTGGTAGACACGATCTGCAAACGATGGATTGCTGTTCATCAATGGTTGTTTGCGAATCCAGTCGAGCTGTCGCATCGCCTGGGAGTAGCGGCCTTGCAAACGCAGCAGAATTGCCTCTTCCAGAACGGCTTCTGACTGAAGGGCGAAAGCTCCTTGCTGTCCAGTTGCCGCGATCACCTGCCGGAACAGGGAACCCGCCGCGTGGTATTCATGCTGTTTTCGTGCGGTAATTGCGAAACCAAGCCTGGCCTCTGCGCTGAATGGAAACTGAGGGTACCGCTGGTACACCCGCCACCACATGGCCGCAGCTTCATCGTTCAGGGAGATCAGCGCGTAAGCATCTACGGCATACAGCACATCATCAACATCCAACTTGAACCAATCAGCAGATAGGATCTGCGCGATGAATCGCCCCAGTCGTGCAGCGTGTCCAGTTTGGATGCTCTTCAAGAAGTGACGAACTTCCTCGTCGATGCGCTCTCTCACTGCGTCCTGCTGGTATGTAGCTACGACGAAGCGTAACGCCGAATGGGGTAGCACGTGGTCTCGCTCTGCTTCTAAGGCACGCAGCAAAAACCGTTCGATGAGCATCAGGAAGCCGTCGCGTGAGAGAGTGTGTGCTTCGAAGAGAGTTTCCAGTTCGTGTGATCGAATCCCCCTGTATCCAGCCAAAGCAAAGAAATGCCAGACCGTTTGTGCCTCATGACTGCATGTGTCGTAGACCGATGCATATATTGCGTGCAGCGACTGGCCAGCTAACCAAGCGGAATCCCCGGCAATCCACTGCTGCATGAACAGATGCAGACCGCTCGGATTCCCGCCGACACGATTCCAGATGTGTTGCATTTGCTGTGGTGAGATTGGGTCTGGTGCGAAGCTGCTAGCGTAGTATTCATGCACTAGCTCTTCCGCCGCGTCGGCAGATAACTCCTGCAAGCGGACATGGTGCACAAAGTGGGCCAATGGTTGTGCATGGGTCGCTGCGATCAGGGTCGTAGTGTGTGCCAGTTCCTCAATCACATCGTTGAGTTCTTCAAGTTGCAACGCACAATCATCGAGGATCACCAGGAAGCGCCAGGACTGGAACAATTCTCGCAAATCAGCGGAGGCATACTGCGGCAAAACCTCGGTAAGGATGTCGTTATAGATTTCCTGTGCTGTCGCGGCCTGTTCGATCCAGAAGACGTAATCGTAATCCAGTTGTTCAATCAAGCCCTGCGCAACTGTTCGGAGTAGGGCAGTCTTGCCGATGCCGGGTGCACCAGAGACTTGAAACGTTTGCAGCGAGTCTTCCGACAACGTCTGGAAAATGCGCTGAAGATCATCGTCTCGCCCAATGAGCCGCCCGCCATTACGACCTGGTATCTTCGCCCGCAACCTGTGCCGATGATGCCTCTCCCTCGCGTGCCATTCACGCTGGATCATCTCATCAACCAGTTTGGTGACAGCATGTTGACGATAACGTCGTAGGGTACGGCCTTCGATGCTGCTCCATTGCTCGAAATCATTCAGCGAAATTCCCAGATCAACGCGCACAAAGCGATGATAGAGCAGGCTCCAACCGACGAACTCTGGATTATTGCTGCGGCTGTCTTCCACAATCGATTGTAGGGCAGCGTTTCGGTCTACAACGGGACTCAGAGGTGACACACCTGCCATTTGCCGGAAGTGATTGAGCCTGTCGGTGATGATCTCGCAGAGGATGGCCTTCACTGCATACATGCGTAAATCGTTGGCGGGTGGACGTGCTGGATTTTGCAGGTACTCTTTTACCAGCACCAACGAACGCAATCCAGCGGCGGCGGATGTGTCTGTCGTGGTGTAGATCAGGGTGTGGAGTGCAGCTTCCACACTCTGCTGTGTGATAACGGGACGGCGCTTACCACTGGGCATTGGGGAAGGTCTCGACCCCCGCATGATGTCCGATACGTTTGTACATCTGAAACCCCGTGAAGGGATGTCCCAGAATGCCATCATGAATCGCCCAGGAGCGCCCCTGTACTGAGTTCCAGGCGCTGCGAGGTCGGAAAGGGGTACTGTCGTCGAGCTTGGCGTACAACTCGCCGCCTTCCAGAAATTCGCGGTGAATGGTTTTCATATCCGCCAGACCTCGGATGTAGTTAAAACCATAGCGCTCGAACACGATGGCGTTGTGATATGCCAGCGGTTCGATCAAGAAAAGATCGTGCCCCATGCGCTCCACAAATCGCTCGAAAATCGGAACAGAGCGACGAAAAGCACGCAATCCCTTGCGAATCTGTCCTGGTGCAAGCCCTGCACGCATCGCAGCCAATTCTGCTGGGATGTTGCGTCCAGTTGTCCCATAATTGGTTCGGTTGCCATGTTCATCCACATCCACGTTGTATCGCTCGGACTTGGGATCGTTGACGACAACTAGCAGCACCAGCAACTGGTTATTGAAGGTGTCCGCCATGTTGAGGTAGAGGATTGGGTCGCGGTCTGCCGGATGCAGCCGTACACCGATTTCCATGGCGCGGCTGCCCGCCGGACACAGATAGCGAATATGCCCATGATCCGCCGCCGTTGCTGGATCAATAACGAAATCGACCCAAACCCAGTCCGGGATGATCGTACGATAGATGGCTTGTTTTTCCTCAGTCGGGAGTTTGTTGATGTCCCGAATCGAATTTGGCAGATCCTGGGGCATGGTTGACCTCATCTCAACGTTGTTTCAGCGCGCGGCGAATCTGTCGTTCAGCATCGCGCTTGGCGATGTCCGCACGTTTATCATACTGCTTTTTGCCTCGGGCGATTGCCACTTCGACCTTGGCATATCCGCGATCCAGATACAGCTTGGTCGGCACGGCTGTGTAACCAACATCGCGAATGCGGCTCAGGATTTCGTTGATCTCTTTGCGATGGAGCAAGAGCTTGCGTGGCCTCAGCGGATCATCGTGACCGAAGTGTGAGGCCTGTTGATATTGGGCGATATGTACGCCCATCAACCACAGTTCGTTATCGCGCTCCTGGATGAAGCCGTCGCGCAAATTGACGTGGCCACCACGAATTGACTTGATCTCCGACCCCATCAACACTAGACCCGCCTGAAACGTCTTCAGCAGCTCGTAGTCGTGCCTTGCCTTGCGATTGGTTGTGATAACGCGATCTCCGCGTTTTTGTTCCTGGTTTTTCTTCTTTTTACCCATTTTCTTCGCTATCGAGTGTTTGTTGAAGGATGCGGATCGCCTCTCCTAATTCCACATCACGCCCGTTTTCATCCGGGATCATCTCCACATCCGGGACAAGACCCTGTCCGGCGATGGGAGAACGACTCGGCGTGAACCATTCTGCGTAGGTAATGTGGATGGAAGAGCCATCCGATAACGTGAAAATCTGCTGCACTGTTCCCTTGCCGAAAGTGCGCTGCCCGACCAGCATGCCGCGATCCCGATCCTGGATTGCTCCGGCGACCAGCTCGGACGCGCTCGCCGTGCGGTTATTCACGAGAACAATCAGCGGGATGTTTGTCGCCAGCCCGCCAGGATCTGCCTCAAACGCTTCTTCGCCCTGTCGGGTTTGCTCATAGGTGATCACGCCACCATCGAGAAATTCTCCAGCGACTTCTATCGACTCATCAAGCAAACCGCCACCGTTATCGCGCAGGTCGAGCAGCAGCCCCTGGATGTTTGCATTCTGTAGTTCGGTCAGGGCTGTGCGCAGTTCTTCGGGCGTTCGGCTGGTGAAACGCAAAATTTGCACATAACCGATTGCATCGTCCTCTTCCAGGATACGCCACACAACGGATGGCACGTTGATGACTCCGAACGGTACGAACACCTCTTGCTCTTCACCGCCCTGGCGCACCAACAGATCGACTCCGCTGCCCTCAGCTACCTCGCCACGCAGCATCTGGTCAACTGCATCCGGGTGGTCTTCCAGCGTGATTGGCATCTCATCCACTGCGAGCAGAACAGCTCCTTGCGCAATCCCGGCAGCCTGCGCGGGGCTTTCAGGGTAGGGGTAGAGCAAGAACTCTCCGGCTTCATTGCGCTGCAATAGCACGCCGATGCCACCGTAGGTGCCGGCCAGGGCATCAGCTTCGCTCTGAGCGACAGGCGGCTCAATGAAGAAGGTGTTCGGCTCATCGAGCGTGCTGAGCAAACCACGAATGGCTCCATATTCACGCACTGTGGGGGAGGGCTGCTCGCGCAGGTACGCAATATCCAACAAATCCTGCACCTCATGCAGCAGCGGATAATCCTCCTCTGCAGACGGGGCCGCGGCTACACCGGGTAAGTCCCCAACGACCAGGGCGTGAGTCAGAAAGCCAGCGATGAACATGCCAGCCAGTACCGCACCAGCCAGTAGGCCAGTGAGCAGCGGGCGTGTAAGGTTTGAACGATTGGTCACTCGGTTTGCTTTCATTAAGCGTCACACGTACAGAATGCGTATACCATTGAAATATACCAGCGTAGGAATCATGACAGACGGCCTAGCCCAAGTGTAGGGGATAAAGAATGGCAGAACAATATCCGAAACCCACTGTCCTGGTGGTTGATGACCATCAGCCCGCTGCGGAGATGGTGAGCAATCTCTTCACCCTGCGGGGATACGAAGTAGTCACCGTCCATAGCGGTGCCGACGCGCTGAGGAGCGCACGCCAGCAATACTTCGACCTGATTCTACTCGACATCATGATGCCGGGTATGGATGGGTATCAAGTGTTGAGCGAACTCCGTGCGCATCCGATCACGGCAGAAATCCCGGTGATCTTCATCACAGCGAAAGACGATGCAGCCGATATTGAGCAGGGGCTGCGGCTCGGCGCTGATGATTACGTTACAAAACCGTTGAAGCCGCGCGAACTGTTCGCCCGCGTACAAAATAAATTGGAAGCTCGCACTCTGCAACGCGCCTTGAAGCGCCGTACAACGGACCTGGAAGCCTTACTGCGTGTCTCAGAGGCGTTGAACAATCAGCTTGAGCTAGATGAACTGCTCAACGTGGTTCTCTATCTGGTGTTGGATTTGCTGCCATGTCGTGCTGTCGTGTTTCATCATTTTCTGGAGGATGCCGCGCAGCCTGAGAGCTACATTTTGCAACGAGAGGAAACGGAGCACATCGACCTGAACCCTGAAGGTCTGCTGCAAGCGTTTTCGGATGATAGCCAATATCTCCGTTGGGAACATGGCGAGATGCGGGACATCGCAAACCAGGGGGGCATGGCGGCCATGTTGCAGCACGGCGATCATCAACATGGCATCCTGACGGTACTCGGCGATGAGCCATTCGATGAGCACCATCTGCGCATCTTCGAGGCCATTTCACGACAGGTGACGCTGGCGGTACGCAACGCCGAACTCTATGCTCGTGAAGTCGAATACGCGGAGCGCCTGGAAGAAATGGTCGAGGAGCGCACTGCTGAACTACGATCTGCACAAGAATTGCTGATCCGCGCGGAGAAACTGGCGGCAGCAGGGCGTCTGGCGGCAGGTATTGCTCATGAGATCAACAACCCTCTGCAACCGATTCGCGTTAACCTGGAATTGATGCAAGAAGACCTGGAAGCAGGCAACGCCATCCATGCCGAAGACATCAGCGAGGCGCTGCGCAGTGTCAAGCGTATTAGCCGCATTGTGGAACGACTACAAGAGTTCACCCGCAAGCGTTCGGATGAAACGCCAGACATGGAATCGCTGCCGCTGGCTGGCGTAGTGCAGGATGTCGTTACGCTCAGCCGCACGTACGCGCGCAAGAGTGGCGTCAATATTCAGCTTCAACTCGATGAGGATACGTACATTTACGGCAATCGCGACCAGTTGGAGCAGGTCTTCCTGAACTTGATCCTCAATTCGCAGGCAGCTATGCCGGACGGTGGCTCCATCCATATCTCAAGCTATGTGGAAAGCGACAAGGTGATCATGCGCTTCACAGATACGGGTGATGGCATTGCGCCGGAACTCATCAACACGATTTTTGAACCCTTTTTCTCGACGAAGGAAGATGGTTCTGGCCTGGGGTTATTCATCAGCTACGGGATCATGCAGAATCACAACGGCTCAATTGATGTCGAAAGCACGTTGGGAGAAGGCACAACTTTCACGTTGACCTTCCCTGTCATCCCGGAAACAGCACAGGAGTAACGCATCGGGCGTAGACCCTGAAAATGGAGTAATTCTCAACCGCTTTCAGGGTTTGCGATCATCTCAGGTCGTGGGTCAGTTGATCGGACGCAGCGCCCCTTGAAGTTCTTCTGTGGTGCCATCCACGTCTTCGAACGCCTCTCGTTCGACGCCGATTGTCCGGAAAACCGTGTCTGCATCACAATCTGTGATGGCAAAGCCGAATGCTTCAAACTCCGTTGGTAAATCACTCTGATCTTCAATCAGAATATCGAGTAAGTTTGAGATTGCTTCGCTAGCCTGTGGCCCAGGGGCGGCGCAGATTGTGAACACGAGCGTATTGCCCAGGGTCGTGTCCATCTGATTCAAGCCGTCTTCCGGGACACCCGCCGCTTCGAGCGTATCAGCTTCCAGCCCGAAATTCGGGACTTCCGTCGGGGTAGGGGTGCTAGAAGCTGTCGGTGTTTCAGTCGGCAACTCTTCAGTTTCAGTCGGTGCTTCCGTTGGTTCTTCGGTCTCCTCTGGCGTGGCACTTGCTGCCTCATCTGTATCGGAGGTAGTTGCGAAGAGAGGAGCATCCTGCGTCGGTTCTTCGTCCTCATCGGCCTCTGTCGGCGATGCTGGTAAATCGGTTGGCTCTTGCTCCGTCTCTGCCGGGGTGGTGGGAGCCAGGGGGGATGGATCGACGGACTGTGCTTCATCATCAATAATCGGGCGCGCCGTCGGTTCCTCGGCGATGATGCTGGTCGGGGTTACATCGGGCGCGCCGCCGAACAGACTAGGGATGAGCAACAAACCCAATAACGTCAATATGATCACTGCGGCGACTCCGATGATCAAATTGCGAGATGTTGAGCCGCGAGTCTCGGCCATTTGCGGCGCTGCGAAGTCGTCTTCCGTCAAGTCCGCGAAGTCATCCCCGGTGAGTTCGGCATCATCCAATGGGGGCAGGGGAGGTGCGGCTGCTGGCACCGTCGGTTGCGACGGCGGAGTGATTTGCGAAAGCAGCGTGCGAGCACCTGGATATTCCGGGTCTAGTTCTAGAAGACGTTGCAGTGCGGCCTGGCCTTCTTCATCTGTCTCAACCGCATGGGCATACACCCACCAGAAGTCGGGGTTGTTCTCATTCTCTTCGCGGTGCTCCTCGAGAAGCTCCCGCGCAGCCTGGAAATCGCCATCTTCAATGTATTGATACGCATCGTTCAGAATCTGGCTGGAATCAGCCATAAGATCATCTCCTGCGGTTGGGTGATGAAAAGCCATTCTTAATCGGAGTGTACATCCAAGTACACGGTGGCGCAACAGAATACGAACTGTACGAACACACAACAAAAAAGCGCACAGTCGATTGACCATGCGCTCAACTCAGCTTGCCCTGAAGAGGACTCGAACCTCCACCCCGTTAGGGACACGGCCCTCAACCGTGCGCGTCTGCCAATTCCGCCATCAGGGCTTGTTCTCGGTACGTAAAATTATAGAGAACAGCCCTTCCATGTCAATGATGAGATGTTGGGCGTAGCTGTGTGTGCAGGATCGTGTACACTTTTGTTGTTTAATTGCCATAAAATTACACGAAACACCAGGTGCAACAATGCGGATAGTGATGGACGCGATGGGCACCGATGCCCGCCCACAGCCAGATGTGGAAGGTGCTGTGCTGGCTGCTCGCGAATATGGGGATACGGTCGTTCTTGTAGGCGACGAAACGAAAGTGAAAGCAGAACTGCAGAAGCACGACACTGCGGGACTGCCGATTGAAGTTGTCCATGCGGCGGAGACAGTGAGCATGGACGAAAAACCGAGCGAAGCAATGAAATCCAAGCCCGAGTCTTCCATGCATGTCGGGCTGAATCTGGTCAAGACTGGTGAAGCGGATGCCTTCGTCACGATGGGTAATACTGGTGCTGCGCACGCGATTGCGACACTCAGCACACTACGTCGCATCCAGGGGGTCAAGCGACCTGCTCTGACTGCTCTGTACCCCGTACACGGCAAGGAGACAATCTTCCTGGATGTGGGGGCGAATGCGGACTCGCGCCCGGACTGGCTGCTGACATTCGCGCTGATGGGTAGCGTTTATGCAGAACGTGCGCTAGGGCGTATCCGTCCTACGGTTGCGACTCTTTCCAATGGGGAAGAAGAGGGAAAGGGGAATAACCTCGTACGCGAAACTCAAGCCTTACTGCAAGCCTCCGGATTGAACTACATTGGCCACACCGAGCCGAAAGAAGTGCTGGCTGGGGGCATTGATGTCCTGGTGATGGACGGCTTCGTCGGCAATGTGTTCATTAAGACGTTTGAGGCCGCCATCAACTACCTGACTGACGTCATCCGCGAGGAGATTCGCGCCAACCCGCTGACAACGCTTGGGGGCGCGCTGGCACGCGGTGCCTTCAAACGCGTGCGGACTCGCATTGATCCGGGTGAAGTTGGCGGTGCACCGCTGCTCGGCGTAAATGGCATCGTCATCATCGGGCATGGAAGCTCTGACGCGCACGCGATCAAGAATGCAATCAACCAGGCACGCCGTGCTGTGAAAGGCAATACAGTCGCGGCAATCCGTGATGGGTTAAGAGATATTTGATCCAAACAGCCGCAATTCATGTTACGATAAATATTGCAGTTTCGTCCGTTCAGACAAGTTGGTCGTGAGGGGAACGATGCAGGATACTTTGAGCCAGTTGCAGCAATTACTCGTGGAAGGTCAGGTTAAACGAGCGGAAGTTCTGCTAGCACGAATGCTCCGCACGGCAGAACCTTCCCAGACCATTTACGCCGAACTGTTGGCTCTGCGTGCGCGACTGCACATCATGGTGGGTAGGCCGCAGAACGCACTGGAAGACCTCGCTACACTCGAGAAATACGCACAGGATGATGTCGAACTCCTTCAATTGCGTGCAGATGCCCACTTCGCCCGGTATGAGCAAGCAACTGTTGGCTTCGCTCAGAAGGCAGACCTGGAACAAGCTCGCCAACTGTATGCACGCATTCTGGAAGATGATCCGCAGAACAGTGATATTGGCTGGGTTCAGTATCAGTTGGGGCGACTGACCTTGATTGATGATGATGTATTGGGTGCAATACGCTACTTCGAGCAAGCCCTGGCGAGTGAAGAGTCCCCACAACATCCCGAATTGAACGCGCTGTGCTACGAACGGCTGGGATTCATCGCATACTATGAGCTGCGTAAGCTGCCGCAAGCGCTCGGATACCTGGAACAGGCAATGAACGAATATCCGCCCGAAGAACCGCGTGGGTGGTTGATACAGGTTTATCTAATGCGGGCACGGATCCTGCGGGAGCAAGACCTCACGGCTGCTTATACGGCTGCTTCTGAGGCGCTGCAAATCGCCAGCAACGAAACCAGTAAGTCGCGTTCGGCAGTTATTGAAGCGCTCTTCGCCATCGCGGAGATCCTCGCGGAGATGCCGGGACGCGAGCAGGAACTGATTGCTACGATCAAACGCTTCATCCAGATGGATAAGGCTCCCATCGGCGTTGATGTGACCTGGTCGCGAGTCTACGAGATGCTAGGCAATGCCTACATGGCGCTCCTGGAATATACGCAGGCTATACCAGCCTACCAGGAGGCGCTGCGCTTCAATCCTTATCATCCCTGGGGGGAGACACTCCAATATCGTATAGCCGTAGCACAGTACCAACTGGGGCAGTACGCAGAAACGACGACATTCCTCAAGCAGTTGTTGGAACAAGGTGTTGAAACGGAGACGTACCGCATTTATGCCCTGCTGGGGAATGCGCAATTTGCTATGGGAGCTTTCGCCGAAGCACAACAAAGCTATGAGCTGGCGTTGCAGAATGCGCCGACCGGGATTGATACCTCGACGATCCAGGCGTACCATGAGGCGTCAAGTCGCTTGGCTGTACCGTTATGAATGAGAGCTGTGAGTTTTGAGGGGCAAGCCCATGAGTGAGATCATTACCGTCATCGGTGGTGGATTGGCAGGGACAGAAGCAGCGTGGCAACTTGCAGAGCGCGGACATACGGTTCATCTGTATGAAATGCGCCCGCGAAAGACAACCGGGGCGCACGTCAGCGATCGCCTGGGCGAACTTGTATGCAGTAACTCGCTCGGCTCTAAGCTGCCAGATCGTGCAACTGGTTTGCTGCAAAATGAACTCAAACTGCTGCGTTCGCTGTTATTGAAGTGCGCGGAAGAAGCCCAGGTTCCTGCGGGTGGTGCGCTCGCGGTGGATCGTGAGGTGTTCGCGCAAAGAGTTACCGATGCCATTGGCGCACATCCGAACATCTCGGTGATTCGCGAAGAGGTAGAAACCCTGCCGGAAGATGCCCCGGTGATCGTTGCGACAGGACCGCTGACATCGGATTCGCTGGCGGCGGATATTGGTCGCCTGACAGGCCAGAATTACCTGTACTTCTATGACGCGATTTCACCCATTGTCGAAGCCAGTAGCATTGACATGGAAATCGCATTTCATGGTAATCGTTATGATCGCGGGGATACTGAAGAAGGCGATTACATCAATTGCCCGATGGATCAAGAGCAATATGAGCGTTTCGTCAAGGCACTTCGCGATGCGGAGACGACAACGCTGCGCGACTTCGAGCGCGAAGACCCGAATTTCTTCGAAGGTTGTGTGCCAATTGAGCAACTCGCCAAACGGGGTGACGATACCCTGGCCTTTGGGCCGATGCGCCCGGTCGGTATTCGCGATCCACGAACGGGTAAACGTCCTTATGCAGTTGTTCAGCTTCGGCGCGATAACATCGCTGGCAGCCTCTATAACATCGTCGGTTTCCAGACGAATATCCGTTGGGGGGCGCAGAAGGATGTGCTGCGATTGATCCCCGGCCTGGAAAATGCGGAATTCGTCCGGATGGGGCAGATGCACCGTAATACGTTCCTCAATGCGCCGACTCTCCTGCACCCCACGATGCAGTTCCGCCAGTGCGAAACACTCTATTTCGGTGGGCAGATCACGGGCGTTGAAGGATACGTGGGCAATGTGGCGACTGGCCTGGTTGCGGCAATCAACCTGTCACGACAGTTGCGCGGGCTGGATGCCTGGGTTCCGCCGCGTGAGACGATGCTGGGGGCGCTATGCTACTATGTCACCCACACCGACCCTGCGGACTTCCAGCCGATGAAGGCCAATTTTGGCATCCTGCCTGGCCTGCAAACGCGCATTCGTGGCAAACGCGATCGCAAGCGTGCTTATTCGGAACGTGGACTGGCGGCTATGATGGAGTCCATTGCTACGTTGCAGGATCCTTATCTGGCGGAGATTGATGCTCCACAAATCAGCTTCACTTAATAAACATCGTTGGATTGGAGTTTTTTGAATGATACCCGTACCATCGGCACGGTTGGACAATCTTCCCCCATATGTCTTCGCGACGATTAGTCAGCGAATAGGGAAGATGCAGGCCGAAGGATTGGATGTAATTCGCCTGGATATTGGCAGTCCCGATATGCCACCCGGTGATCATGTGACAGCAGCGCTCGCAGCCTCAGCAGCCCAGCCGGCCAACCATGGCTACGCGGGCTACCGAGGCACTGCGAGCTTTCGGCAGGCGGTTGCCCGCTACTACCAGAAGCGTTTCGGAGTCGACCTGAACCCGGAAACTGAAGTATTGCCGCTCCTTGGTAGCAAGGAGGGCATCGTCAATCTGATGTTGGCCTATCTGGATACGGACTCAGTGGCGCTGGTGCCCTCAGTCGGGTATCCGGCCTACGCGATGGGGGCACGCCTCGTGGGTGCCCAGGTTTGCTATGTACCGATGCCTGCAGAACAAGGTTTTCTGCTAGACCTGGACTCCATTGACGAAGAAACCTGGGAAGCAGCGAAAATCCTCTGGGTCAATTACCCGAACAACCCGACTGGTGCCGCTGCTGATCTAGATTTCTATGCCAGAATCATGGAGCGTTGCCGCGAACATAACGTTTTGCTCGCGTCTGATAATCCTTACTGCGACGTGACATTCGATGGCTACATTGCGCCCAGCGTGCTCCAGGTGCCGGGTGCGACCGAGCAGACAGTTGAATTCATGTCTTTCTCCAAGACGTTCAACATGGCTGGCTGGCGTCTGGGTGCGGCTGTCGGTTCGGCGGATGCGCTGAAGCAGCTTCTCACAGTCAAGAGCAATGTGGACAGCGGGCATTTCAAGGCAATTTACGATGCGGGAATTGCGGCCATTGATGCAACCCCCACAGAGTGGTTCGCAGAACGTAATCGTGTTTATGAGCGCCGCCGGGATATGCTCCTGGAAGCACTGCCCGAAATCGGTTTATCTGCGCAGCAACCAGCAGGCACGCTCTACGTCTGGGCGAAGGTGGAAGCCATGCCCCCAGAGGCCTACATTGAGCGAGCGTTGACCGAAGCACAGGTGAGCATCGCCCCGGGGACGGCGTATGGCCCCGGAGGAGAAGGGTATGTCCGTCTGAGCTTGAGCGTACCCGATGAACGAGTCGCAGAAGGCATCAACAGATTGAAAACGTGGTATAACAGAGTATAGACCGAATGTTTCTTCAAGAGACCAAATGACGACGACCACACATCAGATTATCAATCACCAGCCGGAAAAGGCAATTCTCGTGGCTGCGGAAGAGCGCGGCACCCGTCCGGTGCTATCGTTGGAAGCTTCGCTGCAAGAACTGGCTATGCTCGCCGATACCGCCGGAATGCAGGTAGTGGGGCAAATTCGGCAGATGATGCACGCCATCGACCCATCAACCTATGTGGGATCGGGCAAAGTGCAGGAAATCATCGAAGCCGTAGAAGAGGCTGGTGCCCAGGCTGTCATCTTTGATGATGAACTGTCGCCGCGACATCAACGTGAGCTTTCGAAGTTGTTTGGCGAGAACATCAAACTGCTGGATCGCTCCGCCTTGATTCTCGATATTTTCGCGCAGCACGCCCGCACCCGTGAAGGGGCATTGCAAGTAGAGCTGGCGCAGTACGAGTATCGCTTACCACGTCTCACACGACAGTGGACGCACCTGGCACGTCAGGCTGGTGGTACTGGCGGGGCAGGGGGTGTTGGTGTTCGCGGCCCCGGCGAAACGCAGCTTGAAGTTGACAAGCGCGAGATCAGCCGCAAGATCACGAAGCTCAAGCAGGATATCGAAGGGGTGCGCATGCACCGCGCCCAACACCGCGCCCAGCGGCGCAAATCAGGCATCCCTACGGTAGCATTGGTCGGCTATACCAACGCGGGCAAGTCCACGCTCATTAATGCAGTCTCTGAATCGACAGTCTATGTGGCGGATCAGCTTTTTGCCACGCTCGACCCGACGACACGGCGCGTTGTACTTCCCAGCGGTCGTGAAATGCTCATCAGCGATACCGTAGGCTTCATTCAGAAGCTACCAACGACATTGGTTGCTGCTTTCCGCGCCACGCTCGAGGAGATCCTCGAAGCTGATGTCGTCTTGCATGTTGTGGATGTCTCACACCCGGATGTACTGGCTCACATCGAAACGGTGGAGGACACCCTTGCCGAAATTGATGCCAGCCATGCGCCGCGTATCCTGGTCTGGAACAAGATGGATCAGTGGGACGGTTCCCTTCCGGTCGTTGATCCCAATGAAGTCAGTTACAGCGCACAGGTCGCGGTTTCCGCACAGGCGCAGACAGGCCTCGATGACCTGTTACAGACAATTGAAACTGTGCTGTCCGCACGACTGCGGCGCGTCAAACTGATGCTACCCTACGAACGCGGGGATATCGTCTCGCAATTGTTCCAGCAAGCGCATGTGCTTGGGCAGGAGCACATGGCAGAAGGCATCCTCGTTGAAGTGGAGCTGTCTGCTGAATTGTACGAACGTTACAAAGACTATGAGCACCCGGAGTTCATGTGATGTTCAAGCGGATCGATGAGTCGCCCTTCTTGGTGAAGTTGCTGGCGCAAGTTTCGAATTATCTCGCCCGTCGCAAGGGGCTGCCGATTTTGGTCGGTGTGCTGCTGATTTTGCTGGCGACAATCCTGGAATTGGTGAATATCGCCGTTGCTTCTTCCGTGCTAGAGGTAGTGCACGTGTTGCTGCACGGCGGTGGTTTGCTGTTGTCATTGGTTGGGGTGCTGCTGGCCGAACCGCTTGGGAAATGAGGTGTGGGACGGCGATTGGCCTCCGTCCCACACTTTACGACACCTATTCGTACAGACGAACCCAGTAAATCTCCGGACGGTAAATCGTGTGGACGAACAGCCTCATATCGTCGGAAATTGCCAGACCCGCCAGTGGTGCTTGCAATTCTGTGAACAGAACGATTTCGACCTCATCGTTGGTGCAGCCTCCACCTCGGCAAACCTCAGGATCAATTCGGCCAACGACGCCCCGAGTCCCCAGGGCATAGGTGAAGTATAGATAGCCATCTGGTGCGAGGACGAGATTCGAGACATTCTGCAATCCACTCACAAGTGGTTCGGTGAAGTCGGTGACGGGAGCCTCATTGTCGTCTTCCAGCGGTAATTCTTCGACCGCGAACCACTCTACAGCGCGACGTGCACTCCCGTTATTAGCGATGTAAACATAATCTTCGTCGATAACGATTCCGGTTGGCGTACGGAACCCATCAGCGACAATCTTCGTCTGACCTTCAAATGTGAGATGCACGAGCGTATTGCCACGTGCATTGGTCACGAGGGCGGATTCCTCATCCAGCAGCGCGATTCCCCAGGGGCCGTCGAACGCCTCATCGGCGACGACTGCTGGAGCATTCTGCGTGTGGTCAATCCGGAAAACTTGATTCGTGTCGAAATCCGGAACGTACAGGTTGAAGCCTGCTTCCGTATCCTGCACAGCAAGCGTATGGGCGTCACGTACACCGAAGACGTAGGAGATCGTTGATCCTGTCTCGGAGTTGACGCGATACAGTGTCCAGTCACCAGAACAGACTGCGTACAGTTCATTCTCGAACCACACTTGCCCGTTGGGAAGCTGGACATTACCCACCAATACGGAAAGGTCTTCCTGTGTGTAAGAACGGGGTAGGGGACTCAACGAGGACTCGGATTCTTCTGATACTTCGGGTGTCGCTTCGGCCTGAGCCTCTTGATCGCTCGGTGTGCTGCTCGCGGGCGGTAGCGGGGTTTTGGATGGGGCTGGTGTTGGTGTCGCCGGATCACTCTGGGCAATACTGTGACCAATCAACGACAGCAGACTGACGAGGACGAGAACTACGACGATTTTTGCACGCATAACGCTGGTTACCCTTTACTTTGCAGACTACTCACTAACAACAGAAATTGCGTTGGTGGCAACTGGAATGCGCATAGAGAAAGTCGTGCCCACTCTACTCGCGCTTTCCAGCCAGATTTGCCCACCATGGTTATCAATCACAGCCTTTACCAGGCTGAGGCCGAGGCCAGAGCCGCTGATGTGCTCCGCCCCCTGCTGATGCCCCCGAAAGAAGCGATCGAAAATTTTGGACTGAACCTCATACGGAATCCCGATGCCATTATCGCGAACGGTGATCATGATGCTGTTACCGTCATTTTTTGCTGCGATCTGCACCTCACCTCCTGCATGGTTGAACTTGATCGCATTCTCGACGAGGTTGATGATGGCACGTTCGAACTGTTCCGCATCCCCCAGAAAGTTCCGTACATCCGGCGCAACCTGCACGGTCAACGTAACGTGCTGCTCCTGGGCCATATCGCGCAATTCGGCTACAGCATCCTCGATGATTTCGGCGGGATGGCACAAATCGGCAGCGTTGGCTCCCATGCGGATTCGCTCCAGGTCGAGAATGGCACGGATGATGCGTTCCATCTTGTTCAATTGGCGCTCGATGTTGTCAATCGAGAGCGAGACCTCCTGATCTTTGAAGGCCTCGACATCATCGCGCAACAATTCCAGATTTGCCATAGCGGCTTGCAATGGATTCTTGAGATCGTGGCTGGTCATACGCACCATCTCGCTCTTGATGCGATCCAATTCCTTGAGTTCGGTCACATCATTGAGGACAGCGACAAATCCTTCAATGCGAGTCTCCCCCAGGCTCGCAACGTGGCAGAGATAAGTCTTCCCGCGCCACTCAATCTCGTAATTGTAGACACCCTCGGTGCGAATTTGTCGCAGCACCGCGCGGAAATCACGCGGGACAACATGTGAGGGTAGGGCACGGGTGAGATTGTCCCGGCGATGGATCGTATCCAGGGCAAAGAGTGAAATCGCTGCTGGATTCGTGAATACCAGTTGCAGGCTGCGATTGACGGCGATGACCGGGTTGTTGGTGCTCGTGAGAACGGTGTGCAGTTGATCATGAGCCACTTCCAGGCGGTCCGCCAGCACTTTTTGCTCGTTGAAGAGTTTGCCATGTGTGATGGCGACTGCGGCCTGCGCAGCGAGCAACTCCAACAAATCAACATCGTCGCGGTCAAACAGGTGACCCTGCGCCCCAGAGATCACGAGCAAAGTGCCAATCACATCCTCGTCATAGACCAGGGGAACCCCAATGAGTGAACCGAACGTTTCCTGCGCAAGCGGAAATTCGATTTCTTCTGTCCAATCGCGTGCGAAATTCTCCAGGAAGATGGTCTCCTTCGTCTGGGCCACTGATCCGGAAACGCCATACCCTGGCTCAACTTCCATGTTCATCACGCTCAAGGGCATGTTGTAGATGGCTACAAGTCGCAGACAGCCATCTTGCATGAGGAAGATACAGGCTCCGTCCGCTTGCAACCATTCCGCAGCGCGTTCCGCAATTTCATTGAGAACCGCATCTGTGGCAATCCGGCTCGTGATGGCTATGCTGACCTCGTGCATCGCCTCTAGCTGTGCGCCGCGCTCAAATAGCGGCACGATGATCTGCTGCTGGATCAATGCCGCGCTGATGATCAGAACCCCGACAGAACTGATGGTGGCAGAAGCGGCGTCCAGTCCCAGGTTGGGGTTGGCATAGCTAATCACCTGACCGGCAACAAAGCCCAGGATGCCAATCATCGCCCATGAATTGCGCAGTTTACGGCGATAACGCCACATCAAGTAGATTGTCAACCCATCGAATACGATGAAGAAGAATGTCACGAAGGATAATGTCTGCGGCGTGGCCTGGCCAGTCGAGTAGAGGTAGCCGACGTAACCAAGAGCGATGGTCAGGTAAAGGCCAATGATAAGACGAAAACGGCGCGGTTGCACGCCAACCAACACAGCCATCACGCTGTAAAGGCCGATGCTGGAGCTGACAAAACCCGCTTCCGCCAGACCCGTTGCGAAGACCAGGAAGCGGTCATCGTCAATGAAGCGGGAAACTTGCTCGAGCAGAAAACCAACATTCCAGATCTGAACCAGAATCAAGTACAGCGCGAAGAACTGATTTACCGTCCGTCGAACGTCATACCAGAGGACGATGAACAAAAAAGCAATCGCCAGCGCCAGTGTGAAGCTGTTGAAGATCAGAGCGAACGGTTCGAAGAAGGCCATGATCGGCAAGTCATGCGGGTGTTTGTGCCCGCCGCTATTCGGATAGTGCGCGCGGCTGCTTCTCGAAGCGATAACCAACGCGGTGTTCCGTCAGGATGTAAATGGGATTTGACGGGTCTTGTTCTACCTTGCGCCGAAGCTGGCTCACATAGACGCGCGGGTAGTAGACATCATCAATGTACTCCCTGCCCCAGACCTGTTCGAGAAGGTCTCGTTGGGGTACGACGCGCCCCGCATTCTCCATCAACACGGCCAGAAGCTTGAACTCTGTGGGTGTCAGGTGAACTTTCTTGCCATTGACGTGCACTTGTCGCCGATGAAGATCAACCTGGAGGTATCCATCATCGTAGACTTGTTCGACTTCGGTAGACGCAATCTGTGAACGTCGGAGCAGGGCATTCACACGTGCCACGAACTCATTGAGGCGGATGGGCTTGATGAGGTATTCATCCGCACCAGCATTGAGGCCTTCTATGACATCTTCTTCCGTCACCGCATTGGCGGAAAGCATCATGATGGGTGTGTCTGCCAGCTCGCGGATGCGACGGCAAACTGTGAACCCGTCCATGCCACCAGCCATGACGATATCGAGGACGACGAGATCCGGTCGTTCGGAATGGAAGCTGCGCAATGCCGCCGTCCCATCTTCCGCAAGCACGACATCGAAACTCTCACGTTGAAGCTTGCGCCCCAACGCCTCCCGAATTGCTTGTTCATCATCAACGATCATGATTTTCATAATGTGTAGTGTAGCATTGAAGCGCTCAAACTGACAAGTTTTTGAAGCCTTATCCGCACTTATGCCGGGCCTGAGATTAAAGTAACGTTAACAAAGTGTGCGGCTCTCACTGATGACTTGTGCAACTTTTACAGGCAGCCAGTGGCTTGCAAGTGTGATAGAGCGCTTCTGAAATCGCCATGACTTCCATTTCGAACCGCATTCAAAGCACACAATTCCAGCGTGTAACTGCGTGTTGATAGCGCCAAACGGCGGGTCTTGAACTGGACGACAGTGCAAATAAGCGACAGAATGCCAAAAATGGATAGAGACAAATTCATGCGCTTTGTACAAGGTCGTTACGTTTGCCGTATCCCTTTGAATGTGTTAAAACAGCCGCAGCCTTGTTAAAGGTGGCAAAATTCATTTAACGAAGGAGAAGGTTAGGTTATGAAATTGACCCGTATCGTTGCGATTCTGCTCATCGCTTCCGTGCTGACGGTGGGCGCTTTTGGCGTTTCCACTGCTCAGGAAACTGAAATTGGGCCGATCACGTCGGCGATTATTGAACGTGGTGAGTTGATCTGTGGTGTCAACCAGAGTGTCCAGGGCTTTGGCTTCCTCAATGAAGCTGGTGAGTGGTCTGGCTTCGATGTCGATTTCTGCCGTGCGGTAGCAGCCGCTGTGCTGGGAGACGCGAATGCAGTCAGCTTCCGCCCGCTGACAGGGGCAGAACGTCAGGCGGCCATTCAGTCTGGCGAAATTGACATGATGGCACGTAACACCACGTACACGCTCAGCCGTGATGTCACCTGGGGCGCGATCTTCGGGCCGACGACCTTCTACGACGGTCAGGGTATCGGCACTCGCGCAGAACTCGGTTTGACAAGCGCTTTCGAACTGGATGGTGGCAGCATCTGCGTGCAGACCGGCACGACGACGGAACTGAACATCACCGACTTTGTCAGCGCCAATGGCCTCGACATTGAAATTCTGGTCTTCCCCGATGCGAACAGCACCTGGGATGCTTTCCTGAACGGCGCTTGCACGGCCTGGACGACGGACAAGAGCGGTATTGCTTCCTTCCACGCTTCGTCGGAAAACCCGGCTGAATTCGTCATCCTGCCGGAAACCCTCAGCAAGGAGCCTCTCGGCCCGCTGTCCCCGCAGAGCGATCCGCAGTTCGCTGAAATCATCGCCTGGGTGCACTTCGGCATGGTGAACGCTGAAGAACTCGGCATCAACAGCGAAAATGTGACTGAATTCCTGGAAAGCGAAAACCCGGTCATTCAGCGCCTGCTGGGTACGAACAACAACGATAGCGGTAACTACCTGGGTATCGCCAATGACTTCATGGTCACCGTCCTGCAGCAGGTCGGCAACTATGCTGAAGTCTACGAGCGCAACCTGGAACCGATTGGCTTGCAGCGCGAAGGTACCGTGAACGATCTGTGGACGCGCGGCGGCCTGATCTACGCACCGCCCTTCCGTTAAGTTTCAGCCCAAACTAGCGTTGTAATCCATCAGCGGGATGCGGGGGTGTTACCCTTTACATCCCGCTGATTCGTTCAAATGGCAATCGTACAGAAAGAATGGCAAGCATGAAGCCGGATAATTCATCATTTTCATCCCCCCCGGCAGCACCCACATTCATCGATTACTTCCGTGATCTGCGTGTTATCCGCGTCATCGCTCAGGTTATCTTTGTAGCGATCATTGTGGTGGCTCTTGGGATTATCTGGAGCAACATCCTCAACACGTTAGCGGATCGCAATCTGCTGCCGACCTTCACATTTCTTGAACGCCGAGCCGGGTTCGCAATTGCCCAGGCACCTGAATGGTATTCTCCGGACAGCTCGTATGGGGAAGCCTTCCGTGTAGGTGTGGAGAACACGATTCAGGTTGTGATCTATGGCCTTGTGGGGGCAACAATCCTGGGTGTGTTCCTGGGGATTACGCTGCTGAGTAGTAACTGGCTCATCAAAACGATCTCCCGCGTAGTTGTTGAGATCTTGCGTAATACACCGCTGCTGGTGCAATTGATCTTCTGGTACTTCATCGTGTGGCTCAGCCTGCCAGAAGACGACATAAGCCTACCCAATGAACAAGTTTTTATATTCTGGCTGCGCTTCATCGCCTATCTGGTCATATTCATAGGCACCTGGGCCTACAGTGTGAACCGCAGGGATGCCCCCAGACGGCTTGTCAGTGGCGTTTTCATCGGCATTATCCTGGCGGAGATCCTCTTCGCGCTGGTCGGGGCGTCTTCTGTTGTGATCCTCGGCCTGGGGCTTGCGGGGATCGCACTGGTCTTCGCTGGCTTGCGCATGCAATCCCTGGAAGAAGGTATGCGTGGATTGCTGCAAGGCATCGGTATATTGGCGATATTCCAGCTTATTGGTCATGGAATGCTGGATGTGCTCTTCCGGCTGGGCTGGCTTGAACATCCGCAGTTGCTATTCAACGAAGTGCGTCCTGCTTTCATCCTGTCTCGTACGGGTTTCATTGTTCCGCGCGCGGTTCCTACTGTGAATTTTCCGATTCTGGCGCTTGCATTCGGCATCGGGGTGGTTCTCGCCTATCTCCTCAATCGTTACCTCAAGAGCATTACTGACCGCACCGGGCGTGCGATCCCGCGCGGGTTCTATGCGTTATTGGTTGTCATCGCCTTCGTCCTTGTTGGTTGGGGCATCGCTGGTTCGCAGCCCGTTCCGGAAACTGTCACCATTGGGGCAGGGGAGACGGCTGAAGAGCTTCCGCTGGAACAGGTGCGCGAAGAAGCACTGCTCTCGGATACGGAATTGCAGCGCTACGAGCAACCGCCGGTTGTCGTGATGATCCCGGAACGCAATCGTTTCGGTCGTGTGACGGCAGGCATCAATCTGTCGCCGAGTTACATGGCGGTTTTGATTGCGCTCGTGGTCTATACGGCAGCGTTCATTGGCGAGATCGTGCGGGCGGGCATTCAGGCAGTGCCCTACGGTCAGATCGAGGCAGCCCGTGCAGTGGGGCTGAGCAGTCCTCAGACGCTGCGCATGATCATTTTGCCGCAGGCACTGCGCGTAATCATCCCGCCGATGGGCAATCAGTATTTGAACCTCTCCAAGAACAGTAGTTTGGCGACCTTCGTCGCCTATGCCGATACCTACCAGGTGGGAACGACGATCATGAATCAATCCGGGCAATCGATCACTGGCTTCTTCCTCATTCTGTTGGTTTACCTGACGATGAGCCTGATCATCTCGCTCGTGATGAACCTCGTCAACAGCCGCTTCCAACTGGTAACGCGATAGGAGCAGAACATGGCTGACAACCAGACACCAAATGATCGCGGGACGATCTACGTCGCGGAGACAACCCCGCCGACCAAACCCCCACCGGCACTCGAAAGAGGGGCGTTGGCATGGGTACGCGACAATCTGTTCAGCTCACTACTGAACACGGTACTGACGCTGATCGGCATCGCGATTGTAGTCGCGACACTAGTGAGTTTCGTCTCCTGGTCGGTACAGGACGCGAATTGGTTCGCGATCACCTTCAATTTCCGGGGGTTCATGATTGGGCGTTATGAAGCTCCCTATGAATGGCGCACGACAATCACGACCCTCGTCGTCTTGTTCATCAGTGGGGCAGCAGTTGCTCTGTGGATGCGGCAGGCTGTGCGCTTCCTGGTGATCTCGATTCTCGCGATCCTGATCGTCTTGCTGGGCTTACCACCACTCGTGAATGCCGTTTATAACCTGCCGCCTCTGTACGCCGGAGCCGGAGGTGCGGAAATTGTCCAGGGCAGCGTTACCGAGGAGCCAATTGGACAGTTGGCTTTCCTTGGTCGCGAAGATGAAGTCATCACGATCCGCTTTGCAGATGACGCAATCGCTTCTGAGCAAGCGTTGGCGAATGTGTCTGGCTTCATGGATACCATTGGCAACACGCTGAAGAATGCCGCCAACGATCGCCTGATGACCATTGCCGAGCGTGATCGACTGCAAGGACTGCTAGAAGAAGACGCTACTGCGACGATTCCGTTGCTAACAGCCGGCCAGCGAGAGACGTACGAGATGTTCGTGGATACCGTAGAAATCCCGGAACCCGTCATCGAACAATACGACATCAACCAGGTTACCATCGAGGTGAATGTGCTGGATGGCCGCACAGGTGAGCCGATCGGTTCTGTGCAGCTTCTAGAAGAACCCAGTGATACAGCACGCTTCGTCTTGCCTCACGATGGCTGGTTCGTTCTGGAAAAGGTCGATGCAGCGGCGAGCGAAGCCAATGAAGAGGCCGAAGAAGAGGCTGAGCCAGAGACAAGCTCCCAGGATGTGCGTGGTGTCACGCTCGTGCGACCGCCGGAAACAACGGAGACCGAGACAGTTGAAGTTGAAGCGACGAGCGGTACACTAGCGCTGCTGGAGGTGAGGGGCATTTACCCCATTCTTCAGAGTACTTCCTATCAAACGGAGTCCGAGGCCTTTGTCGATACGTTCATACGCATGACTGATCGCTTCAGCACGCTTGACGCAGTGCCGGAGCAAAATGATGAGACGCTCCCATTCGTGAATGTCATCCGCAACCAGTATCGTGGCGATCGTCCGTTTTCGGATTATTTGCGGCTCTATGTGACCCCATTCCTGGAACGCATCAGCTTTCACACGACATTGGTGATGCTGGTTGGCGTTGCAGGTTACCTGACCGCAGCGACCTCGCAGCGTATACTCGGCAAGCCTCGCTCCGGCCAATGGGTGAGTTATGCGCTGATCGCGCTGCCGCTCTTCATCTGGGTGATGATCAATGGTCTGTACCCCATCACGGCTCTTATGTGGCTGGTACTCATCGGGGTGGGGTTGTTCGCTGTTGTGCTGGATCGTATCGGGCGCGTTCGCGGCATGGGAGATTGGCGCCTTGAGGGTTTGCCAGTGGCACCACTGCTGGTCATTGCAGGAACGATCGTGGTATATGCGCTATTGCTGACTACCGAAGCTGGCGGTGTTCCTCGTCTCATTCTCTGGCTCACGCCCATCATCCTTGGTGGTGCGGCGCTGTCCGGCGCTTCTGTGCAAACGGGTGAGGATGACCTTCGTGGGCCCGGCTTCTGGCTATCGGCAGTCGGTGCGATTGCCATTGGAGCAGCGGCGTTTGTGCTGACGCAACTGAATATCGTCGACACCAACACGGAATGGCTCTTGCAGCCGTCGGACCCGCGCAACTGGGGTGGTTTGCTACTGACGATGATGCTGACGATTTACGGCATCATCATCGCCTTCCCCATCGGTGTAGGCCTGGCGCTCGGTCGACGCAGTGACTTGCCAGCGATTAAGTATCTTTGCACCGCTTACATCGAGTTAGTTCGCGGATCGCCCTTCATCACGGTGCTGTTCTTCATGCAGCTTCTGATCCCGCTGATTAGCTCGGAACTGGCGGAAGTCCCCAACAGCTATCGGGCTTTGATCGCGACAGTTGCCTTCAGCGCGGCATATCTCGCGGAGAATGTGCGCGGCGGTTTGCAATCGCTCCCGCCGGGACAGCTTGAAGCAGGCAAGGCACTGGGTCTCAGTCCCTGGCAGGCAACGCGCCTCATCACGCTGCCGCAGGCGCTGCGTGCGGTGATCCCAGCACTGGTGGGGCAGTTCATTTCACTGTTCAAAGATACGTCACTGGTTGCCATCGTCGGCTTGATTGATCTGACGGGCTTTGTGAATACGATGGTGGTGCAGGCAGAGTTCATCGGGACGCGCTCTGAGGGGCTGTTCTTCATCTCAGTGATCTACTTCGTCTTCAGCTACCTGATGTCCTACGTCAGCCGCCTGCTCGAAGCCAGTGGTTCAGGCAGTACACGCCGCAACAACCTCTAAACGCAACCGGGGTTGCAGTTACGGCTGCAATCCCATCAAACTGGATAGGGAGTAGGAAACGATGTTTGATACCAAAGAGAAACAGAAATACGAGGGAATTGGCAGCGACTCGATCATCGAAATCGTGGGGATGAACAAATGGTTCGGCGACTTCCATGTGCTGAAGGACATCAACCTCCATGTAAAAGAGCGAGAAGTCGTCGTCGTCATCGGGCCATCGGGTTCTGGTAAATCGACCCTGATTCGCTGCATCAACCGCCTGGAAGAGCATCAAGAAGGGGATATCATCGTTGATGGTATCCGTCTGACAAATGATGTACGCAACATCAGCGCGATCCGCCGGGAAACCGGCATGGTCTTCCAGCAGTTCAATCTCTTCCCGCACCTCACAGTGATGGAGAATATTACACTCGCGCAGCGGCATGTGCGTCATCGCCCGAAAGCCGAGTCCGAAGAGATTGCATTGAGCCTATTGGAGCGCGTAGGCATCCCCGAACAGGCCAAGAAATATCCAGGGCAGCTATCGGGTGGGCAGCAGCAACGTGTCGCGATTGCCCGCGCACTGGCGATGCAGCCCAAGATCATGCTCTTCGACGAGCCGACCTCTGCTCTCGATCCGGAGATGATCAAAGAGGTTCTGGATGTGATGAAGGAACTCGCGATGAGTGGTATGACGATGATCGTCGTTACTCATGAAATGGGGTTCGCTCGTGAGGTGGCAGATCGCGTGATCTTCATGGATGCGGGACATATCGTGGAAGTTGGTACGCCTGAACATTTCTTCCAGAATCCGCAACACGAACGCACTAAGCTATTCCTTTCGCAAATCCTCTAGTATCCCGCGAAAGTCGAGCAATTTCAGGAAGAGTACATGACACATGTACTCTTTTTTTCATGTTGGGTTGCTCAATCTCCGCTGATAGGGCAGGTGTAGCCATAGCAGTCTTCCGCGATAATCGTCGCCTCTCGCGCCTCCAGGTAGCGATTCCAATAATAATGTGTGTCATCAACGTCGTAAGTGAAAGAATACTCGATGACGCCGTAATCGCCAATCACACCGAGCCATACGGGGTGGAAAGTCGTGAAATAGGTGTCATTGTAGCGCTTGTGCATTTGCAATATCACGATGCGCCGAACAATGAGCGTATCAGGATCATCCCATGTGTAGAAAAGGAAATCAGTCTCCAGGTAACTCACGACGCCATCAACGTTTGCTACCTGTCGATAGGGAAGTGTGAAGAGAACCATGTGCTCCCAGCAGTCGCGTAAGGGTGGGTAGGTATGGTAATTGCGAATTACTGCTTGACAAACGACATCATCGATTAACCCCACGACGTACCCGTGTTCGTTGTACACGAGATCAAAGTTCATACTTGCGATACCGATCCGGTCTCCACCACGTACGTACAGCAAGCTCTGCGTTAAAGGATGCGTAACCGGAATTCGCGTTCGTTGATCAACGACGTTATAGGCGGGGACAGTGTATCCGCCTCCCATTGAAGGATCAAAACGCTGAATTTCGATGAAGCGGCTTGGATCAAGGGTGACGTTGCGTACAAGAATGCCCGTTGCAGTGGTTTCATAGTGGGATGGGCGCTCCTCTGTACCGTTGTCTGCAAGCGAAGGGTCTGCACCGCGTGCAACCTCCGATGGAAAAGCTTGCTGTAGGTCGAGCACGAACGAGGTAACCGGAGGTGGAGGCATCGCAGGTAGAAGCATGAAAAACTCTTCGTATCTCCATCGTTGTGCAGATGCCCACGATGGTCTCTCGCTTACATTTTGCTAGAGTTAAGGAGGTGCGAAGAGGTGAACAATCTCATGTTAACGCACATCACGCATAGCTCGCCCTGATTGACATTGTCGATGGCTCTGCGTACAATGTCGTATAACCCGCATAATACGACGTTGGCTCTGGCTCTCACATTATCATGAGTAATTCAATGGAAAAATCGGATTTGCTTCCTGTATCGCGGCGGCTCACGCTGGAAGCTTACGTCTCTGTCCGCAACGAACTGTCGCGCAAGAATGAACTCTCGCGTATACGCCAGTTTGAGGCGTGGCTTCGAGACGAAGGCACAGACCTGCTTCGGGTTGATCTACGAGAATACTTGCAGCATTTGCAACAGCCGCCGCGATCCCTATCGCCCTCTTCAATCAATGCTCATCTAAATAGCATTCGAGGGCGCTACCGCAGGATGATGCGAAGCGACGAATATCGCGCTGCACTAGCCGACGTAATCACTGCGGCTGCTGAGCGCGGGGAAGTCGCTGTTCATTCTGTCAGCGATCAACTCATGCTGATGAATGAGCTGGAGCGGCGCATCGAATACCGGATTTTCGGCGATGACATCCGGGCACGCCAGATAACAACGCAGGATATCTCTGATGAAGAGCGCGGTATACGCCTCAGCGAATCCCAGGTGCGGATGCTGCTGCAAATGCCGGATGTCCGCACGTTACACGGTTTACGAGACGCGGCCATCATCGCTATGATGCTGTGTACAGGCGTGCGTGAGCACGAATTAGTGGCTTTACAGGTAGACGATCTGCGCCAGCATTACGAAGGTTACCTGGCGCTGCGGGTGAGAGAAGGTAAAGGAGCCAAACAGCGCCTGGTGGTCTACGGGAACCTATCCTGGTGCCTGGACTATACAGAGCGTTGGCTCGAGCGTGCTGGGATAGAGGAAGGCCCTGTATTTCGGGGTTTCTGGGGGGCTAGCGATAAGATTCGACCAAATGGCATGAATGTGCGGCAAGTGAATCGCATCCTGGCGCAATACCCGGTTTACATCAACGGGGAAACGATGGTCGTGAGGCCGCACGATTTACGACGGACGTACGCGCGGCTCCAATTCGATAGCGGGATGTCTCCGGAAGCATTGCAGCAGAACATGGGGCATGCCTCGTACAATACCACGCTCGGTTACATCGGCAACCTGGACGCAGAGAAACGAGCGAGTAAGTCGACCATGCCAATGCCGCATACAATGCGCGATTTTGCACCTGTCCGTGATCGCTGAGGGTGGGGGGATGTCGCCTTGCTTGATTGTGACATCCCACACGAATGAGCGCGAACACCAGTTCCGCAACCTCGTCTCACATTTCGAAGCGGAACGGATTGAAGCGAGTGCTGTAGTCGAAGTAATCCTCATTCTCCACACGCTTCAAAAATGTGACGAATCGAAGCGTCGCTGGTGTGAACAAAACCTCGATACCGACTTTGATGATATAGTTAGTCACGATAAGTGACAGGAGCAATTCAGGTGGGAATACACCCAGGATCGTTGCGATGACAAAGAATGCGATTGTATCCAATCCCTGGCCAACGAGCGTGCTGCCAATCGTTCGCAGCCACAGAAAGCGTCCTTGTGTCGCAATCTTCATCTTGGCCAGAACATAACTATTACTGAACTCTCCGAGCCAATATGCGAGGACACTGGCGACAACGAGACCGCTGATACCGCCGAGGATGCTATCATACGCATTCTGACCGACCGTTTCCGCCCAGAGTGCCTCACCCGGCAGTACACCTGCCAGCCAGACAAAGAATGCCATCACAATCACTGAACCGAAACCGACCCATATGACCCTTCGTGACCGCTTGTAACCATACACCTCAGTCAGAATATCACCAAAAATATAGGAAATTGGGAATACCAACGTCCCCGCATCGAAAATCAGCGCAAAGCTTCCCAGAGCGACGCCTGTGTCGATGATTTTGGCACTGCTTAGCAAGTTACTCAGCAAGAGCACGGTGACGAATGTCGCCATCACGACATCGTAATAGCGGTACTGACGTGGCTGTTTGACTTCGTTCACGTTCCTAATCCCTTCCACGCAGAAAATGCACGTTCATGGACGTTTTAGTATAATGTTCAGTGATGGTATGCCTAGACTAATTTGAACCGAAAGCACCCCCAATGAGAAAACAACCGCTCCATTTCCGCCAGGACGAAGTGCAATTCGTCACCCAGCGCTGGCAGCACAGCGAATCCTGTTCGCTGGTTGGCGTCGGCAGCGTCGGTAAATCCAACTTGCTCCATCATCTTTCTGATGACGATGTGCAGATTCATTACCTTGGTCAGCGTGCGTCTCGGTTCATCGCCATCACAATTGACCCAAATCTGCTCGGTCCGATTGATCCTTCTGCGTCTGTGCCCTTCAAATGTTGGGCGGGGTATGAACTCATGATGCATCGCCTCTATGTAGCGTTCTATCCGCTCACCATATTAGAGGACGATGCCCGCAACTTCTTTGACACATACCAGATGCTCCAGGACGGCACCAACCCCTTGTATGATTACATGGGGCTGCGATTCTTCGAGCTTGGCCTGGAGTTCTTCCTCCGGCGTGACATTCAGATCGTTTTCATGTTTGATGAATTTGAGGAAATGCTGCGGCAAATGCCTCCGAAGTTCTTCCAGACACTGCGCGGCTTGCGCGACAATCATAAGACCCACCTCGCATACCTGACCTTCTCGCGAGAGCCGCTACCTGTACTGCTCGAAAAGATGAAGTTATCGGAAGAAGAACTGGAGCCATTCACGGAGTTATTCACAGACAACGTCTATTACGTTGGCCCTTATAACCAGACAGACGCACAGGCCATGGTTGAACGTCTCATCAAACGGAATCCGCAGGCGAACTATTCACCCTATGCTATCGATTTCCTGCTCTACGCAACGGGACGTTATGCAGGCCTGCTGCGTGCTGGCTTCCGCACGCTCGACTTCCTGGGTGAAATCACTCCCAGTGAAGTCCGCAATCCTTATCTTGTGGAGCGACTGGCATCTCGCCGTCCGGTGCGGGCTGAATGTGAAACAATCTGGAAGGGACTCACTGATGTAGAACAGCGCGTGCTGAAGGCGATCTCGCAGCGGCACTCGGAACGCATCGATGCAGATGCCGAACTCGCAATCTCGCTGCTGGTACAGAAGCGACTGCTGCGGATCGACAAATCGAAGCAAGCGCTCAACATTGAACCGCCAGTCTTCAACGCCTATGTCGCCAGCGAACAGTAGTCTACGCAATGAAATACCACCGTCCATCGAGCAGGCATCGAACGGAGATTGAGATCCTCCGTTCACGCTTCATCACAACGGTTGCCCGTGCAACGACGACACAGGAGGCGCGTGACTTCATTCAAGAGATCCGCAGCGAAATGCCAGATGCTTCACACCACGTCTACGCCTTTCGGGTTGGATATGGAAACAGCGTCACGGAAGGCATGAGTGATGATGGCGAACCCGCTGGAACTTCTGGTCCCCCTACCCTGGCAGTGCTGCGGGGAACTGACCTTGGCGATGTTGCCCTGGTGACGACCCGTTACTTTGGTGGTACCAAGCTGGGTACTGGCGGCTTGGTACGCGCCTACACGGAGGCTGCGCAAGAAGCCCTCGCGTCGCTGCCGCTTGACCACAAGGCACCCAGGGTGCAAATCGGTGTGGATATTCCCTACAGCGCATACGAGAACGTCAAACGGCTGATTGACGCGCACAATGGGACTTTGAACGATGAGAGTTTCGCTGGCGATGTAGCACTGATCGCGACATTTCTAAAGGAGGATTATCCGCTGTTCCGGGATGCGCTGAGGGAAATGACAGCAGGACAGGCAGAACCCGTCCTGCTCGCCACAATTGACGACGATTGATTATTCTTCGCTGGCTTTGCGTGCCAATTCGGGGTTATCTGCCAACTGACGCGCGATGTATGTCTGCACTTCACGTAGATTAGGGTTGCGCGGCTGGATCTCTTCCGCCAGCGCCAGGTAGCGACGCGATTCAGTGAACTGTTCGTTGATGAACAGCAGCCGTCCGGCCTGCACCAGGAGTGGCACATCGAATGGGAACGACTGCAAACCACGATTCAAGTACTGGAAGGCGACCTCACGCTCTCCTGAATCCCAGAGGATTTGCGTTAACATACGCAGTACTTCAGGGTGATCTGGTAGCTTCTGCTGGGTATCAAGCAACACTTCCAACGCGGCGTCTTTGTCATCCCAGGCATGGTATGCTTGCGCTAGAGTCAGGTGGATATCCACAAAATGGGGTGCGTTCTCTGCCGCCTCTTCCAGATATTCCACATCACTGGCATTGAGCGAATTCCCCGCAGCAACGATGGTCGCCATCTCTCCAAAACGATATTCGAACTCAGGGTCATCCGCACGCAACAACAGGCTCTCGATGTCGGCCAAAACGGTGCTCTGCGTTGTCATCCCACGCGCCGTTTCCAATACTTCGCGTGCCACCGCACCATCTTCCGCCGCCAGATGCAGCAGGGCCAGATTGATGTAGATGTCTACACGTTCGGGATGTTTGTCTCTCTCTTTCTCGAGTTCAGCGATACCAGTTTCGATGTCCTGAAAGTCATAGAGGCTCTCGATCACCTCACGAGTATATTCGCCTGTGCGATCCAGGGGCAGCAGACGCGCAAAACCCTCCCAAAACTCGCTCTCTTCTCCTAATGCGGCGAGTTGTTCTAGTTTCGCGTACCACACGCGCACATTCCCTGCGTCTAAACGGAGTGATTCCTCGTAGGCGGCAACGGCCTCCTGCAAAACGAGGTCTGTGGGATCATAGTCATCCGGCTCAATCAATACGAATTCTTCGACGAAGACATCTTGATATTGTTCAACCAGGACGAGCAGGTTACCGTAACTGCGATAGAGGTATTGATCGACCGCTTCATTCTCAATAGCCGTCTGAAAGCGATCGATCGCCTCTTGGGCACGGCCACCCCTCGCGTATAAATCGCCCAATTTCAGCCAGGATTGCGGATTTTGCGGGTAACTGGATGTGTGAGCCTCAAGCAAGCTGTACGCCTGCTGTGCCTGCCCCATTTTGAAGACGGCTTCGGCCACCAATGGGATCGCGTTGGGTGCATCCATGAAGGCATCCTGGAAGCGCCGCAGATGCTCAACCAGTAAATCGCCAATCACGCTGTAGCCTGGGCGCATCGCCTGTGCTACGGCCTGCGCTGCAAGCCAGGCACCATAGTCGCTCTTGCCCTGCCCTACTTGCGCAACATCAAGCAGGGCATTGTACGCTGTTTCGATCTCGACATCGTCCCAATCAATATCCCACAGGTGCCCCAACAAGTGTCTTTCCCACTGCAACACCTGCGCGAACAGGTCGTTGGACTCGTCATCAGAGATCTCGTTTTCGAGCGTATACAACGGCAGTGTGTCGTCCAGTAGACTGGCACCGAATCGCGTTGCAATTTGTTCTGCCAGGTCCGGCAGATTGCTGACCATCTCGCCCAGTGACGAAGCCGAGAGCGCAATACGCTGCGTTTCGTTGTCCTGGCCTGTGAGAAGATCATTCTCAATATACACTGCCAGTTCCAGGCCGGAGCCAGTAGCGGTATATTCGCCCCAGATACCGATGTTTTCATCGAGCGATTCCACATCCCAATCTTCAACTTCAAACTGCATCTGAGAGATGTCCCATGTCGGCAACTCGTCCTGGTCATCTTTGAACGTCATGAAGAGGCGATAGACTTCAATGTCGCGCCATCGCTCCAGCAAGTAGGCCAGCGTTGCCCACAAACCCATTGCCTGAAGTGGCGCTTGCTCACTGGTACAGGGCCACATGCCGACGCGATAGGCTGGACGTCCCGTCAGGTTTTCCGAAAGGCTGGCTAACTTACCGAAAATGGCGGTGGGCACACGTCGCACGCTGCCCCGCTGGTTGATGCGCATCATGCGCTTTGCAAATGTCGTTTTGTCGGACATAGTTTTCACCTTTGGCTGCTGCAAGAAAAACGCCCCATCACGGGGATGAGGCGCCATTATACGGGTATGTAGATCGTTTTTCAGCGTAGACTAGTTGCCCACGACTGGAACGCTGTTATAGGCGCCGCGGAAGAGGACAAACTGACTGTTGACCCAACCCTGCCCGAAGGAGCCTTCCACGAAGTACCAGACGCCATCCGCGCTGCGGCCTGCAACGGCCAGTTCTGTGCCACCGGGCACGGTCGCAACGACAGAAAACGCTGCACTGGGGCCACTGCGGATGTTCAGATTGCCCGTGTTGACGACAACCCGGTTGCCGGATACTGTCGGCTGTGTGCTTGGTGCTGTTGTATCGGTCACTGTCGTTCCAGTGGTGGCTGCGCTCGTAGTTACGCCGGGCAAGTCCGTGCAGATGGAAACCACTTCATCCGGACGGTTATCAAAGGCGGCGCGGTTCACGAGGCCAACGGTGCCATCTAACAGCTCGAACAATACGAAATCGCCACGAATGCCTACCAGATAGCCTTCTGTATTCACCGGAAGCAAGAAAGAATCGCGATTAGCGATGCCATCGAAGGTGATTGGTGTCTCGCGCACGATGATGCCGACCTGATCCGTCCCACATTCCAGGGCACGGAATTCTACCGCATCCATCCAGCCCAGGCCGATACTAGGAACATTCACGAGGTACCAGGTATTGCCATCGGCATCTTCGGTTGCACCCAACAGCGGCAGGATTGTATTGGGGTCATTCGGTACAGAGCGGCTCAGGATCAACGAGTCGTAGCTCGGAGCTTCGTGCAAGTCCTTACCCAGCAACGACACACCAGTCACCTGACGGCCACTGCTGACGCTTGTCGTGCTGACTGCACCCCCTTGCCCTGCCTGAGCTGCGGTCGATGTGACAACGGTGTTGGCCTCAACCACCGGAACCGTGCTAAAGACACCGCGGAAGATCGTGAACTGGCTGTTCAACCAACCCTGGCCAAAAGCGCCCTCGACCAGATACCAGACGTTATCTGGCGCACGTCCCAGGACAGCCAGTTCCGTGCCACCCGGTACGGTCGCGACGATGGAGAAACCGGCACTGGGGCCACTGCGGATATTCAGGTTGCCCGTATTGACGATCACGCGGTTCGTGGCAAGCGTTGGTGGGGTGAAGCCCGGATCCGACGTTGTAGCGCCACCGCCCTGGCCAGGATCACTCGCAACAGAGCCTGTGACCCCGTCGCAGATGGAGACGATATCGTCAGAGCGCTGCGTAACGCCACTCAACGTCACGAAACCGACGGTGCCGTCCAGCAATTCCACCCGCCAGAATTCATTGTTGGTACCTGCAAAGCCCAGGATGTAAACTTCTGTCCCTACTTCCAGCAGGAACGGATCACGATTGGCAATCCCGTCGAAGTTGATCGGTTGGCGCTCAACAACCACCCCTACCTCCACGCCGCATTCCAGGGGGCGCAGTTCTACCGTATCCGTCCAGCCGATCCCCACACCCGGCACATTGACCTGATACCAGGTACTACCATCGTCCCCGGTCGTGAAGCCGAGAAGCGGATAAATCGTGTTGGGATCATTCGGCACAGAGCGGCTCAAAATCAATGAGTCAAAGCTCGGTGCAGCGCGCAAGTCGCGCCCGATCAGCGAATAGCCCGTCACCCGTTCACCACTAACGGACGTCACCGGGAGTGCACCACCACCCTGCCCTGCATCGGCACCAAAGTTGGGCGCACCGACTTCACCTGGCTCGACCAGGGGGACGTTGGTGAAATCACCACGTGGCAAGGTGAAACTGACGTTGACCCAACCTGGCCCACCGTCCGTCGCTACCTGATACCAAACACGGTCTTCCGCTACGCCAAGGACGGGAAGCTCCGTTCCACCGACAACGGTGACCAGGATGCTGTATTCCACGCCCGGACCGGTACGCACATTCAGGAAGCTGGTATTCACCACCAGAATCGGGGTTGCGAAGCTCGACTGCTGGGCAGAGGTAGCAGCACCCCCAAACAGCATGGTCGACAAGAGTCCAATGACAAGAATAAGGCCAAAAGCGCGATTGCGAGGTTTCATATTTTCCTTCCTCATTAGGCGTGCCTGCCTGGGCAGATCACGTACAAGCGTTGATCTCTACACAGTATGAAGTATAAGCCGATGCGTAATATCCGGCAACTGCTCCAGCCGACGTCAAGTGACCGTGGGGGCAGCGTAGGGCGGACAACCACAACATTCTGACAAAAAGCAGGCATACTGAAAGAGATTTGGCTCGCCTACCCAACGAGGTTTTCGATGAAGAAGCACATATTCCTGGTATTGTTATTGATCTTCAGCATATCGCTGATCCCCGCCAGTGCACAGGAACAGCACGGCCTGGCACCCGAAGAAATTGCTGCGTACCCACAGCCCAACGTGCGTCCCCTGCAAATTGATGATGGCTTGCTCTATGACCGCATCTATCGCCGGGTTGAGGGCAATCTCACGCTGTACGATGCGCCGGGTGGCAATCTGGTTGATGACCTGGGGGCAGGCTATAACTTTGTGACGCTTGCAGGCGCCGGAACGCAGGGGGATTGGACACAGGTCAGCGCAGATCGCTGGTTGCCGACCAGTTCCTTGACGGATGATGTGGCGATCTCTCGATTTGCAGGCGTTCAACTCCCGGAAGAAGAATTGCCATACCCGGCAGCATGGTTACTGCGTCATGTCTATCCGGCAACAGAACCCGGCGGTGAAGCCCCCGAGGGGCGGAATTTCCTGTACCGCTACACTATGGTCAACATCTACGCAACGGCGGTGGTTGATGGCTACAACTGGTACCAGATTGGGGTTGATCAATGGGTGCATCAGTTCGATGTCGCCAAAATTCGTCCGATCGAGAGACCGGCAGACGTGAATACCGACAAATGGGTCAGCGTTGATCTCTACGAGCAGGTGTTGGTGGCATATGAGGGTGAGTTTCCCGTCTTTGCGACGCTAGTCTCATCTGGCTTGCCAGAATGGTCGACCAATGAAGGACTTTTCAACGTCTACCTGCGGCGAGAACGCACGTTGATGAGCGGTGCTTACGGACAACCAGATTTCTACTACCTTGAAGAAGTACCCTGGACGATGTTCTTCGACGGCGACATCGCCTTGCACGGTACATTCTGGCACGATGGCTTTGGCTATCGCCAGAGTCATGGCTGCGTCAACCTCAGCATTATGGATGCACACTGGGTCTACAACTGGTCTGCAGATGTGCGCGATTTCGCCGTAGAAGATAGTCCCGATTTGAGCGTGTACGTCTACAGCAGCGGAGAATATGACTGATGACCAGATTGTTAGCTCTCTTCGGGGTTTGTGTCCTGGCGGCGCTACTTGTATCGGGATTGAATTCCGCGCAAGAGCATTGCCCTATCAATCCAGAAACGTTGCCCTGTGAAACAGGGTATGAGTTCGGCGAACCGAACGTGACGCCGCTCACACCCAATCGCGATCTGATGTATGACCGCTGGTATCACCGGGTCACCGAGCGAGTCGAAGTGCTGGACGCGCCAAACGGCTCACCAGTGCGCATTATTGAGCCAGGTTTCAACTTCGTGACGGTACTATCCAGGGAGAATGGATGGGCGGAGATCAACCCAGGCGAGTACATCAACAGCCAATATCTACAGGATGCATCCTGGGTCGTGTCGCCCTTTACAGGTGTTCTACTGCCCCAAGAAGGGCTGGATTACACAATGGCATGGGTTCTGGTCAATCTGTATCCAAGCAGCGCACCGGGCGAAGAGCCATCTGAGCAGAATGCGCTGGTTTATCGTTACACACGCGTGAATATCTACGAAGTCGTGACCCTGGCGGATGGGGACTGGTTCATGATCGGTGATGACCAGTGGGTACATCAGTATCATGTGGCTCGTGTCCTGCCACTCGAAAAGCCGGATTCGGTTGGAACAGAACGTTGGATCAGCGTTGATCTCTACGAACAGGTTGTGGTCGCATACGAGGATGAAACCCCCGTTTTCGCAACCTTGACCTCAACCGGGCTGCCACGCTGGCCGACGCGAGAGGGCACCTGGCACATCTACTTCCGCAATCCACGTGAGTATATGAGTTGGGGTACTGTGGGAGATGATTTCTACGCACTGGAAGAAGTGCCCTGGACAATGTTCTTCGATCAGGGGCGTGCGCTCCATGGGGCGTATTGGCATGATGGCTTTGGTTATCGTCGCAGTCATGGTTGCGTCAACCTGAGTATCACAGACGCGAAATGGCTCTATGATTGGGTGGCCGAAACAATGGGATCATTCCGTTCAGCAGAGGCCGAAGAAGGGCCAGCCGTCTACGTGTACAGCAGTGGTGACTACAATGAGTGAGCAAGGCTCTGGAGTGTGGCAGGCTTGTCGCACTCTAGAGAGTCCCTGCCGCCAAGTCCACTGTTGCGCCGGGGCAAAACCTCGCTAGTATATGCTGTCGATTATGACCTGACTCAATACGGCAGACAGCAACCCCATGACAGCAATGACCAACGGTGACCTCGCACACAAAATGCGCTACATCACGCAGCATCTGCGTGATCACATGGTGCTTCACGGCTACGAAGAGATCTCCTTGCCAATAATTGAACCTGCCGAAATCTTCCTCACCCGTGCAGGTGATACGATTATCGAGCGTCTATTCACATTCGAACGTGGCGGCAAGCAACAGGCACTCCGGCCAGAATTCACAGCATCTGCCGCGTATCGCTATAGCCAGCAGGGCGAAAATGCCGCTGTACGCTGGCAGTTCAATGGCGTAATTTTTGAGGATGATCCGTCCAGGGCCGGTACCCGGTTTGAGCGTCACAGCATCGGCGCAGAGTACATCGGGCAGGCCGGAACCGACGCAGAGGCAGAAATCATCGGCATGGCAATCCAGGGATTAGAGCGACTGGAAATTAAGGACTGGCAACTCTCAATCGGACATGTCGGCTTACAGAGGCATTTGCTGGCGAAACACAAACTCGATCGCCGGGTGGTTCGGGCAATCCAGGGACAGCGTGAAGTCCTGCGCCGGGGTGAACAAGGGTTGACGCAAGCGATGGCGAACCTGCAGGCGATGCTGCCACAATTGCCGGAATCCGCGAGTGAAATGCAGGCCAGCGAATCCGAAACGGAACAGATGCTGGATACGCTGCTGAATTCGACGGGCTATGGGAAAACGCTTGGCGGTCGTACGCGCCACGATATCGCACTTCGGATGGTTGATAAGCGCAGGCGAGCACGTGGCCTCGAGAACGTACAGGAAGCACTGCGCCAGTTCCAACAGTGGGAGCAGATCAATGGTGAAGCTGGCACAGCGTTGGAACAAGTCACTGCATTAGTCGACCCGTCCGATCAGATCGCGAGAGTTCTCCTTACAGACTGGAGGGCACTGGTCAACCTGCTGGAGGCTTACGGCATCGCCGAAGAACGAGTACGCATCCAGGCTGATTTAACGCGCCATTGGGAGTACTACACAGGTGTGGTCTTCGGCATCTGGAGCAGCGAGGGAGATTTGCTCGCCGCTGGCGGGCGGTACGACGATCTCGCACATCTCATGGGAAGCCAGCAACCCATCCCGGCTGTGGGGTTTGCCTATTACACTGACGCTCTCCTGGGCGCTATCGAGCGGATACCACCCCACCCCAGGATACTGGTTTTTGACCAGGGCGAACTGTCGCCAGAAGTGGCAGTTTCGGTAGTGCAACAGCTACGGGCGCAGAGTATTCCAGTGAAGCTGGAAACCCACGCTGCTAATGCCGATCTGCGTGGCACTGCGGAAGGTCTCCTCTGTGGTTCTACGGCATACGCACTGACGAATATAGAAGCTTTGATTGATGATCTGAAGGCAGCCGAAGAATGAACCAGAAATACACCATTGCCCTTCCCAGCAAGGGTGCCATTGCCGAACCGACTCGCAGTTTTCTGCGCGATTGTGGTCTCAAAGTCCATAAGCCCAATGAACGTCAATATGTGGGGAGCATTCCGAGCCTTCCGAGATTGAGTGTATTGTTCCAGCGCGTGAAGGATGTCGCGTATAAGGTCGCGGATGGCACCGTGCAACTTGGGATCACGGGACTAGATGTTGTATACGAACAAGATCATGAAACCATCCAGGTTATTCATGATAAGTTAGGTTATGGACATTGTGATCTGGTGGTAGCCGTGCCGGAGTCCTGGGTCGATGTGCAGTCGATGGCCGATCTGGTGGAAGTAAGCCACCACTTTCGGGAGGAAAAAGGGCGAAACATCCGCATTGCGACCACCTACACGCATTCCACACGCAAATTCCTGCATCAACAAGGCATTCATCACTTCAATCTCGTGAAGGCGGAGGGAGCCATTGAGGCTGCGCCAACCATTGGCTACGCAGACTGCATCGTTGATCTGACCCAGACCGGCACGACATTGCGCGAGAATCACCTGAAAATGCTGCCTGACGGCGTCATTGTTCGCTCGCAGGCTTGCTTGATTGGCAATCGTGCTGCGCTGCAAAATGACCCGGATTTGCTGGAAGTGGTGCGCCTGATGACCGAGTACATCGACGCAGCACTCAACGGTCGCCAGTATTATCAGGTGACTGTGAATATTCGGGGAACGCATCCGCAGGAGATTGCGGAGCGAATCATAGCGAATCCAATCACGCGCGGCGTACTCGGCCCAACGATTGCGCCGATCTATGGCAGCAGCCTGCCGGATGGTGGGGGTTGGCACACCGTGACCATCATCGTGGGGCAGAAGCATTTGCTCCAGGCGACCGAACATCTGCGTGCAGCAGGCGCGAGTCAGGTGATCGCAGTTCCTGTGCGCTACATTTTCCACGATCAATCGCCGACCTATACCGCGTTGGAAGAGGCACTGGGTTCACCCTAATGCCTCGGCAACTGTATCCAGCGTCGCGTCAATCAGGCTTCGTTCTCCCTGACTTTCTGCACCCATCTCGACGGACATTACCAGGCCAAGCAGACTGATTTCCGGTGGAAACTTCTGACTATCAGCCAGATTCATAGTGAGCATCGGACAACAGAAAAGCGCTGCCTTCAAGTACGCACGCCAATTTGAACGGAGTTCACCGCGCTCTTTAAGGTCACGGAGGATCGGAATCAATACGCGCTGCACTTTGCTCTCCAGGAACATCCGGCGTACAGGCGGCAATGCACAATCGACTTCCACATGGACCGTATCGCCATGCCGCTCCATCGAAATATGTGTGCTCTTGCGCTTTTCTTCCGGGTAGTACATCCACATGGCGAAGACATTGTGGAACAGCGGCTTCACCAGATCCAGCAGCGGCGAATGTCTCCCCGCGAAGGCCGGATCGAAGTACAGCAGCGATGGCGGCGTTTCGTTCGCACGGAAAAAGACATTGCCATTGTGCGCGTCGCCATGCCCGATGACGGATGCACCGGCCTGGGATGGCACCAGCAGCTCGATGGCTCGCTTTGTGATGTCGCTCAAGGTTTCGGCATATGCACGCCCGTTGATCTCCCAGCGCCATCCGAGCACATTCGCCACCAGATCTTCGTGATCTGGCAGCAACATTCGCCGCAGGCCGCCATAGAAAAGTTCAAAGCGTCCTTTTGTCAGCCGATGATGGAACAGCTGGTGTATAGGAGCCTGTGCTGCCTCTTCAGCAGTCTGGTGTTGCATCGTAGCACGGTACAATCTCAGTAGTTCGTCATCCGCCCTACCCTGCGCAGCGCTCAATTCGGGAAGCAAATCCGCCCGTCCCTCGTGTTCAATTGACCAGGCCACATCGAAAACAGATGAATCACGCACCACCTCGTAGAGGAGTAACTGCCGCCCCGGCGTGGTAGATTGAAATATCGGCTGAATGATGGGATACCCGGCCTCCGCCAGCAATTCCGTATTGTAGTACTCGTCGATGACTGTATTGGTCTCGGTATGGGACTTGAAGAAACGCTCACTCCCATCTGCCAGCGTAACGAAGCCGTTGAACGAGTTCAATGACACTGCCGACGGAGTCAATTTCACAGCTGTGATGTCGTAGGGTAGTTCCTCCTGCAAAAACGGCAGGAGCAGCGCTTCTGCGCCACTCCGGTCGGTATGTTGTAGATCACGTATTCGCTGGAGAAGATCGTCGATCATAGGCCCAGGATTTCGTTCCGCAGTCGAATGGCCTGTGCATGTGCCGGGAAGCCTTCATAATCCGCGAGGCGTGCGACGTGCTCCTGTAATTGCTCATACCCCTCTCGCGAGAGATAGCCGACCCCACTACGCTTGAGAAAGTCCCACACGCTTACCGAGGAAAAGGTCTTGGCGAACCCCCCCGTCGGCAAGATGGCGTTCAGGCCGAGTGCATAATTCGCCGTCGGAATCGGAGTCAATTCACCGAGCAGAATTTCGCCCGCGTTGTGTATCTTATTGAGCGCAACGAAGGGGTCTTTCACCAGCACTTCCAGGTGTTCCGGTGCGTACTCGTTGACGAAGGCGATGGACTCTTCCAGGCTGCGAGTGAGCATCACCCCGCCGTAGTTCGACAGTACATTCGTGACGAACGCCCGCCGCCAGTCCGGCAGGTTCTCAATGTACTGCGGAAGGGCAGCAAGTACACCATCAGCGACTTCGCGGCTGTGCGTCACCAGAATTGCGGCGGATTCGGCACCGTGTTCAGCCTCTACCAACAAATCAAGTGCAGCCAGTTGCGGATTGGCATGTTCGTCCGTCAGGATGATCGATTCGCTGGGGCCAGCGGGTAATCCGACATCCACTGTGCCATACAGAAGTCGCTTGGCTGCAGAGACATAGCTGCTGCCAGGGCCAATGATTTTGTCTACTTTGGGGACAGTCTCGGTACCATAGGCCAGCGCCGCAACCGCCTGAATCCCCCCGACGACGTAGACTTCATCAACGCCAGCCACTTCCGCCGCTACCAGAGATGCGTCATCGGCTGTGCCTTCTGGGGTCGGGGGCGTGACCACAACGATGTGCGGTACCCCGGCGACCTTCGCCGGAGTTGCAAGCATGAGCATCACAGAAGGGAACGCCCCTTTGCCGCGCGGCACATACAGCCCCACGCTGGCAATTGGCGAGACCTTTTCACCTGCCATGATGCCGGGCTTCACCTGCGTAAACCAGAGCTGCTCCGGCATCTGTTCCTCGTGGAAACGGAGGATATTTTCATGCGCCGCTTCGATCCCAGCAATGATCTCCGGTTCGAGGTTGGCGCGTGCGCGGCGGAAATCTTCCGGAGTTGCTTTCAGCAGCGGCGCTTCGAAGTTCGCGGCGTCAAACTTGCGTGTATAGCGTACGACAGCATCATCACCGTTGTCGCGCACATCATTGGAAACTTCGAGAGCGAGCGGTAGCAAATCGCTGATATCTTGCTCTGCACGGCGCAGAATCTTTTGCCGTTCCGCGTCTTCCAGGGCGGCTAGCTCCCAGAACTGGATATTCAATTCTTCCATCACAACACAGTCCTCCAGATGTACAGTTCGTACATAGTTGTACACAAACGAAAAGCGCAGAGCACCGTATCGCCCTGCGCCTATCATCAAGAGACAAATACCGCTTATTTCACGGTTTCCGCCTGTCCGATCTCAGCAGAGCGTTTGCGCGTGCCATCCCAGCGGATGTCAGGAACCAGGATGTCCTTATACTGCATGATATGATCTCGATGCTGCATCAAATCCTGGATCATCAAACGCATTTCCGATTTCACGTCCGTGGTCGGTTCGTAGCCGATGCGGTCTAACCCTTCGCGCATCGGGTTGTAGTAGTGGTTTTCTTTCTCATGGCGCGGATTATCGTAGTGCTTCACTTCAACATCCAGCCCCAGTTCGCCGCCCACTTCCTGCACCATATAAGCGAGGTCACGGATGCTATACGATTCCGCGAACTGATTGAATACGCGGAATTCCCCCATTTCTGGTGGATTCTCAACGGCGAGGGTCAGGCAGTTCATTGAATCACGCAAGGGCAGGAAAGCGCGTTTCATCGTCCCGCCGCCATAAATCGTGAGTGGATGTTCGATCACTGCCTGCGCACAGAAGCGATTGATCGCCGTACCGAAGGATTGATCGAAATCCAACCGGGTACGCAGACGCGGGTCATCACCCAATCCGGGGAACTGGGTGCCGAATACGACACCCTGCATGATGTCGGTTGCCCGTATTCCCCAGATTTTTGTGGCGAACCAGGTGTTGTGTGAGTCATGCACTTTGGTCTGGTGGTACCAGCTTCCCGCCGCACGCGGAAACCAGAGACGATCCGTACGCCCATTGAACTCGACCTCGAAGAAGCCCTCCGGGATGTCGATGTTCGGCTGACCATATTCACCCATCGTGCCGAGCTTCACCAGGTGTGCATCCGGAGCAACCTCCTTGATCGCGTAGAGGATGTTGAGGTTCGTCGTGATGTTGTTGGTGTGCGTCCAGACAGCCTTATGAACGTCTTGCATTGAGTAGGGCGCTGAAGGCATCTGCGCCAGATGAACGATCGCCTCTGGTTGAAAATCCTCGAAGAATCCACGCACGAAGTCGTATTCGGTCAAATCGCCGACGCGGAAGTCCAGCTCTTTGCCAAAGCGTTCCTTGAACGCTGCCAGGCGCTCCTCATGAGTGGCGATCGGGATCGCGCTGTTACTCTGCATTTCGCGCACCCATTCGCGGCGCAGGAGTTGATCCGCACCTGCTACCTCATGACCTTGTTCCGTCATGTATTGCGCCAGCGCCCAACCGAGATAACCATCAATCCCGGCAATGAATATTCTCATAAGTCTCTCCAGCGTGGTTCGTTTGTTCCGGTATTCACTTGGTGATAACCCTCACAAGAGACACGCGCTACGGGATCATGCGATGTCACACGAGCCTGAAGTCTACTGAGGGCACAGTGCAGAGTCAAGCTGGTGCATCTGCTACATTCGCCGGCTGATAATCCGCGATGTAACCGCGCACTGCGAGCAACTCGGCGTTCAGAATGCTGCATCCTGCCGCTCCTCGTATCGTGTTGTGCGACAGCGCTGCAAACTTATATCCCAATACAGGGCATTCGCGCAGGCGTCCAATGGATGTCGTCATCCCGTTGCCAGCCATGCGATCCCGCCGGGGCTGTGGACGATCAATTTGCGGCAGATATTGAACGGGGCGTTCCGGTGCACTCGGCAGTTGTGCAATTTCGGGTGTGGGCAAAAAATCCTCCCACGCAGCAAGGATCTCCTCCAGGCCGGGTTGCGCTTCCAGTTCAACCGATACATTGGCGAGATGTCCGTCAATCACCGGAACACGTGTCGCAGTCGCGCTGGTGGCGAAGTCGCAGGGATTGATGGCGTCCTCCTCCAACGTGCCGAGCATTTTCAGCGTTTCTGTTTCCATCTTGCCTTCGTCACCAGAGACATAGGGAATTACATTGTCCATAATATCCAGGGAGGCAACGCCGGGGTAACCCGCGCCACTGATAGCTTGCTCACTGACGACCAGGAGCTTGCGAATGCCGAATTGTCGCAGGGGGGCCAGGGACATGACCAGGGGCATGGTTGTGCAGTTCGAGTTGGCAATCAGAGCACCAGTCGTCCAGCCACGATTACGCCGTTGGACATTGACCAGCGTCACGTGGTCGGCGTTCACTTCTGGCAAGAGCAGCGGCACATCGGGTGCCATACGATGCGCCGAGGCATTCGTACAGACCACCTGCCCTGCCCCGGCCAGCGCAGGTTCGCGCTCAACTGCGGCTTCTTTGGGAAGCGCCGAAAAGACCAACGGTGCCTCCAGATCACTTTCAAGCGGCTTCACAATGAGGTCGAGCACTTCCGCGGGAGGACTACCATCCAGCACCCAGTTGACTGCATCTCCGTAGCGCTTACCCGCGCTGCTCTTCCCAATGAGTTCCGTTACCTGGAACCAGGGATGATTTGCCAGTAGTTGGATGAAGCGCTGCCCTACCGCGCCGGTCGCACCCAGGATTGCTACGTTCAGTTTCAACATGATGGATCCTGTAATTTGCTAAATGCCAACAGAGTTTGACTGCACCGCCGGGTATGACCCCAACATCTTGACGAATGATGCCTTCTGCAGGAGCCGCGTCAGCGCTTCCTGGCAGGCCGGGTCTTGCCAATGCCCCTCAAAATCGACATAAAACACTGGCTCCCAGGGGCGATTCCGGCGTGGACGTGACTCAATCTTCGTCAGATTCAACCCGCGAGAGGCGAATTCACCCAGGCACTCGTAAAGCGCTGCGGGACGGTTGCGCGTGGCGAAAACCAGGGATGTCTTACTGTACTCGCTGTGCGGCGGGTCTTCATTGCCCAGCAACAAGAACCGCGTGAAATTAAACGGAACGTCTTCGATCTCCTCAGCAAGAACCTCAAGCCCGTACAGCTCTGCTGCTTTGGCAGGCGCGAGCGCCCCGGTATGCGGTGGCTTCATCTCCGCGAGGTCTTTTGCGGCGCCAGCGGTATCATACCAGGTGATCGGCATCAGATTGTTGCGTTTCAGGTAACGGGCACACTGCGCCAAAGCCTGTGGATGACTCTGCACCTGTTGCAGGTCTTTGATGGACAAACCGGGCAGAGTCATCAGCGCATAATGCACATGCAGGATCACTTCGGCCTGGATCAACAGGTCGTAATCCATCAAAAGCTCATAGGCACCGTTGACAGCCCCGGCGAGTGCGTTCTCCACCGGGACGAGCGCATAGCGCACTTCACCCGTATGCAACGCCTCGAAGATGTCTGAAAGCTGATCGTAGGGACATGGCTCTACCGTATCCCCAAAGTGTTGATAGATCGCAAGTTCACTGTTCGCTCCAGGGATCCCCTGGAACGCGACGCGGTCGAGCAATGTTCAATCCCTTCGTTGCGGCGTATACCCCATCAAGTGCGGAAATCCTAACACCGACTTGCAGGATTTGACAATGAGCAGCGCCAAAGCTAGACTTAAATAGACCACTATCTGATAAATTAAACAGTCGAGCGTGAGCAATGCAGGAAACGAGGCAGTGCATCTTAGCCATTCTGAAGGAACGCGGCGAGGCCACCGTGGATGACATCGTGCGCGATCTTTCAGAGATGCGTGGATCGATCACCGCTGTGACCGTTCGTCACCATCTGGCAAAGCTGCAAAAAGATGGGTACGTGGATAGTCCGCAGACGCTACATCGATCTGCCCCGGGGCGACCGCGCCATGTCTTCACACTCACGCAGCAGGGGTCAGCGCGTCTGCCGAATAATTACCAGCAGCTTGCAGCAACGCTTGTTCAACAGGTGCAGGCCAATTTGCCACCGCAGCAAGTCAATGTGATTTTCGAAGGTATCTCGACGCAGATCGCAGGCGCTGCCGAAATCCCAGATGGTTCCCTGGAGGAACGTTTGTGCGCGGCAGTAGCCTATCTGAATGAACACGGATACGATGCGACGTGGGAAACCCATCCCGAAGGGTTCGTCCTGCACACGCATAACTGCCCCTATCATCAGGTTGCGCAAGAAGAGCGTGCCTTGTGCCAGATGGACATGCAGGTGATTTCCAAAATGCTTGGCATCGTCCCTCGTCTGCTCTCGCGCATCTCGGAAGGTGGAGAAAGCTGTGCCTACCTCATCCCCAAATGAGGCAGCATGAGATCCTCGTGAGAAAGGAAAACACCTTTCTGATAAATTGACCAGCCGAACGCAGATGTGGTATAGTTCACGCAACATTTGCAGAATGAAGTGAGGAGAACGCAGCGATGGCGCTTGCACAACAACCAATCTCGCAACCGACTACCGAAGAAACCGTGCTGACTGTCACGCCGGCTGCTGTTGCCGTCATTGACAACCTCCTGCGCGAACGCCAGATCCCGAATCACGCGCTGCGCGTTTTCGTCACAGGCGGCGGCTGCTCCGGGATGCAGTATGGCATGGCATTTGAAGAAGGTGCGCGCGACAACGACCATGTCGTCCATGTCGACAATGTCCGTTTGCTGATCGACCCCACCAGCATGGTCTACCTCAAGGGTGCGACGATTGATTTCGTCGACAGCTTGATCGGCGGTGGCTTCCGAATTGACAACCCGAATGCAGTTTCGCAGTGTGGTTGCGGTCATAGCTTCAAGGCGGAAGACGGCGAAGAAGCTGCCGAAGGCGGCGGTTGCAGCACCTGCAGCCACTGATAGCAAAAAGACACCACTCACCCAATGCGTCGTAAGACGCCCGGTGCTATAGAAGCCCCCGCAGCTATTCGTGGGATCGTCACTGAGAACGGCGCAGACTCATGCGTCGTTTTTTGTTGTCACCGCCGTGCAAACGCGATCATCAGGCCGAATGACCCTGCCCCAACCAGCGCGAGAATCGGCACCAGCGGCGGCACAGCATTGTCGAATGTGTTCAGAACCTGATTCGCGAGATTGGGACTCGGCGGAGTTCCGGTCAGGACATCCGGAGCCAGGGTCGGTTGTAGTGCCGCGAGATCGGGAGGTGGCGTGAAAGTCGGTGGGAAGCCATCTGCGCTTCGTTGTTCTTGGGGAGGCACCGTCAGTACTCGGGCCGCAGCCGTGGCGCTGGCGGCGACTTCCGGCGTCAGTAGCTGGGCTGCTGCCGTTGCGGTTCCAATTTCTTCGGGAGACTGTGCCGTTGGCTGCACATTAGGATCCACAGCGGGGATGCTGGTCTGATCACCGATGATTTCAACCAGTTCACCAAACACCCAGGCACGCCCTGTAGGCGATGCGTCATACTCAAACTGGTACCACTGGAAGTAAACCCCGGTCACAGCATACTGCCGCTCTGCTTCGAGCGATCCCAGGCGCACTCCAGTTACATCCGGAAAGTCCCGTACATTGATGTCCGCTGCGGGCGCTGCGGCTTGCAACACGACCGTCGGTCCCTCTGGCGTCATGGTAAAAGTCGGTGTCGGGGTTAACAAGGTCATACTGGTGGGTTGCACCGTATTTTGTGGGATGACGACTGGCAGCGGTGTATCCGTGATGCGCGGCTGAGCCTGCACAACGCCTGGATATGTGCGCAGGAAAATCGCGCCCAGTCCGAATCCAAGGATGATCACAAGTGTCACGTTGAGCTTCGTCACATTCATAAGCGTCACCAGGAAATCAGATTGATGGTCACATTGCGTCCCTGCTCAGCCGTCACACGCATGCCGTTCTGCTCCAAATAGCCCTGGTATTCCTGCCCAATGAGACCATACGCACGCCAACCTCCCAGCACGAATGGTGGGATGTTCGATCCAGGCAAGCAGGATTGGCAGTCTGCTGGGAGCCATTCACCGTTGAAGCGTCTACCGATATGCACATGTGTCGCGTTTGAAAAGCCACCTGCACAGGATGGCCGCCCGAGTCGCTGCCCGGATACAACTTGCTCACCTGTGCCAATGCCCTCTGCAATCTCGAGATGCAGGTAGTTGATTGTCCAACCCGTCGCCTCGTCACCATCTCCATCCAGGTCGAGTACGACCACACCACCGCCGCTGCGAGCAATCACACCGGGTGCGACGGCTGTGATCCAGTCATCCGCTACAAAGCAGAAAGCGCCAGACGCCGGACGCGCCTGGTCGGGCGCGAAATCCAACGATGCCCAGGCGCTTCCTGATCCCCATCCACCGTGCGGCCCTCCTGTGAAACGCCAGCGAACACCCGGTTCAAAGGGCAAAGTGAGTTGTGGCTGCTGAATATTCGGCGGAACCAGCGGTTCGACAGCTCCTGCGAACGGATCACCGAAGTATTGTGCATAGGTAGCGTAGAAACCGTTCACGCTGATATCGAAGAGCCAGTTATCATAGGGCTGCCCGGCGAGGCTCAAAAAGTATTGCAGGGCGATACTGCCAGGATTGAGCGCCGGGTTGTATTGTGCTAGCAAGCCATTGCTGAATTCGATGACGGTGTTGCCCCGGTATTTCCAACCGTAATAGCCGCGATTCAGTTCATTGGCTGCCCACGCAAGCTGCTTGTACAGGCCAGCACGGTCAATCGGTTGCGACTCTTCGGCGCTGAGCAAGGGATGCGTAACCAGATCCTCGCGCGGCGCAGAATTGCTGAGCCAACCCGCCCGGAATTCCAGCAACGCCAGCAGCAAGCGCGGGTCAACGCTATATTCCAGGGCGACTCGTTCTACGATTTGCGCGCTGCTTAACGTCTGGGTGATGGCTGCGCCATTGCCCAGATTGGTATCGACTTCGTCTGTGGCGATCCGGATGTAGCCGGGCTGCTGGCGGATGAAGCCTTCAATATCGAACGTACGGCTTCCAGGCGCCCGCACCAGACGGCTGTCCGGGATCATCTTGAAATCCGGCGTGAAAATCTGCGCAACTTCAGGCAGCGCCAGAACCTGACCGACAGACAGTAGGTTTGGGTTCTCCAGGTCATTGGCAGCGAGAAGGGCATCCAGACTGATGCTATAGCGGGCAGCAATTGCGCTGAGGGTCTCACCTGATTGCACGATATGTTCAGACGGCAATTCGGGCAACTCCAGAGTCGCATTCGGCGTGGGGTAACTCAACGGCTGCACGGGGGGTGGCGAGAGCACCAGAGTCTGTGCCGGAGGGATTGCTGTCGGCAGCGGTGTTGCGCTGTCCGTCTCTGCCGCATTCACCACAACGGGGGCTGGCGGAAATGTTGCGGTGATGACGATGATATTAGGCTGCTCACGCGTGCAAGCAGCCAACACCAGTGACAAGATCAAGCTGATCCATACGGCAGGGATTCGACGCGCCATAGTCTCCTGTTATTCAAAGCTCCATACCGCGAAAACGCCTTCTGTTACATCGGTGACGGCTTCTGCCGTTGGTGCAGCAGTATCCAGCAGACTGATTATGGGTCTGGGGTCAACGGTCAAATCGGCGACGCGGCTATATACGAGATAACGACTGTTGGGCGACCAGATGCGATGACTCGGTGTGAACTGGTCGAAGTACAACATCCAGTACCCCATTTCGTAGGTCGGCACGAAGGAATTGTAGCGCACACTATCATTGGCCTCGACATCCAGAACCGACCATACGAACGTCGGCACGTCCTCATTCTGGGCGAAACGGGGCCTCGCGTAAATGCCGTCTTTCGCCTGTCGATTGTCTGCACTCACGGCAGTGACGAACGCGATTTTCTGGCTATCCGGCGACCAGAAGAAGGAGATGATGTCCTCACTTTCGGTTCTCGCAATTAGATCGCCTGTAGCTGCATCAATTACCATGATGTCGCCGTGCCCATCTTCGGAAATCAAACGGTAGGCAATCATACGTCCGTCTGGTGACCAGAGAAAGGACAGAAAGCCTTCCAGATCTTCTGCGAGCACTTGCCCTACCCCATCTTCATATACGACCAGATCCGTGCTGGAAGCAGTCGAACCGCGCCATCCAAAGAGTACACGATTATCCACAGGTGACCATGCCGGAGCCTGATAGAGGCCAGAAGAGCGCTCTTCGATATTCTCTGTTATGTCCCCGCTGATGACGTTGAAAATATCGAGTTGGCGGCTGTCCCGATGGAAGATCAACTGCGACCCGTCCGGACTCCACTGGTAGTAGAACGGTGAGCCAATATCCACGCGCTCCTGCGTCGTTTCGCTGGCAGTATTGTGCAGGATCTCGACGGATAGAGTCCCTTCGCTGATCTCATTGATAAGCAAAGCGAGGTCGCGACACTCTGGATCATTGGCGCAGGTGGCAGGTGACCAGTTGGCGTAGATGATCGCCTCGTTATCACCTTCGTAGACCAATTCCCCCGGTGCGATACCATCTGGAGAGACATAAGCTGCGGACTCCAGCGAATTGGCGGCACGCAGGTCACAGCAGAAATAGGCCAGTCGTCCATCCACCGACCACGTAGGCCATTGATAACGCCGCGTACCTGAACTGTCATCTGTTATCGTCGTACGTGCTTCGTTCGCAAAATCATAGGTGTAGACATTGAAATCGTCGCCAACGATGGCGAGACGCCCCGGGACATCGGTTTCTTCCCCAATGGCCTGGACAACAGCGAAAGAACCGAAAATTAGAACCAGAACTACCAGCAAAACACGGAACTTATTCACGAAATACTCCTCAACTCACCATTAGCAGCAGATTTTTTGTTAGTATACTGGGCGCTTGGAGACCATGTACCTGAAAATAGACTATGAAAAAGGAGCTTCAGACATGGCAACACAGGAAGAAGTCAACAACATTTTCCCGACGATGGTCAACAATTTCCGCCCCGAAAAAGCTGAAGGGGTCAACGCGACCATCCAGTTCGAATTGAGCGGCGATAACGGCGGTCTCTACTGGGTGAAAATCAACGATGGCGAAGTGACACACGGCGACGGCAGCGTTGAACCCGACATGACGGTGAAAGCCGATGCGGACGCCTTCCACGACATTGCTACGGGGAAATCGAATCCCATGCAAGCTTTCATGGCCGGCAAGATCAAGGTCAGCGAAATGAGCCTGGGCATGAAGATGATCTCGATGTTTGGCCTGGCCTGAGACCATGCAAAGGGGTACATCAACGTACCCCTTCACCGCCTGACTCTTGTGATGCCTCATTCGTCGTATTCGAAATCAAGCATCATCAAGTCGCCGTTGGCCAGGCCGGCATTCCCCAGTGCATCATCAATCAAGGCGGCGAGTTCTTCGTCACCGTGTTCTTCTGCCCCGTCGGCGAGAGTTTCCAGTACGCGCGTTGCTTCGCGCCCTCCAATTTCACCCAGTGCCCAGATGATCACTTCCTGGTCAGTGCGTTCGCCCTCTCGCAAGAACTGAACCAGGGGCTGCACCGCCTCGGCTAGTTGCAACTCACCCGAAGCGCGAGCCGCTTCACGGCGCATATCCTCGTTCTTGCTTTCCAGTTCCCGCAATACGTGATCTTCCCAGCGGTTGCTGTCGCAGGAACGCCCCATCGCCACAACAGCACTGACACGGAAGTCATCCTCCAGGCTGTTGTAGGCTTCCAGGATTAGATTCGGAAGTTCGCTGTGGGTGCAGTTCGCCAGCGATTCGAGAGCATAACGGCGCACATCCAGCGCTTCATTCTGGCGCTGGAAGACCTCAAACAGCAAGTCCTGTATGGCCTCTTCGTGCTTTTCGACCGAGTGGCCCATTTCACCAGCGTAGATGAAGCGCCCCAGAGCTTTGACAGCCTCGGCGCGTACCTCCACCGCTGGATCGTGCCGTGCCGCCCAGAAGAGATGCTCCAGCAAGCGCTCACTTTCGTCTTCCCACAGCATTTCGAGCGCTGCCTGGCGCACCTGCGGTTCTGGCGCGTTCAGGTTCGCCAGGCCAATGGCGTCATAGTTCAGGCGATAATTTGCTTCGCTGGCATCGACGAGCATTTGCATCAGCACGTTGCGGTACGTGCTATCCAGTGTATCCCAGACTTCCTGGAACCGCGCGAGTTGTTCCCCATTGAGCGCGGAAAGCCCATAAAGGACTTCCGGTCCTGGCAGGTCGCGCCCTGCACGCAATTCTTCCAACGCTTCCTCAAAGGTTGGCTGCGCATTGTTCTCTTCGTAGTTCAATTGTTCGCTCATGCGAATCCCTCTGTTACTTCACTTGCGTACTCAACCGTATTGGGCGCTCATCCGCCCAGGTTCAAGGGGTTCAGGATGTCGTAGATGATGACGATCACGCCCAGACCCAGCAGCAGAGCGATCCCGATTCGGTAGACGAGATTCTCCACCTGCACGGGGACGGGCTTACCGCGCACCATCTCGATCAGCACAAATACGATGCGCCCACCATCCAGCGGTGGGAACGGCAGCAAATTCGTGAAGCCCAGGAAAATGCTCACCAGACCCAGGAAATCCAGGATGATGGAGGGAGCACCGTTTTCGACGCTGCTCTGCAAAAATTGCGATCCGATCTGACTGATGCCGACCACGCTCACCGGGCGTGCTTCTTCTGGCGAAATTGCTCCGCTGATGAGTTGCCCAGGCAGCGCAACAATCATCTGGAGCACATCGCCCGTCCGTTGGAACCCATAGGCGACGGCTTCGCCAAAGGGCAGCGGGATGAATTCCACCTGCGGGTTGGCGGTGCGGTAGACGACGCCATCTTCAGCGCTGTATTCCGCACTGAGTCCCACGCCGATGCGCCCCCGAGTCGGCGAGACTGTCTCTGCCGGGATCATCGTCAATTCGAGCTGTTGGCCGTCGCGGATCACAGTCACGCCCATTTCAACGCCTGCATAGGCCGCAATCGTGTTGTGCAGGTCGGTCATGGGGTCTTCATGGTCGATCGGTTCACCTGCGAGCGCGACGATTCGATCCCCAGGCTGGATTCCGGCTTCTGCAGCCGGCATACCCTCGATGAGTTCCAGAACGAGCAGATAGCCTTCGATCTCGGCGGCTGACGGCACGAGTGTGACTTCGTATTCGTCGAAATCTTCATCGAAACGACGCATCGAAAGAGTTACAGACTCATCAGCGCGGCTGCGCAATGCTTCTAACATGGCGCTGGTCGTCGGATAACGTTCGCCATCGACAGCTTCAATCGCATCCCCCGCTTCAATTGCATCGATTGCAAACGGCGAATCGGACGGAATTTCCAGCACCTGCACCCGCGCACCGACTTCAGTTGGCAGGCCGAGCAGCGCAGCAATCATGAACAGCAAAATTGCGGAGATAAAGTTTGCACCCGCGCCCGCTGCCATGAAGAAGATGCGGTTCAATGGACTGGCTTCGTTCACGGAGACGAGTTTGTCTTCAGGGACGCCTCGCGCAATCAATTCTTCGCGCTCGCTGATGTATTCAACGGGTTTCGGCTTCCCGTCTTCCTCATAGATGATGTCCTCGTCATTGGTTTCTACGGGGCCGATCATATCCTCGCCGAGAGGGCGTACAAAACCGCCGATTGGCAACCAGTTCAATGTGAATTCGGTCTCGCCCCACATGAAAAGCCGCACCATGCGCGGTGGGAAGCCGATCCCGAATTCCAGCACATTGATGCCAACTATCTTCGCGGCGAGGAAATGTCCCAGTTCGTGAATGATAATCGCCGGGATTAAGATGATCCCGAAAGCGATGATTGCCGAGAGAAAGCTGTTACCCAGCAAAAATTCCAACATACGTCTGAACCCTTGACCTAGATTTCATGGAAGTGTGATATTGGCATTATAGGGGCGTTTGGGAGTGCATCGCAAGGACACCAGGGTAACGCTCAACCCACGTTCAGCTTTCCGAGGAGAGAATACGCGCCCCTTCACCACAAGATGCAGTGCGGATTTCCAGTAAACCGGACAGCGTTTCGAGTCGATTCCTTACCTCTGCTGCATCTTCCGGCGTGCAAATGCAGTGGACGTTCGGCCCGGCATCCAGCGTATAGCAGACGTTCAACCCTTCTGCGCGCCACTCCCGTACAGCCTCCATGATGGTGAGTGTCGCCGGCTTCCAGTAGAACAGCGGGGGGCGGCTGGTCATCATGACCGCGTGCATCAGATTGCTATCATGTTCAACCACCTCGGCAAATGCCGCAAAATCTTTATCGAGGATGGCTTGCTTGCAAACGCGAACTCGCTCTTCCGCACCGCCTACGCGTGCGATTTGCAGGTCGCTGGTGCTTGCGGTCGTGTGCCCCTGTCGCGATCCAACGTTCTTGTGCTGGTCGCTGACGATGGCGATTACGTCGGCAAGTAACCAATGCGAGGGCGGTGCAAAGCTCTCAGCGTAGGAAGTTTCATGCGATGTGCCTTGATGCCAGATGACGAAACCATCGGAAATCGAACGTGAGGCAGAGCCGGAGCCACAACGCGCCAATGTGGTCAGTTCGCGCTCCTCCAACGTCGCACCTGCTGCCGTCACAGCCGCCACCGTCAACGCCGCGAAGGCTGCGGCAGAAGAAGCGATTCCTGTTCCCATCGGGAAATTGTTTTGCGAGACCACTTGCGCCTTGTTCATCACGCCCAGGCGCTCACGGATCAAGTCGAGGTGTTGACTGACGCGATCCAGGGTTTTACCAGTCTGCGTTTCACCACCGAGTACAAGCTCATCCTGTTGCAGTGTGTCGTCCCAAGTCACGGTTGTCTCAGTATAGAGGCTATCCAGATTCATACTGATCGAGTCGTTGACGGGGATACGCAATTCGTCGTCAGTGTTTCCCCAATACTTGATAAAGGCGATATTGGAGTGGGCACGAGCCGTTGCTTGCTGCATGATTTGTTCCTCTCCGTTGAACTAAACGGCAGTCATTCTACCCAGAGGGGCAAAAGTTAGACCAGGGCATTGTGAGCACCCGCCACTACGCTATACTCATGCAAGCATCAGCGATGAAATCAGGAGATGACAGCACCCGTGTATCGGGGAACTGCACCAGCGAAAATCATACTCTTCGGCGAACATGCTGTTGTTTACGGACAGCCAGCGATTGCTGCACCCGTCACAAGCCTGACGGCAGAAGCGACTGCGACCCACACAGGGCAATCGTTTCACCTCGTCGCTCTCGACCTTGGCAGCCAACAGATCCCGCTGGATGCGGAACACTCCCTTGCATTGGTCTCGCGATTGACGTTCGAGGCGTTGAGGATCCCCCCACCCCGGGCGACGGTACAGATTCGCTCCACCATCCCGCTGGCAAGCGGCCTGGGGAGCGGCGCAGCGATTTCTGCGGCCATTGTGCGTGCGATCTGTGCGCTGACGGAGTGCGACCTCAGTGACGAACAGGTCAACGACATCGTATACGAAGTTGAAAAGATCTATCACGGCACGCCATCCGGCATCGATAACACAGTAATCGTCCACAATCGGGTTGTCTATTTCGTGCGCGGCGAAACCATTCAAGCGGTTGCGGTAAAGAAACCGCTGCATTTACTGATCGGCGATACGGGCAAGAAGGCGTTGACCAAGATTGCCGTTGGAGATGTGCGCAAACTGGTGGAATCGAAACCGCATAGGTACGAACCCATCATCCAACGTATCGGGGACTTGACGCAAAAGGCGCGGACTGCAATCGCAGCGGGTGACCTGATGACGTTGGGTTCACTGATGACCGAAAACCATTCTTTGCTCGACCAACTCACTGTATCCGCGCCAGAACTGGACACGCTAGTTGCGGCTGCGCAGCAGGCAGGTGCGCTGGGTGCGAAGCTCTCAGGTGGAGGGCGGGGTGGCAATATGATCGCCCTTTGCACAGAAGAAACGCTGGCAACGGTAGCAGATGCCCTGCGGACTGCTGGAGCACAGCGCGTCATTGAAACTACCATCAGCACCACAGAGGAGCAAAACACAGGATGATTACCCTCTTGAAGCTCGGTGGATCGCTCATCACTGACAAGCGCCAACGGCGCACCTTTCGACCCGATGTGATGCAACGACTCGCACGCGAAATCAAGCAGGCCCGAGATGTGCAGCCGGAAATGCAGCTCATCATCGGACATGGCAGCGGGTCATTTGGGCATCATGAGGCAAGCATGCACAACACGATGGCTGGTGTGCAAACCCCGGCACAATGGCAAGGCTTCGCCCAGGTAGCCGCCGCTGCTGCCGCCCTCAGCCAGCTCGTAACCGAAACCCTACTCGATGCAGCGCTTCCTGTCTTCCGCATACAACCATCTGCCTCAGTCATCGCATCTGACGGTGCCGTTATGCAAATGGCTCTGGCACCGATTCAGCAGAGTCTGCGTGCAGGTTTGATTCCGCTCGTTCATGGCGATGTCGCACTGGATACGGTACGCGGCGGTACAATCACGTCGACCGAGACGATTTTCACATTCCTGACGACAAATCTCCCCGTCGAACGCATTATTCTGCTCGGTGAAGTGGATGGGGTGTATGACCAGCAGCAGGCGATTATCTCGAAGATCACGCCGGACAATTTCGACGCAGTGCAGTCCGCATTGGGAGCGTCCAACGGTGTGGATGTCACCGGTGGGATGCTGACCAAAGTGCAGGATATGCTGCAACTCGTGACCAATCCGCCCTATCCGCTGGTACAGATCGCAAACGGATTACAGCCCGAACTATTACAGCGTGCTCTGCTGGGTGAAGAAGTGTTGAGCACCACAATCAGACGCGGTTAGAAGTGGTGAGGTGCTGTACTGCCAGCACTGTGAGGGTCAACGCCAAACCCGGTGCGATCACGGCCCAGGGTGCGCTGCGAAACCCTGTACGCCCATCCAGCAGCATGACACCCCAATCCGCCTGTGACGGATCGGCGCTCAGACCGAGCAAGCTCAGCGCCGCGCTGTTGATGAGTGTGTAACTGAAGACGATTGCCGCGTAAGCGAGATATACCTGGCGGATATTCGGCCAGACATGGACTCGTAGCACTCGCCAGAACCCCGCACCCTGTGCTCGCGCAGCCAGTACATATTCTTCGACCAGCACCCCACGAATCAGAACAATGAGGAGGCGCGTCACATACGGGATTTGCGCGATTCCCGTCGCCAGCACCAGTGAACCTGTGCCACGTCCCAGCAGTGACATCACGACCAGCGCCAGGATCAACGGCGGAAACGCCAGCAATGCATCCAGCACGATATCCATCACAGCATCCACGCTGCGACTGCGAACAACAGCCGGCACTGCGATCAGTGTGCCACTGAAAACGGCCAGCATCGCGGAGCCCAGGCCGATCAGCAGGGTGCGCTGACCACCATATAACGTCCGGCTGAAGACATCTCTCCCCAAATGATCGGTGCCAGCGGGATGTTCCAGGCTGGGGGGTAAAAATTGTTGTGAGGGGTTCGTATCTGTAGGATCGTATGTTGTCAGCAGCGGCGCTGCAAACAACCCAACCACAATGAGCAGTAGCGGGATCAGACGCATCATGACTGCGATAAGCGGGGATCAACCAGGGTTGTGAGCCACTGTGCCGCTACGTTGATGACGACATATAACACTGCAATCAGCAGCACGACTCCCTGCACGATCGGATAATCTCGTTCGAGCGTAGCCGTCAGCAGTAACTGCCCCAGACCCGGTCGGGAGAAAATGTTCTCTGTGATCACCGTCCCACTGAAAAGGATGCCTGCCTGCAAGCCAGCGACCGCAATGGCAGGGATTAAGCTAATGCGCAGCAAGTGTCGCCAGATGACCACGGTCTCCTGCAAGCCCTTGGCGCGTGCAGTCAGCATGAAATCGGCAGTATGATTGTCCAGCATTTCTACTTGGATGACCCGAGCAATTGCTCCTGCGCTGTGAAAGCCGAGGACGAGTGCGGGCACAAACGTTTGCCCAAAACGTTGTACCCAGGCCAGCGAGAACAGAAAGAGCGCCAGTGTCGCTGTCCAGAATACTGGAATCGCGAAAGAGGTGCTCGTCAGGAAACGCGCCAGCGGCGATATGATGGTTAGGCGCAATCCCCCCAGGATTCCTAGTCCAACGCCGATGCATAGCGCGAACCCAAATGCAAGGGACGCCAACTGCGCCGTCGGCTGCATGTTCTGCCAGATGGCCTCCTGCACTGTGCGCCCATCGTAGAGCGAGGTTCCCAGTTCCCCGCCCAGGATACCCAGGAGAAAATCAATGTACTGCTGAGAGATGGGCGAAGTGAGACCCAGGGAGGTTTTGCGGTCAGCAATCGTTTCTTCCGGCAAACCGGAACCAGCCAACTGCGCATCAATCGCATTTCCGGGCAATATGCGCAGGCCGAAGAAGGTTACCGTCAGCGCCAGCCAGATTGTCAGCACTGCCCGCAGGATCAGTAACATCGCAATGCCTCAGGAATCGGATTGCACGCGGACATCGTGCAGCAGCGGGAACCATCCGTACGGATCGAACCGCAGCCCCTGAATTTCACGTCGATGTGCGTTGAGATTGACGTACTCCCGGATCGGTAGAATCAAGGCCTGCTCCATGATGATCGCCTGCGCACGGCCATAGAGCAGACGACGCTCCTCAGGATCACTGACTTGTGCGGCTTCAATCAGCACACTATCCAATTCTGGATTGCCGTAATTCGTCCAATTATCTGGCGCATCGCTGACATAGCTCTGATTGAGGATGTAAGGATCGAGACCCGGTTGGTCGAAAGGCACCAGATTGTATTCACCTTCGGCAACCGCTTCGATCAAGGCAACATAGCCCGGAACGGGTTGCAGTTCGACATCAATGCCAATGGACTCCCACTGGTCTTCCAGCAGCACGTTCACATCTGGCAGCGATCCCCAGGGCGGTTGAAGGACGTTGATTTGCAGCGATTCGCCATCGCTCTCACGAATACCGTCGCTGTCTTCATCAACCCAACCCGCCTGTTCCAGCAGAGTCTCTGCCTGGGAGAGATTGTATGCGTAGACACCCTCCACACCGCGATTGTAGTACAGCGTCTCGGAAGACAGCGGCCCCCAGGCGACAGGGGAAAACGCACCGAAGACCGCATCAACGATGGCGTTCCGGTTGGCAGCATAGAGCAACGCTTGCCGCACGCGGAGATCATCCGTCGGAGTAAGCGCCGTGTTCATGTAGAACTGGAGCGGTTCGCCGGGGATGCTCACAGGCAGCAGCGCCAATTGCTCATCGCTGACCAGCGATCGAGCATCGACAGGCGGCAGCTCGCCCATGATGGCTGCTGAACTATTTTCCAGCGCCAATAACCGCGTTGCCTCATCACTGAAAAAACGAAACTCAATTTCCTGCACGGCATCTTCGTCAGGCGTCCCATAAAAATCCGGCTCCCACGCATAATCCGCATTTCGCCGAATCACGATACGATCTTCCGGAAGATACTCAACGAACTCGAAAGGCCCTGTGCCCACCTGGTGATATTGATACCGGAGTGGCTCTTCAGAAAACTCCGCTAACGCCGTCGGGCTGGCCATTCCCAGGTACACCTGACTCAAGCCATCGAGAAAGGGGACAAAAGGCTGGCTGAGGAGCATACGAATTGTAAATTCATCAACGACTTCGTATCCTACGATGGGACCGAGCAGAAACCGCGCACGCTGTGAGGCAATTTCTGGCGCGAGGATGCGCGAGAGATTCGCCGCAACGGCTTCAGCATTGAAGGGTGTTCCATCGTGGAAGAAAACATCCTCGCGCAGGTTGAAGGTATAGGTTAATCCATCGTCGCTAATTTCCCATGACTCAGCCAGTCCCGGCACAACTTCTCGTGTGGTCGGATGGCGATAGACCAGCGTGTCGTATACCTGTCGCAGCACGATCCCAAGTTCCGTTGAGCGGTTGATATGCGGGTCAATACCGCTGACGTTCAATGTGAGACCGTAAATGATCTTGTTTGAAGTCTGTGCATCGTCGCCCTGGCTCGGTGCACACGCCGCCAGACTCAGTAAACCGACCCACAACAGCCGGAATCCAAGTTTCTTCAACGAGTTTCGCCTTTGCATCCATGTTGTCATCGTATACGATAGTTTCTGACAATATCCGATCAATTTGCCACAGTGGTATCACTGGATGAGCAATTACACCAGCCCGCAACTCGTCCCACCACCCAAAGATGAAGATGTTTACCCTTATCGTCCAGTCTGGCGCAGCATTGCAATCGAGACGGGCGTTCTGCTGGTTGTTTGCGTCGTCATCTTTCTGGCGTTCGATTTCATCGGTCTCAGCGTCCCGGAGGCAGTACGGCAGCCCGCGATCTTGATACTGGCGATGCTGCCAACGGTGCTCTGGTTACTGCTGTCACGCCTACCTGAAAATGCTGCCCCTGCCCCACGACGCCGTTTATTCACAACTTTTGTGGTCAGTGCGTTAGTCGCCAATGCGGTCGGTATCCCCCTGATCGAGAATTTTTTGCAGCCGGATGTCTGGCTGGCGCAAGCAGGATCAGCGGAGCGGATCATTGGGTATGCGACCACCACAGCCGCCGTGCAGGAGTTTTTGAAATTCCTGGTACTGCGTTCGCTAATCTGGCCGGATTATGTCCGTGTGCGAAGCGATAGTATAGCATATGGAGTTGCCAGTGCGATTGGCTATGCAACCGTGTTGAATCTCTATACGGTGTTCACCGTACCAGAGATTTCGCTGGATGCGTTGGCGCTGCGCGTGCTGGCCTATACCACGGTGCACATCGTTGCCAGTATAATTCTCGCATATGGCTTTTCTGAGACGCTGCTCAATGATGCTAACGCACTACTCTTGCCCTTCACGCTGTTTGTCGCTGTATTCTATGTAGGGGTTGCCCTGCCCCTGCGAGCCGATTTCATGAATGCAGCCGTTGGTATTACGGTCAGCGCCCAGCGAAGCATCTTCGGGCTGGCGTTCACATTGGCTTTATACCTGGGGCCGATCATCGTGATGAACTTCTTGTTCCAGGTTGCAGAAAATCGCCAGAGAGACAAAAACACGAGCGAGGACTGAGCCATGCAAGTCATCGAAATTGTCGGCGATTCGTCGGGCTTGACGCTGCGGCAGCGCTGGGCGACGGTGTTCACGGTGCTGGTCGCGATTGTGTTGTTCCTTGTGGGGTTGAACTTGCGTGCGCAGATCACCAGTGCAACCAGTGGTTTCGAGAGTGCAGAAGCGGGGATTTTCGCACTATATCCCGAAGGTTGGTTATTGGATACGGTCTCTGACGAATACATCTTTCGCGTACGGGATATGTCGCAGCCGGGTTTCAAGACCACCTTCCAGGTCTCGACCCTGCCCGTTGGCCCAGATGCCGTTGAGCGCAACATCGCGGACCGCCTGACCCTGGATCGCATTCAGCAGCTCATCAATTATCAGGTGCTGGCAGAAGAGGAATTTTCCTTCTCCGAGCGCATCTCAGGTCGTTCCATCAGCTATACATACGTGAGTAGCGATGTCAGCCCATTTCTGGAAGGCGTGCCCAATGTCGTGCAAGGCTTTGATGTCCTCGTGCTCAGCGGCGGACAGGCGATCATCATCACGTACCGCGCCGATGCCGATGTCTTCCAGCGCGATTACCCACGCTTTGAGCAGTTTTTGCGAGGTTTACAGTTCTGATGCAAAAGCAACTCATACTGTCTGTGCTGCTTCTGGCAATATTCAGCGGATTGTTCGCTGTCGTTGCACAGGACGCAGGAGATGAAGCAGCGCTTGATCTCGAACGGTTACAACGTGCAACCGTCTTCGTTATCCAGGCGGATGCTGAGAACTTGAACACGTACTGCGTTGGTTCCGGAACCATCGTTCGCTACGATGGCCTCATCCTGACCAACGCTCATCACACAGTGCCCAGCAGCGAATGCCCCGGCGAAGAACTCATCATCGCGATGACCATCGACCCGCAGCAACCGCCGATCCCGAAATACCGCGCGGATATTATCCAGGTCGATGAGGGGGCTGATCTGGCACTGCTACGCATCAATCAGGAATTAGATGGTCGCTTGATTGACCCGGACACATTACCAGTGCTGCCCTTCGTCGAAGTTGCAGATGGTAATCAGGTCGAGCTAGACGATACCCTGACCCTTGTCGGGTATCCCAATTTTGAAAACGACTCGGTAGCGACCTACACGACGACGGCTGCCGCGTTCCTCTCGGAGCCATCCGGCGGCAACCGCTCCTGGATCAAAGTAGCCAGTCCGAATCCGATTCCCGGTTTAATCACGGGAGGCGGCGCATACAATCAGCAAGGACAGTTGGTAGCAGTACCTACTTCTGCCCCGTTGAACGCTGATCAAGCCACTGTTTGCCGCCTTCTTGAGGATACCAATGGCGATGGGTTCATCAATCGCAATGACTCGTGCATCCCAATTGGTGAGCCGATCAGCGTTCTGCGCCCCGCGAATTTCGCACGTCCATTGATCCGCAGCGCTTCGCTGGATCTATCAGTTGAGTCGATCACTGTGCCGCAATTCCAGGCAACTACTACAGAAATGCCGAGCGTGTCGCGGCTGTTTTTCGCAACCTCGATCAATAACAGCATACCGAATCGCGTCGTCGGATCAGTGCCAACTGGAGCAAACAGCCTCTACCTGTTCTTCGATTACGAGAATTTCACTCCACGCACTGTCTATGAGGTTCAAGTCAGTATTGACGGTGTACCCAACCAGACGTTCTCCCTCCCCTCGGTACGCTTCAGTGGAAGCACAAATGGTACGTGGTATGTCGGTAGTAGTGACATCCCCTGGCCGAACGGAACTTATGAATTTCGCCTTTTCGTTGACGGCCTCGCAGTGGGCAATCGTCTGATTACCATCGGTGGTGCGCCGCAAGATGCCCCCGAGTTCTCCAACGTAGCCTTTGGCCTGCTCGACGAACAAGGCAATTTACAGGGTGAGAGTTATGTATTGCCTGTTGGTGAAGTCGCTTCAGCGCGTTTCGTCTATCGCAACATGCAGCCAGGTTTGAGTTGGACATCCCGTTGGTTTTACAACGGCATCCCCATCAGCGAGCCGCCAACCGATGTCTGGGCGGCAGATGATGGAGTCAACGGATCGCGCACGGATGTAAGCATTCGCCCAGATGGCGGCCTGAGACTGGGGAACTACCGGGTGGAATTGTATTTACAGGAAGGTGACTCACTGCGTCTGAAAACCACAGGCGATTTTGTCGTCGCTGGTGAGCAAGCCGGTGCACTGCCGATTGTGTTTGACGACCTGGAGTTTCTACGCTCTGCCAGTCCTGATGAACTGCCGACCGGGTCGCCTGCGTCGGACTTCCCAGACGGCGCGAATACGCTCTATGCGCGTTTTGACTGGCAGCAAATCGCCCCCGGCACGCTCTGGACGATGCAATGGCTGGTAGACGGCGTGGTCTTCTACGAGGAGACAGCGCCCTGGAATGCCGCTGAGAGTGGCGAAGATTACACGCTGCGCCTGACAGCCCCCGGTGGTTTACCGGATGCCACCTATACGCTCAATTTGCTGGTGAATGGGGTGCTATTGGCGTCCGAAGAGGTGGCGGTGGGCATTGGTCAGCTTCCAATTGATCGATTGGAAGAAGTTGGCGGTACTCGCCTGGGCGGTCGAGTCGTGGATGCGGAGACCTCCCAGGGCATCGCTGGCGCGACATTTGTGCTCATCAGCGAAGATTTCTCTGTTGCGGATTTCGTCTGGGATCAGGAGCAGATTTATGCGCTGGCGGTGACTGACCAGGACGGCAACTTCGAGATTGACCGCCCCATCCAGCTTGACTCGCCTTATAGCGTCTATGTCGTCGCGCAGGGATACCTGCCGGTCACAGGCGATGGCTATACGATCACCCGTGAGATTCTGGATGAAGAAGGCGGCGGGCCAATCGAGATGACCGTATATCTGACGAAGGATTGAGCATGGCAGCCTCCAGAAAACAGCGGCTGGATGTGCTCCTGGTCGAACGCGGCCTCGCGCCGACTCGCTCCAAAGCACAGGCGCAGATTATGGCGCGAGAAGTGAAGGTGAATGGTGAAACCATCACGAAAGCCGGGATGCGCGTCCCCTCAGATGCCGAAATCAGCATGAAGAGCGCCCCTCCCTTCGTCAGCCGCGGTGGCGAGAAACTGGCAGGTGCACTGCGCGATTTCTCTTACGATGTACGGGGCAAGATTTGTGCCGATGTAGGAGCAAGCACCGGGGGCTTTACGGATTGCCTGCTCCAAAATGGCGCTGCCAGAGTATACGCAATTGATGTCGGCTATGGTCAATTGGCACACAAACTGCGGGTCAACGAACGTGTCATCGTCATGGAGCGCACCAACGCGCGTTATCTTGACAGCCTGGGCGAACCCGTAGAACTTGTCGTCATCGACGCATCGTTTATCTCGCTGCGACTGCTTCTGCCTGCCATCCAGAAGTGGCTAGCCACTTCGGCTGATGTCATCGCTCTGATCAAGCCTCAGTTCGAGGCGGGACGCGAAGAAATAGGAAAAGGCGGCGTTGTGAAAGATCGCGCTGTACATGAGCGCGTCATCCGGGAAATCGCGACGTTTGCAGCAGAGCAAGGCTTTCACATCGCTGGATTGACGATTTCCCCGATTCGCGGCCTGAAAGAAGGTAACATCGAGTTCCTCATCTGGCTCACCACTGAGACATCAGCCGCTGAAACTGATTTTGAGACGCAATTACACGCGCTGCTCGACCACTCCTGAGCCATCTCTATGTTTTCCCGTAGCCAGCGGCTATAATCATTGTACATTTGTCCACAGGGATTGAGTGCTTACCGGAATGGAACAATCCAAGATTCGCAACTTCTGCATCATTGCTCATGTTGATCACGGCAAGAGCACGCTCGCTGATCGCATGATCGATCTGACGAAAACCGTGACAGACCGCGAGAAACGTGCCCAACTTCTCGACAGCATGGATTTGGAGCGCGAGCGTGGCGTCACGATCAAGGCATCTGCTGTGCGCATGGTCTATGAGGCTTCCGATGGTGAAGAGTATGTCATCCATCTCATTGATACGCCCGGTCATGTCGATTTCACATACGAAGTGAGCCGTGCGTTGCAAGCCTGCGAGGGTGCAATTCTGGTGGTAGATGCGAGCCAGGGGATTGAGGCACAGACGTTGACAAACGTCTATCTGGCCCTGGAGCAAGATCTCGAAATCATCCCTGTCATCAACAAGATTGATCTTCCTGCTGCACGCCCGGATGACATTGCCCAGGAGGTCGAAGACCTGTTGGGTCTGACCGCTGCTGAAGACATCCTGCGCATCTCTGCGAAGAATGGCATTGGCGTCGTCGATGTGATGGAAGCGGTTGTGAATCAGGTTCCGGCTCCCAGCGGTATTGCGGACTCAGCGCCGCGTGCCCTGGTGTTTGACTCGCACTATGATTCCTACAAGGGCGTAATTGCCTACGTGCGTGTGGTAGACGGTACGCTGACTCGCAAGGATACCCTTAAGCTAATGTCTACCCAGGCCAAGTTCGACTCCGTAGAAATTGGTATCTTCACTCCGGCGATGCTACCGATTGACGAACTGAGCGCTGGCAGCGTCGGCTACATCGCCACCGGGCTGAAGACGGTGCAGGAATGCCGCGTGGGCGATACAATCACCACCTTCAACAACCCGGCTGCGGAACCGCTTCCCGGTTATAAGCAAGTCAAGCCGATGGTCTTCGCGGGCATTTACCCGACGGATAACGACGATTATCCGGAACTGCGCGATGCGCTGGAAAAATTGCAGCTCAACGATGCCTCACTCACGTTTGAACCAGAAACCTCGCAGGCGCTCAATTTTGGCTTTCGCGTAGGTTTTCTGGGTTTGTTCCACATGGAAATCATTCAGGAACGCCTGGAACGCGAATATGATCTGGACATTCTGGCGACAGCCCCCAGCGTAGAATATCGGATCATCAAGCGTGGTGGCGAGGAGACCGCTATTGATAGTCCGGCGCATATGCCTGATCCTGCCGACATCGAAGAAATTCGCGAACCCTGGATGAAGATACAGGTATATGTGCCGCAGGAATATATCGGCCCGGTCATGGAATTGGTGATTGGCAAGCGCGGTGAAGTTGTCAACCAGGAGTACCTCGACGCCAACCGTATCGTGCTCACTTACCATATGCCACTGGCTGAACTGATCGTCGATTTCTACGATCGATTGAAGAGTGTGACGCAAGGCTACGCCAGCCTCGACTACCAGTTCGCAGAGTATCGCGCGGGGGATCTGGTCAAGCTCGAAGTCCTGGTGAATAACGAGCCAGTGGATGCCCTCGCGATCATCGTGCACCGCGATGATGCCTATCACAAAGGGCAGAAGCTTGTGACGAAACTGAAGGAACTCATTCCGCGCCAGATGTTCGCCGTTCCCGTTCAGGCGGCTGTCGGGAAACGCGTCATCTCCCGTGCGAATATCAGCGCAATGCGCAAAGATGTGCTCTCCAAGTGCTATGGTGGCGACATCACGCGCAAGAAGAAGCTGCTAGAAAAGCAGAAAAAAGGCAAGAAGCGCATGAAGATGATTGGTCAGGTCGAAGTGCCGCAGGAAGCCTTCATGGCGCTGCTATCACTGGGTGAAGACTAATCCGCATAGGCCAGGATGGCTTGGGCTTGCTGTTCAGGTATCAAGCCATCCACCGCCGCAGCCTGTATCATCTCCGAAAATCTCATGATTGGCGTTACAGGCACAACATCGTCAATCGACGCATCTCCAATCAGCGGAATCATCCGCTGAACTTCCAAGCCGACTCGCGCACAGTTGGTAATGAGCGTGGAATTCTCGCCGGAGTGCTGGCCTACGAGCAAAATCGCCGGATGTCCAACATCATAAGCACCAACCAGGTCATGAACGGGAGGCTCTCCCCTGCCCCGACTGTACACCAGGGGAATCCCCGTTGCGACGCTAACTAGCACGCCGATCGGTGTTGCATCGGCATCAGCAACAATCCGATCCACCTGGACTTCACTCATGTGTCGTACGACCTGACGAGATATTTCACCAAGGAATTGTGGATAGGCTGGCAGCATCTCCAGGCGCAGACGATAGGGAGAAGTCCCATTGCCATTCTGAAACAGGCCAATTTGCAAGATACCATGCTCCAGTAATTCCCGGATCATCGAACGATTTCCTCCACAGCAGCACGAATACGTTCTGCATAATCATCGAGTTTGCCCACGGTCAGTAGCTCCTCGTCCGTCAGCCGGATGTGCAGCCCTTCGCCATCGCCATCGCGCAGAATCAATTGTCCCTCAGCGACATCGTAGACACCGCCAGTTGTGGGTACATCATGCGAGACTGCCTCGTATTGCGCTAAAAACGCCGCATAGGGCGGCTGAGCGATGTAATGCGGCAAATCCTCTGTGCGGCTGACTGTGATCGCATCCAGGCCAAATCCGGTAGCATCTGCCATCGCGCTATATCCCTGACCGGCGAACGGCCCATGAAGGATCGTCAATACGTCGCGCCCCGCATACCGGACGCTGCGCTCAAGAGCGACGACACCCGCCGCCCCCAATGACATATAGGACGCCAGATCGAATACATAGGCACATACCAGATCACGTGTGGCATTCACCACAGCTTTGCTGTAAGGGAATAAGGGGTCATCGTATCGCGTAATCGGAAGAGGAAGCCGCTCAAATCTGGGATTCAGCAGAAGCCCCACTTGAGATTGATGCTCTTCTTGAAGACGTTTGAGTTCATCGACGAAATCAGTCCAGCTTCGCATGCTCGTCCTCTTTGAGACTGCGCCATATGTAGGCCATTGCCCAACGACTCACCCAACTTCCGGTCAGGGCATTCACCCCGCCGAACCCATAGACGCGCGATTTTGTCTCGTGCTGGGTTGCCACAACGACCGCCGTTGCCTCGTCCGTGTCGGCGCTTTCGTTCACATCTGGCAGGCTCAAAATTGTGATTACAGCGTCCAACGCTTCGTCTTCCAGTTTCTTCGCTGCAATGGCCTCAGCAACGGTACGCAAGCCGCTTTCGATATCGAGGCCATAAGCTTCGGCTGCTTCTACCGGGTCGGTGTACTGTTCAGCGATGAGGCAATCTTCAGAAACGAAGCCCTCTTGCATGCGAAGCTTACGGACAACAGCGTCTGCAATGCCTGCCTCAACAACTGCGAGATGGATTTGCCGCTGCGTTAAGAGTTGCAGCAAGACAGCCTCTAATTCGTCTTTATCAACGCCGAAGATATACTTCTGTACGCGTGCGGATACTCGTTCCTGCGTTTCGTCCAGCAAGGCCAGGGCGGATTGTTCATCCCTGGCTTTCGCTGTGATGCGGATGTCGATGACACCATGATGTGCCGCCAGCCCAACGGTGGGATTCGCCTGCTCCAGCAGGTCAGCGCCAAGCAGTGTATCCAGAGCACTCTCGCCGATCCCGGCAGCACGCAAGCTGCGCGATTTGATGATGCCCAGTTCATAGCGCTCACGCAAATACGGCAGCACGCGCTCCTGCGTCAGAAACTTCAACTCCCGAGGAACCCCGGGCAGTGCAATCACGCACTGATCCCCCTGCTCCACGATGAATGCGGGAGCCGTACCTACTGGATTCTCCACCACTAAGGCCCCAGCCGGCAAATAGGCCTGGCGACGATTATTCTCGGTCATCGTCGCCCGATAATTCGCGAAGCGCACCGCAATCGCATCATGTAGCTCCGGGCGATATTCCAGCGGCTGGCCGACTGCATCGGCAATTCCCTGGCGTGTAACATCATCCACAGTTGGCCCCAGTCCGCCACAGGTGATGACCACCTGCGCACGACCGAGCGCAATGCGTACCGCCTGTGCAATCCGGCTTGCGTTATCGCCAACACTCGTCATGAAATACAGGTTGATCCCATGATCGCGCAGCAACTGTGCCAGAAAAACGGAGTTGGTATCAGTGATTTCCCCTAGTAGAATCTCCGTCCCGATGGCAATGATTTCCGCATTTGCGGAGCCTACCATGTCATTTCTCCAGGAATTGGCGATGAACTTTGGGAAAATGTCGCGCAATTCATTGCAAATTGCAAGGTACACATTATAATCTAGGCTGGTGTGTGTTGAGGTGCACTTTGCAAATTATTTGTGCAAATCCACCAAGATAACATTGTTGTATGCAAAACTAGGAGGCTTTTTGTGGCTGGCGTAACTTTCGAGAACGTCTATAAGAGATACGGGGATGTGACGGTCCTTGCAGATCTCAACATCGAGATTGAAGACAAGGAATTCCTCGTATTCGTTGGGCCTTCCGGCTCCGGCAAGTCCACGACTTTGCGCATGCTGGCAGGACTGGAAGAGATCAGTGATGGCATCATTCGCATCGGAGACCGTGTGGTGAACAACGTGGCACCGAAAGATCGCGATATCGCGATGGTGTTCCAGAGCTACGCGCTGTATCCGCACATGACCGTATTCGACAACATGGCTTTCGGTCTCAAATTGCGTAACACCCCCAAGGCAGTGATTGAGCAGCGCGTGACAGAAGCGGCGAAGAGCCTGGGCATTGATCACTTGCTGGATCGTCGTCCACGTCAGCTCTCTGGTGGTCAGCGCCAGCGTGTGGCCGTAGGCCGTGCGATCGTGCGTGAACCTGCCGTCTTCCTTCTGGATGAACCTCTGTCAAACCTGGATGCGAAGCTCCGCGTGGAAGCGCGCTCCTTCATCAGCAAGCTGCACCAGCGTCTGGAAACCACATTCCTCTATGTGACCCACGACCAGGTCGAAGCGATGACGATGGGGTCGCGCATCTGCGTTTTGAATGCCGCGCGCGTGCAGCAGATTGATACCCCCTACAACCTCTACCACAACCCGTACAATGTCTTCGTTGCTGGCTTCATCGGCAGTCCGTCGATGAACTTCTTCGATGCACATCTGGAATCGACCGATGAAGGCGCATTGACGGTGGATACCGGTGTCTTCAAGATCAACGTGCCTCCGTCGAAGGCTGAGCCGTTCCGCACCCATATCGGCAAGGATGTTATCCTCGGCATTCGCCCTGAAGACATCCATGATGCCGAGTACGTGCCCCCGGGAATCACCCCTGCCCCGCTTGAGGCCACGGTCGAAGTTATTGAGCAGATGGGTAACGAGATGATTCTTTACCTGGAAGAACAGGGCAAGAATTTCATCGCTCGTACCGACCCGCGTACCAAAGCCTACGTGGGTAACCGCATCGGTATTGTCCTCAGCATCGACAACATGCACATTTTCGATCGCGATACGGAACTGTCCCTGGCCTTCGAACACAAGCGCACAAAAGAAGCTGCAACGCTCTGAGGCGGGCAGCATACAACCACAAGAAGAAGCCGCTCATCTGAGCGGCTTTTTGTTATCGGCATATAGACTTGACGCGAACCACGTTGGAGTTACAGGTTGACCGATGCGAGGAATTCCGCAGGAGCCTGCGCAGGCTGGTGCACCAGTTCAACCGCTTGACCGATTTCCGGCCGCTCCATCTCCTGAGGAACACGTGCCGTCACGATGCTGTGGTCAGGCAGGCGCACCAGGACGACGACTTCACCGTCCATCTGTGCGTAGGAATAAATCTCGCCCATGCCTGCATCGGACTTATTGCGGCGATTTGCACGGTTGGAGAATCTGATTTCCATACCCAATTATCCTTACGATACTTCTCTTGCTGCGATATGGCATGAATGCTAGGTGGTAGAGGCTCTCAAAACCTCTCAGAGAGCCTCTCATATCTATCAGGCACTCTCAAATCGACGACTGATCGCCATTTTTCTGCGCGGCAACGATCTCCCGTGCCCGCTGCAAGCGGATATTATTCTCATCGACCAATTGTTGGGCGACGCGCAGCACTGCATCTTGCTCCGCACCAGCCGCAATTGCAATCTGCCGAGCATGCATCCGCATGTGCCCACTCTGAATACCTTCCATCGCCAGCGCACGGATTGCACCGAGATTCTGGGCCAGGCCAACACAAGCAATGACTTCGGCCAGCGTGCGTGCATCGGGATTCCCTAGAATCTTCATTGCAATCTGCGCGATTGGATGGACGCGCGTAGCCCCGCCAACAGTACCTACGGCCAGTGGTAACTCGATGGAGCCGCGCAAATTGCCGTTATCGTCCTGCCACCATTTTGTCAGGCTGCTATATGTGCCACCACGAGCAGCATAGGCATGTGCGCCAGCTTCAATGGCTCTCCAGTCATTGCCGGTAGCAAGCACGATAGCGTCGATACCGTTCATGATGCCTTTGTTGTGAGTGGTGGCACGGTACGGATCAATTTCTGCGAGGACACCGGCCTCGACGATATACCGTACTGCCTCTTCCCCAGAAATATCTCCACGTGCAAGTGATCCCGCAGGGATCATGCCTTCTGCGTATGCTTTGCGACGGTCTGTGAGGTTACTCAAGATACGCAGATTCACACGGCCATTCGTGATTGCCTCAATGCGAGGAGCGAGGTGTTCCGCAACGGTGTTGATGACATTTGCTCCCATCGCATCCTGGGTATCAAACAGGATATGGACCACCAGCATGTTGCCAACACGTTCATCATGGAACTGGCGAATCTCCAGATCTCTTGCACCTCCCCCACGTCGGACGATGCTTCCTCCTGCCTGGTTCGCTTCTGTGAGGAGTGTTTCCTTTTCCTGTAAGATTTGTTGCTCAGCGAGTGTTGGATCAGCAATGTCCAACAACTGAATCTGTCCAATCATCGTTGGAGGATCGCTCTGTGTACGAAAGCCTCCTCCATCTCGGATCAATTTCGCTGCATGACTTAAAGCGGCAACGACGGACGGCTCCTCGATGGATAGTGGGATGAGATAGTCTTTATCGTTAATCAGGAAATTTGTGGCGATGCCAAACGGAAGCGGGAAGATGCTGACTACATTCTCGATCATGTGACTTGCTTTCTGAGGTGAAAAGTCACCTGTCCTAAGGATGACCAATTCGTCATCACTTAGATCACACAATTCACGTAGAATGTCTAAGCGTTCATCGATTGTTTTATTGTAGAATCCCGGTATGCGTGAAGTTTTCTGTTCCATGCAGGGAATCTATCATCTGCACTCTCTCAGAACCTATCATTCTGATTTCTATGTGGTTTTGTCTAATGACTATGCGAACTCTTTCACAAAAATCACTCTTCTTGATCATGCTGCTATTCGCTTTGAGTAGCTCATGGACGCTGCTGCCACTGCTTGCACAGGAAGTTCGTCCGCCTAGTGAACCCAATATTCCACAACCAAGTGTGCAAGCGGATGGGACACTACGGCGAATCCGTGTTCCCATTCTGATGTACCACTATGTCAGTGAGATACCAGAAGGAGCCGATGACATTCGCATTGGTCTCACAGTCACGCCTTCTGTATTCCGCCAGCAGATACAAACGCTGATTGCCAATGGCTACACTGCCATATCACTATACGAAATGGATGCTGCGCTGAGACACGGAGCGCCGCTACCACCAAATTCCGTCGTGCTCACCTTCGATGATGGGCATATTGACCACTACACGGAGGTCTTTCCCATTCTCCGGGAAGTTGGATATGTGGGCACATTCTTCATCATCACCAACTTCGCAGATGCCAATGCACCCGGCTACCTATCCTGGACGCAAATCCAGGAGATGGCGAATGCAGGGATGAATATGGAACCCCACACCAAGACGCATTCTGACCTGCGAAACCGCAGTTATGACTTCCTCGTCTACGAGATTCTGGGCAGTGTTGAGAGCCTGGCACACCACACTAACCGCACCCCGCGCATCTTCAGCTATCCTGCGGGGCGCTACGACGACGATACGCTCACCATGCTGCGTACCACTCCCATCCTGCGTGCCGTCACCACGCAACCAGGAACCTGGCAGACAACCGACAACACCTTACTCGTACCGCGAATGCGCGTCACCAATCAAGTCACAGGGAACGGCCTGCTCTCTCTTCTGCGCTATGAATAGAAAAGACCCCGTTCGCAGCGAACGAGGTCTTTCAAGCTACCATCTTTAGAAAAAGCCAAACAGTTCAGTCCGGCAGAATGCCCGTGTCCAGGAACAAGTCCATCCAGATCATGAAGATGATCCCAATCGGCACAGCCGTCACCAGGAAATACTGAATCCCATACTCCTGAATCGAGACCCCAGCCGGGTTCTCAATCGAGCTGAACAGGGGCAATGCATCGAACCCGACACTGATGATCAAAAAAGCCGTCAGGAAACCCAGCGCCTGTGAAATCACAACCACAAGAAGGCGCTTCAACGTCAAACCAGACATCAGCAACAAACTCCTCATACGCACAAAGTACAAACTAGGAAAGATTGTAGCCGATGTCGCACAACCCTACAAGCAACTTTTTGACCAAAACGGTGTTGTGACTAACGTGATTGTTTACACGTTGTTAAACATTTTTGTGCCTGTTACACTATGAACAGTTCGTAACGGGCCTCAGTGCATAGCAACTACCCGGACTAAAACGCCGTATACCTCCACATGTGGAGCATGTGTATTGTAACCGAGAAATGCACGGGAGTATTTTCGTGGTAGACCTATTTGATAAAGCCAAGAAGTACACAATAGCCAAAGAAGCCATCGAACTAGGGATCTATCCCTATTATCGTGCCTTGAGCGACTCCGAAGGGGTCACCGCTACTTTTGAAGGCAAGGATGTCGTCATGCTCGGTTCCAATAACTATCTGGGACTCACGACCGATCCCCGTGTGCGACAAGCCGCCGCAGAAGCACTGGAACGCTATGGCACCAGCGTCACCGGGTCACGCTTCCTCAACGGCACGCTCGAATTACACCTGGAACTCGAACGCCGCCTCGCCCGTTTCATCGGCAAAGAAGCTGCACTTGTCTTCTCTACTGGCTACCAGACGAATCTGGGTACGGTCTCCTGCATCCTTGGCAAAGGAGATTACGCCATCCTGGACAAAGATGCGCATGCCAGTACGGTTGATGGTGTCATGATGTCACGCGGGGAATTGAAGCGTTTCAAGCACAATGACCTCGAAGACCTGGAGCGTGTTCTCAGCAAGCTGCCGAAGGACGCCGGTAAACTGGTCATTGTGGATGGCGTCTATAGCATGGGCGGCGATCTTGCACCTCTACCGCAAATGATTGAAGTGTCCAAGCACTATGGCGCTCGCCTGATGGTTGATGATGCCCATGGCGTCGGCGTTACCGGACAGGGACGCGGCACCGCGCTCGAATTCGGCGTGACTGACCAGATTGATCTCATCATGGGTACATTCAGCAAGAGCTTCGCATCCATTGGAGGCTTCATCGCAGGCGATGCAGACATCCTGCACTACATCCAACACCATGCACGATCCCTGATTTTTTCGGCTGCCCTACCAGCGCCGAACGCAGCCGCCGTTCTCGCTGCGCTGGACATTATCGAAGAGGAACCGGAACATGTCGCCAGGCTCTGGACGAACGCTCAATACATGCGCGAAGGCCTGAAGCAACTTGGCTACAATACGGGACAGAGCACGACTCCGATTATTCCCGTCATCATCGGTGATCAATACCTGACAAGCCTGACCTGGGCAGCACTCATTGAGGAAGGCGTCTACACCAATCCGGTTGTACCGCCCGCTACCCCACCGAACGGTGCCCTGCTGCGCACGAGCTATACCGCAACACAGACCCGTGAACATCTGGATCGAGCACTGCAAGGTTTCCAGACCGTTGGACAAAACCTCGATCTCATTCCTGGCACGGTCGCAGAACCCGTCCGTTCCCAACTCAGCTAAGCCAATTGGCTCCCGTAAAAACAAAAAGAGGGTGGCTATTGACAAAAGCCACCCTCTTTTTCTATTCACTATGCGAAAGCTGTGATCATTTCTGCTTGGATGCTCCACCCTCAGCACCCTGTTCACCACCACCATTGAACAGGCGAGCGAAAGCATCATGCACGGGAGTGAACAAATAATACGCTGCCGGGACGACAATCAGCGTCAGCAGCGTACTGCTGATGATACCGCCGATCACGACAGTACCCAGTTCTGCGGCGATGATCGCCCCCTCTGAAAGACCCAGGGACAGCGGCAGCAAACCAATGATGGTCGTCAACGCCGTCATCAAGATCGGGCGAATGCGCCGACCACCGGCTTCTACAAGCGCATCATAAAGCGCCATTCCGCGCTCTTTCCGGTTCGACCCAACACGATCGATCAACACGATTGCATTCGTCACCACCAGACCCAGCAACATCAACAGACCAATAAGCGCGGAAATACCCAACACGCGGTCTGTCAGCGTCAGGGCGACAGCCGCACCAACAGGAGCAACAATCACACTGAAAATGACGGCGAACCAGTATACCGGGGACTGGAAGACCAGAACCAGGATCACCACCACGATAACCAGCGCAATCCCCATTGCGACGAAGATATCAGCGAAACCTTCGGTTTGCAGTTCGGTATCAAAGCCCTGACCAATTTCCACCCCTTCCGGGAACGCAATCTCTTCTTCCAGGGTTTCAATGGCTTCCGTAGCGAAATTGATGGTATCGTCCGTATCCAGTTCACCCGTATAAGAGAGTGCTGGCTCCCCATCCACGCGGATGAAGGTCGGCGGGCCATCGGCGTCAGCTTCTGCTAGATTGCTGCTGACGTTTGAGAGTTCGTCGAAGCTCTCCAGTACAGCAACGACCTCGTCATTGTATTCCACTAGCGTCTGCTGATCTGCACCGGATACCACGACTTCGAAGCCGCCGAAACCTTGACTTGTCAGCGAACCGATGGAAACATTGACGTGATCTTCGCCGAAAATCTCAATTGCGCTCGACCGCAAGTCGTCTGTGTACGTTTCCAGCCCTTCCGAACCAGCAATGCGCAGCGTGATGTCTGCCACATTCTCAGAAACACCGCCACCCCCAAAGAGCGTTTCGAAGCTCAGTCCGCCACCACCGACGATCGTTCGAACCGTGATAAGTTGCTCTTCCGGAACGATTTCACGTACAGCCTCTTCCATCTCCGTCACGAGATCATTCGTCTCGATGATGCCAGTACCCTGGGGCATCTCAACACTGATGCTGATCTGTGGTTCACCAAAATCCGGCAAGAAAGCCGCAGGGCGCTGGCTGAACAGGAAGAAGCCGAAGCCTGCTGAGAGCACGGCCAGCAGCACCACAGCGATGCGGCGCGGGGTGGTCTTCAACAGCCACTTGAGGCCAGGGACGTAGATGCGCTGCATCCAGGTCTCCGTCTCTTCCGGGATCGACTCGACTGTGAGAAGCATGTAGGCCAGCGCCGGCACTACGGTGATTGCCGTCAGGAACGAGGAAAGCAACGTGTACGTCACAGCGAGGCCGAAAGGTAAGAAGAATTCTGCGGTGATGCCACCTGTCAACCCAAGCGGCAAGAAGACCACAACAGCGATACTGGTTGCCGAGAAAATCGCCACCGAAACGTCGCGTGTCGCGTAGAGCACAGCCTCACGCTTCTCCATCCCCGCCTGCATCTGCCGGAAGATGTTCTCTAGCACAACAATAGAGTCATCCACCAGACGCCCCACCGCAACCGTCAGACCAGAGAGCGTCATGATGTTCAGCGTCAAATTCTCCGGGAAGAGGCGCAGCAAGAAAGCCACAATCGCTGAACTGGCATAAGGTTGCAGTAGCTCATTCATGAACGGTGGCAACCAGCGCATCAGAGCCAGCGCGGAGAGAATCGACAGCGGGATGCTGACCGCAATCACCAGTGTGGGACGCCAGGACGGATACGGTAAACGACCGGGCCAGAGCAGAACACCGACACCAGCAACCGCACCGATGATACCCATTGCCGTCAGCAAGACAACTTCGTTGCTCAGCAGTGCTTCAACACTGCTGCCGTTGCTGACGAACAGGAAACCCAGAAACAGTGCCGAAATGAGCAAGACTACCAGGCCAGTGATGCGACGTCCCTGCCCACCCCAGATGCCGCCACTGAGGAAGATCAGAATGTTGACGATGGCGAAGACTGCACCCAGAATACCAGATGTCACAACGCTGCTGACTGACTCCTCGATGAAGCTAGCTTGCTCGAAGGCCACTTCGACAGCGATGTTGTCGTTCTCCGCGTCAATCTCGTTGATCAACGATTCGACTGCGTTGTACGCCTCCACGGTGTTCGTATCCGCGTCTTTGTAAACCGTGATCAACAAGCTGGGGGCACCATTCGTCCGCGTCACAGCCGTCGTCGGCACAAAGACTTCACCCGCCTCGGCGCGATCACGAGCGCTCTGCGGCAGTTCCTGGTAGATTTCTTCCGGCAGCAGATTCAGCGCCTGTGGCCCCAATTCTGCGATGAAGTTCGGATCCTCTTCCGCGATGTAGAAGAAGGCCTCAGCAGGCATGTTACCCAGGAGATTCGGCGCAAAGGATGCCCCACCAGCCGTGTTGAAGAGGCCATTGATGAATTGCGCCGGAGTACCAGTTGCATCCGGAAAGCGGAAGAAGTCGTAGGCATTGTTGAGTTCGATACCGATGAAACCCGCGATTGTCTCCCATTCCGAATTCAGCGCCGGGGCATCCGGTCGCGCTGGCGGGACATCACTGGCATAGTCATCAGCAAGTTGTTCAGCAGCGGATGGCATTTCGCCGCTGGCAATCTCATTGAGTTGTCTGGTGACATCCTCCGGCAAAGTCTCGATGAGTGCATCGGGAACTGCCTCCAGGGCCGCTGGCGAGAACTTCAACAATACCGCAGAATCGAGATTGCTGTAGAAGTCCTCTTCCTCATTCGCAAAATAATTCAGCACCGTCGGTGTCAAACTATTGAAGAGGCGCACTTCGTACCCCGCGAAGCGCTCCGGCACTTCCACATTGATTGTGTTCAGCACACTCGAAGCACTGCCGTCACCCAGTTCTAGCACATCATCAGCCGTACGCAGCGGCATCTCGTCAAATTCCGGCCGCGAAGCCAGCGTATCCCACGCTTCGCCCAGAAGTGGCGAAATGCCTTCTACATCCAGCACTTCCGGCGCGAAGTACTCGAAGACCACTGGCTGCAAACGGTCGACGAAGGTTGGATCATTCTCGACGACGAAGCTCATCACGTCTGCGTTCAAGCAGCCAATCAGCGCTTCTGAAAAGCTGAAATCTGGCGAATTCAAGTTCAGCAGACCAATACCGCATTCATTCAGCGCAGGAACAAACTGCGTCAGCGCGGCGGGATCGCTGAAATCCGGCAATCCAGTGTCGGCACCTTCAGGCAGCGGCGCATCCCCGGCCTGGGAAAGCAACGTATCCAACTGCGCCAAGAGATTGAGTAGCCCGGCACCATCTCTGGCACCTGCGAACTGTGCGAACTCCTGCGGCAACTGCAGCGTGATCAAATCATCTGCTGTATCCAGCGAAACTTCGAGAAAATCGCCGAAGAGAGTATAGAGCTGCGGCAGCGCCGGGCCTGCTGGTATCGAAGCCGACTGCTGTGATTGATCCTGGGCCACTGCTTCGTCAGCATTTGTGCTCGAATTTCCAGCGTTGGCTGTATCCTCAGTACCATCTTCGGCTTGCGTCACGGGTTCGGCCTCATCCGGGGAGGCAGTACTGAAGACACTGAATGTCGCCAGCGGAATATCCGCAAAACTGAAAGTGATCAATTGTGGCGGTTGAATACGCCATGCACTCGGCAGGTTAACAGGCTCCGGCTCAACAGATCTTCCGGTCACGCTTCGCGCCAGGGAAGCCGCCGCCAGATCATCCCGCGTGAAGCCATCCAGCCGCAAGTCATCTGGCAGCGCATCGAAAACTTCTGGTGACATCGCCACCAACTGCTCAGATTCGAAGTACTGCGCCATCGTCGGGTCAAGTTCCAGCATGCGGTTGATCGTCTCAGGAGTCAAATCATCCGTCTGGCCGAGCGGACCGACGATTTCACCCGTCGCATAGAAATCATTCAGCACACCAGCGAGGGTACGGGTCAGAGAGCGCATTTCAACCAGGTCACTGGCATCATTGAAGTGATCCATCTGCCAGCTATCCGGCAGCATGGGGGCTTCCTGCGGTATCTCGACAGCGATCTCCTGCAGTGCCGCAACGCTGCTCTCGTCCTGTGCGCCAACCTCATCCAATCGCTGGCTGATGATTGCCCAGGTTTCTGGCGTCAATTGTAGGAGCAGACTGGTGGGTTCGATTCCTTCGGCAGCAGTGCTGAAAGCCGGAACTTGTTCACCGGGAAGCAATTGCCCACCGCTAACCTGAATATTGGCGACGAGATCAATTGTTTCCAACTGGGGAATCACTTCTTGCCCCACCAGGTTCTCCAGAGCGCTCTTCTCGTCGCTGGGTGCATTGGTCTGCTGTGCCAGGTAAGCAGCCAGGACGCGGATCGTCTCGTCCGGCAATTGTGCCCATACATCCGGTGAAAGCTGGAACAAGAAGTTGGGATCACGCCGTGCCAGGTAGACCAGCACGTCGGGCGTCAGATCATTCAACAATTGAGCCGAAAACTCAGCCGCGCTTTCCCCTTCCCCCGGTTGGATGGAACGCAGAGGGAACCAGACATCGTCCAGAACAGCACGCATCTCATCACGCAGCATTTCCTGATCCAGCCCGAAATCATTGCTGGCAGTGATAACCACCCCGAAGGTGCCGCTCGTCTGCGATTCGACGTTCACAATTTCAGGGATTTCGAGCAGCGCATCTTCGACGCGCTCTGTAACAATATTGAGCACCTGCTCGCTGGTCATCCCGGAGACCTGCGCCAGAATGATCGTCTGGGGGAATTCAATAGGAGGAAGCAACTCTTGCTTCAGCTCACTTGCGGCGATGACGCCGAGGGACATGATCAGTGCGACGATTGCAAGCGTGATGCCGCGAAAGCGCAGCGCAACTTGCGTCAAGAGATTGAAGAATGATCTCATGCAGCGAATTCTCCTCATTATGGCATGGAACGCCAGCAGATCACCTGTCTGCCAGCAGTGCGTTGATCGGAACGGACTGAGTACAGAAGTGTAAATTTGGAAGAAGAAACCGCCACATCGCCGGAATGGACGGACGGTATGGTGGACACTGTGTATACTTCTTCAACATCTTAGCACAGCTAAGCGATTTTGTGCATGAGAATCCCCCAGGGCAATCGCCTCAAATTTGTAAGAGTAATTGCAACAAAAAGGTGTCATCA
>CAZJWX010000010.1:0-104851 GCA_964549915.1 uncultured Anaerolineaceae bacterium | reverse complement strand
TGATGACACCTTTTTGTTGCAATTACTCTTACAAATTTGAGGCGATTGCCCTGATCCACGCCCCGCATCTGTAGATTCCGGCGATGGTTTGTGGTACTGTGAAAAAAAGTGTTTGTGAGGACAGGTTCATGGTTTCGGAGAAGAAGCGCTTCAGCAAACGCCACTGGGTCGGCATGATCTTCTTGATGATCGTGCTGGCGGTGATCGCCATCACACAGGGCGATCCCACGACGGACAACAACAACGAAGAGCATTCGGGCGCGGAAACGGGCGGGGCGACCCTGCCGGAGGGTCTGCATCCCGAATTTGGAGCGATGTACGATAGCGACGGGAATCTGGGGCAGCCTACGACGATCACCTACAACGGTTTCGTCAATGGCGTGACCGTCTCGGATCTGCCGCTGACGTACGTCGAAGTCGATGGCGTGGCGGTTTACCAGGGCGATATTCTGCTGGCTCCGTCGCAACCGATGCAGGCTGGATTGGGCATCACGCCGCGCAGCTACCTCTGGCCGGATCGACTGGTGCCATATGAGATTCATTCCAACCTGCCCAATCAGGAGCGCGTGACGGACGCCATCAAGCATTGGGAAGAACATACATCGCTCCGCTTCGTAGAGCGCACCAGCGCCAACGCACACCAGTACCCCAATTACATCCTCTTCCGTCCGGGCAATGGCTGCTCGTCCTATGTGGGTATGCAGGGCAAGATGCAGCCGATCAATCTGGCTTCGGCTTGCAGCACGGGCAACACCATCCACGAGATCGGGCACGCCATCGGCCTCTGGCATGAGCAGAGCCGCTCGGATCGCGATGAATACGTGGATGTGCGCTACGAGAACATCATCAGCCTCTACGCTTTCAACTTCGATAAGCAGGAGGACAACGGGCAAGACCTGGGCGAGTACGACTATGGCTCGATCATGCACTATCCACGCTGGGCCTTCTCGCGCAATGGCAAGGATACGATTGTGCCGCTCGATCCCAACGCCGAAATCGGTCAGCGCGACGGCCTGAGTGCCGATGACATCGCCGCCGTCGAAGAGATGTATGCGGGCGAATGAGCGTAATGGTTGAGGAGAACGAAACTTGTTCTCCTCACTTGATCTACAATGACAGTATTTACAACTACACATATCGCGAAAGCGATTGCAGTACAATGAGGAATCTCAATGGCTACCCTCATCAGCGGAACCATCGCCCTACCCGCAGGAACCGAAGCATTCAGCGGCGCGACCCTCTACATTGTGCTGGAAGAAATCGGCATGATGGATGCCCCGGCGCAGGTCGCCGCACAGGGTATGCAGCGCAATGTCGCCTATGATGGGGCACCGATTCCCTTCTCGCTGGAAGGCGATCCCCCCTCGCCCGATGGCACCTACAATTTGCGCGTGCTGGTCAGCCGCAGCGGCGGCAGCGAGATTCGGCAGGGCGATTTCATCACCAAGCGGCGCTATCGCGTGCTGGAGAATGGCGCACCGGATCGCGCAGATGTCGCCGTAGAGCGCGTATAGCGCGGCTTTCAATGGCGATAGAGCCGGGGCGAAGATTCAGACAGAACTGCGCAGCGATCTAGAACAAATGGTGTTATGATGAGTCCGGAACGAGCAATGAGGGAAGATCATGCGCAAGCGACTCATCAGCATTTTGATCGTGCTGTTTGTGGTGACGAATGTGGCAATGACCGCCGCACAGAGCAGCACAGCGGATACCCCACTGGGGGCGCTGCAAAGCTATTACGACGCCATCAATCGGCGGGACTACGTAGAAGCCTTCACCTATTTGAACACGAACCAGACCTTCTACGACTTCGTGGCGGGATTCGCGGAGACAACTCGCGTTGAGCCGTATTTCGGCGCAGCGCAGCAGACCAGCCCCGACGGCGCGCGCGTGCCTGCGGTGCTGCTGGGCTACGAAGGCGACAGCGTACGTGTGTTCGCCGGATGCTTCTACATGCAGCCGTTGATCACCACCGGGCCATCCGTCTGGGGCATCGTCGGCAGCAGCCTCTATGACACGGGGGTCGCCGCTTCGCCCACCCTGGCGAACATCCGCAGCTACCTGACCAGCGTCAACTGCTTCGACGAGACGGTGCGCCTGACGACCAGCCCGGTACGCATCCGCGAAGAGGCCGAATTTATCATCCAGGAATACTTCGAAGCGATCCAGAACGACAACAATCTGGCGGCCTACGGCATGTGGCTCTTCCCGCTGCCGGGTGCCCAGCCCAACGGTGCCCCAGCCGTCGATTATCGCCAGCCGATCACGGAATTCATCGGGCGCTACAACCGGACGCTGAATGTCACCGTCTACACGGGGCAGTATCAGTTCGGCGGTGCGGCAGCCGGGAAACCCTACCTGGACGGATTCTTGCCTGTGGTGCTGATTGGACGTGACCGCGTGGTGGGCGATGAGGTCAACAGCTTCGTCGGTTGCTATGCGATGGGGCGCTTCGTCGATGAACGGATGGGCATCATCAACGGGCGGCTGAATCGGCTGCAAGAGGGCGTACCTACCGGAGATGCGATCATTGATGCGCTGAACATCGATTGTGCTTCGCTGGGGATCGACCTGTGATCAAACCCTACGAGCGGCAAAACGAGACCGAAATCGACCTGACGAAGCCGATTGACGTGCCCCTGGATCAGAATCCGGCGGCGGTCTATCTGGCGTCGTTGACCTCGGATCGTTCACGGCGAACGATGAGCAATGCGCTGCGCACAGTAACTGCCCTGCTGACGTACCGCCCCCTGGAAGCGGTGACGCAGGAAGAGATGCTGCGGATGCCCTGGCATGGCCTGCGCTACCAGCACACGGCAGCGGTACGCGCCCTGCTCATCGACGAATACAGCCCGGCGACGGTCAACCGGATTCTGTCGGGGCTGCGCGGCGTGGTCAAGGAAGCCTGGCGGCTGGGGTATATTTCGGCGGAGCAGTACCAGCGCGCGGTGGACATCGCCAACGTGAAGGCACAGCCGCTGCCCGCAGGCCGGGAACTGACTCCCGGCGAAATTTCCGCCCTGGTCGAAGTCTGCAAGGAAGATCCTTCCCCGGCGGGCGTGCGCGATGCAGCCATCATCGGCCTGCTGTATACGTGTGGGCTGCGCCGCTCCGAACTGGTGGAGGTACAGTACAAGGACTTCGACCCCAGAGAAGGCCGCCTGATGATTCGGCGCGGCAAGGGGCGCAAACAGCGCGTGGTCTATGTGCGCGGCGGGGCGCTCAAGGCGCTCAAGGATTGGATCACCCTGAGTCCGGATAATGCGGGGCCAATTTTCACCCCGGTGCTCAAGAACGGCAAAATCCAGTTCGGCGGCATTGTCAGCCAGAGCATCTACGACATGCTGAAGAAGCGTGCGCTGCAAGCCAACGTCCCGAACTTCTCCCCCCATGATCTGCGGCGCACCTTCGTCAGCGATATGCTGGAACGCGGCGTAGACATCGCTACCGTCGCAGACATCGCCGGACACAGTTCCGTCGAGACGACGCGCCGCTATGATCGCCGTCCGGAAGAGAATCGCAAACAGGCGGCGGATCGGCTGCATTTCCCCTATTAGGCAGCGGTCGTCGGTCTCTATGTGGTCTTTCTGTGCACAGTTTGAGGCGATGCATCCCGAAGATCATGGAAGGGAAGGGATTCAACGAGCGCTAGCCGCCCCTTCCCTGCCATTTTCGCCTCTGGCTTTGATCGCTCCCCGTCGCTCTTAATCAACGGAGTGTCCCTTCCAGCCTGTCCTGGCCTCAATACGGGTTGTTCTGTACGAGAAGTGGCATGGCAAATCCACGCCAGTGGCTTCATGCCTGCGTCAGCGAGAGAACATTCCCGGCGGGATCGCGGAACCAGAGAATGCGCACAGTGCCCAGGGTTGCGATACCTCGCTCATCCTGCGGCATGCCGGGATAGCGAATCGGCGCGACCCCTGCGGCCTGGAGACGGGCGGTCTCGGCTTCGATGTCGTCTACATTCCAGCCCAGGACGGTGAAGGTTTGCGGCTGGAAGCCCTCGACCTGGCTGATGCGCAGCGGCGTCCCCGCCAGATCGAAGACCAGCGTGCCTATTTCGTCGCTGACGAAGCGCAAGCCGAGGGTCTCTTCGTAGAATGTACGGGCGGCAGCGCGGTCATCCACACCCAGGAAGACCAGATGTTCCTTCACATTGATCGGCATACTCATTCCCTTCATGGCTCTTGCGGCAGATTATGAACACATGTTCTATGATAACAGTCTACCGTTTGAACCATCAGCCGTCAAGCGCAGGGCAGTCCGCCGCACCACTGCCGAACCACAATGCTCAGCCACGCCGACGATAGACGATCACGAGTAGAATCAGACCCAAGACACTGAAAGCGATCAGGCCGACGGCGATGGGCAGCAGTGGCAAATCAGCGGGCTGCGCGGCGGCATCATCTGGCTGCGGCGGAACGGGCGTGGCGTTCACCAGCGGAGTCGGTTCTGGTTCTTCGGTGGTGTCTTCCAGCGCGAAGTTAGGATCGAGTGTAGCGGTGGGCATGGGCGTGGCGGTGGCTTCCGAAGGTGGTTCGACGGTCTCGCCCGTGATGGTCAGCGGCAGCAGCACCGGGGTGAAGGGTAGCTGCTCCGAAGTGACGTTGGTGCGCTGTCCATTCTCGTCCAGGTCAAAATCGAGCCTGACGAGGGATGCGCTGCTGAAACGCAGTTCGGTCTCGCCCGCCTGCAATGGATATACGTCGAAGCTGCCGATCACACCGCTGCCCGAAACCGGATCGACATCGCGCCCCAGCCGTGAAACCGCGTAGGCTACCTGCCCCGCCGTCGCATCCACGACGTTACGAGCCGTGAAGGTGTCATCGCCCAGGAACTCGCCGACATCCACCGGAGAGCCGCTGCGCGTGCCGATGATATAGACCCGCTGCGGATCGTAGGCGATCCGCACCTCCGCACCCCACAATTCGACGACATCATTGACGACGATATTCACGGTATAAGGCTGCCCGGTTTCGAGGGCGGTGGTTTCGGCCTGGAGTTGCAACAAGGTCTGCGGTGCGTCATCCTGTGCGTGTACCCCAAACACGACGCTGAAGGCCATTAAGAACAACACGAGAAAGCGCTTGCTGAGCATGTCGGTTTTCCCTCGTGGGTTGTGGTGTTCAGAACAAAAAAGAGAGGGCGATTGCCCCCTCTTGATTGTAGCATGTGCTGCCTGCGGATGTGCTGCTGAACCTCAGGGGATCCAGTCGACGGTCATGCGGTTGGCGTGCAATTCCGTCAGGTTGAGCGGATTGGTCTGCGGGTCGTAAGCGCCGAAGCCATCCAGCGCCGCGAAGGGATTGCCGACCACGCTATCCACAAAGTAGCTGGTTGCAGATGTATTCCAGGTCAGCGGATCGGCGTCGTTCAGCGGATCGGCGTCGTTCAGCGGATCGGCGTCGTTGTGCGGATCGGCGTCGTTGTGCGCGAAGATGTGGAACTGGAACGGTGCCAACGTGTTGTCGATGGCGTAGTTGTATTCATAGTAGAAGAGAATATCCAACGACGGCGAGAGATCGTAGTAATCCACACCGGTTGTATCCGGCGTGTCCGTGCCTTCCAGTGCGACGTGCGTGGTACCATCTACCGCGTTGGTGATGCCGCCAGCAAAACCACCTGCCGGATCATAGCTGATGGAACCCACCTTGAGATAGGGATCCCCACCATCGCTGAAACGGTACCCCAGGAAGGAGTAGATGCTGAGGGCATTGGTGGTCGTGACATCGACGGATGCCGTGTGCGAGTAATCCACCACAATCGGCTGATCGAGGACATCGCTGGGGCCCGCCGAAACCGGGACTTCCCCGCTCAGTTCGCTGTACAGGTCAACGTAGCGTAGCTTGCCGCTGTCGAAATCCGGGTAGATGATGACGTAGCCCGCCTGCAACACCGGTGTGCTGTCATCCACATCGTATTCCAGCCAGGCCGGCGGGAAAATCTCGGATTTCACGCCCAGGTTGTAGGCCGTGTCGCCCCGGCTGTCATCGGCGTTGACGATGCAGATGTCGCCATTGTTGTAGAGGTAGCCTTCGGTATCCGGGTCACCGACTTCGCCGCGCGTGGTGCAGATGAAAGCGACACGGCTGCCATCCGGCGACCATGATGGCGCGAGATGCTGGTAATCAAATTCACGCGGGAAACGCGCCGTCGAGCCGCGACCGCGTTCGACATCCAGGTAGCTCAGTTCATAGGTGCTTTCTCCCCGACGATCCGAAACAGCAATATAGGCCACCTGCGTGCCATCTGGCGAGAGCTGAGGCCAGAAGTCGCGGGTGCGGCTGCGGTTCACCAGCGGATAGGTGTAGCCTTCGCCGGGGAAGCCCCACCACAACTGGCTGTAGGGGAAGATTTCGTCTTCGCTGAAGTCGCGCCCCAGCCCGTAGAGCACATGATCGGCATCCAGGGGGCCATCCAGCCCGTTGTTGGCAGCAGTCAACGTCAGATCCGCATCATCGACATCTTCATCGCCGTTGACATCGCCCGTGCCGTAGGGGTCAGAATAGCTCTGACCGTAGACGCCTGCCAGCACCGAGATATCAAAGATATCGACTATGCCGTCGCCGCTCTCATCCACATTGCCCGTACGGAGGACGACAGGCAGCAAGCTGTACTGTGGCGTGCGCAGGACGAAGGTTGATGTCGAGGAGAGCAAGACATCATCGGAGTTTGAACCATCCGACTTGCTGATGAACACGCATTCATAGTAGCCCAGGGCACGCAGTTCGGAGCCGCCGTCCTGGTCGAAGGTGAATTCGCCGCGCCGATCCGTCAGAACAAACGGATACGTGACCGCCGTGCCGGGGGTCGTGGGGCCATCCGGGTAATTGGTGCAGGTCACTTCGACGTTTTCTGTATCGCGTCCGCCCTGACGGGCAACCGTGCCGGAGAGCACGTAACCCGTCATGATTTCCAGGTCAGGCGTGCGCGTCTGGCGACCGCGTTCTACCCGCTCGCCGTTGCGATCCAAAAATTCCATCGTGCGGCAGTTGACGCGGACGCTGCCGTTGCGATCCTGGGGCAGCACGCGGAAGCGGACATTCGCCAGCGTGAGGGTGTAATCCGCGCCATTGATGCCCAGCGGCGCTGTGGTGATCCCCAGGCGCGTGGGCGTGAATTCCAGCGTACCCCGCCCATCCGCGTTGTAGATGTCGGTCGTCGGGTCGTAAGTCAGCGTACCATTCGTATTATCATCCGGCTGCGGAAGAATGGTGAACTGGACGCCTTCCGTGCCCCAGACGTTGGTGGGCAGGTTGATCGACACAAATTCCAGTTCGTCGCCGCGCCCAATCTGGCAGCTCATCTCCACTGCCCAGAATTGGACGTTGCCCTGCACCTGCAATTGCAGGTCAACGAAGCGCTCATCAGCGCCATTGGTATCCAGCGTTGTACCCGGTACCCAGTTGGCAACGACGTTGATTTCGGGTCGTGACGCTGCCAGCGCAGGTTGGATCAACACGAGCAGCAGCAGGAACGCCAGGCTGCGCATACCGACCTTCACGGTCATTTCACGATTCATCTCTCACTCCTGGTTCTGAACAAGTGCCTTGTTCTCCGTTCGATAAAGCGATAGGTGACCGAATGAAGAACGCCTCGGCCTGGCGTTGAATCACCACTCATGGCGTGCCAGCGACTTCCGGGGTCGCTTCGGGCGTTTGTTCGGGCTGCGTCGGCAGCGGGGTCGGCGTCGAGGTCAACAGCGAAGTCGGCGATGGCATCCCCGTCGGTGGCATGGCTTCCGCCGTGTTCTCAGCCGGGAGTTCCGACGTTGGCTCAGTCGTCTGTTCCGGCGCAGCCGTCACCCGCATTTCCGGCTGCGGCTCCGGCAGAGATTCGGTGCTCTCGGCGGTGGTTTCCGGCGTCGGCTCCGCCTCAATTTCGCATCCCACCTGGAAATTCCCGGTGAGAATCGCCAGATCCACGAGGTTAGTCACACCGTCTCCGGTCAGGTCAGCGGCGCTGCTGCTGCCCTGGGCGAACGCCAGCCGCATGAGATCAATATCGGCCTGGGCGATGCAGCCATCAGCGTTTAAGTCGCCCCCTGGCAGCGCGATGGCGGTGGGCATCTGCCCGGCAGGAACCCTCTGCCAGGTGCGCAGATGCAGCGGGGCTTCTGCCGCGATCCAGTAGGGTGCAGCCGCGGGGGCAGGTAGGCTGTAAACGCCGCCTTCGTTGGTCGTCCCCACACTGAGCAGCGCCCCATCTTCCGCGATCACTTGTACTTCGATCCCGGACTGGGACTCGCGGTTCTGGTAGGTCACGATCCCCTGTACATAGCGCAGCGCATAGCCGCCAGGGGTCGCGGTGGGTGTCACGGAAAGCACCAGCGTCGGCGATGGTGGCGGCGTGCTGGAAGCCGTTGGCGAGACTTCCGCCGTCGTCTCGGGTGTCACTTCCGGGGTGACTTCTGATGTGACTTCAATGGTGGCTTCTGATGTCGCTTCTGATGTGGCATCCGGCGTCGTTTCCGGGGTCACTTCTGCCGTTGTTTCGGGGGTAAGTTCCGGACTCACCTCCGGGGTGGATTCTGGCGTTACTTCGATTGTTGCTTCTGATGTCGCTTCTGGCGTCGCCTCCGGGGTGGCTTCTGCCGTCTGCCCTGGCGTCGGCGTCTGGGACGGAGCAATGGTCACAGGCGGCGTCGCCTCCGGGGTGGCTTCCGCAGTGATTTCCGGCGCAGTCGTCGGCCTCTGCGTGGGGGTCGCTGTCAGAGTCGGCGTCAGGGTGAAGGTCGGCGTCAGGGAGGCTGTCGCGGTATCGGTGGCGGTTGGTGTAACAGATGCTGTAATGTGGGTGGCGCTCGGCGGGGCGGGGGTTTGATCTTGGCTCAGGACAGGCCAGACGCCGATGAGGAACAACAAAACGAACAGGCTTCTGCGCATGATACCGCCGCCTCGCGAATCGCGTAATACACTGAAATTGTATGGGATTACAAGGAGAAAGTGAAGCAATAAGTGTTAAGAATTGGTTCGAACCTTGTTTCGCCTGCACGCAAACGGCAGCGATGATGGGGAGCCGCAACCAAACGGACGATGCGAACAGGCCGCGCGGTGCAGCCTGTTCGGGGAATTTACGGATGTGCGGTCAGGCTTTGACGACCAGCGTTCCCGCCAGCAGGTCGTGCCAGGTGCGGCGCTTGTCGTCGAAGAGCGCCCAGATATAACCCAGGCCGAAGAAAATACCGCTGAGGTGATAAGCGACGGCGCGGATCACGGCGTCAATGTCGCTCAAGTGGGTGCCATCGGCCTTGATGACGCGCAGGTTCATCATGCGCTTGCCAGGGGTCTGCCCGTCCATGCGCGTCCAGAAGAACCAGTTGTACACCACGCCAATCACGAAGGTCAGGCCGCCACCTGCTTCGCCGCCCGCCCCGAAGAGCACAGCACCGATCAGGCCCAGGATGAAGCCATCAATGAAGATCGCGATGAAGCGGTTACCGACATCACCCAGAACAACCTTGGATTTGGTTTCATACATCATGTCCTGCATTGCCCGATTGCCTTTCGTCTTTCGTTCTGTCTCATTCTACTATTCATATACGAGGGCTGGCATAAAGCGTTTCACCAGCAGTGCGGCGTTTACATGGTTTTTGCAGCCAACCCGCTGCCCTGGCTTGCCATTGATGCGGGTCATCGCACCCGAAATGCTGAAGTGCCAGATCATGACAAAACAGGCGAAACACATGCCGCCTGCTGCGCTCCCTCATACGCCGACCGACACCAATCATAGAGCGGGGCGCGGCTGTTGCTGTTTTGCCTGTTTGCTTGTAGGAAAACCCCAACACGCGGTATAGTGAAAAAGGGAACGAGCGCCCCAAATGCGGCGACGCATCACCTGTTCATTGAGGTACATTGCGGTATAATCGTTTCTTAACATTTGGCGAAGAAAACTGTGCAATGGAGAACCTTTTTTGAGCGCGGAAGTGCCGGTATTAGAAGTGCGTGGCATCACCAAGCGATTCCCCGGCGGAGTCGTGGCGAATGACCACATCGACCTGAAGTTATACAAAGGGCGCGTGCTCGGCCTGCTGGGGGAAAACGGCGCGGGTAAGAGCACGTTGATGAACCTGATCTACGGCCTTTACGAACCCGATGAGGGCGAGATTCTGATCAACGGACAGCCTGTGACGATCAACGGCCCCACCGATGCAATCAACCTAGGGATCGGCATGGTGCACCAGCATTTTCAGTTGGTGGATGTGCTGACGGTGACGGAGAACGTCATGCTGGGCAATGAGAGCACACGCGCCGGTTTCCTGGATATGGCGACTGCCAAGAAGCGCATCCGCGAGATCAGCGCCGATTACGGCCTGGACGTGAACCCGGACGCCGTGATTCAGGATTTGCCCGTTGGCATTCAGCAGCGCGTGGAGATCATCAAGGCGCTCTACCGCGACGCCGACATCCTGATCCTCGACGAGCCGACTGCCGTCCTCACCCCACAGGAAACGCAGGGCTTGTTCCGCATCATACGCACCCTGCTCGACCGGGGGGTGAGCATCATCTTCATCAACCACAAGCTGAAGGAAGTGCTGGAAATCTGCGACGACATCACCGTGCTGCGTAACGGCAAGGTCGCAGGCCACGCCGACCCCGCCGCATCAACGGAAGAGTCGCTGGCGGAATTGATGGTCGGGCGCGAAGTCGTCCTACAAATCGACAAAGAACGTGCCTACGGCGAAGAGGTCATCGTGCGCATCGAGAAGCTGCATGTGCTGGATGAGCGCGACCTGCCGGCGGTGGATGGCGTCACGCTGGATATTCGCGCCGGGGAAATCCTGGGCGTGGCGGGCGTGCAGGGCAACGGACAGACCGAACTAGTCGAAGCATTGACCGGGCTGCGCCGCGTCGAATCCGGGCGCGTGATCTTCCTGGGAGACGACATCACCAACGCCACGCCGCGTCAGATCACGCGGCTGGGAACCGGGCACGTCCCGGAAGATCGCCAGCGCATGGGCATGGTGATGCCCTTCCCCGTGATGTACAACATGGTGCTGAACACTTACTACGACAATCCCTACTCTGCCGGGATTCTGGTCAACGATGAAGCCATCGCCGCCAATGCGCAAGAACTGGTGGAGCGCTTCGACGTGCGCCCCCGGCACCCCTTCGCGCCGATTCGGGGCCTTTCCGGAGGCAACCAGCAGAAGGTCATCATCGCACGCGAATTCAGCCGCCCGGTGCAATTGCTGATCGCCGCCCAGCCCACGCGCGGACTCGATGTCGGCAGCATCGAATTCATTCACAAGCAAATCGTCCGTATGCGCGATGAGGGCACAGCGGTGCTGCTGGTCTCTTCGGAACTGGACGAGATTCTGAGCCTGTCGGATCGCGTGGCGGTGATGTTCGATGGTCAGATCGTTGATGTGCTGCCCATCGAGGAGGCCGATCGCAATACCGTCGGCTTGCTGATGGCGGGTGGTCCCGGCGGCGATGACAAGAAGAAGAAAGGCAGCGAAGCTCATGACTGAAACAACGCCTTCAACGCCGCGCCTGCCCGGATTCCTGCGTCCAATTGCGCGTTCCTGGTCGCGCATCTCGACGAGTCTGGTGCCTTTTCTGGCGGTGGTCACGGCCTTCCTGGTCGGCATCCCGCTGATTATCTCCACCGAAGGGGAGCTAGGCCCCGGCCTGGAGACCAGCGGCAAAGCCTATGCCGCACTGATCGAAGGGCTGACCGGGCTGGCAGCGAGCGATGTCGCCACCCTGGAAGACTTCGAGCCGCTGGCACGCTACAGCGAAGTGACGGCCATCACACAGCTAGGGCGCGAGTCACGTTCGCTGGGGCGCATCGCCGAGATTGGCCTGGAACGCATGCAAGAATTCCGCACCCTCGTCGAAGAGAAAAACCTCGACACCGACACCATCGAAGTGTTGGCGACGGGCATTCCCACGATTCGGCGCTTTGGCGCGGAACGTTTCCGCACCATGCCGGATTTCCTGGGAGGCCGCTTCCTGGAAGATATGGACGAATTGAGCGGCGGGGATGTGCGCACGCTGGGTGAACTGGCGGTGCGCGGGGGCACAACCCCCGACGACATCGCCGCTATCTGGCCGCCTGCCGCAGAACTCAGCGATGAAGATTTTCGTCAGGTGATTGACTACCTGCAATTGCTCAACGGCCTGGGGCTGAACCGCACCCAGGATCAGATCGAGGTTTTGCAGCAGTTGGATGCCCTGGACATTGCGGTGAACAGCCCAGAAGCTGACGCCCTCGTCGAAATCAATGAGAACAGCGCGAGCCTCGTGCTCAACAGCTTCGACACGCTGGCAGATGTCGAAGCGGCAGGCGTGACGGATGTCGCCCTGCTGGCGGAGAATTTCGCCATTCTGGAGATTCTCTATGATCGTGGCCTGCTGACCGCGCCCAGTGTGGAAGCGGCCTTGCAAGAGCAGCTACCGACCTTCCTGGAAGAGAATCTCGTGCTACGCCGCCCTGGTAACAACGTCTTGATCGGCGATGGTCTGGGGGACAGCAGCATCGGCAGCCTGCAAAATGAACTCGATTTGCCGGTGGCCTACCTGCGCACGGGGGAAACGGCCTGGCTCTTCATCCCCTCCCAGCTCGAAAATACCATCGTACGCGCCATCCCCTACATCATCGCGGGGCTGGCGGTGGCGCTGGGCTTCAAAGGCGGCCTCTTCAACATCGGCGCGGAGGGGCAGCTCTTCATCGGCGCGACCTTCGCCGTCGCCATCGGCATTTACCTGAGCGGCCTGCCCTCCCTGCTGTTGATCGCCCTGCTGATCGCGATGGGCATACTGGGCGGGTTGATCTGGGGTGCGATACCCGGTGCCTTGAAGGCCTTCACCGGGGCGCACGAAGTCATCACGACGATTATGCTCAATTTCATCGCGCTCTTCCTGGTCGATTGGCTCATCAAGGCGCGTGATCCGCTGCTGCTGGGTGACCCCAATTCCAGCGCCCCCAAGACGCCAGAAATCTCCACCGCCGCCTGGCTGCCGACCTTCGACCAGTTGAGCTGGCTCTGGTTCATCATCGCCGGGTTGTTCGTCTTCGGCGTGGTCTTGCTGAGCAGCCGCCATAAGCGCAGTTCACGCACGATCCTGCGCGGTGTGATTTACGGCGTCGTGACGGTGGTCGTCAGCTTCTTCATCCAGTCCATCACGGTGCAGGGGAATCTGCACGTAGGTTTCGCAATAATGCTGGTCGCCATCTGGCTGACGGAATGGTTCCTGGAACGCACCACGCTCGGCTTTGAATTGCGCACCGTCGGGCAGAATCAGAAGGCGGCGCGTTACGCGGGGATGAACGTGCCGTTCAACGTCATACTGGCGATGGCGCTCAGCGGTGCCCTGGCGGGACTCGCGGGAGCTATCGAGATCAGCGGCAAGGAACACGTGATGTTCCCCAACCTCTTCGCCAACTACGGCTTCGATGCGATTGCGGTGGCGCTGCTGGCGCGTACCAACCCGCGCAACATGCTGTGGGCGGGGCTGCTCTGGGGCGGTTTGCTCAGCGGCGCTGCGATCATGCAGGTACGTGCAGAGGTCTCGCTCGACCTCATCAAGATCATTCAAGCGTTCATCATCATGTTCGTGGCAGCGGATCAAATCGTGCGCTTCCTGTGGCGTGCGGAAGAGCGCCGCGCGGAAGACGAAATGAATTTCACAACCGGATGGGGAGGTTAACATCCAATGCTGCAACGAATCACAGGCGGGGACATCCGCCGACGTCACATCCTCTCCTCCTTCCTGCTGTTGATCGCGCTGTTCGTTCTGTGGCAGGTCAACGGCAACCTGGACGGGAGCATTGCGACAACCCTCACGCTCGAATCCGGCGCACCTGATGAGGCCGCGAGCATCGTCATCCCCACCCAGCTTTTCCTGAATGTGATGGGGGCGATCATGCTGCTGGCGGCTGTGATGGGCATTGCTGTGCCGGAACGCTTCGAGAAGCCCGCAAACTGGCTGCTGATTGTCGCCGGGCTGCTGATCTTCCCGACAGTCTTCATCGCAGCCGTAGGCGATGGGCGCACCAATGGCGTCACGATGATCACCGAGAGTTTGCGTCTGGCGACGCCGATTGCCATCGGGGCGATGGCGGGGCTGTGGTGCGAGCGCTCTGGCGTGGTCAACATCGCCATTGAGGGCATGATGCTCTTCGCAGCCTGCACGGGCTTCACCACGCTCTTTCTGCTGCGCGATGCCTTCCCACCAGAGCAAATCAACCTGCTGCTGGCGCTCTCCGTCGGCGTGGCGGTGTTGTCGGGCGGGCTGGCGGCGCTGCTCCACGCCTGGCTGAGCATCACCTTCGCCACTGACCAGATCGTCAGCGGCACGGTCATCAACATCCTGGCACTGGGGATCACGGGCTTCATCCGCCGCGAAGTGCTGCTCTCGTCGGAAGCCGGGCTGACGACGCTGCCCGTCATCGAGATTCCAGTGCTGGCGGATATACCGATCATCGGGCAGGCGCTCTTCGCCAACAAGCCGATCTTCTACATGATGTTCGTCGTGGTGATCGTCTCGCATATCGTGCTCTTCCACACGCGCTGGGGCTTGCGCACCCGCGCCGTCGGCGAGAATCCCCACGCGGCGGATACGCTGGGCATCAAGGTCAACCGCAACCGCTGGATCAACGTCTTCATCGGCGGGTTGATCGCGGGGCTGGCGGGCGCATGGTTCTCGCTGGAAGCCACCGGGCGCTTCACGGATGGCATGACGAACGGCTCCGGCTTCATCTCGCTGGCGGCGCTGATCTTCGGCAAGTACACGCCGTTGGGAGCCTTCGGCGGGGCGCTGCTCTTCGGCTTCTCCGACGCCCTGGGGACGCGCTTCCAGATCATTGATGTGCAGGTGCCGCCGCAGTTCTTGCAGATGGTGCCTTACATTGTTACGATTATCGTACTGGCGGGTCTCGTCGGGCGTGCAGTCGCGCCGAAAGCGGACGGAATCCCCTATAAGAAGGAATGAGCGGAAACACATCGTGAAATCGGGAGCACAGTCATCTTGACTTGCTCCCAAAAACGTGTAAATTATTGCGAGGATTCTATTTTAACCTCGACTTAACAGTCTGTTAAACCACATGAGGAGTGCGCTCTATGAAATTCTTCCCGAAAGCGCTGTTGATCTTCGGCGCTGTATTTGCTCTGTTATTTGCTGCCGCTTGTGCCCCCGCTGAAGAAGAACCGACCGAAGCCCCCACCGAAGAAGTCGAAGAAGTTGAAGAAACGGAAGCCCCGGCGGAAGAAGCCGCTGACGACGAAGAAGCTGCTGACGACGAAGCGGAAGCCACCGAAGCACCGGATGCTGAGGCCGAAGCTGCTGACGACGAAGAAGCCCTGGCAACCGGGGAAATTGACAGCCTCTGCCTCATCACGGACGTTGGTCGCGTGAACGACGGCACCTTCAACCAGTATGCTCATGAAGGGGCGCTCCAGGCTCAGGAAGACTTCGACCTGGAATACACCTTCATCGAGACCGAAGGCGAAACCGACTACGAAGGCAACATCCAGACCTGTGTGGATGAAGGCTTCGACATCATCGTAACCGTCGGCTTCCTGATTCAGGATGCGACCGCGGCGGCGGCGGAAGCCAACCCGGACATTTACTTCATCGGCATTGACCAGTTCCTGGTGGATGGCCCGGAGAACTTCGTCGGTGTGCAGTTCCGCGAAGATCAGGCCGGCTTCCTGGTCGGCGTGATGGCTGCCCTGGTCGCCAACGAAATTGACAGCGATGTGATCGCAGGCGTCTACGGCATTGACGTTCCGGCGGTGAAGCGTTACCGCAACGGCTACGAACAGGGTGCGCTCTACGTGAACCCCGAATGGGAAGTCGGCACCAACATCCTGGGCGCGTACGCGGATAGCTTCAGCGACCAGGCGCAGGGCGTCTCCCTGGCAGAACAGTTCATCGGTGAAGGCGCATCGGTGATCTTCGGTGCGGGTGGCCCGCTCGGCTCCGCTGCCATCGCAGCCGCTGCCGAACAGGAAATCTACGTCATCGGCGTTGACCAGGACGAATACTTCACCACCTTCGATAGCGGCAGCGCAGAAGGCGTCGAATACCTGATCACCAGCGCATTGAAGCGCGTTGACCAGGGCGTCTACGACATGGTGGCCGCGCTCGTCGAAGGCCGCATGGAAGACTTCCCCGGCGGGCAGAATTACCTGCTGGATGCCGAACGCGCCGGTGTGGGCTTCGCTGAGCCGCACGATGCAGAGATCATCACGGACGAAATCACGGCTGAGGTCGAAGAAGTGTTGCAGGGTCTGATCGAAGGCGAGATCACCACAGGTGTTGATCCGGTCAGCGGCGACCTGATGGAAGAGGCCATGGACGAAGAAGCCATGGAAGAGGAAGACGCAGACGCTGAGGCTGAAGCCGACGAAGAAGCGGAAAACGCCGAAATGGAAGCCACTGAAGAAGCAGAATAAGCGCTTCGCTTCCCCCAGCTAATTGAGTGAGTAGACGAGAAAGAGGCGGCACATACCGCCTCTTTTTGATTCTCGATGTGGCGAGGCTCACTCCTCGACCACGAATTCGATCAATTGCACATCGAAGAAGATGATATGTTCCTCCATTGCGGCACCATAGGCCTCGCCCAGGTATTCGCCGATGGCTTCGGCACGCTGCGGGCCGTTCTCAAATTCCGCCGCACGAATCGCCACCCAGAAACGATCAACATCCGCATCGCCCACGCATTCCTCAAAGGCGACATCGGTTCCTGCTTCGCGCAGCGTGCCTTCTTCCAGGTCGCAGTGGCGCGTATCACCAGGATAGTAGAGTCCGTATGCCTGCCCCAGTGGATCGTAACGCACAGCACGCCCCCCCGGCCAGGAAATGACGATCAGGTCATCGGCATCTTCGTTGGCGGCGATATGTCCGTAAAGCGAAGTCCAATCCTCGCGCGAGGGGTCTTGATAGTAGACCAGCAAGCCCGCCAGCATCAGCACTGCCAATGCGCCCACACTGGCATACAGCGGAATCAAGCGGCGGAAGGTGACCATGCCCACCGCCAGCAGCAGAAAGAAGGCCGGTGCTGCCCAGATCACGTAGCGGTGTGCATAAGCCGGGCCGAGGACGGGTTCCAGCAGCCAGGGCAGGAACATCGCGCCCAGCCAGAAGAGCAGCATCAGCGTCGCATCCGTCTCCTGCGTGAAGCGGCTGGCAAATTCGCGCCAGGAAGCCCCCCAATTCTTACCCAGTTGGCTGCGCTGCATGAACAAGAAGACCAGCGTCCCGCCGACCCCAACGACGCCCGCAGCGATCAGCGGAATCGGACGGAAGTAATACAGGTCGAAAGCCAGGAAGCGCACCAGCGTGAAGATCGGCTCGTTGTAGGGGATGGTCGCCAGATAGCTGAGCGTGTCGCCCGCTGTCTCGTTGTAACCGCTGAGCACAAAGACCCAGACGTGGTGAATGATGCCTGCGATGATCGCAATCTGGCTGACGACCCAGGCCAGACGCAGGCGCGGATACTTGAACCAGCGCGTCAGGAAGAAGAGACCCTGGCCCACGAAGAGGAAGAGGGCGAAGGTATGCGTGAAGTACATCAGGATATTGGCGATCACCATCGGGATGAAGTACCAGCGCTTGCCCGTCGCCAGCGCCTGCCAGAGGAAGGCATAGGAGAGCAGCCCCAGCAGCAGCATCACGCTGTAGTAGCGGTAGTCCTGTGCGTACCAGATCAAGAAGCCGCTGAAGGTCGCCAATGCGGCGGCGATCAAGGCGACTCGTTCATTGTACATGCGGCGTGCCAACCAGTAGAAGACGCCCACCGCCAGGATGCCGCTGATGGCGGAAATCGCGCGTACCGAGAATTCGCTGTAGCCGAAAGCCTGCCCCCAGAGGAAGCCCACCACAGTCAGCACCGGGTTGCGCCCCAGGTTGATCTCTTCGACCACGACATCCCAGGATTGGGTGGCGTAAACCATGATGTATTCGTCGTACCAGAAATTCTCTACACCCAGGTCCCAAAAGCGGGTGAAAACGACCAGCAGGAACAAGCCCAGCAGCAGTACCTGGCTCAGACGCACCGCGCCCTGCCCGCCCTGCTCTTGATCAGACGAGGTGGGCTGCACCGCCCCTTTGTTCATTTGCACATCCATATCATGCCCCTTTTGCTACTCTTTTCGTCCGTTATCCGATGCCCGTCATCAAATTCTGGCGGCGGGCACTGTTGCCCTGTTCATTCGTGGCAGCGCGTCGCGGCAGCGAAGGCTTGCGCACAGCACCGCAATCTAACGGAAAATGACTGTTGGCAGTGTACCGCAAGCCACTTCACAGAATCCTAAAAAATCCTACCACCCATCTGCTGGCTTGTGCGGTGAGGAATCGCGCCCAAATTGCGACCAAAGCCACTCTTGAGGGCGTCTTTCCTGCGGAGGAACACGCAATTTGCAATTCAAGGAGCGCCGTGTACAATCCGTAATATCCGTGCAGAAGAGGGTATTCCGCAGCAAACGTGTAGGATCGGGAGCGATCGCCTCAAGGAGGTTGCAAGGATTGTCCTACATCATCGCTATGGTTGTGATCCAGGACGCTGCCGGACAGTATCCAGTTGTGTGATCCCAGGCAAAAGGCGCTCGCAGCCCGACTTGCCAGCCGAACTGACATCCATCGCAAGACCATAAGGGAAACAACAGGGAATTGCCCATGTTAGATTTCGACCTGAGTTTTTATTTTCGCGTCATTCGCAAATGGTTCTGGCTGGTAATCCTGGCGGGCGCGATTGGTGGCGGTTTGACGTATTACGTGCTCGACCAGCAGCCAGAGGAATACAGCGCGCGCATCCTCGTCGCCGTCGGCAATACCCTGATTGACCCGGATCCCGAAATTCAGGATATTCGCATCGGGCAGGAATTGGTCGAAACCTACGCACAGTTGGTCAACATCCCCTCCACCTTGCAACCTGTGATTGACGAACTCGGCCTGGAGGCCACCGTCGCCGACCTACAGCGCAACATTGAGGCCATCCCCATCGTGGATACCTCGCTGTTCGAGGTGATCGTCATCTGGTCGGAGGCGCAGACCGCCGCCGACATCGCCAACGCAATCGGCGACCAACTGCTGGTCAACAACCCTTCCAGCCTGTCGCCCTCCCTGCAAAACCAGATCGACCTCTCGCAGTCGCAGATTGACCTGCTGACCGAGCAAATTGAGGAACTGAGAAACCAGCTTGATACCATCGATGAGCGTCTGGAAGCCACCGAAGACCCGGCGGAGCGTGATGCCCTCAACACGCAGCGCAACAACCTGATCGGGCAAATCAACGATTCGACGGCCAATATCGCCCAGCTTTCGGCGACGATCACGCGCATCGAGCAGAGCGCCAACGTGCTCGTCATCCAGCAGAGCGCCCTGCCCTCTGGCAGCCCCATCAGCCGCAACACCACCCTCTTCACCGGGGTCGCGGCCTTCGGCCTGGCGATGATCGCCAGCGGCGTGGTGATTCTCATTGAAGCGGTGGATACCAGCTACCGTAACCCCAAGCAAATCGAGAATACGCTCAAGCTGCCCGTGCGCGGCACAGTCTCCGTCGGGTCGCGCCCGAACTTGAGCAAGGGCATGAAGGATGTCAAGGCGCTGGAACAGTACCAGATTCTGCGCACGAACCTGATTTACGTCCACGAAGAGGATCAGCGCCCCGCCTATATCTTCTCCTCGCCGACTCAGGGTGAGCAAAAAGAGACCATCATCGCCAACCTGGCAATGGCTGCCGCTGATACAGGGTCGCGTGTGCTGCTGGTGGACGCGGACATGCGACAGGCACGCATGACGAGCCTGCTGCGGCTGCCCAATGAGCGCGGGCTGGTGGACTTCCTGGAAGCAGCGCCGGACAACATCGACGAGACCCGGCGCAGTGACATGCTGGCTTCCTTGATCCAGGAGACCGAAATCGACGGGCTGCACATCATCACCCCTGGCTCGACACAGGTCAATGCGATCCGCCTGCTCGAATCGCCCATTATGCTGCGCTGGTGGAATGTGCTGCTGAACGAGCTGGACTACGACCTGATTCTGGTGAATACGCCGCCGTTGCAGCTTTACCCGGATACAGCGACTCTGGTTGTGCAAACCGGGATCGAGCTGCTGCTGGTGCTGGAGAACGCCAAGAGCCGTCCGGAAGAAGCCCGCTCCGCCCTGGATCGCTTCCGGCAGATTGGCGGCAAGGTCAACGGTGTGATCTTCGGACAGTGAAGAACCACACATGTGCCCCAAACCAAAACCCCTCGCTGATGCCTCAGGAGGGGTTTTTTCGTACACGGTATCTGCCCGATGCGGCGGGTTCAGTTGGCTTGCCTGGCTGATGCCGAGGGGGTGCGACTGGGCAGAATGTCACGTTGGGCGCGTTGGAGCACGCTGCCCCGGTAACGTCCGTCATTCTCCCAGATGTACGCCCGTGCCTCTTCCGTGAGCTTCGCCGACTCCGGCGTGAGGTTGCCGATCATCTTCAGCGAGTCGAAGGCACCGCGCACCCCCTGCAAGGGCACGCGGTTGGCGATGCCACGCGCGATGTAGCCGAAGAACAGGAAGAAGGTGCGCGACGGCTGGCGGAAGTGCTTGTAATCCAGGTAGGTGGCATTGCGCGAGAGCAGGTAGAAAGCGTTGCTGCTGACGACATAGCGACCATCCTGCGCGTGTTTGTGGCGCACAACGACCTGGGGATTATAGAGCACTTTGTATCCGGCGTTGATGATCTGGAAGGCCAGATCGCGCTCTTCGCAGTGCATGAAGATGGTCTCATCATAACCGCGCGTTTTGTTGTAGGCTTCGCGTCGCACCGCGTACCCACAGGCGACGAAGCGCGAGGTGTAGAATTCCTCGTCCATGCGCTGCTGCAATTCGCGCGGATACGTCTCGATGGTGTGATCGTCCTCGTGCGACCAGTAATTCAGGATGCGGAAGGCCATCAGGCCGATTTCCGGCTCCTGCTCCATGCGCTGCACCGCCCGCAAGACGGTATGTTCGTCGGCAAATTCGCCATCGTTATCCAGGCCGATGACGTAGGGACTCGTCCCCGCTTCGGTGGCTTTGTTGCGCCCGATGGCTGGCCCGACGTTTTCGCCATTCTCGATCAGGATGAAGTCGCCAGTGGCGGCGCGTTCGCGCAGGGCGTGCAGGTGACGCTCTTCGCTGCCCTGGTCGAAGACGTAAATGTGCGCGTTGATCCCCTGCTGGCGGACGGCGCTGTCAATAGCTTCCAGCGTGGTATCCGGTCGATTCCACGAGAGCACGAAAATATCGACATCCGGTAGGGTGCTGCTAGTTTGATCCGTCATCGCTCTCTTGTTCCTCATTCATTGTGAGCGTCCGCCCCAGCAAGGCAGGCTGGCTGGGTATCTTGTAGGGAAAGAGGCCAACCTGCCATTTAGCGTGGGGAATAACGAAACAGCGTGCAGTAGCGACGGCTTAGCCGTGCGGCTGCGGCTGTGGCGTTAACTTCTTACGGCCTACGGCAGCGAGTTTCTTGGTGAAGATGCGGTTGAATTTGCCGTAGAGCTTGAACATGATGATGAAGTACAGCGTGTGTACGTAGGAAATCGCCGCCGCAACGTAGTTCAACGGATTGTTGCGGAAGACGTAGAGATTCAGGCCGAAGACCTTCACATCGCCGAAGCCGCTGAGGGCGAGAATCTGGCGGAAGGTATATTCGGTGAAGGTATTGAAGTGATCGAAGTTCTGCGCCAGGGCTTCCGACCCGGTGATGGGGTTCGCCCCATTCAGACCATGCACAATCAGCAGGCCATCTTCGCGCAGGTGATCCCAGGCCATCTGCAAGAACATCAAGATTTCGTCCTTGGTCAGGTGGTTCAGTTCCTGCTCGCAGAAGATGATGTCGTAGATTTCATCGGTATTGGCCAGATGGTCGAGCGCGGGTTCGGCGCGGGCATTCAAGCCCCTGGCCTGGGCGTATTCCACCTTGTATTCGAAGCTATCCAGACCGAGCACGTTGGTGAAGCCCTCTTCCTTGAGCACCTGGAGCATATAGCCGGGGCCGCAGCTAATCACCAGGATTTTGGCGGCCTTATCCTTGGGGATATGCGGCAGGTAGTTGTCGCGGTAGAAGAGGCCGAAGCGCTCATAGCCGCTCTCGATGTCTTCCGGGCCTTCCCAGAAGGAGTCAAACGGCTCGATCTTGGCGCTGAGTTCGATGTGAACGCGCCCTTCTTCGGTCTTCTGTGCCATCGGAATACCGTTGTTGTTTTCCTTCGGCTTATCCATTGTTGGGACTGCCATCGCTTGATCTCCTCTTAATTCAATACGGATGTTGTGTTTTTCATGGTTTGTCCCCTGTCGCCTGCCCGCTGCGTAGGGGGAAACTGTCCTCTCCTTGCGCAGCGGGGAAGCTAGAAGGGAGACGTTAAATCAATCCCTGTTCCTGATACCACTTCGCCGTATGCTGGATGCCTTCGCGGAAGGGAACTTTCGGCGCATAGCCAATGGTCTCCTGCGCGTGCTGCGTGCTGAAGACAAATTCCTTCTTGAAGAAATCCATACGGCGTCGGTGCAGCGGTGGCTGAATGCCCAGCGGCTGCAAGGTGCTCTCCAGGACGATGGCGGCGGTGTCGAAAATCCACAGCGGCACGCGGATCGGCAGGAGCTTCTTGCCCAGGGCATCCGCGATGCCGTCCAGCATGTCATCCGTCGTGGGCTTATCAGCACCCGCCAGCACGAACAGGTTGTTCTCCGCCTCTTCGGATTCTGACGCCTGGATGTAGCCCGCCACCAGATCGTCAATATACGTCAGGTGATGAATATTTTTGCCGGGGCCAATGCGGAAGAAGCGGCCTTTATTGATCTGCTTGAAGAGTTTCAGCAGGCGCATATCGCCGGGTCCGTAGGTCTCAGCAGAGCGAATGACTGTCACCGGGATCTTGCCCGTGTTGCCGTAGGAGCGCACGATGCTTTCGGCTTCAAATTTGCTCTTGGTGTAGACGTTCAGCGGGTTGATGGGCGACTGTTCATCCAGGACGGTGCCCGGTTTGGCTTCGCCGAAGACGCCGATGGTGCTGGCGTGTACGAAGCGCTTCACACCTGTTTCGATGGCGGCTTCCAGCATATTGCGCGTGCCACCCACGTTGATGTTCCAGAAGTAGTCATCATCGACGTTGGCTTCATGCTGCGCCGCTGCCAGGTGGAAGACCACATCGCAGCCCTGCATCGGTTCGATCAGGCTGTCTTTGTCCGTCACATCCCCTTTGACGACGGTGATGCCCTCTGCGGCGAGTTCTTTGGCCTTGGGTTTTTCCGGGCTGCGCACCAGCGCGATAACCTCATGTCCGCGCCGACGAAGTTCGCGTGCCAGCTCCCCGGCGATGAACCCGGTCGTTCCGGTTACAAAATACTTCATACCTCTGCCCTGTCCTTTTTCGTCTTCGGTGTGTTCACAATCGCCTGCTACACGGCGATGGCGTTTCACGGATACGATGATGCGATTTCACAACGCAATGCGGAGAACCGCAGGAATGATCCTACGTGGTCGCCTGCCCGTAGCGCACATAGGCGACCCTCCTCTACCGATTTTCCTCGCTGCGATGTCAATGTGCCGCAAAAGAATGGCTGCTTCGACGGCACGATGCTCAGGACACGTTTCACAGCCGCAGGCACGAGAACGAGCAGCCCCTCTACAGACACCGGAGATGCATGCATGTGCCACAAGCTGCTCATTTCCATGAACTGTATGATCACGCCCTCGCCGTCAACGCGCTGTGCTCAGTCCCCCGCCTCAGCGAGTTCCGGCGCATCGACGTGGTTGGGCTTCACGTTCAACTGTTCCAGCGTCGTGCCCATCTCGAAGCGTGCTTTGACACGCGCCAATTCCTGTTCCTTGCGGGCGATGTCCCAGCCGAGTTCGCCAGCCATCAGGTCGGCGACGGCTTCCAGCACATCGTCGCCGGGGTTCTCACCCGTTGCTAGCCCGGTGCGGCGGAAGACCACATCCGCCAGCGTCTGCGCCATTTCGTCGCGGATGGCGTGCAGTACCTGGGCGCGAATGGTCGTCGTGTTGCCGAGGGGTTGCAGCAGGCTCTCATCTTCGTGCCCATAGCCCAACACCTGCTCGTAGTGCGTGCCGTAGTTGCGCACGAGGTCGTCCATCACGCGGCCTTCCAGGTGTGCGACCTGGCGCTTGGCTTCTTCCAGATAGTTGGAGAAGTGCGCGATGTTGCCGCCGTAGACCGGAACCCATTCCGTCTCGGATTTGGGGAAGCTGTTGTAACCGAGCTTGTTGAAGGTGGCGTTGACGGCTTTTTCCGCCATGCCGCGCCCGATGGTGTAGCGGACGCCGATCAGGGTCAGCAGACCGTCGACATCATCCTGCTGCTTATGATCGACCAGGATGGAGCGCTTGCCGTAGCTGAGGTTGACCTGCCCCGGCTTGTTGTCGCCGAAGAGCGTCAGCCCCGCATTCCACATGATGACATCATCCATCGTCACATCCATCCCCGGATAAGCACGCTTGATCTCATCCAGGAAGGACTCTACGTCTTCGTAAGTCAGCTTGAAGCTTTCCGGATGCCCTTTGTGGACGAGGTGCCAGACGCCGAACATGGTGTAATCGCGCCAGGGGACGATGAAGAGGTGGCGGTTGCCGCGGCTGAGAACCGCGTCAGGATCAGCCGTATCGCCCTGCACAGCCAACGTCTGCGGGACGTGCTTGCCGCGCACGATGAAATACGAATCGCGCGAGAAGACCGGGGTCGCGGGCAGCCCTTTGCCGAAGTGCTTCGCTAGCAGGCGATCTGCCCAGGGGCCAGCCGCATTCAGCACGACTTTGCCCCGCACATCAAATTCTTCGTCCGTCCAGACATCGCGAGCCTTGACGCCCGTGATGCGCTTGCCGTCGCGCAGGAAATCGACGGCTTCCACATAATTGGCAATATCTGCCCCACGGCTGGCAGCACCCTGGGCATAGGCCAGGGTTAAGCGCGGCGGATTATATATCTGCCCATCATAGAAGACTGCCGTCCCCGTAAGACCGTCCGATTTCAAGTTGGGGAACATCTCCAGCGATTTCTGCTTGTTCATCAAGTAGCCCACCGGAATCTGCTGGTTGGGGTCTTTGATGCCGCGATTGCGGTCAGCGGTGAGGGCGGCGAAGATGTAAAGAGCGGCACGCATGGCTTCCGCGCCTTTGATGCCGTGCCCGTAGGTCGGCAGCGCAATCGGCAGCGGATCGGTCAGGTGTGGTGCAGTGCGCAGCATGGCGGAACGCTCACGAACGGACTCGCGGATGCGATAGATGTCGGCGTGCTGCAAGTAGCGGATGCCACCGTGAATCATCTTATAGTGATTCGCGGAGGTCGCATGGCCGATATCTCCTTTTTCCAGCAGCGCCACCTTCAAGCCGCGCAGCGCAGCATCCCAGGCCGCGCAGACGCCGAAGATACCGCCACCGACGATAACCAGATCGTATTCCTGTTCTGTAAGTGCGGTGAGTTTTCTTTCCACGATTCACCTCGTTCGTTCAATCACCGAGCATTGATTCGCACGTTCGTGTTCGCTCACACCTGCCATTGTATGCCAGCCTGGGGCAGCGTGCGGCCTGACTCTTTCATTTTGTACATTGATCGTGGGAAGGAAGGGCGCCAATGCACGGCATGATGGCCTGCAAAGGTTGCATCCTGGGGAGGAAGGCTGCGCCAGATATTCGTTTTTCCCACGCTTTGCTTGCGGGTACAGGATGGTTTTTCCTGCATCCACCCTACACGTTAGTTACGTCACCTTACAGCAACCTAAAGGTTTGTGACGCCAGAACGCGCAATTCCTGACAAACCTGCAATGAACCATGACAGACCTTTACCAAAGTGTGCCGTAAAGCCCCTTGATTTATCTATGGGGATATCGGGCGCGTGGTGCCTGTGGCTGGATTTTGTCTCGGCAATTGTCGGGCAAAACACGCCACGCCACCACATTTTGGGTTATCATCTCGATGTCGTACAGAAGCAGAATAGGCTCAGACGATATGGGCAGTACCGGATGGGACGCATCCGTGTTGCATAACGTAGCCCGTTGGGGCAAGCGTGCAACAGAATCCCCCGAATTTGTTCGTGGGGAGCGTCACGACAAGAGCAGCTTGCGCTGCGAGGCAAACAGTCGAATCACGCATTTTCGGGCAATGTGAAGCTGAAGACGGTGCCGCTGGCGGGGTCGCTCCGCGCCCAGATGGTGCCGCCGTGCGCCTGCACGAACCCCCGCGCAATCGCCAGCCCCAGGCCCGCGCCGCGTTCGTCGTCGGTGCTGGCGCGGCTGCTTTCCCCCCGGTAGAAGCTCTCGAAGAGATTCGGCAGCACTTCCTGCGGGATGTGTACCCCGGTGTTGTGGACATCAATCTGAATCGTCTGCGAGTCGCGGCGGCAGGCACGAATCGTTACCGCCTCCCCTGCTGGTGTGTACTTGATGGCGTTATCAACCAGATTCTTGAGGACGCGCTGAATCTTATCGGGAGCCATCGTCACCAGATGAATGCCATCTTCCACTTCGCCATGTAGCTGAATACCCTTGTGCTGCGCCTTGGCCATCATCCCGCCCAGCGTATCGCTGATGAGGTCGCCGATGGGAATCGACTGAAAATCCAACTGCATATGCCCCACATCCAACTGCGCCAGTTCGAAGAGGTCATCAATCAGGCGGCTGAGGTGTTCAATTTCGGCGAGGCTGGTCTGCATGTAGCGGCTGCGCGTCTCCTCATCCTGCACCACCTCATCCGCGAGGGCTTCCAGCATGACGCGCATAGAGGTCAGCGGCGTGCGCAAATCATGCGAGACCCAGGCCACGAGGTCGCGCCGGGTCTGTTCCAGGTGGCGCTTCTGCTCATCGACTTCCTGCAAATCGCGTGCCATCGCGTTGAAGCTGCGAGTCAGCACGGCGATTTCATCATTGCCGATCACTTCCAGCCGCGTGCTCAAATCCCCCTGTGCCAACTGCCCCGCCGCCTCGCTCAACCGGAAGAGGCGTTCGGTCATCGCCCGCGAGACGAAATAGCCGAAACTGATTCCCGTTAGTCCGGCGAAGAACATCATGGTCGTCACAATCGGCAGATAATGCGTGCTGAAGATCATCAGGCGCGAAAGCACCCAGAGTTGGAAGAGCACCACCAGCACCGTGAAGGCCACAATCAACAGCAGCAGCCAGCGCAAACTCCCCAGGTAGCGCAGCACACCCGAGCGATAGAGGCCATAGGACGCCAGCGTGAAAAAAACCCCTGTACCCGCCATCAGCAGCACAATCTGCTGTGTGACGGTGACTGGCAGCGCGACGACAACGGTACTGACGATGACGAATACCACCAGCAGCAGCGCAAGTCCGCCCAGGAGCACGGGCAGCGGATGACGTAAATTCTGGGGGAAGGTCTGTTGTTGCATGGGAAATCGACTCTAACGCAACCTGAATTTTCGCGTATATCTGACGAGCATGATAGATCATGCCCCTACTCCAGCAAATTCGCGCGGACGGCATCCAGCACAGCTTGTTCGACGCCAGCAGCATCCCGCAAATAATCTTCAACCGAGCCGTAGTGTCGTTCCAGATACTCCAGGGCGAAGCGCATGGTTTGCGCCTGGGCCAGCAGCACGTGGCCAATGTCGTCCTCGTCAATGCCCATGATCTGTAACTGCTGCATGAGCTTGCGCGTGGCCTCCTGGAAGAAATCGAACCAGTGATTGCTCAACGTATAATCCGCGATGACGGTCTCTTCCGGCACACCCAGCACCAACAGCAGCAAGGCGCTGGCGATTCCGGTGCGGTCTTTGCCCGCCGTGCAGTGAATCACCGTCGGCAGATTGTCGGCATCCGCCAGCCGCCGGAAAATCTCGCCGAAGAGCTGCGGATTCTGATCCAGCAGCACGCGCGTGTAGGTATCCGGCAGCAATTGCTGCACATGGCGCGGATCCCAGAGCAACTTCGCCAGCACCAGCCAGCGGTTGTCGCTAGTCCTGGACGGCAGATGCAGGTATCCGACATCTTCGGGCAGGCTATCGGGATCGGCTTCGGCTTCGGCATCGCTGCGCAGGTCGCAGACCAGCCGGATGCCCATTTGCGTCAACACCGCGTGGTCGGCCTCCGTCAGGCGATCCATCCCCGCCGCCCGGTAGACACGATCCCAGCGCACCCGCCGCCCATCTGTCGTCTCGTAGCCGCCCAGGTCGCGGAAGTTGGGCAGGTTCGGCAGCGGGATCACCCGCTCTGCCCCACGCAGCGTTTCGCCATCCGCAAATTTGAGGGCGTAATAATAGCGCGTAGCTGGCTCCACATCTGTGATCGTAACACACTGCCCTTCCGCAGCAGTGATGCTAGATTGGCTCAGATTGAGTTCGGCGAAGGATGTTCCCAGCGTGACATCCGCACGGGCGTTCTTCTCCCAGCAGATGCGCAGGCTGCCGTCGTCAAGCCGTTCGCTGGTCGTCGGCGCGTCCGGACGTTGAATCAGCGATGGAATATCCGGCAGCGGACTGCGGCGGCTGCGATTGTCCCACCAGCGCAGCAAACCGATGCTCCCCACAGCGGCTGCCAGACCCAGAACAATGCGTGTTGTGTTGCGTGCCATAGATGACCTCTCGCCCCCAATGAATATCAGGGCAAGTATACCGTCTCTGAGAGGATGCCACGGCAAGGTTCATGCAGCCCTCACTCCAATTCAGGGGCGTCAAATTTGTAGCCGATGCCCCAGACCGTCTGGATGTAAGTCGGCCTGGCGGGATCGGGTTCGATTTTCTCGCGCAGGCGGCGCACATGCACGGTGACAGTGCTCTCATCGCCGTAGAATTCGTAGCCCCAGACGTTATCCAGCAACTGTGCACGGCTGAAGACCTGCCGGGGATGCCGCGCCAGGAACCAGAGCAGATCGAACTCTTTGGCGGTGAGGGTCACGGCGCGATCCTCAACGGTCACGGCGCGGCTGCGCGGATCGAGCGAGAGGCGCTGAAAATGAATGGGCGTCTCGGCATTTTGTGCGCCATTGCTGCTGCGGCGCAGGACGGCTTTCACCCGCGCTACCAGCTCACGTGGACTGAAGGGTTTGACCATGTAATCGTCGCCGCCGACTTCGAAGCCCGTGATGCGGTCAATCTCTTCCGTACGCGCTGTGAGGAAGATAATGGGAATCTCCCCGTTGAGGCTCAAGGGGGCGTATTCTGCCGGATTGCGCAGTTTGCGCGTCACTGCCAGTCCATCCAGGCCGGGGAGCATAATATCCAGCACGATCAAATCCGGGGAAAGCTGCTCGACTTGATCCAGGGCATCAACGCCGGTCTCGGCTTCCACGACCTGAAAACCTTCCAGTTCCAGGTAGCGCCGTACGACTTCGCGGATGGTGCGTTCATCATCCACCACGAGAATTTTCTGCTGCTTGCTCATGACTGGTTCGCCTTCGTCTCTGTCGGATCTCCCTTAGCAATATAGAGAGAGGTTAGCAGCCAATCATTACGCAGGTGTATCAGCAAGCATCAGCATATGGCTATACGAAACGCGCCCGATGAGTGTCGCCAAACCCGGTCAAATCAGGCACAATGGACTCGCTGAAATTAGTGTTTTTCCAGAATATAGTTAACAGGAGCGAGCCACGATGGTACTCTCATCCACCCCACTCAACCTGCATGACTTCGAAGCCCTCGCTGCGGACAACCTGCCGATCATGGTGTATGGCTATTACGTCAGCGGCTCCGACGATGAATTGACGCTGGCAGAGAACGAAAACGCCTTCCACCGCATCCAACTGCGCCCCCGGATGATGCGCGGAGTCCGCGAGCGCGACACCAGCGTGACGGTACTGGGCAGGAAGCTGGCGGCTCCGGTAATGGTCGCGCCGATGGGCTTCATGAAGATGGCGCATCCCCAAGGCGAAATCGCGGTGGCGAAGGCCGTCGCCAGCAAGGGCTTGCTGATGATCCTCAGCACGATGTCCAACACGACGCTGGAAGAAGTCGCCCAGACCAACGATGCACCCCGCTGGTTCCAGTTGTACGTCTACCGCGACCGGGAAGTGACGCGCGAGCTAGTGCAGCGTGCCGAAGCAGCGGGATACGAAGCCCTGGTGTTGACGGTGGATGTGCCCGTGCTGGGCAAGCGCGAGGCCGACATCCGCAACCAGTTCCATCTGCCGGGGCATCTGGTGGCGGCGAATCTGGTGGAGACCATGAAGGCGCTCGACGAGACCGAAAGCGAATCCGGCCTCGCAGCCCACGTCCACGCCTTGCAGGACGACAACCTCACCTGGGATGACCTGGCCTGGTTGCAGTCGATCACCGCGCTGCCCATTGTGGTTAAAGGTGTGCTGCGCGGCGACGATGCACAGTTGGCGGTGGAGCACGGGGCGGCGGGAGTCATCGTCTCCAACCACGGCGGACGGCAGTTGGATACGGCTCCAGCCGCGATTGATGTGCTGCCCGAAATCGCCGATGCTGTTGGCGACCGGGCGGAAATCTTGATGGACGGCGGCGTGCGACGGGGCACGGACATCATGAAGGCGCTGGCGCGGGGTGCGAAGGCGGTGCTCATCGGGCGTCCGGTTCTGTGGGCGCTGGCTTATGATGGCGAAGACGGTGTACGACTGGCGCTCGACCTGCTGACGGACGAGTTCAGCAAGGCGATGGCGCTGGCGGGTTGCCGCAGCACGGCTGAAATCACCGAGGATTTGTTATACCGACCGGGCGGCGGCAGGCCGTAGCAACGCAATTTGTGTGTAGGGGCGATTTACAGGATCAACGCCATCAGGATGCGTGGATGCGTATCGATCCTGGGATCGCCCCTATGTGAAAGACGCTCCTCCCTGCTGCGCCCCTACTCGGCGAAGTTCAGGTATACCACGAACCCATCGTGATCGGACGAGCGTAGTGCCCCGTTGTCTTCGTCGCGCCAGGGATAGAGTGCGTCGGCATTGCCCCGGCTGAACTGCGCATCCGTGACGAAGGCATCCAACCCCGGCGTGGTCAGGATGCTATCAAGCACCTGGGAGGTGCTGTTGTAGATGTAGGAATAGCGCTCTTCAGGGGGCACCCGGAATACCTGATTGACGAGATTCGGCTCCAGCGGATCAAAATCCGGAGCCAGCAGCGCCTGCGCCGGATCGACATCGCCCATGAGGATGCCCTGCACATCGACCAGCCCATCGCTGAACTCGAAGGCGTTCAGGTCGCCCAGGACGACGACATGCCGCTGCGGGTCTTCGTCCAGCAAGGCTTGCACGTACTCCGCCACCATCAACGCCTGCGCCATGCGCCGCGCCTGCACGATTTCCGTCTCTGCCCCGCTGAGGGACTTAATATGCAGATTCACCAGCGTGATGCGCACGGCAGGGTCAGCGAGTAGTTCCGCTTCCAACACCAGCGGCGGGCGTCCGAAGAGGCGCTGCCCACTGAGGGGCGCAGTCGCCGTCAGCGAACCGGGCAGGCGTTCACAGGTCAGCAGATTGACGCGATCCGCACGCACGATGAAAGCATTGTCGATGCCGCGATCATCATTGCCCTCCTGGAAGCAGCCCACATAGCGCAGCGCCGGATCATCCGCGTGAATTTGCAGGATCAGGTCGTTCATCACGCGGGCATTTTCAATCTCCTGGATCGCCAGAATGTCGGGTGCTCCCAGGACGACGCGCACCTGTTCGGAGAGCTTGCGCAGGCGGCGCTCATAATCTTCCTGGCGATCCGGCACATAATCTTCCAGGGCGCTGTCATCACGTCCGGGATCGTTGACCAGATCGAAGAAGTTCTCCATATTCTGTGTGGCGATGGTGAATTCGTCCTCGGCGCGCGGGCGCACCGGACGCGGTTGGTACTCCGCGCGGTCAATTTGCAGGTCGCTAGGCCAGATCTGGTAATCACGGTAGCTGTAAGCCAGGCCACCTGTGACCGTCACTGTCGAACCGACAGGGACGAATTCTGTAGGCAGCCCCATCTCTTCCGGGTCAACTTCGATCAATTCCGGATTCAGGTCGAAGCGCGGCACATCGTATTCGGCCTGTTCCGGGTAGAGGTCAATCTCAACGCCTGGTTCGCGGAAGGGGCGCTCGCCCGTGAGCGTGATGCCGAATTCGTCGAAGTAATTGGTGGGCGCGAAGACTTCGGCATTCGCCACCTGGACGTACATGCCCTCGTAGCGCTCCAGCGGATGCACGTCTTCGCCCACTGTCCATTCGAGCGAAGCCGTTGTCAGGTCGATTGGCTCCGGCAGCGGATTCCCGGACGAGAGGACGACAGTGCTGGTGCGGCTGTTGACTTCGATTTGCGTCAGCGCGTAGAACTCATTGACGCGGCCTTCCAGCGTCACACGATCCCCCACCGCGACATCGAAGCTGCTGGGCGGGCGCGTCGTCAGCACATACACCCCGTTGCTGGTGGCCGGGTCACCGTCGCTGCGTTCAGCAGGAGTCTGCATGAAGAAGCCCTGGTGGCCCACTGCCGTCACGATATTGTCTTCCAGTCGAACACGATCCCGATTGCAATTGGCTTCTTCCCCGCTGCCCTGAATCTGCCAGATTTCCAGTGCGCCATCACACGCTACCTGCCCCGTCGCTGCCCCTGTCATCAGCAACAGCAGGGCCAGCACGCCCCACCCGATCACCCCTCGCCGCATGGTTCTCTCCTTCGTCATGTGTTCTTCTGTATTGTTCTTCGCAAGTGCGATCCCGCCAGGGAGTATAGCGACGTGAGAGCAGCAGACAAGTTGAGGTTTCCGGTGCGCATCAGAGGGGGGACAGAACGCCATCAGCCCCTACGAATCAACTGTGAACCGCAGAGGCCGATACACATGGGCGATGCCTCTCAACAGCTATCAAGCACGACATAGGCCGTTTCGACACTGCCTGCTTCGTTCACGTACCGGATGAAGTCCGCCGAGTAAGTTGAACCCTCTGCGGAGATCGGAGTGTGTGTGAACTGCGTCCCATTGAAGGTTGCCTGCCAGTTTCCCGTGAAGGGATCCTCGTATTCAATCACGCTGACAACGCTGGCTCCCCCGCTCTGAAGCAGCGAAAACCCACCATCAGAACGCAACCGAGCCGTGACAAACTCGTCATTGAGATCCTTATAAGTGAACTCACCGACGGTATCGATATAGACCAGGTCTCCGTCAAACAGGTCGACCTGATAGAAGCAGCCTGATGTCTCTTCGGTGGGGGTTGCAGTCGGCGTGATCGGCGTATTGGTCGGTGGCACGGCAACGATCACCCAGGTGAAGCGGGTTGTCGCCCGTTCGCCCTGGGCGTCAATCGCGTTTACGGTGACGTTGTAGATGCCGCTGAGAGTCGGACTGCCGCTGATGCGTCCGCTCACGCGATCCAGCGTGAGGCCGGGGGGCAAGCCCTGCGCAGTGAAGCTGAGCGCACCGCCATCTGGATCGCTGGCGAGGACGGCAAGCTGCACATTGCTGAACTGTTGCGTATTCTGCAAATCAATCGGGCGGATGGTGGGCGGGCTGTTAGTCGGCGCGGGCGACGGCGTGTGCGTGAACGTTGCCGTCGGTCGGGGCGTATTCGTCGCGGTGGGGGTCGCGGTAGGCGTTGCGGTGGGGGTCGCGGTAGGCGTTGCGGTGGGCGTATCGGTCGGCGTCTGGGAAGGCGTCAGGGTGACGGGCGGTGCAATCTCAATTTGCCGTTCGAAGGGACGCACGGGCAAATTCTGGACATTTTCGTTGTTATAAGGCTGCGGTTGACGAGGAGGGCCAAACGCCAACCATTCGTCATCCAATGGAACGCCGACCTGCATCCCGGCAGGGACATTTTGCGTCTCCCCGTTGGAAGTCATCTGGCCTTCACCCTCAACAACATCCATCGTCAGCTCACCCGCTGGAGCCTGGAAAAATGCCGTAGACCCCAGCGAAACTTCCACGCCGTTCAGGTTGAAGGAGAGCATGATGTCCGAGTCAGGCGTTTGCACCAGCAGGCCGTCCGGGGGGGCCGCCTCGCAATCTGTGCCGCCGATGCCGATGCCATTGCGCAGCACGAAGGAATGCAGACCATTAACGGGTTCGCCGACGTTCAATTCCGTATCGCCGAAGAGCATCATGGTCAGGTTCTGCCCCGGAATCGTATCTTCCAGGTTGGCCTGCAATTGCATGAAGACGATGCCCCACTCGCTGAGCGTGACATCCAATGGTGCAAGGCTCAATTGGCGCACCAGATTGATCTCAACCCGGTCTCCGGGAGTTTCAAATTCCGCCTCTTCAATCGCGGCCACCGCAGCCACCAGATCCACAGCCCGGTTACCATAGCAGACCTGGTTCAAACCAGCGCCATCGCACACTTCCGTTGTGTTCTCCAGCGCAAAATCAATCAGGCTCTCGCAGGTGGCTTCCAGGTCAGCGGTCTCCGTCGGAGCCTGTGCGGCGACGGCATCCGTCGCTTCGGGTTCTTCTGTCGCTTCCGCTGTGGATTCTGCGGCGGCGGATTGTGTCGGCAGCGAGGCGCGCGTCGGCAGCGGTGCTTCCTCCGCCGGAGCGCAACCAACGAGCGAGAAAACCAGGACGAACAGCCACAAGAAGACGTGCCGAGCCATTGTGTATATCTCCGCTACATGCATCGAACGCTGAGAACAGCGCCTGTCAGAAAAACATTACGATTCATATTGTAGCACAGTTCATATCTCAGAGGCGCTGGTAGAGCCAGATTTGCCAGACCAGCGTCTTGCCCTGGTAGATCGGCTGGAAGCCCTTCTCGCGGATGATGCCATCAATGCGAGCGGTGGAATGCAGGTAGTTGCGGAAGGGGTTGCCACGCAGCCGGAAGTAGGTATTCAGCAGCGCAATGCCGACGCGCACGAGTGGATTCTCGCGGGGGTAGATCACACCGTAGAACTGGCGAGCGCGATCAGCGGAGAGGGTGACCAGCGCTTCCATATCCGGGTAGCAGCAGATGACGCGATCCAGGGTGACGACATCCGCCGGGGCGACTTGCGGGGCAAGCTGGACGAAATCGCCGTGCAGGTAATGGGCGCGATCCACATAGCCGCGCCGCTGCGCCTCTTCCTGTGCACGCTGAAGGTAGGCCGAGGACGCATCAACATCGGTCGTGTTGGCGACTCCCTGCGCGACCAGTTCATGCTGCAAAACGCCGACTCCCCCGCCGACATCCAGCAGAGTCAGGTCATGGAGCGGATGCTGGCGCAGCGCTTGCAGCAGCAGTTTCGTCGCCTCGCTGGGGCCGTTCTTACGGTAGTCGTTCAGGTCAGACGCGGCGAACTGCTGGTTGAAAAGCGTATCCGCGCCCAGGCAGTGCGGGCAGACCATCGTGGGCATCTCCTGACATCGGTCGGTTTTTCTGATTGTACCGCGCATGACGATTGTGACACTCCGCACGGACTAAAGTCCGGCGGCTTCTAAAGCCGCAAGCGGTTCTCGCCGGAGCGAGCCATTTCCCCCGTGCCAAAGGGACTACGCTTTCCCCGTACATCGACGGGGTGACGATACTTCTTGCATCTGTTTCTCGCTGCCCCTGCTCTTTTAGCAGTCGGTTACAGCGGTTAACAACTCGCAAGATTTTACGCTCAGAGAGGTTTGTCTGAGCAACCGCATATCTATTCATTTGTTAAGATGCTGACTGAAGTATAGCATAAAACGCCTGATAGTGGCGTATTTCGCCCGACAAGTTTCCCGATGCAAAATTCAGCCACACATCAGGCGGGCTAAAGCCCACGAGAAACCCGCCTAACCACTGCCATTGAAATAGCGTGGCTTGCGGCGGGTTCAAAATCTGTCAGCATTCCGCAGTCAGGGCGCTGCGTGGGCGACGATGACTCCATCGTGCTGCCGATCCAGGCCAACATCATCCTGGAACCCTTCGGCAGCAACTGGCACGGCTTGCAGTTCGAGTATCGAGTGAGGCCGGGTCACCAGGAAGTTCAGTGGGAACTCGTCCCGGACTTCGCCGTACGCAGCCGCCCGGTGAACCCGGACTACGTCAATGACTGATTGACTGCGTTCACGAACCCATCATGTGGGATGGAGCCGAGGGCTTCCATCCCATTTTTGATTCGCGCAGCCGGACGCGCTGGCACTTCACCACAGGCCCTTCTTCCCGACACCGCAGCGCAGAACGACAAGCGGCGCTGCATTTCTTCGCAGATTGTTAACACAGGTTGCAGATCCACAACCCGACCTTCACCAATACTGAACAACCCGAGACTATGCTGTAGCCAAGTGACGCGACAGCCGAAGGGCAAGCTCATAACGGTCAAACGTAGGCTCGGACACAGTTGGCAGTGGCTTGGACTTCTCGTTGTGATACTCCTGCTGGCGGCAGCGGCTCGCATTCTTGGCAGCACGTCCTTCCCTCTATGGACGGACGAAGGCTGGACAATCTGGTATGTGGAAGCCGGTAATCCCATCACGACCATCGAACTCTTGCTGGAAAACCGACATCCGCCCCTCTATTTCGTCCTGGTCGCGCTCTGGCAGAACTTCGCCGGAGATAGCCTGCTGGCCCTGCGCTTCGTGGGGATCGCTTCCGGCCTCCTGACGACGGCGCTAGTGTATCGCGTCGGGGCAGATTGGTTCAGCAAGCGTGCGGGCATGTACGCTGCTGGCCTCTTCGCTGCCCTGGATATCGCTGTTTATTACACACAAGAAGTGCGGCATTACGGCTGGCTGACGCTGTTCGCCTTACTGACCTCCGTGCTCTTCCTGCGCTATCTGCGCCGCCCGCGCCAACTACTCTGGTTCTTCTACGCGCTGAGTGTGACCGGGCTGATGCTGACTCACTATTTTGGCGTCTTCATCATGGCGCTGCAGGCGTTTTTCGGCGTCTTCCTCTGGCGTGGGTCATTGGCACACAAACGCAGTCTGATCGCGTCCTGGGTGCTGGCCTTCGTGCTCTATCTGCCCTGGTTCGTCGTCGTACTGCTGACCCTGGACATCATCACGCAGGGGGTCGGTGGCTTTCCTGGCAGCTTCACTTCGACCTATGATGACTTATTGCAGATGCTGGAACTGCTCTTCGGTGGGCAGCTCGCGCTCCTGGGCGGCGCATACCTGATCGGACTCTGGCAGCAGGAAAACCTGGACGTGCAGCGCTGGTACATCATCCTCGCGGGAGGCGGACTCTTCATCGGACTCTTCCTGCTGAACACGGCTGTCGGCGTCCTCAGCACGCGCATGATCTACTTCCTGGTGCCCATGTTGATCGTGATCGTTGGGTATGGATTCACGCGCTTTTCGCCGCGCAACGCCCATCTGCTCGTGATCGGCTCGGTGCTGGTCTCGCTGACGACAACTCCAATTCTGCAACCACGCATCAACAGCCGGGGCGTGAGCGAGGTGCTTCAGGATCAATACACACCGGGCGATTTGATCGTGCTGGAACTCGGCTGGACGGATTTCGCCCTACGCTATGAGCTGCTGCAAGCGCTGCCCGCTGCCCCCACTATGGAAGACGATGTCTTCTCGACCGTGTGGCTGTGGGAGCCGGAAGACATCACCGCAGATGCCGAGCAACGCCTGCAAGAATACGAGCGAGTCTGGGTGATCCAGTGGTTGCACGCGCCGGTTGTCCTGCCGCGCCTGGATGAGGGTTGGCTGGGCTTCCAGCAAACCTATGCCAGGAACGTCTCCAACCCGGAACCCGTCGCCTCGGACAGTCCAATTCGGGTACGAATGTACCAGCGCCCTGCTGAGGGTGCGCCCCTCGCCGACTATGGGAATCAGCTTGTGCTGCAAGACGCGATCTACGACGAAACACCCGATCTGGCGCTTCCGCTGCACGTCGATCTCTGGTGGCAGGCACGCCAAGCGCTCCCACGAGACTATTCCGCGGGGGTGCTGCTGCGTGCCGCCGATGGCACAATCATCTGGCAGCAGGATGCGGCCTTAGCGCACATACCGAGCAGCCAGTGGTCGCCGGGGGCGTTGGTACATGGACGACATGCTCTGAATCTGCCGCAGGACTTGCCGCAGGGGGACTATTCGCTGGGGGTGGTAGTCTACTATTTCGAGGAGCCAAACGCGCCGCTCATGAGCAACGGCGAAACGATTGTGGAGATTGGGACGATTCAGGTGGAGTGATCCGACGATGCCTCGCCCCAGGCTGAGACCCTTCGCTGATGCCCCCCACTTCGTGGCGGGAACCGCTTCTCCACTTGCGAAGCGGAGGGAGCCAGCGGGTGGATGGGTCTCTACGTCAGAGCCGAATGTTGAAGACACGCGGGCCGGTGGGGCTTTCGCTGCCTCCGCTGGGTTCAATCGAGCAACCGATGCGCACCAGTTCTTGCAGGGGGGTATCCAGTTCCAGCACAATGAAGAACTCATCACGATCCGCACGTGGGAACCAGGTGCCGCCGCTGCGTACCTCGTCTGGGGTGACCAGCCAGAATTGGAAGGTCTTGTCGGTGCTAATCTGTGGGAAGTTGGCGACGCGCAGCACAGCCTGTGTCCCATCAGCGGAGACCAGCAGTTCCCCCGTCACCCCCACGAAATCGGCAGCATCCACCTCAAATTGTTGTGAATCAGCCTGCTGACGAAGCTGTGCCCAGAGCGCTGCCCCACCGGTCGGCGGTGAGGGGAAGATCGTCAGCATCAGCACGCCAACCAGCCCGGCGGCGACGAAGACGACGACCACCGCCGCTGCCGCTGCCAACCAGACCTGCCGCGATGTGCTGCGCTGCGGGACTTCCGTCTGCGGTGGGAGGGATGTGACAGTGCCGGGTGGCTGCTGTGTGAGGCGCTGGCGCAGGTCGTCTTTCAAGTGTGACGGAGCCTGCCGCAGCGGCGCATCCAGCACCAGCAATTCGGCGATGGCTTCGTATTCCACAAGGCGCTGCTGCGCTTCGGCATCGGTAGCAAGCAATTGCTCTACCTGACGGCGTTCTTCGTCATCCAGCGCACCCAGCGCGTATGCGGGAATTGATTCCAGTAAAGTTTCTCGATCCATCATCGGTTTCGGTCAACAACTTGATAGGGTGGTCAGGGTTCTTCATCGGTCGATACGGGTTGTTCGCGCAGCCAGATTCCACGCAGCTTCTGCATTCCCAGGCGAATGTGTGATTTCACCGTGCCCAGGGGACGGTTCAGATGCGCGGCGATGTCGGCGTGGCTCATCCCATGAAAATAGGCGAGCTGAATGGCCTGCTGCTGTTCCTGGGAGAGTTCGCGCATGGCGGAAAGCAGGCTGCGCTGCAAATCCGTCATATCTTCTTGCACGAGCGTGGTCTCCCACAGGTGCGGCGCGGCATCCATCGAAAGCATCTGGTCGGGCGTTTTTCGTTCGCGGGAGCGCAGCCGATCGATAGCCATACGCCGCGAGATCGTGGCGATCCAGGTGGTGAATTTCCCCTTGCGCTCGTCGTAACTGGCAGATCGCTCCCAGACACGCAGGAAGACATCCTGCACCACCTCTTCCGCATCTTGCCCGTTGTTGAGGATGCGGTAGGCCACAGAATAGACAATGTTGACGTAGCGATCGTGGAGCATCAGCAGCGCCTCTTCATCGCCCGTCTGGATTCGTTGCAAAATTGTCGTTATCGGAAATTCGCTCATGATGAGACATCAGGTTGTGATCCCGTGTTCAGTATAACAGGTTCATCCACCAGGGCGATGACCAAATCGGCAGGTTGATCGACGGTTGTTGCCTGCCCCCGCCCCGCGCCCTGCTACACGAGACACAGCGGTTCTCGTGGTCGTGAACTGGAATGCTATACGCCAGGGCAAGTGCATCTGGATGATAGATGACAAAGGGGAACCCGCAGGATCCCCTTCATCATCATTAACTCAATCGTCGGCGCGATTAACGCTCAGCCCAATCGCGATCGTTCACTCCATCGCGCTCATGGGGTTCAGCGGGCCAGCAACCACGTTGCCGTTGACGACAACCGGGCCGTCCGCGCCTTCCACCTGGCCGAACTCGTAGACACCAGCTTCGCCCGTGTCGTAGTGCAGCATGGGGAAGAGCGTATCGGTGATGCCCGCTTCGTCCAGTTCAACGGCGATGTTCTCGTTCATGCCCGGAACCAGCGGCGCAAAGCCCAGCACAGGGCCTGGCGCACCTTCGCCGTTATCCGCGTGGATGACAAGCCAGCCAGCGACATCAATGACCGCGCTATCGACGGTGAGGACGTTGCCATCCAGCGTGCCTTCGTAGTCAATGCTGGGTGCAGCATCCACCGGGAAGGTCAGCACAGCGTCATTGACGACAACCGGGCCATCCGCGCCTTCTACCTGACCGAATTCGTACGTGCCGACTTCGCCCGTATCCACATGCAGCATCGGATACAGAACCGGGGTCACGCCTTCAGCATCCAGTTCCACGACGACATCCAGGTTGGTGCCATCTTCAACAGCGGTGAAACCGATTACCGGGCCGGGCTGACCACCACCATCAGCGTGCACAACCAGCCAGCCAGGGCCATCGCTGAGCACCTGTTCGGCGACCAGGGCGGGATTGGGGTTCATGTCCATCGTAGCATCGCTGCCGATGACGATCTGGTCGGGGACGCGCATCGCGGGGGTGCCGACGGTAATGGGGAACACGGCGACCGTGCCATCAATCACAACGGGGCCATCCGCGCCTTCCACCTGACCGAATTCATAGGCACCGGCTTCGCCCGTGTCCACGTGCAGCATGGGGAAGACCACATCGGTCAGCCCTTCGCTGTCCAATTCCACAGCGACATCGGTATTCTGACCGGAAGTCACCTGGGCAAAGCCAATCACGGGGCCAGGAGCACCTTCCCCGTTATCGGCGTGGACAACAATCCAGCCATTCTGCTGCGTGGTCACGCTAGCGACGTTGATGCTGCCGTCATCCGCGACGAACTGATCGTACGCATGCACCAATTCGACGGTGAAGGACGGCGTCACCACCTGCCCATCCACAGCGACGGGACCATCCGCGCCTTCTACCTGACCAAATTCATAAACGCCGACTTCGCCCGTGTCTTCGTGCAACATGGCGAAGAGCGTGGCGGTGGCGGCTTCTGTGTTGATGTCAACGGAAACGTTCTGGCTGGTGCCGACGTTGACCTGACTCTGCCCGATGACAGCGCCGGGAGCACCTTCGCCGTTATCTGCATGAATCACGATCCAGCCGGGGCCTGCGCTGACGACCGTATCGACCGTGACCGTGCCATCCAGCGACAACTGATCGCTGACTGTCACGGAGGGGGTCATTTCCATATCTTGTGCGAAAACCGGAACAGCCAGTAGCAACGCTACCAGTACAAGGGGGAACAACAACTTCTTCATACCGAAATCCTTCACGAATCGTTCAGTAAATGGGTTTTCCCTCAGAAAAACCTTGTAAAGTGCACGAAGCAGAAGAAGGTATTGGATGAGTCGTGCTTCGGATTTCTCTTTGCATTGGCTGAAAGAATGATGAGCCGCAGGGGGATCGCCTTAAAACTTGATGGGCGTGGAAACGGGGAAATTGGGGGCAAAGTACTGTGAGTCACCCATTTTGCCCCCCTCCGTCCCCCCATACCCATTTTTCCCTTGCGCAAGCGGGGTGTGGGCGTTTTCTTTGTGTTCTGTGTGGCTTTGTGGTTTTTTTGATGCGATGGCCCTGTGATGAGCCGGGGTGATTTTTTCTGTTTTTGCGGCGGATGGGGTACAGTTAGGTGACGGGTTATTCGGCGGTACTCCTGAGTAACGGATGGTTTGTAATGAGTCTGAATGTGTTATTGATCGAAGACGACCAGGATGTGCAGCGGCTGGTGCGTGCCATCCTCGAACCACGCGACTATGAGGTCATCTGCGCGTCCAACGGCGCGGATGGCGTGCGGTTGGCGACGGAGCATGAACCGGACATCATCCTGTGCGACATCATGATGCGCTACCTGAACGGCTTCCAGGTGCTGCAACAGCTCACCCAGGCCAAAATCGTGCCATTCACGCCGTTCATCTTCCTCACCGCCCTGGATTCGAACGCGGATCGGCGGCAGGGCATGGTACTGGGTGCGGATGATTACATCGTGAAGCCCTTCGCGCGGCAGGAATTGGTAGAGACGATTGAAGCCATTATGAAGCGGCGCGAACTGCTGGTGCAGGTGACACCCACGCCGCAGACTTTCGACATCTTCGTGAGCTACAGCCACCTCGACCAGGGCTGGCTGAAGCCCGTCTGCGAGAAACTGGCCAATGCCGGACTGCGCGTGTGGACGGATGAACTGATTGAACCCGCTGACGATTGGGAAGAGGCCGTCGCACAGACGATCAAGAATGCGGGCTGCCTGGTGGCGCTGCTGACGGAGAATTCGGCACAATCCGAATGGGTGCGGCGCGAGTTAGGCTTCGCCGAAGCCAACCAGACGCGCATCTTCCCGCTGTTGCTGCGCGGCACCGAGCAAGACTCGATCCCGCTGCGCTTGATCACCCACCAGTTCATCGATGCCCGGCAGGATTACGACAATGCCATGAACCGTCTGATTGTCAGCATCCGCGAACATCTGGGGCTGCTAGGCGCGTAGGGCGGCAAGACACCGCTGAGTGCCAGAATCTGAAAACCAGCGCCTAGAAGTACAAAAACATCTCGATGCGGCGGAAGGCTTCCATATACCCGGAGCGCTGGAACTGAGGCCAGGTCGGGTGATCGGCGGGGAGGTTTTCGATCTTGGTATCGTGCAGGGGATAGGCATTATGAACGGCGGTGATGAGCGCGTAGAGCAGTTCATCGCTGGCTTCGGGAGCCAGAACGAAGTGCCCTAGCTGGAAGGGCGTGTAGTGAAAGACCACCCACCCCGCTTCCCCGTCGGGCAATTCGACGTGCAGCCCCTTGAGACTGTCTTTATTGTGCAGCGACTGCGTTTCTTCCGTCCAGGCCGCGCCGGGTTCCCGCGCTTGCAGGCAGGTGGCAATTTCATCATCTTGCAATTCTTCGACGAGCATCTCCGGCACAAGCTGCGGATCCAGCGGCCCCGGTGGGCGGCGGATGACGAGCAACTCACGAGTCTCTTCGAAGCCCAATTTGCGAAAGAGGCGGTAGGCGGGTTCGTTGCCTTTGATGACCTCCAACTGCACCAGACGCGCGTTGATCTGCCGCGATTCTTCCAGCAAGACGCGCATCAGGAATTCGCCTGATTTGCGACGACGGCGCACGGGAATGACCCCCAGGCGCGTGATCCAGGTGCGGTCCCCGCGCACGCCCAGCATGCAGATTCCGTTGGGTTCTTCGTCGTCCTTGTCGATGGCCACCGCCGACAGATTCAAGTCAATGTCGTAGTGCTCCACATATTCTTGCATCTTGCGGGCGTTCATCGGCATCGGGACGATGTAATCGGTACGTGCCTGATTGTAGAGTTCCGCCAATTCCGGGTAACTGTAGTGACTCGTGGCTACCGGGTAGTGCGGGTAATCCTCACTCAGGCCGTCGATATGCGGAAAGCTGGGCACGCAGGGTCTCCCTCAGGATTGGCTGGTTGTCGCGTTATGCTGCTCGATGAATTCCTCTACCTGGCGCGCGAAGGAGCGCGTATTGATGGGCTTGGTGATGACCCCATCACAGCCGTAGGCACGCGCCATATCCATGGCTTTTTCTGGCGGCCAGGCCGTGAAGGCGATCAACGGAACGCTGCGGGTCGCGCGCTGGCGCAGCAAGGCGACGACCGTCTGGCCATCAATGTCGGGCAAGCCCAGGTCAATCAGTACCAGGTCGGGTTCGCCCTCGAAGACGGCGGCGAGTCCCTGCTCGCCATCTTCGCCGATGATGACTTCGTGACCGGCTTTGCGCAGCAATTTCTCCGCCATACGGGCATTCTGCGGATTGTCTTCGATGATGATGATCTGGCTCACGATTTATACTCCGTGTTCAAAGCTGCGACAATGCGCAGCGGTTTGGTCGAACGAGTCGAACGGATGGAGGGTTACAGGATATAGTGCTTCAGCGCGTCGATTGGCATCTGTAGCAGCAGCAACCCGGCGGCAGTCTGGTACGGCGATGGCGCATTGGCGGGTCACTGCTGCTCGTAGGCCACCCCCGGCAGATGCCGCCAACAGCATCCTACAAGCGCTCGTTTTCTCCGCATGCATTTGTGAAAGAGCCATATCGTGGTGGGGTGTGGGAGCGCACTGGACGCCCCCTGCCCCATTTCTCAATCCTGGCTCGCGCGAGTGCCTTGCGTCACCCGCTGCCAGTCCCTCTACAGGCGAAGTCAGCCTCAGTCGCCGACCTCCGGAAGCTGCTGCTGCGAAGCGCCATTGGCCTCGGCCTTCTCGCTCTGGGAAGCTTCGTATGTCGGCAGGTTGAACCAGAAGGTTGAGCCTTCGCCCAGCTTGCTGGTCACGCCGATTTCGCCCCCATGCATCTCGACCAACTGGCGCGTGATCGTCAGCCCCAGCCCTGTGCCACCTGCACGGCGCGTGGTGGAGCCATCCACCTGGCGGAAACGCTCGAAGATCACGCTAAGCTGTTCATCCGACATGCCTACACCCGTATCCCGGACTTCGACATGCACTGTGTTGGCGTCGCGCAAGCCGTAGTGCACGCTGACGCTGCCCTGCTCTGTGAACTTGATGGCGTTGCTGAGCAGGTTGAGCATCACCTGATTCATGCGCAGCGGATCAGCCCAGATGCCGGGAATGGGCGACTCTTCCACCAGACGCAGTTCCACTGGCTTCTCTTTGACGAGAATCTGGCTGCTGTGGACGATCTCTTCCAGCAACCTGACCAGGCTGACTTCCGTGCGGCGCAGTTCCATCTGTCCCGCGTCAATCTTGGCGAGATCAAGGATTTCGTTGATGATGTTCAGCAGGTGCTTGCCGCTGGTGTAGATGGCTTCGACATCTTCTTCGGCATCCTCACTCAGGTCACCGTCTACGCCATCCAGCAGCACTTCGCTGTACCCAATGATCGAATTGAGCGGCGTGCGCAGCTCATGGCTCATATTCGCCAGGAATTCTTGCTTCAGGCGATCAACTTCCTTGAGCTGTTCAACCGTGCGGCGTTCGCGTTCGAAGGCCTGGGCATTGCGCACTGCCACCGCAACCTGCGCCGCCAGCGTCGATTTAATGCGGATGTCTTCATCATCGAAGCGATCCGCCTCGTTGTGCTGCACATCGAGCACGCCGATCAATTCGTCACCGACGATCAGCGGGATCGCCATTTCCGAGCGCGTCTCCGGCAGCAGCGGGTTCGGCAGGAAGTCTGACGAGAAGGTGATGTTGTTGACGACTTGCGGCTCTCTGGTGCGTGCGCAGGCAGCCACGATACTATCAGCATTCATGTCGATAGAGTGGTTATTGGCACGCATCAAGCGCCCGATGTCCCCCGCACCTGCTGCCAGCACCAGCAGATCGTGCTCCAGGTCGAGCAGGTAGATATGGGCGTGATACAGATTGAAGCTCTCGCGGGTGAGGTCTGCCACGGATTGCAGCAGTTCGTCCTGGTCGAGCAAAGTCGTCGCAGCGGCACTCACACGGGCTACCGTTTCTAGCTCGGCAGCGCGGCGCTGGGCTTCTTCGTTGGCGGCCTGTGTGGCCAGGAAGGCGCGGCGACTGGCGACAACGGAGCCGAAGGAACCGACAAGTTCTTCGTAAACCGCCCGTTCCTGCTGCGTCACGTAGTGCGGCTCGCGCCAGGTGATGCTGAGTGCCCCCTGCCAGCGCCCGGTTGCGAAGAGCGGCAGCGAAATGGTTGACTGTGCGCCGATCCCCTTGATCAACTCGCGCGTCTGCGGGTCGAGCCGTTCGTCCGCATCCACATCTTCGATCACGATCAACGAGAAGGGATCACGCAGCCACAACGACGCAATCGGGAAGTCGTTGAAGTTCAAGGTGGTCTTCATCAAGGGGTGGTCAGGGTTCCAGCCGTCTGCTTCCCAGTTACCGACCATGCGCACCGTATCCGGGTTGCCCTGCTGGTCGAGGTCGAAGTACAGCAATTGAATGTTTTGCGGTTTGGAGGCACTGGCAAAGGTCGCCATCGCTTCCAGGATGTCGAGTTCATCATCGGCCTGCGAAAGTGCCGCGTTGATGCGTGCGAGCATTTCCGCGTTTTCGCGCGCGATGCGCGTTTCTTCTGCTGCCAGCACCGCGTCCAGCACCGGGCCAGCCTGCCGTTGGATCGCTTGCAGCAGTTGCAGGTTGCGGTCGTCGAAGGTCTGCGGGCTTTCCCAACTGAAGAGGATCATGCCCGTCCAGCGGTTCTGCGTGAAGAGCGGTAGATGGGTGACCGCTGCCGTCTGCGTCTGGGCGTACATCTGGCGCGACGCTTCGTCGAGACGCTCATCTTCTGCGACGTTGGCGAAGATCGTCGGTTCGGACGGATTCGCCAGCCAGAGATTGACAGACGGGAAGTTCGAGATGGGATAGGTGGAGCCAATGGGCAACCGTGGCATATCACCGCCCATGTTCCAGGAATGCAGCAAGGTCAGCCCTTCGGGCATCCCGGTGTCATCTACCTGGAATGAGAAGACGGCGACCGCAGAGGCGCTGTGCGCCTGCAAGTACGGTAACATGGCGCTGCCGACATCCTGCGGCGACTGCGCATTGTTCAGGCGGTTGGCGATTTCAAGCTGTAGGGCACGCTGCGATTCTGCCGCTTTACGTTCGGAAATATCCGTCTGAATGGTCGCAATCGCGAGCGCTTCCCCGTTCTCATCGGTGATGGGGAAGATCGTCTGATCCACCGGGATGATCTGCCCATCGGCACGCAGCAGGCGCGTCTCGCCGCGCCAGTAGCCCGTTTGCATCGCGATCGGGATCGCGCGCTCCGACAGCATGTCGATATCCAGACCCTGGAAGTCGGCGATGGGACGCCCGATGACATCTTCCAGCGAATTGTACCCGGCAAGCTCCAGACCACCGGGGTTAATATACTCGATGACCCCATCCAGCGATGCGATGCTGATGAAGTCCTGGCTGGCTTCCACCAGGGCGGATTGCCGGCGGACGGCAGCTTCTGCGTCGCGGCGTTCAATCGTCAGCGAAAGCTGCAAGGCGATGTTGCGCACGAAGCGGCGGTCATCTTCGGTGAAGCGCCGTGCATGCGAATTGTAGTTCAGGAAGAACACACCGATGGCCTGGTCATTGACGACCACCGGAGCGACCATCACGGAGCGCAGGCCGAGGATTTCGATGTACTCGACCGGGAAATCCGGGTATTCGGTCACATCATCCACCGCGATCACTTCGCGGGTTTCCAGCGCTTCCATCCCGTGCGGGTAATTCGCGCTGGGGTCAACGAAGGTCTTCGCCAGGGTGCTGGTCATGCCTTCGCCGACACCGACCTGCCCCTGCCAGGTATCCGTCTCGTAGTCATAGCGAGAGAACACCAGGTTATCCGGCTTCATCACTTCCTGCACGACGCTCAGCGAATTCTCGATGATGGCATCGAGCTGCTCGGCGGAACGACCAAATTCGACGATCTGGCCGCTGGCGGTCACCTCGCGCAGGCGCATCTGCGTTTCTTCGAAGAGGCGGGCATTCAAGATGGCCGAAGTCAACTGGAAGGCCAACGTCTCGAACACCTGGGCATCTTCGTCGTCGAAGCGCCCGATGCGGTTGGATTGCACGTCGAGCACACCGAGGACTTCGCCGCCAGACATCAGCGGGATGGCCATTTCCGAGCGCGTCTCGGAGAGTAGCGGGTTCGGCAGGAAGAGCTGTCCACGTGTCACATCGTTGACGATCTGCGTCTGGCGACTGCGGGCGGCCTCCGCCACGATACTGCGGGCATCCATGTCGATAGCATGCTGTCGTGCGACCATCATACGCCCGATTTCGCCCGCACCCGCAGCCAAAACCATCAGTTTGGCGTCGTAGTTGGTGAAGTAGATGTGGGTGTGGTACAGGTCGAAGCTGTCACGGGTGAGGTTCACGACCGAGTCCAGCACCTTCTCCAATTCGACAGCGCGGGTCGCTTCTGCGGACACCTGCGCCACTGTCGCGAGTTGGGCAGCGCGGCGTTCCACCATTTGCTGCGTGCGCAAGGTATCCAGCACCGGGGTGGCCTGCTGCACGATGGAAGCGAAGGCGTTGGTCTCGAAGGTGCTGAATTCGCGCGGCTGTGCCCACATGAAGACGTAGAAGCCCAGCCACAGACCGCGTGCATAGAGCGGCAGAATGGCGACGGAGCGCATGCCCAATCGGTCGTACCAGGCTCGAACCTGGTCAGTCAGGCCAGCCTCTGCCGTATCTTCAATCAGGGTGTCTTCCTGCGTCAGCCAGAGTTGGGCTGCCGGGAAGTCCTGCAAGGCGCGTACATGGCCTTCCCATTCTGGGAAGTCTTCGATTTCGTTATGCCAGACCGCTGAGGTAATGATGTTCTCCGGCTGTCCGCCGACGTTGTTTTCCACCGTGTAGAGGATAGCGCTTTCGGCTTTGACGGAACTGACGAAACCCAACACAGCTTCCAGCACGTCGGAGGTTGCCTGTGCCTGGTTGAGCGTCGAGGAGATGATCAACTGAATACGGCGTTGTTCTTCCGCCTGGTAGCGTTCGGTGATGTCTGTCGCGATGCCGAGCACGCCGATGACTTCGCCCGCATCGTTCAGCAGCGGACGTTTGCGCGTTTCCAGGTAGATTTGCGTGCCATCCGCCAGCACTGCGGGTTCCACCGGGACGTAGATTTCCTCTTCCGTGCGCAAGACCTGCTGGTCATCCGTGCGGAAACCGCGAATACCCTGCTCTTCATCGCCGAAGACGATGTGTTCAGGGAAGAAGTCCTCGTCCGTGCGCCCGATGAACTGATCGGCAGTGTAGCCGAAGGCGCTGGCGTAGTAGTCATTGACGAAGATGTAGCGGTGGTTGCGATCTTTGGCGAAAATCCAGGATGGTGACGTATCGAGCACCGCCTGCATCAGGTTTTGCGATTCCTGCACCGCCTGGAAGGTACGCGCGTTCTGCACCGCAACGGCGATCTGAGAGGCCAGCGTGCCGAAGACGCGGGCGTTTTCCTCGTTGAAGAAGGCCGGGCGTTCGGACTGCACGTCGAGCACACCCACGAGCGTGTTCCCGACGATCATCGGCACGGCCATTTCGGAGCGGGTATTCGGCAGGAGTTCGTTGGGCAGGTGGTCAGGCGCGTCGGTCACATCATCTACCTTGACCGTGCGCTCTGTATGCACCGCCTGCATCACGATACTGCGATCGACATTGAAGGGGATACGATGCCCGGCTTCCATCATGAGCAAGCCCGCTTCGCCTGCGCCACCAGCCAGCACCATCGCCTGCGCATCATCGTCCTTGAGGTAGATATGCGCGTGGTACAGGCCGAAGTTATCGCGGGTCAGGCGGCTGACGCGGCGCAGAAGCTGCGTCACATCGAGCGTCGAAGCAGCTTCCGTACCGACCTGCGCCACCGCGCTCAGGTCGCGGGCACGTTCTTCCGCGTCCGTCAGCAGGCGCACATTTTCGAAGGTGACACCGAGTTGATCCGCCAGCGTCTGGAAGAGCTGCTGCGCATCGTCGCTGAAGGCATCGGGCACATTATGCTGAATATCCAGCACGCCGATGACCGCTTCGCGCGAGCGCAGCGGTACCACAAGCTCCGCTTTGGTATCAGGCAGCAGCGGGTTGGCGAGGTGGCGTTCGTCGCGATCCGTGTCCTGCACGACGATCAGTTTCTCTTCCTGGATCGCCGTCGCCACCAGCGACTGCCCATCCAGCGGCAGTTTGTGGTTACGCCCCAGGAGCAGACGACCCACATACCCCGTGCCATCGGCCAGGACAGCGTATTGGTTGGCTTCGTCAATCAGGTAAATCTGCGCGTAGTAGAAATCGAAACGATCGCGCAGCAGGTTCACCGAGAGGCTGATGAGGTCATCGAGATTGCGAATCTGGTTCGCGGCGGACGCGATTTCCGCAGATGTGCGCAGGTCTTCCGTGCGCGATGCCACGCGGGCTTCCAGGTTGGACACCGCGTCGCGCACCTGCCGCGACATGTCCACGAAGGCGCGGCTGAGGTCGCCGATTTCGTCCCCGCGATTGCTGTAGGTCAGCTCATCAGCGGCGTCATAGTCGCCCTGGGCGATGCGCGCTGCGCGCCCGCTCATGTCGGCCAACGGGACGGTGATGCGCCGTGCGAGCGCGACAATCACACCGATGGTCAGTACAATTGCCCCCAACACGCCAAGACCCGTGAGCAGTGAACGCTGGTTGATTGGCGCTGAGACCACTGCCGCGTCGAGCGTATCGACGAGAATCCAGTAGTAGCCTTCCGGCGCGTTGGGCGGGGAAATCCCTTCGTAGTAGACGTTGAACGCTGTGCCGTCGATGGTGGCGCTCAATTCGGCGGCTGTGCCAATCGGGGCATTAAGCAGACTGCCCACCACATCTTCCGGCAGCAGTGCCTGGGCGCGGTATTCCTCCCCTTCCGGCCTACCCAGCACGCTGATGCCCTCTTCGAAGGCAAAGGCCAGTTCGGGCTGGTCGGCATTGGCGAGGTAATAACCATCGGAATTGAGCAAGAAAGCGTTGCCCGCTTCATTGCTGATGGAGGTGACGACATCCAACAGCGTGTCCGCGTACACATTGGTGATGACGATACCGGCGAATTCGTTCAGCCCCGTCTGCGGATTGGTCGCGTAGATGGGCAGGGCGTAGCGAATCACCGGGACGAGGTTATCCAGCGTGGCGACGCCGTTCTCCAATTCACCGACGATTTCGATCTGCGGCGGCTGTCCTTCACGGGCGAGATCGAGCGGCGAGATGTACAATTCGCCGGGTTCGTTGTCGCTCGAATCGACAAAATAGGGACGATCCCCTCTGAAGTCATCTGTAACGACGGCGAAGGCGGTCTCCGTTTCCGGGTCGTAATCGACGCGCACTACCTCGAAGCCGTTGCGGTCGATGATGCGAATCTGGTCGTAGATGCCGCGTGCTTCCGCCAGGGTGGTGAAGCTGCCGATCAAGTCCAGGCGCAAATTGCTGATCGCGTCCTGGTTGTTCACCAGAATGGCTTCTGCGACCTGGCGCGTTTCGTTGAGTGAATGCAGGAATTCGATGTCTTCATTCGCCAGCAGCAAAAAGTCGCTGATGCGCAGAGCCTGTTCTTCCAGGGCGGCGAGCTGCTGCTCGTCAGCGCGGGCCGTTTCCGAAAGGAATAGTTGATACGCGAGAAACGAACCGAGCACAAGGATCGGAATCGTCACCAGCAAGAATAGCGGAACCAGAAGCTGCGTCTGGAGGCGGGATTGGAATAGCTTCGTCAGGCGTTGGAACATGGTCGCTGTTGCTCCCCTCGTGAGCGTGTCACCCCTTCTTCATGGTTGCCAGTGTCCATAAGATCGCACGCGCAATCGCACGCGGCGATGAATTTGCGTATGACTTCCGCCCCAATTGTAAGGAAAGTTGCGGTTTGGTAACGTAAAGGAAAGTTTGTAAAGGTTAATGAAGGCGTTTTCGGAGGTGCATTTTCGGCGGAGCCGCAAACGGCTTTGTTACCCGTGCGACGATCAGCGGCTGCGCCGCCCAGCCACGGAACCGCTGGCGGGCTGGCAGATGCCTTCACTTACGGATTGTGGGTTGCGGCGGTACAATAGGTTGTGACCCGGTTCACAAATTGGAGAAGAGGATGGAGCATCAAGACTGGAATCAGCGAGAGGCCATGCGCACCCTGGAACGCCTGCTGCCGCGCCTGGAACCCATGCTGCGCGGATCGCTGGATATTCGCCACTTCCGGGAGCGAATGCAGCGAGAATTCCCCCGGTTATTCGGGCTGCTGCTGCACCTCTACGGCAACCAGTACGATTTCTTCTACCATCTTGAGCAAATCCTGCTGACGACTGCCTATTTCTTCGCCAAGCGCCCCGCCGATTTGAAAGCCCTGGATCGCCGCCGGGAAGCCGAACCGCTCTGGTTCCGCTCCGAGCAGATGTTGGGCGGGGTCTGCTATGTGGATTTATTCGCGGGGGATCTTTCCGGCATTCGCGAGAAAGTCCCCTATTTCCAGGAATTGGGGCTGACCTACCTGCATCTGATGCCGCTCTTCAAAGTGCCGGAGACGAACAACGACGGCGGCTACGCGGTCAGCAGCTACCGCGAAGTGCGGCCTGACCTGGGGACGATGGAACAACTTTCCGAGCTTTCGGAAGATTTGCGCGATGCCGGGATCAGCCTGGCGCTGGATTTCGTCTTCAACCACACCTCCAACGAACACATCTGGGCGCAGCGAGCGCTGGCAGGCGAAGAGGGCTTCCAGGAGTATTACTACATGTTCCCGGATCGCACCCTGCCCGACCAGTACGAGCAGCACCTGCGCGAGATTTTCCCGGATCAAGCTCCGGGGAGCTTCACCTACATGGAAGAGATTGATCGCTGGGTCTGGACGACGTTCTACAACTTCCAGTGGGATCTGAATTACCGCAATCCACAGGTCTTCAATGCGATGTTGGGTGAACTGCTCTTCCTGGCGAACCAGGGGGTGGAAGTGCTGCGGCTGGATGCGGTGGCCTTCACCTGGAAGCAGATGGGCACGACCTGCGAGAACCTACCAGAAGCCCATATGCTCATCCAGGCATACAATGCCATCGTGCAGGTCGTCGCGCCCGCCATGCTCTTCAAATCCGAGGCGATTGTGCACCCGCGCGATGTGAACAGTTACATCGGCTGGCACGAGGCGCAGCTTTCCTACAATCCGACCATGATGGCGCTGTTGTGGGAATCACTGGCGACGCGCAAGGTATCGCTGTTGCAGCATTCCATGAGCCGGCGCTTCAACATCCCGGAAGACACGGCCTGGGTCAATTATGTGCGCGTGCACGACGACATCGGCTGGACATTTGCCGATGAAGATGCGGGCGAGATCATGATCAACGGCTACGATCATCGCCAGTTCCTGAACGCCTTCTACCTGGGCGAATTTGAAGGCTCGTTTTCGGTGGGGCTGCCCTTCGGCTACAATCCGGTCAACCAGGATGTGCGCATCTGCGGCACGGCGGCATCCTTGGCGGGGTTGGAACAGGCTATCGAGATGCAGGATGCACGCCTGATCGACTTCGCCCTCAAGCGCCTGTTGTTGATCCATAGCGTGATCATCAGCGCGGGCGGTATACCCCTGCTCTACCTGGGGGACGAAATCGCGACTCTCAACGATTACAGCTATCGCAGTGATCCACAGAAGGCAGCAGACAACCGCTGGGTGCATCGCCCGGCCTATGATTGGGAGCGCTGGGAGGAGCGCACGGACGCGGAGGCCATCGTCGGGCGGCTGTACCAGGGGTTGCGCCAGATGATCAAGGTGCGCAAGCATACGCCCGCCCTGGGCAAGTCGCAGACTACGTTCTTCAATACGCGCAACGAGCATGTGCTGGGGTATATTCGCGGTGGCGAAGTGCTGGTGCTGGCGAATTTCTCCGAAGATGAGCAGACGGTCGTGCGCTCCGAACTGCTGGCCTACGCGCCGATTGAGCGCACGCCGCGCAATCTGCTCACGGATGAGGATGCCAAGCTGCCGCGCTTCATCACGCTGCAACCATACGAATATTGCTGGCTGCATCTGTTACGCTGAGAAGCGAGCGCAGGCGCTGCTGTGTGGGGCGACCCGCGCAACCAAGTCGGTAACTGAGGGTTACAGCACCCGAAGTGACAACCACGTCTGGCAATCTGACAGAAATGTGACAAAATTCATATAGCTTTCGCTGCGATTCACTGGTTATGCTGGAGTGTACGATCCATTTCTTCGCTGCAAACACCACACACCCACATTCCAGTATCGCGCGGATCACATGACGTGTACTGGTAGCCCAAGGGAAAGCAAACACAACCCATGAACCTATTCAAACAAGACCCGCAATTCGGGCATATCGTTGATTTTGAGGCGATTCGCCCTACGCTGAAGGCCACTTACGACAAACTGCTCCCCGAATACAATATGCTGGAAGCCATCCAGGTGGGTACGGAGGAGTTCCAGGATCACCCCAGCCTGATGATCGCTGCCGGAGCCAGCGTACTGGCCTGGGAGATGCTGCTGGCGGCTGAAGAATACGAGATCGCCGAAGAACTGAAGCACGGCATCTTCACCCTGGGCTGGACGGAAGAGCACGTCGGCTCTGACCTCTTGAGCATGAACACCCAGGCCACGCCCCTGTCGGACGATCCCGATGAGCGCGAGTTCCACGTGAAGGGGCGCAAGTGGCTCATCAACAATTCTTATCATGCCGACTATCACATGGTGCTGGCCAAGATCGACCCGGAGAAGGACGGGCCGCGCTCGATGTCGATCTTCCTGGTTCCGCGCAGCAGCACCAAGAACTGGGAACGCCTGGAAACGCACGTCCTGAACAACATGGTGCTGACCACATTTGAAATTGATGGCCCGGGTCGTTTGATCGGCAAACGCGGACACGGCCTCTCCATCGTGCAGCGCATGGCCATGCCCAGCAAATATCAATGCGCTTATGTAGGCAACCAGATGGTGCGCAACGCCCTCTCGGCAACCATCGACCACCTTTCGACCAAGACCATCTTCAAAGAGCGCCCCATCAATTTCGGCAACGTCTTCCGCCAGCTCTACAACCTGGTGCTGCAAGGCTCCTTCCTGGATTTCCTCTATCATCGTGCGGTTGCGCTCAGCGACAGTAGCTTCCTGCAATTTCACGGGACGATTCTGAAGTCCTTCCATCTATTGCGGGCGAACGAAGTCCTCTCGCAAAATTTGCTGGTGGCTGGCTCTAAAGGCTTCCTCAAAGAGTCGATCATCGGGCGCGACGCGATTGACTCCTTCGTGCTTCCGGTCTTCGACGGGCACTACACCATCAACACGTTGATGACCGCCAAGCACATGCCGCGCTACCTGCACGCCGAGCGCAGAGAAAATATGGAAGAGCGCCTGGCCTTCCTGCGCGAACGGCTCTTCAACCCGCAGCCGGGCCGCCAGATTGCCATGAGTCCCGGCGAGATTCGCCGCCCGGACTTCTTCAATTACGCGGATTACTGGGCGCAGCTTGAGGTGCCGCTGGCAATTGACATTGAGGGCTTGCTCGGTCGGGTGCAGTCACTGATGGACGAGCTGGATGTGAAGGAATACGCCTCGCAGCCGGAATACAAGTACAAGACCGGGATGCTCGTGCACTGGCTGGAAGCGCTGTTGGCCTCGGCGGAATTCTGGAAGCTCTACGGGGATCACTACCTCAATGTGATCGTGCAGCAGTACAACGGGCTGACCAAACTCTTCAACGACATCATCAGCGAAGGCGTGCTGGAAACACCCTTCCTGACGCCGCTGCACCACGAGCCGCTGCCGCCGATTGAAGACAACGAAGCCTTCCTGCGCGACTTGCTCGATGTGCGCGTGAGTACGCCCCAGCCCGCCGCCGGGGATTGAAGCCGGAACCTCAAACCGAAGCAACCTTGCCGGAAAGCAGAGCCAACGTGCTCTGCTTTTTTCATGAGGCGATGGCACCGCTCCCGGCGCTGTGTGACTGCGCGTTGAGCAGTTCCTCGGCATTGCTGTTGCCGTAGTCATGGACGATGTGAACGGGCTGTGTACGCCCTGCAATCTGCTGGTGTACGCGGTTCATCGTCTCAATGAAATCTTGCTCGGCGATCGTACCGCGATACGAGATCAGCAGCACGGTCTGTTCTTCATCTATCCAGCGTGTCGTGATCGACATCTTATGTCACTCTCTCAATTCATCATCGTAACCTTATTTTAGAATTGAGATTGCGATTTGTAACGTTAAGAAATTTGTGATTATGCGACCTATGGGGGGATATGGCAGCCAGCGCTACCAGGGATAGCCGGATCACACGTTGTTTTGCTCGTAACGTTCGATGATCGCCCGCACGACATCCAGGGAGGGCGCGAAGTGGATCTTCTGACTGGCGGTCGGTACCAGGCGCTTCACAGTGGTTCCCACAAATTCGATCAGACGGTTTTCCGTGAGCACGATGTAGGTGGCGACGTTCGAGGGAATGCTCTTTGCAATCTGTACTGCGTGGCGCAAACTGGTCGTCATCATGCGGTAATTCACACTGCGAAAATCGTGAATCACATGCACCATGCCTTCCTGCGCGGCGGCTCGCTCATGAACGTCTTCAATGGTTTTCATCCAGTCCAGCCGACTCACTGACGTTCCAAAATCCGTGAAGATCGTCTGCTGGTCAAATTCGTCTTGAGGGTGATTGGCTGACATGAAAACCCCCTTACAGTGCCAGACACAGTTAATGTAAGCGTAATTTGAACGAAAAACAATTAAGCTTCCCAATTGCGAAGGCTCTCCGCACGTAAGAGATCTTCCGGCGTGGCAGGCTGGCCTTCATACCAGGCTTTCAGACGCTGCAATCCCTCTTCCAGGGATACTTGCGGCTCGAAGCCCAGCAACTCCCCGGCAATGCGACTATCCGCATAGAGGCGCAGCACATCCCCGGGGCGCGCACTCTCATGGATCACCCGGGCTTCCGGCCTGCCACAGACGCGCTTGACCGTCTCCGCCAGGTCTGCGATGGCGATTTCGTAACCACTGCCGAGGTTCAAGGTGCGCCCGATGGCGTCATCATGCGTGCCCGCCAGCAAGATGCCCCGTGCAGTATCTTCCACGTAGGTGAAGTCGCGCGTCTGCGTCCCATCGCCGAAGATCACCAGCGGCTTGCCGACCATGCAGCGCAGCATGAACCTGGGGATGACTTCGCCGGAGTCCCCTTCATGATGGCTGCGGGGGCCATAGGCATTGAAGGGGCGCACGACGACAGTCGAGTATTCATAGGTCTCGTGGAAGGCGCGAGTATAGCTCTCGCCCGCCAGCTTGGAGCCGCCGTAGACCGTGTGCGGAAAGGTGGGATGGTCTTCGCTCATCGGGACGGTGCGCGCTGTGCCGTAGACCTCGGACGTGCTGACGTAGATGAAGCGCCCGACGCCCAACTCACGCGCAGCGCTCAGCAGTTGCAACGTTGCCGTCGCGTTCACTTCATGATTCTCATGAGGCGAGTGAATGGAATGGCGCACCCCCAGGCAGGCCAGGTTGTAGACCAGGTCGCTGCCGCGCAAGATGTCGCGCATGGCGTCGGCATCACGAATATCAGCTTCGTAGAGGGTCAGGCCGTCCTGGTCGGCAACTTCCGCCAGATTCTCGCGCTTGCCATTCACCAGATTATCGACTACGCGCACTGTCGCACCTGCTGCCAAGAGCAAACGCACCAGTGCAGAGCCGATGAAGCCCGCACCCCCGGTGACAACGACTACCGCGCCCTGTAAATCTGCCGCCATGCGAGACCCTTCTTCCGATACCCGAATTCATTCAACGTGACGATTATAGACCAGCCAGCGCGAATCCGCAGGCCATTTGTCAACTCGCCGAGTATATCGTACGATGACGGAGAATAGAACACTTGTTTCCAGGGAGTGAGCGATGACGAAGCAGCCAACACGCCCGACCGGGCAGACGAAGGATGTCGGTTGGCAGATTGGGGTACGGCGCACGCTGCCCATGCACCCGGACGCCGCCTGGAAGTGGGTCATTTCGCCAGAAGGAGCCGATCTCTGGTTGGGCCAGGGGGCGGCGCTGGATTTCGAGAAGGGCGCGACCTACCAACTCGCCGATGGCACGACGGGCGAAGTGCGCGTCTGCAAGCCGGGATCGCACCTGCGCATTACCTATCAGCCACCGGGGCGGGAACGCGCCTCCACGATTCAGGTGCGGGTGATCCCCAGCGGCGAGAAGACGATTATCGCCTTCCACGAAGAACACCTACCCGATGAAACAGCACGGGAGCAGCGCCGGGCCTTCTACCAGTCCGTGTTGGACTCCATCGAGGGCGGATCGCAAAGGGAATAGCGCCGGAAGCCGCGAGCAGCACATCAGTCTTCGCGGCTCCTGCTGAGCAGCTTGTAGACCTGCACGACGACCAGCGGAATCAAGCTCATGCCGAACGCCACGCCCCAACCCATCGGCGTCGGCGGCACGATCCGCAGCAGGTTCGCCAGCGGCGGGAAGAACACCGCCAGTAGGATCAACACGAGGCTCAAAGCCAATGCACCCCACAGATAGCGGTTGCGCGTGATGACGTTATTCCACAGAGACTCGGACGCACTGCGCATGTTGAAGACGTGCCACAGCTTGGCCAACATCAGCGTCAAAAAGGAGAGGGTCACGGCGGCATCGCCGCTCAGCCCCAGCCAGCGATGTGCCAGCAAGAAGGCTCCCAACACGCTGGCGGAAATCAGCGTGGCATACGCACCAATCCGCACCCAATGGCGGCGCTCCAGGATGTTCGTATCAGGATCACGTGGGGGGTATTGCATCACATCGTCCGCACCTTCGCCCACGCCCAACGCCAGCGCCGGGAAGACATCGACGACGACATTGAGGAACAGAATCTGAAGCGGCAGCAGCGGCAGCGGCGCATTCAACACGGACGCCACGCCGACGGTAAAAATGGTGCTCACATTGCTCGAGAAGAGATAGACCATGAAGGTGCGAATATTATTGAAGATCACCCGGCCCTGGTGAATCGCCAGGACAATAGTATCCAGGTTGTCGTCTTGCAGCACCATATCCGCCGCGTCCTTGGCGACCTGCGTTCCGCTGCCCATCGCCACGCCAATATCGGCCTTTTTCAAGGCGGGGGCATCGTTCACCCCGTCGCCCGTCATGGCGACGACATCCCCTCGATCCTGGTATAGCTCGATCAATTTCAGCTTCTGCGCCGGGCTGACTCGGGTGAGGATGTTCGATTGCGCGATGCGCCGGGTCATCTCTTCGTCCTCATCGAACTCCGATCCACTGATGACCTCGCTGTGGCCTTCACTGGCGATGCCGAGCTGTTCCGCGATGTTGCGAGCGGTCAATTCCTGATCCCCGGTGACCATCACCAGGCGAATCCCGGCACGACGGCATTTCTCAATCGTCGCCTTCACCTGTTCACGCGGCGGATCCAGCAAGCCGACGATGCTCAGGAAGGTCAGGTCTTCGTAGGGCGCTGCGTCGACGCTGGCAACGGACTTCTCCGCCAGAGCCAACACCCGCAAGCCCGCCTGTGCCGCGTCATCATTGCGCTGCTGCCAGGTCTTCCGGTCTTCCTGGCTGAGGGGGCGTGTGTCGTCGTTCTGCTGGATGCGCTGGCTGACTTCCAGCACCGCCTCCGGCGCACCCTTCACGACCACCCAGTACCCCGTGTCCAGCGCGTGATAGGTCGCCATCATCATCACTTCGGGGTCGAAGGCCACCTCGCGCTCTTCCGGATACGTTTCCAGCAGCGCATCACGTTCGTAGTCGGCCTTCAAGCCGGCTGCTTGCAGCGCGACTTCCAGCGGTTCGCCGACCACATCGACTTCGCCGCCCTCATGCGTGATCGAGGCATTGCCGCACAATACGCCCACCTGTAGCGCCCGATCCAGCGCTGCAATCTCCTGCGGGTCAATCGGTTCGCCGTCCCGCTTGAACCTACCTTCCGGGGATAAAACGTCCCCCTCGACAGCCACACGAGCCGCATCAAACTCGAAGTATTCCGCCGACATGCGGCCTTCGGTGAGGGTGCCCGTTTTGTCGGTGCAGATGATATTGGTGGAGCCGAGCGTTTCGACGGTTTCCAGGCGGCTGACGAGCGCATTGCGCGTCGCCATGCGCCGCATCCCCCGAGCGAGGGCAATCGTCGCGGTGATGGGCAGGCCTTCCGGCACGCTGGCAATCGCCAGAGCAATCCCGGTCTCGACCATCAATTGAAGTTCGCGCCCGGCCAACAGCCCCGCCCCGATGACCAGGACAGCGATGCCGAGCGTTAACCAGATCAGACGCTGCCCCAGGGCACTCAGGCGCTCTTCCAGCGGGGTGGTTTCGCTTTCGGCCTCCTGTACCATCTCGGAGATGTGCCCGATTTCGGTATTCATGGCGGTGGCAACCACGACCCCCTCACCCGAACCGCGCGTGATGGCTGTTCCTTTGAAGGCCATATTCTTCTGCTCAGCCAGCGGAACCTCATCGGCGATCGCTTCGACCTGCTTGGTCACCTGCTGTGATTCACCCGTGAGTGCAGCCTCATCTGCCTGAAGGCGATTCGCCTCAATCAGACGTACATCCGCCGCGACGACATTGCCCCCTTCCAGGATCACCACATCCCCCGGCACCAGCTTCTTCGCCGGGATCATCCGCACGTTGCCATCCCGCCGCACCGCCGCTTCCGTCTCGCCGAGGTGCTTCAGCGCTTGCATCGACTGCACGGCTCGCAATTCCGTGAAGAAGCCCACCAGCACGTTGACGATCACGACCGCGAAAACGGCGAGACCTTCCACACGAGAGCCAATTGCAATCGCCGCTATCCCGGCTGCGACCAACAACCAGATGATGATGTCGCGAAATTGCTCGATGAAGACATCGAGCGTACCGCGCGTTTGTTGTTCCTGTAGCACGTTGCGACCGTGCGCTTGCAGCCGTTTGCGGGCGTCTTCACGGCTCAGCCCATGAGAGGCATCGACCGTGAAGTGCTGGCAGAGGTCTTCGACGGACTGGCTCCCGGCCTGCTGCCGACTCAGTTGTTCCATGCTCAAATTTCGCTTTTCCCGTCCATGTTCTGTGATCAAGGCCATCTTTCAGGGTAACAGTGCCCTTCCGTGCAGACATCTACCCATCGGCCTATATTTTGCGGACGAGTTGTGTGTAGTGAAGGCATTCCGTGATGAGCATCGGCGAAAAGTAGAGAGACTAACTGGCTGCCAACCGTCATCACCGAGGTCGTCTTCAGTATAGACACAATAGGCACGGAAACGGGCGTGGTAGGGGGATCGTTGAGCAGGCAGCAGCGCATCGTCGTTCTGTGCCGGGGGCAGGGTGCGCTACCCGCCCCCCAGCACGGGCGCAGGATCAACGCAGGAAGAGGACGGAGGGGTTCATCAGCCCTCGCTTGAGAGCCGCCCAGCGCATCGGTGATGCCGTTTCGCTGGCGCGGACTTCCAGGTGCAGGTGCGCACCGGAGGAATTGCCGCTGTTGCCCAGCGTGGCAATTTGCTGGTTGGGGCGAAGCTGCTGCCCCTGTTCCACCAGCATATCCTGCAAGTGGGCATACATGACGAAGAGGTGCCCGCCGGGATAACCCGCATCATGCAATTTCTGCCGAGTCGATTCGGGCAGGAGGGTATTCTCATAGCGCACGATCATGTAATGCCCGTAGCCGAAGTTCCACCCCTGGTTGCGCAGTACGCGGCTGTCGCTCAGCGCGAAGCCCTTATCCACCGTACTGAGGCCCTGGGCACCGCAAAGCTGGCAGAAGGCCACCTGGAAGACGACGCCGCCATGCGGCCCCGCCAGAATCGGTGCGCCGCGCTCCCCGGCGTGATCCCAGCCGTGATGCACGACACCAATGCGGCTGGCATCCATGTCGAAATCACGGATCCACCAGGATTGCGGCGCGGGCGAGGGATATTGATCCTCGAAGGCCACGTTGTATTGCCCAAAGCCGCCGCTGTAGCGCAGGAAATCCTCACGCACCCAGACGTTCTTTCCTTGATAGAGCAGCTTGACCCAGAGGAAGTCGCGGCCATCTTCTCCCGGCGCAGAATCCTGAATCACGCCCGTATCCAGGAAGTTCATGCGAACCACGACGCCGTGATTCGTCCCTGGCCCAGAGCGTGCGTTGACCCCCGCCTTGCCCATCGCCGTCGCGATTCCGGGGCCACTCCCCGGCGCAGAGACCACGCCCGTTGGCTGCCCTGCTGACGCTGGCTGCGATGCGGGAGCCGTCGGCGCAGCAGGAACGACCTCGGTAGCAGCGCCAGCAGTCTCCCGTTCACCTACGGGTGCGGCGACTCGCGAGCGCTGTAAATTGTAGGCGACGACGGGCTGCGTGATGACCGGATAACCGAATCTGCTGCCATCTCCCGCCACCGTGATCAGATCATCGCGAATCCACCCCTCCCCTCCGGACAAATCCAGCTTGAACCACTGATAGACCTTTCCATTCAAGCCGCGTTCCTGGGCATCTATGTCGACATCGAGTACGGAGAGATTGCCCGTGCCAACGGCGACTTTGCGGGTCAGCAAGAAGTTGGTGCCGGGGCCAGAGCGGACGTTGACCTGAGTGATCGAGGGGATATGCGGAATACCAATGATTCTCGCGGTGAATGCTTGCTGCGCCATGTGTTTCGATCCTTAATCAAGATATTTTCCGAAGAACGTATCTGAATGATACCGCAATCTACGCAGGGCGCGAAACAAGACTTACGCCGATTATACCCGATAAGTCCGCGCATAAAGGGCGAACGCAGCAAGCCATTCTTCATGTGAGCAAAACCTACACTATCTACCAATATTTCTATGTTTTATAATTTACAAGATTTTGCTTGCATTACATAAAGTTTAACAGTATTTCGTTTACAATTTTTCACTCAATGCAATTTTTCTTCATCCCAGGCTATTATCGCTTTCAGCAATTCAAGGTATCGCTGCAATGCTCAGAAATATCACTTCATTTATTCCATTTTTACACGAGAAAATATCATTACTATACCAACATTTACAGATATTAAAATCACATACACAACCTGAAAGCAACCACATCTTGCAACATATTGATTGTTTTATACATTCAAGATCACAAATTCATTCAAGTATCACATTTTCTCGACTCTGACGATACAGCACACTGGATTTTTGTATACCATTCAATTCACCCTGACAACATATTTTTCACCTTCGTAATACTGCGTCGATTCGCATATTTTGCATTTGATATTTAACAAGTTACTGCTGCAATCACAAACCACCTGACCCCATTATCCGAAAATATTCTTTCTCTTTTGCGAAGTCATCAATTCAGCAGTGATATATAATATTTTTCCTCAGCGCATTTACTTGCACAAAACAAACTCCCAACTCAACAAATCAGCGAGTATAACATTTTACCACCAACGCAGGAATTAGTAGGTTCATCTACCCGTACTCAGTGTGATTTTATATAAACCGCTGATGTTCATATGGAGCAAACTATGGAGATGTTCAGCGCTACATGTCAATACACTGGAAAGGAAAACCTCTCACTGGAACACTTGTCAATCGTGACAATTACCGCCAGCTTTTCATTCAAATATACGAGTAAAATCCGCGCTGACCTGTGCTACACTTCCGCCGTTCTGAAGGCTTGAATCGGATGGTGCGGCAACCTGTGTCGACTCGCCTCTTCAACAACATAATTTCACACCGTTTGCGCCCCTTGTGGGTCGCGCTGGCGCTGCTGCTGCTCTGCCTCCCGGCGCTGACGCCTTTCTTCGACGGATTCAGCGGTGACCTACCGCGCACAGATGACGGCAATCTGCACCTGTACCGCGCAATCGTGCTGGATCATTCGCTGCACTACGACGGCTGGCTCTATCCGCGCTATGCGTCTGCCCTGGTCTATGGCTACGGCGCCCCCTTGTTCAACTACTTCCCTCCGACGAGCTACTATCCTATCGTCCTGCTACACCGGGTCGGGCTACCCTACGCAGCGGCCTGGTCTGTGACGATGATGTTCTTTTTGTGGATCGCGGCGGGGGGCACGTACAAGCTCGGCAAAATATGGGCGGGAGACTGGGGCGGCTACGCGACAGCAGCGGCTTATGTCTACGCGCCCTATTTGCTCTACAACGCGGTCACGCGCGGCACGATCACCGAAGTGGCGGCGCTGGCCATCCTGCCCTGGGGGCTGTGGGCGTTCACCCGGCTGGCGCAAACTGGCGGGCGCACAGCTTTCGCCCTGGCGGTGCTGACCTACAGCCTGTTCATCCCGCTGCACAACATCGTCACCGTGCATGGGACGCTGCTGCTGGCGGCTTACTGTCTGCTGCTGGTGATGCAGGCGCGTGGCTGGCGAACGTTCGGGAGCCTGCTGCTGGCAGGGATCTTTGCCCTGGCGCTGACGGCATTCTTCTGGCTTCCGGCGTTGGCAGAGACGGGTTTCGTGCGCATTGAGGCCATCACCGAAACGCTGGCGTTCGTCGATGTGACGCAGACGCTGCGCAGCCTGGGCGAGGTGCTGGCTCTGCCACAGACGGCGGATCCCACACAGTTGCAAGCCCCCACGCCGATCAGCTTCGGCTGGCCGCAGATCATCCTGGGCGCAGCGAGCCTGCTGCTGGCGCTGATCCGCAGGCGGTCATCTGGCGTGCAATGGTTCGCCCTGGGCGCAGTGCTGCTGACGCTCATCATGCAGCTCCCGGCATCAGCCTGGCTCTGGCAGACTCTGCCGCTGATCGGCTTCACGCAGTTCGCGTGGCGGGTGCTGGGCGTGGGCAGTCTGGCGCTGGCACTGCTCGCGGGCATCGGGGCGGCGGAGATCGTCCACAGCATGACCGTAGAATCGCGAAAATTGGCGGCCTACAGCGTTTTGCTGATTTTTGTCGTCTTATGTGGCGTTCCCTGGCTCTACAGGCCGTCTGAGGCGATCTCAGCCGATTCGGTGCTGGACGCGCAGGACTATGAACGTCAGACGGGGGAACTGGCGCTGTCCTCCTACAGCGAATACCTGCCCCACAGCACACCACCCGACCTCGACCCGCTGGCCTTGCGCGAACGCTTCACCGAGTCGCCCACGCCCTGGCGCTTGCAACCCAATGCGGTCATCGAGGTCTCGTCCGTTGATTGGGGGGGCACCCGCGCGGTACTGCAATTCGAGGCCAGCGCACCAACAACATTGCGCTTTGCCTGGCTCTATGTTCCGGGCTGGCGAGCCACCCTGGATGGCTCACCCGTTGATGTGTATCCGGCGGATGGGCTGGTGGCCCTGGATGTTGATTCGAATCAACAGGCGCTGAATCTCTGGCTGGATCGCACGCCCTTACAGCGCAGCGCAGAAATCACCAGCCTGGGTGGGCTGCTCGTCTTCGCGCTGGTCGTCTGGCGCTGGCCTGTTGCGAGTCATTCGCAGCCGACGCAGCCGGAATCAACTGCTGATCCGCGTCTGACATTGACCGTCGCCCTGATCGGGATCAGTCTCTTCGCAACGAAAACGCTGCTGATCGACACCACCAATACCCCACTGCGCAGCGAACGCTTCAGCGCCGGGATCGAGGCCGGAGCCGAAATCGCGCTTTCCGCCGATTTCCAGGGCGGAATCCGCCTGTTGGGTGTATCTACCCCTGAAAACGTCAAATCGGGCGCTGAGGCCGAAATTTCGCTGTTCTGGGCGCTCTCAGATGCTCCCGTAGATCGCGATTTCTCCAGCCTGCTGCTCCTGCGCGAACCAGGGGGGCAGGTGGTCGCCGAAAGCCACCGCTTCTATCCTGGAGGATTGGCGACGAGTAACTGGATTCCGGGTGCGTATGTCGAAGACGTTATCACGCTGCAAATTCCGGACTTCACGCCGCCGGGGCGCTACACCCTGGAAGCCGCATTGTACGTCTCCGAAACGGGCACGCGGCTGAATGTGCTGGGCGCTGATGGCAGCCCGGTAGGGGCAGCGGTGGCGGTGGATGGCCTGGAAATCCTGCGCGGGAAACAGCCAGCAACCACTCTGGAGCCGCTCATCGAGGGGGAGGCGCTGCAACTGCTGGCGGTGGATGGCCTGCCGGAGACGGCGCAGGTCGGCGACTCGCTGGCGTTCACCTGGCTCTGGCGCATGGAACGGTTTCTGCCGTCTGCGCAAGTGCCGCTGATCTGGCAGACGCAGGGCGGCGAAAATGCCGCCGTATCCAACCTGCCGCTTTCGTTTTATCCCATCGAATTGTGGCAGAGGGGCGATATCTGGCGCGGGTATCCCCAGGTGATTATCCCGGCCAATCTGGCCGCCGGGGTCTATGATCTGGTCATTGAAGTCTTTGGCGAAGCGGTTGTCGCAGCGCAAATGACCATCATGACGCCGGAGCGAGTCTACGAAGTCCCGGATTTCGCTCACGAATCCGACGAGGAATGGGACAACGGTATCGCGCTGTTGGGCTACGATTTCGCCGAAAATGGCCTGTCGCTGCACTGGCAGACGAGCGCCCTGATCAACGAAAGCCTGCGCCTCTTCGTGCAAATTGTGGATGATGCGGGTCAGATTCGGGCGCTGACAGACGGCATCCCGGCGGATTGGACGCGACCGACGACGAGTTGGGATGTGGGGGAAATCGTCACCACGAATCCTGTTTTTGCCGATTTACCGCCGGGAGAGTATCGCGTTCGCGTGGGGTGGTATCGCCCGGAGAATGGGGAACGGGTGCTGCTAGAAGACGGCGATGATGCGTTGATTCTACCGCTGCCCTTCGTCGTCGAATGATGGCAAGGGATCGCACGGAAAAATGGGGCGAGTCTTCCCGCCCCAATACTGTCATTTCTTGTCGTCGTCCCCACCCAGGAGACCACCGAGCATTCCCCCGAGGCCACCCAGGGCGCTCGACCCACCCAGGCCACCGAGCAAATCCTGCACATCCACGTTGCCATCCAGCAGCCCTTCCACCTGGTCGCCGAAGGGTTCTGGCAGGCGCTCCGCGAGAAATTCCATGACAACTTCAACCACGCGGCGCGCGCCTTCATCGTCCAATTCGTCGATGCGATCCACAATCATCTTTACCAAATCGTCCATGAGAATACCCTTTCCTGAGGAGAAATCAGATGCTGATGAGGGCAGTGTAACCGCATTCCAGAAGATCAGCTACCCGCCGGATGACCTGTGAAACATGGGAAACAAAAAGGACGCACCGGAGTGCGCCCATCTACGGAGTGTGATGTTGGGTTGATTCAGCTCTTCTTGACACTGATTTGACGCGGTTTGGCCTTCTCGGACTTGGGCAGAGTCAGGCGCAGCACGCCGTTTTCGTAATCGGCTTCCACCTTGTCCGATTCGACGGTGTTGGGCAAGGTCAGGCTGCGGCTGTACTTGCCATAGCTGCGTTCCGTGATGATGCGGCGTTCGTTTTCGTGCGTCTCCTCGCGCTGCGTTTCGGCGCTGATTGTCAGCACGTTGTCGTTCAGCGTGATGTTGATGTCGTCGGGATTCACGCCAGGAAGATCCGCCTGAACGACATAGGCATCATCATTTTCGTTGACATCGAGCGCTAACCAGTTGGTGGTCGTACCATCAAAGCCGTTGATTCCGCGCCCGAATTCGTCAAACATGCGATCCATGGCACTCTGCATCGCAGCCATCTCCCGAACGGGGTTCCAACGAACAATACGGTTTGCCATTTCTCTCCTCCTCAAGCGTCTGCTTTGTTGCTTACACCCTGCATGGTAGGTAGGAAATGTCAGAGAAATTTCGGCAAATCGTCAAAGAATCGTAGGAGAAAATCAGAGAAATATATGCAGAAGCCCCCTTCAATTGGCACTCACAGCGACACTCACAGCCATGAGGGCGAAGTCGCTTTTCCCTCACAAAGTGGGAGCATAAGCAAGGGGGGTCTGTGATCGCTGTTGATTCGAATCAACGCCGCCAATCAACTGACACGCTTTTTAACCTCGTTCAACCAGCGCTCCAGATGGTCAATATCCTCACGCTGAATGGGTTTCCCCATTTCCAGCGAACGCCAGACGCGGTTGAAGGCCTTGCGATTCGTCGGGTCGGCGAGCGGCGTGGGGAGCGCTTCTTTTTCGCTGTCGCCCTTCAAATGCCGTCGCATCTGCGCCAGATTCCAGTTGTTTTCGGCAGCACGACGCAGCCATTCCGCCTGCGCTTCCGTATCCGGCGAACCGTCTTCCCGGCGCAAACTGGCGACAAGGCGGTGATGCGCATGCGAGAGCGTGTTGATCCGAATCAACGGATCGACATTCTGCGAGACATACATATAGGTGCGCAGCGTTTGCTTCTCATAATCCAGAACTTGCGCCAGTTCCTCGTAATCCATGCCCCAGGTGCGGCGAGCAAATTCGCACAAGTCCCCCAGATTCCACTGGATCGACTCATCCAGCTTCTTGAGTTGCATGCCCACGTCCAGCCATTCATCCTCGCTGACATCGCCATCTTCGGGAAAAGCCAGCCCCGTTTTGGTGATGGCGAAGCGCTTGTAATAGAAAATGCCTTCCTGCGGCTCCGGCACCAGGGCATTTTCCACCGTTTCATGCAGGGCGGTGACTTCCGCTTGCAGGGCTTCGGTCTGTTCTTTGAGCTTCTCATGCTCTTCCAGCAAGCCCGAATCCGGCACCTGGGACGCATTCTCGCCCAGCATACTGCTCAACAGGCTGGAATTGCTGATGCCAGGGGGCGGCCCCACTGCATTGACGTTATCGCCTGATTTAAGCTTGTTTCTCAGTTTGTCTTTCTTGCTGTCTGCCATTGCTCAATCGCTTTCACTGTCCGTTCAACCACACGCCACGCTTCCTGCGTCGCCTGATGGGCAGGTGCATAGGTATAGAGTACCTGATGCGTCAAGGAAGCTTCCGTCCAGACGGTGCGCAGAGTCACGGGTTCCCAGACGAGGTCACCGTATTTGCGCTCCAGTTCCTCGATGCCGATAGTGTGCGCATCCGTGTTGGCGCGGACTTTGTTCGGCAGGATACCGAGGATGGTCGTATCGCGCTTGAGATGTGTCTTGCGATCTTGCGTGATGCCCATCATTTGCGCAATCGCGTTATCCAGGCCATCCAGTGCCAGACTCTCCGCCTCGGTGACATAGAGGAAAGCATCCGTCGCCAGATAGATCGAACCGTCGAAGTCCTTGAGCGTCGGGCTGGTGTCGATGATGACGAAGTGCACCTGGTAGCGGCGTTTGATCTCATCAACCATGTTCAGGAACGCGAACGTTCCGAACTCCCCTAATTCATGCGGAATGCGATAGGTTTTGTTGTACGCGGGGAGGACATAGAGATGGGCACGAGAAGGATACTGCGGCGGCGAATACTGCCCCGGATCGACCAGGTGCATCTTGTCATCCAGGTCGGCCTTCTCCACCAGCACGTCGTAAAGGGCATCCGCGCGGGGCACATCCAGAGATACGGCGATGTGTCCCTGGCTGTCGGTATCGATCAGGGCGGTGTTGAATCCAGCGGATGCCAGCCCCGTCGCCAGATGCAAGGCATGGGTGGTCTTGCCGACTCCGCCCTTACGATTGGTCACTGCGATTGTGGTCATGAGGCTCGCTCTTTCACCTGCGGCATAGTCACCAGAATGGTCATTCCCATTGTAGCCCAATGTCGCGAAAAATGTGCTTTTTCAGCATGGAATCCAGCGGATTCATTACAAATTATCAATACGGTACTGACATAATGATAGCATTTTCTGAATCGCGCTGCAAGAGCAGGAAAGCGGGAGCAGGCAGTGGGGGAGGTGGTGGGGCAGGCAGGTTTGCAGAATCTATCGTTACCAAACCTTCGCCGACACTTATCGCGATAAACTTATCGGGAGTAGTGCAACGAAGACATGCGCGTCAATGTCAAAGTCTAACAACACTTATCGCGTGTAATATCGCGGTAGCGGCGTTCCGCATTTTCACGCAAATCTGAGACGACTGTGATACGGTGGACAAGTTATCGCAAACTATAAGGATTGGGAGCAACACATGCAGACTACAACCTTCGGGCGCAGCGGCCTGACCGTGACTCGCATGGGGATCGGATTGGCGGCCCTGGGGCGTCCGGGTTATATCAACCTCCACCACAGCGAAGACCTGAACCAGAATTACGAAGTGCAGCAGATGGAACGCCACGCCCACACCGTCCTGGATGCGGCGCATGATGCGGGCATCCGCTATTACGATGCGGCGCGATCCTATGGCAGGGCAGAGCAATTCCTCGGCAGTTGGCTGCGCGGGCGACACTATCCCGCGCTGGATGTCGTCGTCGGCTCCAAGTGGGGTTATACCTACACGGCGGATTGGCAGGTCAAAGCCGAGAAGCATGAAGTCAAAGAGCATTCGCTGGAAGTCTTGCAGCGCCAGTGGATCGAAACGGGCGAATACCTGGAAGGCTACCTGAACCTCTATCAGATCCACAGCGCGACACTGGAAACGGGCGTGCTGGACAATACCGGAGTTCTCAATGAGCTGGTGCGGCTGAAAGGGGAAGGTTTGCTGGTCGGCCTGACGGTCAGCGGGGCAGCACAGCGCGATGTGATCCGCAAAGCGATTCCGATCACGGTCGATGGTGCGCCGCTCTTCGACAGCGTACAGGCCACCTGGAACATCCTGGAGCGTTCAGCGGGGGCTGCACTGGCAGAGGCACACGAGGCCGGGATGGGGGTCATCATCAAGGAAGCCGTCGCCAACGGACGCCTGACCTCCAAAAATGACGATGCCACCTTCGCCGATCAGATGACGATTTTGCGCCGGGAGGCCATGCGACTGGAAACAACTGTGGACGCCCTGGCTTTGTCGGCAGCCCTGGCGCAGCCCTGGGTCGATATTGTCCTCAGCGGAGCCGCAACCGTCGCGCAGCTCGAGTCAAATGTCCGCGCCTGCGATGTGAACTGGGACGAAAAAGCGGAGGCGGCTGTCATGGACTTATTGGAAACCCCGGAAGACTACTGGCAGACGCGATCCGCGCTAGAATGGAATTAATTCAGCCATGTTGCAAAATCAGTATTCACGAAAGGGGTCAATCCCATGTCCGACATCCTCACTGACTTACGCGCCGTGCTGGTGACCACACCTCAGCGCTGGCTCTCGCTGAGCGAGTCCTTCTCGGATGCCATGCTGCGTCGCCGCCCTGCGCCGGGGGAATGGTCGGCGCTGGAATGCCTGCTGCATCTGATCGACCTGGATCAAAGCGTCTTTCCGCAGCGCGTGAAGGCTATCCTTGCAGGCGCAGATTTCCCGGCCTTCTTCCCGGATGAAGAGGGTAGCCAGCTTTCCGCTGACACTTCCCCGCTGGAACTGGCGCAGCAGTTCGCAGCACTACGAACCAGCAACCTGCACCTCCTGGATGAAATCGCGCCGGATGATCTGCAACGCAGCGCGACCCATGCAGAACTCGGCACCGTCACATTGAGCCATCTGCTGCATGAGTGGGGCGGGCATGATCTGATGCACCTGGTTCAGGCGGAGCAGGCGCTGATGCAGCCCTTCATTGATGGCTGCGGCGCGTGGCAGGTCTACTTCACAAAGCACAAAGCGAGAGGATGAACGATGGCGAATGTCCGGCTGCGAGCAGTGCGGTCAGACGATCTGGCGGTTTTTTTCGTGCATCAATGTGACCCGGACGCGAACCACATGGCCGCTTTCACATCAGAAGACCCTGAAGACCGTGCCGCCTTTGAGGCGCATTGGCGCAAAATCCTGGACGACAGCCGAATCACCAAGCAGACGATTCTCTATGGTGACGAGGTCGCCGGACATATCCTGCAATTCGATCAATTCGGCAAACCGTCCGTGAGTTACTGGATTGGCAGGGCATTCTGGGGCAAGGGCGTTGCGACGCAAGCACTGCGCCTGTTCCTGGAGCAAATCTCCACGCGCCCACTGTTCGCCCGTGCCGCCAAAGACAACGCCGCGTCCATCCGCGTGCTGCAAAAGTGCGGATTCACCATTGTGGGGGAGGATACCGGATTCGCCCACGCACGCGGACAGGAAATCGGGGAGGTGATTCTGAAGCGAGCCTGACCAACGGACAGCACTGCGCGAGATGTCATCCAGGAGTCAGATGCAAGCTCATCGAAATTGTCATATACTGACAAATAAAGATGAGTGTGGAGGCAATCCACATGGATATGACATCCGAAGTTGATTTAACCCACAAATCCGTGACCGGGAAACGTGAAGCCCTCGTAATCGGACAGGTGATGCTGGCCTTCCTCAACAATCTCCGCGCCGAAAACGTCAAACCCCTCCTGGAAGCCGCAGGGCTGACGGAAATTGACCCGCAAACCTGGTACCCACAGCAGACCTTCGTCGACATCTACAAGAAGCTGGAGAAAATGCCCAGAGGTAGGGAGACGATCATCGCCATCGGCTACCGGACGTTGGATGTGCTGGAATTCCCACCCGAAGTGCACGATGTGGAGAGCGCTCTGCACGCACTGCCTGAGATGTACCGCGCCATCCATCGGGGTATCCCGGAAGATGAGGGCTGGGCAATCCACGTCATCAGCGATGACGAGATGCACGCCCGTTTTACCTCACCGTATTCCGACTACGCCGCTTACGGGTACCTCTTCAACATCGCGCAGCGCTTCCGCAGACCGGAGCAAGAATTTATGGTGAAACCCGAAATTCAATGGAAGGGCGCACCCGCTCTCTTCCGCATCCTGTTCTTCTGACGCCGCACCCTTCCACAGCAGTCATCCACCGCAGCCATCCATCGAACAGATAGCGCGAACTCGCAGCGGCACTGCGGTACTGCCTCAAGCAGGCTGTCCCGTCGGCAGTTGTCCCATCGCACCCAGGATCCAGCGCATGCACTTGTGGAAGGGTTCGAAGAACATCATCGGGCAGCCGCCGTCGATCACGGTCACGCCGTGTTCCCGCGCGTACTTCGTCGCAGATTCGGATACGCTGCTGCCCTGTTCACCGAAGAGGGCGTTGTAGTGCATCCACACGCGTGGAACACTCGCTTCCACGGCATCATGCACGACTCGTTCGCTGATGTCCGGACTGGTGACGATGAAGACGCCATCAACGGGTTGGGGGATGGATTGCAAGTTGGGGTAGCAGGGGTCACCTTCGATGGTCTCCGCTTCGGGATGCACGGGGACGACATCGTAGCCTTTATCCCGAAAAGCTTTGTAGATCGCATTGCCAGTGGCAGCGCCGGAGCGCGACACGCCGACGACGGCAATACGCTTCTGGTCGAGAAAGTCCCTGGCAAGTTCTTTGAAAGACATGGCTGATCTCCTCCATTGTGGTCTACCTGCTTTATACGCGCAGTGACCCGCGATGTTGAGCCAGATGTAAGAAGCCGGAACATTCGTCATGGTTCAACCAGGACAGAACGCCGGAAACTGTCCTATTCTTTTTACTGCAACAATCCTTCACTTTACTTCGAGGACCCCCTGAGTATAAATCAGTAACATTCAAATTAACTCACATTGATTCTACGTCAACTTCCAAGTTGATCGTCTCTCAGGGAGAAGAACAAGATGCCCGCAACCATTCATCGCCTCCAGGATTTACCCGCGATCTTGATCGACATTCAAGAACCGTTCGACCCCAAAAACGATGTCATGAAGAGCGCAGAGGAAGCCGCCCGGCTGCGGGAGGAACTCCGCCGCCCCATTTACCGCATCATTGACGTGAGCAAGGTCGATATTGAGTTCAGCGAGATGATCGTCGCAATGGGTACCGAGCGCAAGAAAGCGGGTGGCTCCGGCGATCCAGATGTGACAACCTGCTTCGTCGGCACGAGCGATGTCGTACGCATGGGCACACAGGCGCTCGCCGAGCAAGAGCAGTACGGCAAAGGGGATGTGAAGCTGTTCACCTCCGCAGACGATGCGATCCGCTTCATCCGCGACGAGATCAGCAAGGGCAACTGAGCAGTCCACCTCTGTGTTCACCCAGGGGCCTGGGAGCTTTGAACCGGATCCCTATTCCAGCCCTCGCACCTCCCCAAGCTGTCACAGGTCGCGCCTCTCATTCGTCTACGGTGTAGGACACTAATTGACGAAAGAGAGGCAGCGAATGAAGCCGCACATTGTGATCATTGGGGCAGGGTATGCGGGGATGATGACCGCCCTGCGCCTGAGCCACACCATCCGCAAACACGACAACGCAACAATCACGCTCATCAACGGCAGCGACGTTTTCGTTGAGCGCATCCGCCTACATCAGCTTGCAACGAATCGCCCGCCGAAGCGCCGTCCAATTGAGCGCATGCTGCGCGGAACCGGGGTGCACTTCGTGCAGGGGTGGGTGCAGCAGATCCACGCCGAAGACCACAGCCTGACGGTACAAACGGAGCAGGGTGAGCAAATGCTTCGTTATGATCGCCTGGTTTATGCGCCGGGAAGTGCGACGGATCGCAGCGCCGTGCCCGGAATCGACCCATACGCCTACACGCTCGATCTGGAGGCTGCGCAGAAGTTGCAGCAGCGTCTGCCGCAGATCGCGGAAATGGGCGGAACCGTGACCGTCATCGGGGGTGGATTGACCGGAATCGAAGCCGCCACCGAAATCGCCGAGCGATACCCCGCACTGCACATCCAGGTTATGACGGCGAATCGCCTGGGGGAGGGCTATGCCAGGGCAGCGCAAACGATTCTGCGCCAGCGCTATATGGCGCTGGGGATCACGCTGCATGAAGGTGTAACCGTGCAGGCCCTTACGGAATCAGGTGTACAGTTGAGCCAGGGCGAGACGATCCCCAGCGATGCCGTTGTCTGGGCCGGGGGATTCGGCGTTCCCAGGCTGGCGCAAAACAGCGGGATGGTAGTGAACGGCCTGGGGCAGCTCTGGATCGACAGCAATATGCGTTCGCTTTCGCATGCAAACGTCTATGGAGTGGGGGATGCTGCGGCATTCAGCCCCGAGAGCGGGCTACCGCGGCTGCGCATGACCTGTGCGGTGGCAATGCCAATGGGGGCACATCTCGCCGATAATCTGGCAGCAGAACTGAACAACCGCGAACCGCAGCCTTTCGCCTTCAGCTACGCCATCACTTGCATCAGCCTGGGCCAGCAGTACGGACTGGCAATGCTCATGAAAGCCGATGGACAGCCGATGGATACTCTCTACGCCGGACGCCTGGGAGGGTTCATCAAGAACCTGATTCTGCGCTATACGGTGTGGTCATTGCAGCTAGAGCGCCGCATGGCATTCTTCCGCTGGCCGCGAGGAATGCAGGCACACGCTTCCCAACCCGTCATGCAATCTGCGGAGAAAGCACTCACCGACTATGGACGCATTTGAGGAATTCCGCCCGCGCCTGTTCGCCATCGCCTATAACATGCTCGGCAGCGTGATGGAAGCCGAAGACATCGTGCAAGATGCCTACCTGCGCTACCAACTGGTTGATCAGGAAAAAGTACGCAATCCGGGAGCTTTCTTGCGCACAACGGTCACACGCCTCTGCCTGGATACGCTCAAATCCGCGCGGATGCAACGGGAGCAATACATCGGCCCCTGGCTGCCAGAGCCAATCCTGACGGATGCCGCCGCCAGCGAAGACAATCCGGAGAAGCGACTGAGCCGCACGGAAACGATCTCGCTGGCATTCCTGGCGCTGATGGAGCAGCTATCGCCCCTGGAGCGGGCGGTCTTCCTGCTGCGCGAAGTCTTCGACTACGACTACGCCGAAATTGCGACCATCCTGGAACGCAGTGAAGCCGCTTGTCGCAAGCTGTTCAGCCGCGCGAAGCAGCACCTCACCGCAAACCGTCCAATACCGGAGGAGTCACCGCAGATGGTGGCTCCGCTGGTGGCGGGATTCTTGCAGGCCGCACAGACGGGAGACATGGATGCGCTGCTGGCCTTCCTGGCAGACGATGTGCAGCTCACATCCGATGGTGGTGGCAAGGTCGCGGCGGCAACCCGTCCGCTGCGTGGTCGCGAGGTCGTGGCACGCTTCTTCCTGGGGATCAGCCGCCAGATGCAGACTGCGGGAATCGAGATCACGGCGTCCGTGCGCGAGTTCAACGGAACGCCGGGGGTCATGGTGCGGCGGGCGGACAGTCAGCAGATTCTAGCCGTCTTCGTCTTCGAGCTGGGGCAGGGCAGCGTGCAGTCCATTCAAGCGATCCGCAACCCGGACAAACTGCGTCACCTGCAATCCGCCTGATAGACCACCCGCAAATGGTTGTTCAGCAAGCCATCGCCTATTCTTCACTGGCTGACTGCCCATATTGCATACCCAGTGCCCAGGGCATGCCGAAGACAATGGCCTGCTCCATCTGCAGGGCGACTTCTTCCGGCGAGAGCGCCAGGCCGCTGTCCAGCCACCATTTCATGACGCCAATCAGCGATCCCGCCATCAGATAGGCATACATCTCCAGCGACACATTGGGTGTCCAGCCCTGGTCAGCGACGACGGGCTTGAGTACATTTTCCAGCATCATCTGCGCGAGGTACTGGCGCACGCGCATCAAGAAGGAGGCGCTGCCTTTTTCGCTGAGCATCACCCGGTAGAAATCGGCGTGTTGTGCCACGTGCTTGAAATCCGTCGGATCCCCCATGCGATCAATCGAATCGAGCGGGCTATCCAGTCCCCAGTGCACCTGCGACCAGAGTCCGTCATAAATCTCGCGCATCCCCTCGAAGAGCAGTTCGTCCTTGTCCTTGTAATGCAGGTAGAAGGTGGTGCGGGCGACATTGGCCTTGTCCGCAATATCCTGGATGGTGATGGCGTCGTAACTCTTGCCGTCTGCGTCCTCAGTCTCGATGATGAGCTGCATCAGGGCATCGCGCAGCAGTTGGCGCGTGCGCTGAATACGGCGATCTACTTTGCGTTTTTTCGGATCAGTCATCGAAAACCCCTCCATACCCAGGGTGCAATATCTAACGTGCAATATCTGGTTTCACGGGCGCGGCATAGCGCACCACCCGCACATCTGGCACCAGCAGCCAGGAATTATACAACACTCGTTCAGTATACTACATGCCGCAGTATCTGCTTGTTGACACCCGGCGTATTCTCCGTAGGATTCGGATTATACAACACCTTGTTCAGAAAACCACGAATTGCAGTATGGAGGATTTCGCACCGATGACCGATGTCCACAAGCAGCCGCCCGGGCCGGCAGCAATCTACAACCCGCTCAAGATGATGCAGTTCTTCAACCGCTTCACCAGCGATCCGCTCGGGCTGATCGACGATTGGATTGCGACCTACGGCGATGCCATCCTGGTCGATATGCTGGGGCAGGCGACGATCCTGATGGTACATCCCGACGCTATGCATGAAGTTCTGGTGACGAAAGCACGCAAGCTGCAAAAAGATATCGACTACGCAGATGAACGGCGCGGACTGGCACGTTATCTCGGCAGCGGATTGCTCACCAGCGATGGCGAATTCTGGCGCAAGCAGCGCAAGCTCGTCGCTCCGGCCTTCCACACGCAGCGCATCAACGAATACGCCGAAACGATGGTGTATTTCGCAGAAGAGCAGATGCGCCGCTGGCAGCACGATATGGTGGTGGATGTCGCCCATGAGATGATGGAAACCACGTTGATGATCGTGGCGAAAACGCTCTTCAATACTGATGTGCGCGATGAAGCCCGCCGCATCAGCGAAGCGATGGATATTGTCAACGAGGGCGTCTGGCAACGCTCACCGCTCCCGACCTGGATTCCCACGCCGATGGAATTGAAAGCACGCAAAGCGAAAGCCACCCTGGATGAGATTGTCTACGGGGTGATCGAAGAGCGCCGCAAAACCGAGGAAGACCGCGGCGATTTGCTCTCCACGCTGCTGCTGGCCGAAGATGATGAAGGGGGGCGCATGAGCGATAAGCAGGTGCGCGATGAAGCCGTGACCCTCTTCCTGGCCGGGCACGAGACAACCGCCAACGCGCTCAACTGGACATGGATGCTGCTGGCGCAGAATCCACAGGCAACGGCTCAATTACACGCAGAACTCGATGCAGTGCTGGCAGGGCGCACGCCGACTCTCGGCGATCTGCCAAATCTGCCGTATACCGAAATGGTCATCAAGGAGTCGATGCGCCTCTATCCCCCGGCCTGGAGCGTGGGACGCCTCGCAGTGGAAGATGTGGAGATCACAGGTTTCCACGTGCCGAAGGGGACATCCATCGCCCTCTCGTTCTATCACCTGCACCGCGATTCGCGCTGGTGGGACGAGCCAAACGCCTTCCAGCCGGAACGCTTCGCCGAAGGGCGCGAACACCGCAAGTACGCTTATTTGCCCTTCGGCGGCGGTGCCCGGGTTTGCATCGGCAACAGCTTCGCCATGATGGAAGCGCAGTTGCTGCTGGCGACCTTCGCCCAGCGCTGGACGTTCGACCTACAGCCGGGTCAGGGGGTCACGCCGGAGCCGCGCATCACACTCTTCCCGCGTGACGGCTTGCCCATGCGCATCCGCCAACGCCAGCCGCTTCAGCAACCGCAGCCTATCTGAGAGATCGCAACAGCGATGGGGTGATTTGTCAACAGTACGCTAGCAAGCGGCGAATCACCCCGACGTTCCAGTCAGTCCGGTTACTGCGCCGCCAGCCAGTCGAGCAGGGCACGGTATTTGTGCGCTTCTTCGACGGGCTGCATCCCGTGCAGCAAGTGACCGAACGTCTCCGAATCATTCCAGAAGCCACCCAGATGGAAGAGAACGATGGTCTCGCCACCGTATTCGACCCAGGCATCAAGGTACTGCATGTAGATGTCGTACATGCGCGGGTGGGCGTTCACATCGTAGAAGGCACCGTCCGGCGCGTCGTTGCCGAAATAACCAGCCACCAGATGCTGCCCGGCTTCATAGGTCACGATCGGCAGGCCGATGCTGCGGGCGATCTCGCGGTTGGCGAAGAGCGCTTCTCCATATTCGCCTTCACCGCTGAAGAGATCGTCCAGGCCGGCTTGCAGCGTGTCGAAGATCGTCGCGAATTCTTCCTCGCTGTATTCCCCGTCCGCGAAGAATTCCCGCGACAGTGCATTCAGCGAACCGACGGATGTCTCCCAGGTATCGCCGAAGTAGGGCGCCAGCGCCACCACGTCGAAATATTGCAGCGTGCCTTGTTCGCTGGCTTCATCAACGGCGAATTGCAGCGGCGGGGCATAGCCAGCCTGCCCACTCAGCACGCCGATCATGCGCTCCGGCCACTCGGCGAAAACAGTATCGAAGATCGCCATGACTTCGCCAGCCCTACGCCCGTACTGGTGATAGACGTAGTGCTCCTCCACCCCTTCGGCCTCAGCGACCCGTTCGGCTTCTTCCACCAGCGCCTCGAATACCGGGAAAATGGGATTCCAGGCTTCATTGCTGAATTCCACCCAGACGCGCAGTTCCGGATTCAGCGTGTCACGGATCAATTCAGCCAGATTGCGCGAGTAATCCGCGTCCACCGTGTGCGGCACGGAAATCCACAGGTCAGCACCCAGGGTGTTCGCCAGTTCAATCTGCACTTCATGCGGCACGCCGATGAAGCCGGACAGTTCCGCGCCCCAGCTCGCCCAGCTCTCGCGCGGGCGTTCTTCCCAGGTGGTGATGGTGGGGTAGTTAGACCAGTTCCAATCCATCATGCGCACGACGCCGAACGGCGCAATCCGCTCCAGGAACCAGGATGTGAAGCGTGGGCTGTTCTCGTCTGTCCCTGGCAGGTACAGGTGCACATCGCGAATCGGGTCGGCGGGATCAGTCTCGTAAATCACGACGAAGAGGTGCAGCAGGTCTTCCGGCGGAGCAACCGTCACGACCTGGCGGCGCTCAGCGCTGGCGTCAAAGCGGATTTCTTCCACGAAGTCAACCACCAGGCCAATCTCGCCCGTACCTTCCCAGGTCAGCGTGTAATCACCGCGCGGCGCAATGTCAGACTCCAGGAAGATGATCTGCCGTGCCGCCTGATCCGGTTCCAGCGAGGCGGGGTAGCCGTCTTCGGTCAGCGGAAGCGGGCGCTCATCGTCCCAGACGGCAGGTTCCTGCGGATTGTGGCTGATCCAGTCGGAGCCGTGCCGGGTCACATCGTTGAAGTAAATCATCCAGTCATAATATGAGGGGGTGGTGATGTTCATGCCCATCGTGGGCAGGTTGAGTTCATCAGTCTGAGCGCGGCTCGGCAGGATGCTCAGCAGCAGCGGGGCGACGAACACGAGAATCCACAATCTGCGCATAGAAAACACTCCTTCATCATTGCAAAGCTTGAACGCGAGTCAGGTTGATCCCCATTGTCAGGCGACTATTGCATTGCAGCAACAACGCTTTTTCAACTTCGATTCAACTTCCGACAATTTCAGACAATCCGGGAGCAGCGGCGCTCAACACTGCCGCCCAATCCGCATCCTGTGGAATCAACCGTACATCGATGTCGGCGCTGGCAAGAGCAGCGGCGAAGTTCTGGGCAGGGGGAGCCGGATCAAGCACATACGTAGGCGCATCTGGCAATGCGACGAAGACGCGGTAGCCACGCTGCTTGAGCGCGACAATCGCTTCCAGGGCGGCGTCATCCGGCCAGCAGAGCGCCACCGCCACAAATTGCTGCAACGGCTGGTAATGGAGCACATCCGCCAGCCTGGACTGGGTGCGCGGCTGCACGCGGGCGAGGTACTGCATCAACCCATCCCAGGCCATTGCCCCCTGCGGCAGCGCCATCTCTGCCGAATCCGCCGTCAGATAGAGCGGATAGCCCTGCCGCAGCGCGTATTCGGCCATGCTCGTCGCGCATTTCACGGCCATCTCGAAGGGCGTGTGTTTCATCTCCACAATCGGGCGCAGCGGCTGGTAGCGATCCAGCACCAGCGTCACGCCGGGCTGCGATTCTTCCGCGAATTCCTTGCTGACCAATTCGCCGCGCCGCGCCACACTGCGCCAGTGAATGTGCCGGGGCGAATCGCCGGGGCGGTAAGGGCGCACGCCGATCACCTCGCTGCCCAATCCGGCGCGGGGAACGGTCAATTCGGCGGCAGGCTGGCGATCCAGCAGGGCGAAGTGTGTCAGCTTACGCAGTTCAGAGTAGATCAGCGTGGGGCTTTCCAACGGGTAGTCGTGCTCTCGGCGAAAGAAGCCGAACGGCGCACGAGAGGCCAGCTTCAGTGGCGGGAACCGATGCAGCCCCCGGCGGTAAACTGTCGTCTCATAGCTGAACGAAACACGCTCCGGCAGCAACGGGACGAACATACGGCTCTCGGCGGCTTCGCTCTGTGGGTCAGCGAGGGGACAGGCTTCCGTGATTTCCAGATGAGCGGCGGGCAAGGTGTGCCCGTTGTGAATCTCCAGCGTGATGCGGATTTCGTCGCCTTCGTGCAGGTCGGAATCATCCTCATGATGCAGCCTTCGCTCAGCAGCAATCCCGCGCAGCGCCCGCCGATTGAGGACGTATCCAGCCAGCACCACGCCGACCATCAGCGCGGTAATTACATACAGCCAGCCCACCTGCGTCTGATTGGCAAAGCTGTAGAAGATAAACGCCGCGATGAGAAAGGTGTATGTACGAGGAGTTGGCATCTGTTTGCCTAACAATTACTCACCACAGAGCTTCAGAGATCACAGAGATTTTTCGCATTTTCTTTGTGTCCTCTGTGACTTTGTGGTTCATCCTTTATTCTACCGGAACACGCACCTGCGACAGCGCCTCGTCCAACACCGCGCGGGCAGTTTCTGGCTTGCGATCCCGCGCCAGGATACGATGTCCGCCGACGGCATAGACCGCTGCCTTGATGTCATCAGGCGTCACAAAATCGCGTCCACGAATCAACGCCAGGGCCTGCGCACAGCGCTGCAAGGCCACACCACCGCGCGGACTGATCCCCAGCACGACATCACCATGTGTGCGCGTCGCCTGATTAATCTGCACGATGTATTCCTTCAAGGGTCGCACAATTGCGACCTCGCGCGCCTGATGCTGCAACGCGAGGATGTCCTCCATCGTCAGCACGGGCTGCACGGCTTCCAGCGGATTGGCATGTTCTTCGCGTTCCAGGATGGTCACTTCGTCTTCGTATTCGGGATAGCCCAGATTGAGCATGACCAGAAAGCGATCAAGCTGGGCTTCGGGCAGGGGAAATGTCCCCGCCATCTCCACCGGGTTCTGCGTGGCGATCAGGAAGAAGGGGCGGGGCAGGTCGCGCGTCACGCCGTCCGTCGTCACCTGGTCCTCGGCCATCGCTTCCAGCAAGCTGGATTGCGTGCGCGGGGAAGCGCGGTTGATCTCATCCACCAGCACCAGATTGGCGAAGAGCGGGCCTTCGATGAACTCAAACGTCTGCTCGCGCTGGTTATAGATCGCGCTGCCCGTGATGTCGCCCGGCAGCAAATCGGGCGTACACTGCACCCGCTTGAAACTGGCGTGCATGGATTTGGCAATCGTGCGTGCGACCATCGTCTTACCGATGCCGGGAATGTCTTCCAGCAGCACATGACCACGCGCCAGCAGCGCCGCAAGGATCAATTCCAGCTTGGTTTCTTCGATGATGACCGCGCTCTGGATGGTGTGTATCAGGCGGTTGATTGTGGCATTCCTGGTCTGCTGCTTCGTCATCTGCATAGATTTTTCACCGGGGTCAATCGTCATTTGTCGGTTAGAGGGCGCACACCCTGTACCAGCCCACCATCTTTCATTGAAACATAGAAACCTTGCACCCTCGATGAATGCTGCACGAGAAGACGACAATCCCCCGGTAATTGGGGGTGCCCGCACTCCTTACAAGTGCTTCCGACTCCTGTAAGCCATTCGTCCGAAATTGTTCACAAAGCCGAAATTGTTCACAAAGCCGTAATTGTGGTCACTCAGAGTGTTGCATGTGTCGGCACACTGCAACGTATTCGCACAAACCAACCTGCAAGGAGTGAGGCAACATGCAACGCAAAGCGACAACGCTCATTTTGGTCGGGCTGATGGCACTGCTGCTGGTCATCGGCGTCAGCGCTCAGGAAGATGACATGATGGAGGGCACGGAATTCACCGTGACCATCGAGAATATCGCAGGCATCGGCCTCTTCGAAAACAGCGGCATCTTCAACACGCCGGATATGGCGGAAGAACCCGGCCCCGCGCTCCCTGGCAGCGCCTACACCTTCACCGTGACCGCCGTTCCGGGCGATTACCTGAACTTCGCGACCATGCTGGTGCAGTCCAACGACCTCTTCTTCGCGCCGGATGAAAACGGCATCCCGCTCTTCGATGATATGGACACGCCTGTCAATGGAGATGTGACGCGCTACATCCTGCTCTGGGACGCGGGTACGGAAGTCAACGAAGAACCGGGTGTGGGTGAGAACCAGGCACCGCGCCAGCCTGGCCCCGACACAGGAGACGATGAAATGGGCGTCGTGCTGCCCATCAGCGAAGTCATGGATGGCTTCGAATATCCCCCGGTTGCTGCCCTGATCCGCGTGACGATCAGCAGCGGCGACATGATGGGCGACGACGAAATGGAATAAGCCAACAGGCCATCAAGCCGCAAGGGCGCGACATGATCGCGCCCTTTTGGATACAGAGATTGCTGGCGAGGGGAGGATCAGCGGCTGCTGCCGGAGGGGCGATTGTCACCGGAGTAGAAGTAGGTGATGTCATTATCCGTAACGGTCACGGCTTCGACATCGCCAGCGACAACGTTTTCCCGGATGATACGGCGAATGGACCGGGAAACCCACTGGCTGATCTGATCAATCGTCTCTTGCGACACAGATTCCTCGTTGATCGTCATCGCCGTGATATCCCAGACCACGTTGCCATTCCCCGGCATGGCGTCGCTGTCAACGATAGCCGGCGCCAGGGTCACGGTGAAGGGGATGTCTTCATCCGCGTTGACCGCGATATACGTTCCGCTGACGACCATCTGACCAGGCTGCAAATCGACGCTGGAAGGGCCGAAGCGAACCAGGTAGCGGTTTTCGAAACGGAGTGCATCATTGACCTCTGCTTCGGTCACGGTGATGCTGAATCCGTCTTCCTGGGCGGCGGCGGGCATGGCGAGCACCAGCAAGCTCATGACCAGCGTGGCAGCGAGGGTGAAGAGGGTGTGTTGGCGGTTCATCATGTCTTGTCCTTTGTGGTTGTTTGTTCGACACCCTCACGATAAGCGGCGATTGTAATGCGAGTCTCATTGCGATGTAAAAGAGCTTCAGAGTTCGCAATGATTCTGCAAAATCGTGACGATGCGCACAACTTGCAGCGCATCCAGCGCCCAACGGTACGTCTCTGGCTCAATACCTACACTTCTATCAGCCAGCCATCATGTAAGCCTGATGCCGTTGCGATCATCTACGGAGTAGAGACATCAATCCTGATGTAAAACACATTTGGGACTGGCAAAAACGCGGTACACTCAGCGCCATCATTCGCAAGGCCAATACACCCAAGGAAGGGGAGATCACCCATGACGAAGATTCATGACTTGCTCCAGCACGGACAATCCATCTGGATCGACTATATTCGCCGCCAGTACATCGAAGATGGCGGCATGCAGCAGGCCATCGATGACGGCGTGCGCGGCGTCACCTCCAACCCGGCCATTTTCGAGAAGGCGATCGCAGGCAGCGACGATTACGACGACGACATTCAGCGAATGGTCGCCGAGGGTAAATCCACCAGCGAAATCTACGAAGCGCTGGCAATCGCCGATATTCAGGCCGCTGCCGACCTCTTCCGTCCGGTCTACAACGAGAGCGACGGCACGGATGGCTTCGTCAGCCTGGAAGTCAGCCCGACGCTGGCACGCGATACACGCGGTACCATCGACGAGGCACGCCGTCTCTTCGCCGCAGTGGATCGTCCCAACGTGATGATCAAAGTTCCCGCCACACCCGAAGGCATCCCGGCCATTGAGACCCTCATCGGCGAAGGCATCAACATCAACGTAACGCTGATGTTCTCCATGAAGCACTACGAAGATGTCGCCAACGCCTACATCAGCGGGCTGGAGAAGTTGCAGGCCGCCAATGGCAATCTGAGCAAAGTGGCCTCGGTGGCATCCTTCTTCGTCAGCCGTGTCGATAGCAAGCTTGATCCGCTGATCGAAGAACAGGGCGAAACGTCGCTCCTGGGCAAGATCGCCATCGCCAACAGCAAAGTCGTCTACCAACGCTTCAAGGAGATTTTCAGCAGCGCACGCTGGCAGTCGCTGGCGGATAACGGCGCGCGGGTTCAGCGTCCCTTGTGGGCTTCCACCAGCACCAAGAACCCCGAATATCCCGACACGCTCTATGTCGATTCGCTGATCGGCCCGCATACGGTCAACACCACGCCGCCGGATACGCTCAGCGCGTTCCTGGAGCATGGCACGGTGCAAGCCACCGTCGAAGAAGGACTGGACGACGCTATCGCCGCGCTGGAAAAACTGGCCGACATCGGCATCGACCTCGGTGTGCGCACCGAAGAACTTCAGGATGAAGGCGTAGACAAGTTCGAGAAGCCATTCAACTCGATGATGGCCAGCCTGGAAGAGAAGCGCAAGCAGTTCGCAGGGGAAGCGCAGTAATGAAAACAAGCCTGGGACAATACGAAGCAGCGGTAGAAGCCGGAATCCAGCACCTGAATGACGAGCGCATCATGCAGCGCATCTGGGAGCACGATCACACCGTCTGGAACGATGATCCGACAGAGATCAGCAATCGCCTGGGCTGGCTGCACATCATGGACGCCATGAGCCAGAAATTAGGGCGCATCCAGCACCTGAAGCACGCCCTCCAGGAAGAGGGCATCACTGAAGTGCTGCTGCTGGGCATGGGTGGTTCCAGCCTCGCGCCGGAAGTCTTCGCCACCACCTTCGGCGACGATGTAGAGGGTCTCAGATTACAGGTGCTCGACAGCACCGACCCGGGCGCAGTGCTGGCCTATGAACAGGCGCTTGATCCGGCGAAAACGCTCTACGTTGTCGCCACCAAATCCGGCGGCACAGCGGAGACACTCTCGGCCTTCAAGTACTTCTACAACAAACAGTTGTCGCTGCACGATGACGACTTCGGCAGGGCGGGGGAGCATTTCGTCGCCATCACCGACCCGGGCAGCAAGCTGGAAGAGATGGCGGAACGTTACCGTTTCCGCGCAACCTTCCTCAACGATCCCAACATCGGCGGACGTTACAGCGTGCTGAGCTATTTCGGCATGGTTCCGGCGGGGTTGATCGGACTCGAGCTGCAAACGCTGCTGAATCGCGCCTCGGAGATGGCTAATGATTGCAGCGCGGACAGCGAGAACAACGTCGGGGCACGCCTGGGCGTGATCATGGGTGAGCTTGCCAGGGCCGGACGCGACAAGATCACCCTGGTGCTCTCCCCGGCGATTGAGCACTTCGGCGACTGGGTGGAGCAGCTCATCGCCGAGAGCACCGGGAAGAACGGCCAGGGCATCCTGCCTGTCGTGGGCGAAGCCCTGGCCACGCCGGATGTCTACGGCGACGACCGTCTCTTCGCCTACATGAAACTGGCGGGTGACAGCACCTATGATGCACAGATCAACGCGCTGGCAGCGGCAGGGCATCCGGTTGTGACGCTGGAACTCAACGACAAGTACGACCTGGGGGCGCAGTTCTTCCTCTGGGAAATGGCGACCGCCGTCGCGGGGCAGCGTCTGGGCATCCAGCCCTTCGACCAGCCCAACGTAGAGGCCGCCAAAGTGCTGGCAAAAAAGATGATCGCCGCGTTCGAAGAGAAGGGCAGGCTGCCCGAACTGGAAATCGCCCTGGAAGATGACGGCATCGCCGTGATCGGCGACGTGCAGGCCAGCACCCCCGCTGACGCGCTGCACAACTTCCTGGAGCAGGCACAAGACGGGGCCTACATCTCGATCCACGCCTACATCAATCCGACGGAAGAAGCAGCGGCACAACTGCGCGAATTGCAGACCCGACTGCGCAATCGCACCAGACTAGCAACTACCGTCGGGTTCGGGCCGCGCTTCCTGCACAGTACCGGGCAGCTACACAAAGGCGATGCAGGCAAGGGGTTGTTCATCCAGTTCACGCAGGAAATCGCGCAGGATGTGCCCATTCCGGACGAAGCCGGAGAAGCCAGCAGCGTCATGAGCTTCGGCACGCTGAAGAATGCACAGGCATTGGGGGATCGGCAGGCGCTGCTGGATGTAGAGCGGCAGGTAATCCGTTTCCATCTGAACGATCAAACGGCTGGCTTGCAGCGCATGATCGACGCCGTGTAGCGCCTGTTCCATCGTAGGAGTCGATCATGCAATTTCACAATTGAACGCGGAGGACACGGCTCTTGCGCGCCAATTTCTTAATGCGCATGAACGGCCATGAACGCTCCCACCATCCAGGGAGGCCAGATGGCGATTTCCCTGGATCGGCAACCCAAACATTCACCAACAGCGTCCCACAGTGGATTGACAATCTCAAGAAGGAGCAACCACATGCAACTCGGAATGATCGGCCTGGGCAAGATGGGCGCCAACATGACCAAACGCCTGCTGGAACACGGGCATCAACTGGTTGTAACCGACCTCAACACAGAGGCCATTGGTGTCGCTGAAGCCGAGGGCGCAACCGGTGCCAGCAGTCCAGCCGAACTGGTCACGAAATTGACCGACAGCCCCAAAGCTGTCTGGGTCATGGTTCCAGCGGGGGAACCGACAGACCTCACCATCACAACGCTGGGTGGCCTACTCAACGAAGGCGACATCGTCATCGACGGCGGCAATAGCAATTACCAGGAGACGATGCGCCATGCCGCTGAACTGCGCGAGAAGGGCATTCAGATGGTGGATGTCGGTACCAGCGGCGGCGTATGGGGGCTGAAAGAAGGCTACAGCATGATGGTCGGCGGTGATGAGCAGGTCGTCGACCATCTGCGCCCGATTTTTGAAGCGCTGGCCCCCGCCGCCGACAAAGGCTGGGGCTATGTAGGGCCGAGCGGTGCCGGGCACTTCGTGAAGATGATCCACAATGGCATCGAATACGGCATGATGCAGGCGTATGCCGAAGGCTTTGCCATCCTCAAAGCAAAGTCCGAATTCAATCTGGATATGGCGGAAGTTTCGCGCATCTGGCAGGTGGGCAGTGTGGTGCGTTCCTGGTTGCTGGATTTGATGCACGAAGCCTTCACGCAAGATCAGGAATTTGAGGACATCGCTCCTTACATCACGGACAGTGGGGAAGGTCGCTGGACAGTGAAAGAAGCGATTGATCTCAACGTTGCCGCACCGGTCATCACCGAATCGCTGCTGCGCCGCATCCACTCCCGCGAAACGGACAGCTATACAGACAAGCTCGTCAACGTCACACGCAACCAGTTCGGCGGTCACACCGTCGCCAGGAAAAACGACTGAGCAAGAATCTCCGGGGTGCAGCTTTATTGCGCCCTGGGACTTTATCCATCCAAGCTCGCAAGCTGTTGTCCGAGTCGTTCTTCTAGCTCCCAGATTTTCTCGTAGGTCAGCACCGCTTCGTCATAAAACGTCGCATGCTCTGCACGTCCGACGAAGATCACCGGAACCCCTTTGCCCCAGGCATAACCAATATGCAGCGACAGCAGGGGGGACGGCTCGGAGAGATAGCAAACCAGCAAGGACGCCTGTCCGGCACGTTGGAGGGTAGCTTGCAGGTTGTGCTCTTCAGCTTTTGGTGCTTCACTCAGTGCGATGCGCTCACAGAGCAATCCTTGCGAATGCACAGGGCGCTGAATTCCATAGTAGTAAATATCTTCCAGCACGTCATCATCGGGCATGATGGCCAGCGCATAGGGCTTCACGGCTTCGGTTCCAGCATCCGGCGCAGCTTGCTCAACCTGCCGCGAAAACGTCAGATCATAGCCCCATTCCTCGCCCGAAGCAGGCCGGGCATACCGCACTTCCTCGAAGAAAGGTGCAACTTGAGCGCGAAGGCGCTGCACACGGTCTTCGCTGATCTCAACAATGGTTATCCGCTCCAGGCCATCAGGCGCACTGTCACGCTGTAGGGCATCGACCAGACCACCAATCTGTGCGAGCAGCGACTCTCCTTCGTCAAGCATCGTCGGCGTGTAAATACCGTGAATCGTCATGGCGATGTGACGCGCTTCGGGCAATTCCTGCGCCAGGATATTCAGCGCCAGTTCTGCAAATTCGCGCGTTTCCCGATAACGAAATTGGTAAACCGAAACCGTGCGAATGAAAAGGCCATAAGCAGGCTGGATGAAGCTGCCTGTTGGAGATAGTTCATAGGTTCCCGGCTGGTCTTCCAGTTGTAAGGCAGCGTCGAGGTTCGCACCATGCTCTGCGGCTCGCCTGGCAACCTGCCACTCTACGCCACCTGAGCCGACGGAAACCTTCATGACGAGCGCATCACAAGCCAACTCGAGCGCGTTGCCCTGGACAATCTCAAAGCAGATTGTTCGCTCTGTGACCACGCCGCAAACCGCACGTAAGTCCTTCACCAGGGAAGGGGAGAGGCGAGCTTTCAACCCCGCCCGCATATCAGCAGCCTGGATGTTGGCCAGCAACGAAAATGGTTCGCCAGAAAGCAGCACCGGGAAGAGTGGCTTTTTCTGGTTCAACGCTCGATGAATTTCGTTATGAACGTACATCGATTCGTCTGCTGTCGGTGACATCACCACGACGAATGCCGCACAAGTATCAATATTGCGTTCGATCTCTTTCCACCAGTTGGTTCCCGCGTGCAAGTTCTGCTCATCCATCCAGACGGCAAATCCTTCCTGAGAGAGCATGGCGCGTAAATAGCGGGCAAACGCCAGATCTTCACGGCTGTAACTGATGAAAATGTGCGACATTGAAATTGTCTCCTTTTGAGCGCCTTCGATTGTAGCCACTTCAGAATAGACAGGCAACAGACCGCACAGTAGAGTCACCCCGTTGGATTGCTGCCAAACACGCGAAGATGGAACCATGCAACGGACTATCCTCTACGTCACCCTATCTCTTCTGGTGATCGCCGCGCCTGTGATCGTCGTCAGCCTCTGGCTGGTTGTGATGCACGATGCCACGCTGCTGGATCACGCGCCATTCTGGAATGACGAACTTTATCACTGGCACCAGGCCGCGACCTTCGCCAAAACGGGCTTTGGGGGCGGGTACTACACGCTCAACGAGAATATCCCACTGGCGGATTTCTCCCACTATTACGCCTGGGGAGCCTGGATTTACGTCTACTATGGGTTGATTGGACAGATCACGGGCTGGGGGCTGGCCGCGATACAATTGATCAACATCGTGACCTTCATGCTGGCGAGCGCAATCTTCATCGCGGGGACACGCCCCAGGTGGGAGCCGCTGTTGTGGTTCGGCGCAGTGCTGGCAACCTTCATCCCGCTGCTGAATTACTTACCGAGCAGCCTGCTGCAACTGCCGAATCTGGCGATTGCGCTGCTGCTGGCGGGTGCTTTCTACCATCTATTGCGGCGTAAAGTCTCGCTCGGCTTCCTGGTTGCGCTCACGGTCTTCGCAATGGTGGCGGGGTTACTGCGTCCCACCTGGACGATGCTGCTCTTCCCGGCCTACGTACTCGCAGCGGAGAAGCGCAACCTCTGGACAATCCTGCGTGCACTGCTGGTCTCTGTACCGCTGACGCTGCTCTCCGCAGCAGCCTTCTATATCAGTGCCGCGCCCTTCCCGCACTTCCGGACACGCATCATCCTGGGGGAGGGGAGTCTCTTCGAGAAATTCCTCAGCTACCTGGACTACATCCAGCAGAGCTTCATCTGGATGACGGAAGGACATCCGACCATCATCGGGCAGCGCTTGCAGATCCTGTTATTGATCGTTCTGGTGCTGGTCTGGGGTATCTGGCAGTGGCGACGCAGTAGGGGAGAACCGAAGCTGCTGGCAGACTCAACCTGGTTCTGGGAAGTGGCGTTGCATCTCTTCAACCTGATCGCCTTCTACGGCACGACCATTTTGCTGCACGAAACCCTCGGCGGGCATGATTACCGCGTAATGGCACCCCACCTGTTCTTCTCGTTGGTGCTGTTGGCGGCCATCCGGCGACGGCTTCTATTAGCGCCCATGATTGCATCCATGGTGCTGTTGCTGCCTGCCGAGTTCGACATCTTCCGGCAGAAAGCGCCGAATTTCAACGGCATCGTACAGGAACAGTACCAGCACTGGCAAGAAGAATTCGACGATGTGCTGGTTTTCGATCCAGACGCGGAATCCCCCTGGTGCAACACCGTCATCACCGCGATTTTCTACGTCACGCCCGCGCAAGGGGAAGCGGGCCTGCTGCTGGCAATCGACCCGGGGATGGGTTTGTCCTGGTACCATGATTGGGACGAGGCTGGACGCTACAGCACGCCAGAAGAATTCAACGCGCAGTATCTCATCATGACCGATGGCGAATACGAAAATTGGGGGCGCGATCTGAACGTACGCAGGATCATGCCTGTGCAGGGTGGTGCTCTCTATGAAAATCTGGATTCGGCGTGTACAGGGTAGAATGAGTCAGGAGGAGTCAGATTGAGTCAGAAAAGGCAGGACTCTGCTTGCTGTGACTGACGTTAATGTGGTATTCTTATTAAAGATGATGTCTGGTAAGGGGCATCAGATTTTGTTCACGTAGGTAGGAGGTGCTGTAACACAACTTAGGCTCGGATGTGACTCGCAGCCGTAGCTGTGTAGCGATCTCATTAAAGAGAAATGTCCGGAAAGCACCCCGATATGATTCCCGGACAAGTCCCTGTGAGACGAATGTTGCTTCGGAGGCTCAACTCTTTCAGCGTCACATTCGACATATATAAGTTGTGCAACGCACAACTTTTTCATGCTTAGTATACCTCATAACCGCCTAAATGTACAAGTCGGGAGTGGGTTTGCATCCACGATTGGTCACATTCCCGAAAATGTGAGCACACCGACACCATCCGGGCTGTCGCACATTCAGCGCACAGCATTCGAACTCTATGACATGGGCCTCAACGTTTTCCCGCAGCCCATCGGCAAGAAGGGTGGGTTGCCCTGGAAGTCCTTGCAATTCACGCGCCTGGAACGAGATGACCGCCGCTATGGGCTGAAGACTCTCTTCGTGGGCAGCAGCAATCTGGCCATCATGTGTGGACGCACAAGCCGTAATCTCTTCGTCATTGACTGCGAAACACAGGACGCGCTGCAATACCACATGGAACAGCTACGCCAGCGTCGGATTCCGCTGTGGGTTGTGCGCACAGCGCGTGGCGGCCACATTTACCTGCGTGCCAAAGATGGGGAAGTCCATAACGTATCTTCGGGCATCTTGCCTGACGCCGAAATCAAAGGGCAGGGGGGCTACGTGCTGGGTCCTCCCTCGGTACATCCTTCCGGTGCACTCTACGAATGGCTGCACCGCGAAGGGCAGGAAATTCCCAGCATACACTCCAGTCAGATCGATTGGCTGCGCGACAACGGTGGGAGTTGGGTGCCTCTCACCGTGACCGCATCCGGCATGTACACACCAGGACAATGGAAACAACCCCGTCCGAAGCGTACAAAACTATCGCGTAGAACACAGGACTACCTGAACACCGGACACACGTTGCCAGAAGGATCACGCAATAACCGCCTGTTCGCGGCAGCTTGCGACCTGGCAGGGAATGGATACACACAGTCCGAGACACTCAAACATGTGCTGCCGATTGCGACCAGTAGCGGCCTGCCAGAGCGAGAAGCGCGGGCTACCATTGCCAGCGCCTACAGCCAGCAGCGAAGCCCCAGCCGTCCTCAAGAGAACTCAGAATCTGATGAGAATAGCTCCTGGTGGACGATGTTGCTCTGGGTGACCAACCATCGCTGGGAAGGGCGTGTCGGAAGCAGTGAGCGAGTCCTGATGCTGGCATTGATCGAACGAGCGAGAGTCAGCAGCAACGAAAATGGGGTTTTTCGCGGAAGCATCCGTGAGCTGGCAGAATTGGCGCACATGGGATCGGGGACTGTGCAACGCCGCCTGAAAAGCCTCCGGAATAAAGAAATCATCTTCCACTGCGGCAGCGATCAAAGCAGCAATGCATCGCTCTGGAAGTTCAACGAACGCATCCTCAAAGAAACACAGTTGCAAATGGATACACTAGCCCTTGCCCCCCACTGGTTAAGATATAGTGTGTCTGTTTTCAATTCCGAATTGGCAGAGCGTGGGGCGATGGGGCGCTCCGTGCTCTACGTTTTTAGCTATTTGGCGCTTTTCGGGGGGTGCTGGATGCCGTCTGCACTTGCGGAAGCTCTGGATATTAGCGTGAATCAGGCGAATTACGCCCTGCGCAAGCTTTCCCGCCTGGGATTCGTTGTGCGTGAGTCTGAGGGTTGGTGTCTCACCGTCACGGATTTTGCTCAGGCTGAGGCGATTCTTGTGCCGGATGACGGTCAGTACAAGCCGAGTCAGCGGCGTAGACGACGATTCCAGCGTGAGAGAGCGCGTTTTGCGGGTCGTCTATTGCATAATGCACGCTTGCATCGTGAGGGGCGGGCGTATTATGAGGCGATTTCCGCCCAGCATGCCCTGGATATTGAACTGGCGACGCTGCTCGATGATCCGCTGATCTCCCTTGGCCTTGAACTTGGCGGGGTGCTGCGATTATCCGACGGGAGAACACTGGCGTTGGAGCCAATGTAACCCCGTCGCGAGAGACAACCCGGTGCATCTACTGAGTGGAGAGAGGGCTTTTGTGTCCTCCCGTTGGCTTCGGATTCTCACCCTCTGGGTAAGATGCTTCTGTTGTTGATGGTGAACGTCTCTACTTCGTAGAAAGTGATGCCGCTGCCGTCTTCCTGCGCATAGCCGCTAATTTCGAAGCTGGCTCCGCTTTCGGCTTCTTCGAGATCCCATTGTCCCAGCTCATCGTCTGCGATTGTGATCGTCAGTCCGTAGGCGATGAAAGTTGTTTCCTGATCATAGCTCTCAATTTCGCCTACCAGTACCGTATTGGTTGTGTCCTCTGTAGCGGGGGCGTTGGGAGTGTAATCCGCTGTGAAACCCGTTGCGACTTCTGGCGCATTCGATGATGGGGGAGACTGCACGACGACGATGAACAGGATCATGCTCACGCCCAGGAGCAGCAGTGCGATCAAAGCTGCCAGTAATCCGCTGCCGCCGGAGCGACGTGGCTGAGCTTTCTCCATTTTTCGGCCTTTGGCGACGGGCGGAGGCAGGGTAGGCGGTTCGTCGGGCGTGACGGTGTGCACGACGCTGTTCGCGTTCTCTGGTGGGGGAGATAATGGCTTGATCTGTTCCTGAATGCGCACTTCTGGGCGCGATACGGTATCGGTGGGGGTGGGTTTCTGCTTGAGTGCTTTCAACACGGCATCATCCAGGGCACGGCTCAGGTCTTTCCCTGTCTGGAAGCGATCTTTCGGGTCTTTTGCCAGTGCCTGCTCGATGACTGGTTTGAATGCCGGAGGCAGGTCAGGCCGACGTTCCAGGGGGTCGGGGAGCTGGGCCGACATGTGCGACATGGCGATTTCCATGGCAGAGCCTTCGTTATAGGGTACATCGCCCGTGAGCATCTCGTAAAGCACCACACCCAGGCTGTAGAGATCGGTTTGTGTACCTGCGTTGGCGGAATTGACGGCCTGTTCTGGCGCGATGTAATGCGGGGAGCCGAAGATTTCGCCGATGGTCCCTTCGGATGCCATCAGTACCAGGCCGAAATCGGTGAGGATGGCGTTGCCCTCGCGTGAGATCATGATGTTGGATGGCTTGATGTCGCGGTGAATGACGCCGTTCTCATGTGCGTAATCCAGTGCGGAGCCAATTTGGCGCACGATCTGCGCGACGGTGCGCCAGTCCATGGTCACGTCTTCGCGGCGGTAGTCTTTCAGTACCCAGCGCAAATCCGCACCGTCGATGTACTCCATTGCCATGTAATAGACGCCGCGCACCTCGTTGAAGCGGTAAATTGCCACGATGTTGGGGTGCTTCAGTTTGGCGATCGCACGAGCTTCGCGGTCGAAGCGTTGCTGATATTTCCTGGGATCGCGCACTTCAGGGTCAATGATCTTGACGGCAGCGAATCGTTTTAGCCTGACATCGAGCGCCCGATAGACGCGGGCCATACCGCCGCGTCCCAGCATCTCCAGGATTTTGTAGCCATCCAATTCGCGCCCGATATATGGATCAGTCGGAGTCGACATTGTGCCCCCAGGGTGTTCGCGTGTGTTTTCGTCGTTTTTCCCTTGATTGTAGCGCAAAATGACGGAGATGGTTCTGGGCGTTTTGGGCCATAAATGGCTGGCTGCTGACTCTTGTGAACACTTCTGTATAATCTGTGCCGATTGAGTGATATTGATGGGGAGCCTCCATGCGGAAAAACCTCAGCACGTCCTGGGTCTGGCTGGTGCTGATTTTACTGTTCACTACCTGGCTGGGGGTGCGTGGCCTCGGTGCGGATGCGATCAACTACGACGAACACTGGACGATCCGCATCATCGGGGCGCAACCGTATGGGCCGGATACGCTCGCTGCGCTGATAGCCAATGCTGCGGACGATCCCTGGCAGCCTCCCTTGTATTATCTTTCGCTCTGGTTCTGGAGCCACTTGGCAGGCGCGACTCCCTTTGCCCTGCGTTTCTTCACGACGCTGGTAGGTGTGCTCTCGGTGGCGGCGGCTTTCCGTCTGGGACGTGCGATTTTCGGTGGCAGAGCGGGGCTTTATGCGGCGGCGTTGCTGGGGGCGTCGTCGCTCTTTGCGATCTACCTGCATGAACTGCGTCCCTATGGCTTCTACGTCCTCTTCACGATTCTGTCGCTGTGGGTGTATTGGTGTTCACTGTCCGCGCAGGGCTTTGGCAGGGGAGCTGGCTTCTTCCTCTTCTTCGCCGTCACGGGCTTGATTTACTCGCATTACTTCTCGATCGTGCTCATTCTGGCAGTTGGTCTCTATCACCTGATTTTCGCCCCAAAGAATCGCCGTTGGTGGCAAATCACGGGCGTTTGCCTGGGTGCAGGCGCGACTTTCTTGCTCTGGTTCCCGGTGCTGCTGCGTGCCGTCGAATATACCGTCGCCGGTGGGCGCGAAGGCACTCTCATGAATGCGCGGGAGGTGCTGATGAACGCCGCCTACGCCATCGGCAACGGTTGGTTAGCACTGGGAGCAATCGTACTGTTGGTGTTGCTCGGTTTGCGAGAGGGGCGAGGCGGACGTTACCTGGGTTTTGTGAGCCTGGTCGCACTTGTGGCTGCGCTGGCGATCAACGCTGTACAACCGATTCTGACTCATGTGCGCTACATCATCCCTCTGCTGCCACTGCTGCTGACGCTGGCGGCGGGGGGATTGTTGGCGCTGCTGCGCGTCAATCGTGCGCTGCCCGTCCTGCTGTTGGTCGGCTGGTTTGGGGTCAGTTTCGCCAACACGCAGTCTACAACCTATGACGATACCGTCTACCGAGATGTGCATGTCGAGATTTTCAGGCCGCATCTGCCTGTGCACGAGATGACGGATTGGCTGCGTGAGCGTCTCAGCCCGCGTGATGCGGTGATCTTTCATTTGCCGCAGCATCCCTGGGCGTTAGCGGGCGCTTTTGACTACGGCCTGTACGGCGCGCCGGGGCGTTACACCATGCTCGGCCAACTGACGACAGTGGGTGAGCCTGCGGCGGCGATTGAGGATTTTCTCGTGGGGACGGGGCGCGTCTGGGTGGCGTTGGATACGTCCGACACGCCGCTGGATACTTATCATGAATTATTGGGCGTGTTGGGGGAACGGGGTTACCAGCGATGCCGCGAGTACGACCATCTGGAGAGCCTGCAAATCACGCTCTATGCACGCTACGAACTTTACTGCGACCTGGATGCTGCGCCGCTGGTGCGCTTCGGCGAAAACATCGCCCTGACGGGTGTCTTGCTGCCGGAAACGGTCAGCGGGGATTCGCTGCGACTGCCGATGACTTGGACGGCGACGGACGTTCCGGTCAATACCTATTCCGTCGCGCTGCACCTCGAAGATGGGACAGGGGAGATTGTAGCACAGCGGGATGTTTCGCTGCCGCTGGGTATGGCGACCTATCGTACGACGGTGCTCGATGTGAGCGAAGTGCCCGCTGGTGAATATACGTTGCTGCTGACCGTCTATGCGTGGCAGACGAGCGAACGTCTGCCCGCTGATACGGACGCGGATTCAGCAGGGCGCACGATCCTGGGAACCGTGCGCCTGGAACGCTAAACGATGCATGCAGCGAGTTCGTCTCTCGCAGCCCAGCTTCTACTCGATATACCAGTCAACGCGCTGCGGCACGCAGGCGGCATTCACCGGGGCCGTCGGATCATCCAGAAAGGCTGCTGCGAGGTCGGCTGCACATCCCGGTGTGCCGGATTCGCTGTGTCCGCCAGTGGGGAAGACGATGTGTTGTCCGTTTGACAGTCCTTGTAGGGCGCTCTCACCATAAGTGGGTGGCGTCACCGGATCAAACTGGCCGGAGATCAGCAGCACAGGCACATCACTCAGCACACGCTCGTTTTCCAGGGCGGGCGCAGGCTCCACAGCCCAGGTCGCGCAACTGAAGATCGGCCCTTCAGCGGAGGCGTAGAGCCATTCTGCCAGTTCGGGCGGGGCGCTGCGGTCGATGATGTCGAATGCTGCATCCAGATCGTTGAAGGGAATCTCTTCCGCGCACTCGACCGAGTTATACATGCCTTCGCTGTCCGAGATGTCGCCGACTTCTTCGAGGAATGCGATGACCATGTCTGAGTCGAAGATCGACTCACCTTCTTCGCTGAACCCGGCTTCCCAGGTTGCGGGCGTCCAATAGCCGGAGAGGATGTCGTAGCCGTCTTGCAGGTCGAAATCATCCTGTGCAGTTGCCAGCAGGTTGATGCCGAATGGCAGCATGGGAATGGCCTCGCTGTTGTAGAGCGTCTGGAACATTGCATCCAGCAGGTCATCGCCGTAGAGTTCCAGCTCGTAGACCTCGAAGCCGTCATCGTATTCGAAGAGGGGCGGATTCTGGTTGAAGGCATCGATCAGGCCGTAGAAATCAGCTTCCAGGGTGGGATAGGCGGCGCTGCATACGGCGTCTGCTGCGCACTGCGCGAAAACCTCGTTGAAGGCACGCAGCGTGTCCGTCACGCCTTGTTCAATGCTGTTGATTTCCGGCGGGTAGACCGAATCGAGCACAGCGGCGCGGATATTCTCTGGGTAATCGCGCAGCACGGTCAGCCCCAGGCGCGTGCCGTACGAAATGCCCCATAGGTTGACTTCATTATAGCCCAGTGCTGTCCACAGATCGCGTACATCGGCGGCGCTGGCGGCACTGTCATAGGCGTCCAGGTTGATGCCATCCGCCAGCAGGCGTTCGTAACAGGCTTCTTCGGGATTGCCGGGGAATTCCGGGTCTTCCGTTTCGTAGCAATTCAGGCTCGGCTCGCTGAAGCCCGTCCCACGTTGGTCGAAGAGGATCAGATCGCGCGTCTGTCGCAGCGGATGTGTCTGAAAGTCTTCAGCCGCGAAGAGTGCGGAACCACCGGGGCCGCCTTCCAGGTAAATCACGGGATCCGGTGCGGGGTCGCCGTTGGCGGCTGGGATGATCGCCACTGCCAGGGCAACCTCTGCGCCTGCGGGGTCGCTGCGGTCTTCTGGCACATAGAGATAACCACAGAAAACATCCAGCGTTTCTTCCGGGAAAGGACAGGCGGTTTCTTCGAAGAATGGTTCGTAGGATTGAGCGTGCGCCAACCCCACCAGCAAGACAAGCATAGCTACTGAACTGATCAGACGCATTGGGCACTTCCTCTGTGTAGATAGTTTTGTAATGGTATACATGGACTCCAATTGCAGTATAGCTCCGAGGCCACGTCAGAGCAGCTTGAGACTGTTTGGGTTTCGTGTAGTCAATTGCAGAAGAGCAAAGCGGGGATGCGTGATGATACATCCCCGCAGGAATTCACGTCAGTCTTGCGGCGCTTCCGTGACCTCAGCGGTTTCCTCTGGCGACGGCTCCGCTGGCAGCGGTGTTGCAGAGGGTAGGAGCGTGGCAGACGGTAGCGGAGTCGCCGTCAATGTCGGCAGCGGGGTCAGCGTCTGCGTCGGTGGCGCTGGCGTCGCGCTGGCAGATTCCGTCACTTCGGCTGTGGGTGTCGGAGTAGGCGGCAGTGGTGTCGCGGTGGCCGTCGCAGGTGATGCGGTGTTGGTCGCTGTCGGCTGCACCGGGGCAGGGGGCTGACTCAGTGCCATCAAGCCGCCCATGCCACCACGATAATTCGCAACGGGAATGCCGCCCGTGCCGAAGGTGAAGAAGGCGTCGATTTCCGGCGTGCTGGTGTGGTTCGTCAGGTACCAGACGCCATTATGGAAGATGCCCACCGTATCGAAGCCGTCTGTATCCCAATCTCCTGCGACGGGCTGCCAGGGAGTCGCCGAGTCGCCGAACTGGAAGCTGACCACCGGAGACTGCGGCTGGTTGGTCTGGCGCAGTGCCCAGGCACCCTGGGAGAACAAGCCCGGCGAGTCGAAGCCATCGTTGTTCCAATCGCCAGCGAGGGCCTTACCGCTGCCGCCGAAGCGCTCGAACGAGATCGTCGTGTCCCAGCCCGAACCCTGGATGTCATTGCGCAGCAGCCAGGTACCTTGCTTGTAGAGACCGAGTCCGTCGATTTCGTCGCCATCCCAATCCCCTGCGATGGGCTGCCAGCCGGCTTCCGCTATGCCGAAGTTGACAACAAGATCCACCGCGCCGCCGTCGCTCGTCTCGCGCAGGAGCCAGACCCCATTGCGATAGAGGCCGATGCCGTCCGTACCATCCCCGTTCCAATCGCCCACTACCGGGAGCCAGTCGCCGCTGGCGTAGCCGAAGTGGAACTGAATATCCGCCCAGCCACTTTCATTGCGATCACGGAAGCTCCACAGTGCGGTCGATGGATTGACCAGCCCGACGGTACTCTGTACCGGGTCGGGGACATCAGTCGGGACAGGCGGGTCGGTCGGGTCGGGGGTAGGAGTGGGTTCCTGCAATTTCTCGATGCTCAGGTCGATTTCACCGCCCGTGTTCTGCGTCCCCGCCACCGTCAGGTAGTAGGTCGTGCCCGCTTCCAGGCTGCGCACGATGGAAGCGGCATCGCCCGGACCAGAGTCGTTATCGCAGGCGATTTCGCTCATGCCGCCGTCATCGACCCAGATGCTCAGTACTGTGTTGATCGCTGAACCTGTTGTGTCCAGGCGGTAGTTGCCGCTCTCTGACGGTGTGAACGTATACCAGATTGTACGGTTGGGCTGGGTGCCGCAGGACGGCACCGGATCGCTGCCGGGTGAGAAGCCCGTTGTATCGTAGGAAGCCGTTGCAGGAGCCGTACTGCCCAGGTCTTGTGCCCCGGTCAGATGATCCACCGGGTCGCAGAGCACATCAACGACAGCCGTATAGGGCGAATAAGCCGAAGAAGCCGGGTGTTCGCTGCGTAGGCGGAAGTAGTAGGTTCTATCGCAAGCGGGCACTGTATAGCTGTAGCTGGTGGCATCGTGGGCGAGAGTCTGGCTCTGTGTCCAGTTCACGCCATCGTCGGAGCTTTCCAGCACCAGATCGACGCTGGACAGGCCATCATATGCCCAGGTGAGGTCGATCTGGTCTTGCGCCATCGCTGCCGCCGTGAGATCGGTGGGTGCTGGAATGCGACCGTAAATCTTCAGCGACCAGGAATTGAACGTCCCGGTGGTGCCCGCATAGCCATCGCGCACGCTGATTGTCCAGTTGCCCTGTGACGACTCGCCCCAGTTGCGCACCGTCATGAAAGGCCAATCCTGGTAATCTGCCAACCACTCCGGGTGATCCGGGTCATCGGGCGCGTTGTAGAAATGCGGATTCGTCAGGATGCTCTCCGTTCCGTCGGGGGAGGTCAGCGTGACGTACAGTTGTTCGCGGTAGCGGATGTCCGCATCAAATGTGACTTCCACGTGTTCGACGATGATATTCTCCGGCACGTTGAGGGTGTCTGTCACCGCCGCACCGTAGCTCGCGCCTGAGGCATCGCCCCAGAAGTTGTGGCTGCCATAACCATCTGGGATGTCCTGACTGACGACACTGGTCGTCGTCGTGACGGCCATCTCTGGCACGACGTTCTCCCAGGTCAACGCCGCGTTGACTGCGGCTTCCGCATCAATCATGCCGAAGCCATATGCGTCGCTGTGGGTGTACCCCGCGCCGTTGGTCGTCCAGTTAGAGCTTTCACCCTGGTTCGATGGGTCAACCTGCACGGAGGTTTCCGCCAGGATGTGCTGCACATCGCGCCAGCCCAGGTTGGGGTTGGCTTCCAGCATCAGGCCGACGACGCCCGCCACCAGCGGCGAGGCCGACGAGGTACCGCCGAAGCCGTTGGTGCAGTTGCCGCTGTCATAGCCATCCGCGCCGACGAGGTCGGTGGTGTAGATGCCGGACTGCGAGCCGCTGCTGGGTGCGGAGACCACGAGGGCGGAACCAGGGGTGCTGTAATACGACTGAATGCCGTTGTGGTTGATCGCGCCGACAGCGATGGTATAGCGTGAGTTGGCGGGCCAGTCGTTGTTGACGTTGTAGCCGTAGTACAGATAGGCCCCATAGTAGGCAGAGTAGACGCGCAGGTCATTGCCGGACGCCCAGACATAGATATTGCCCAGGCCGCCGCGCCCGTTTTCCGCGCCGAAGGCAAAAGCATCGGCAGTTAACCAGAAATCTGTCGGGTTCACCATGAGGGTAAAGCCCCAACTGTTGTTGTAGATGTCGTTGGTGTTGTAGGCGTACTTCTGGCTGTCCGCGACCATCACATCCGAGATGCCGCCGTCAATCAGGCGCAGGCCGCTGAGATTGGCCGCATACGCCGCGCCCACACCACAGCTTCCGTCCACTGGCCCGGCTGCCACACCTGCAACCGATGTGCCGTGACCATAGCCCGCACGTGGCGAGGGGTCGGGGTCATCGCTCTGGAGGTCGTAACTGGCGCTGGGCAGGTAGTTCGGCAGCAGGCTGGGGTGGGTATGCTGCAAGCCATCATCGACCACTGCGATGACGACACCTTCGCCATCTACATAGTCGCCACCGCCCAGCGGAATCTGCCATGCCGCGAAGACATTGGCATCCATGCCTGCGGTTCCGCCGCTCTGTCCGGTGTTATCCAGGTGCCATTGAGCGCTCAGTCCTGGCTCGGAGGGTACGTTGCGCGTCTCGGCAATGTAGAAGAACTGCTGCTGCGATGTTTCCACCAGCGGCGATGAATCCAGCACGTTGGCTGCGGATGCCGCGACGGCCTGCTGCTCTGCGCTGCCGGGGAGCAAGAAGAGATAGGTATTCGCCAGCGCACCCACTGGCCTCAGGTACTGGAAGCCCAGCTCAGCGGCAACTGTCTGCGGATCACTGCCCGGCGTCAGTCGCACTGCCCACAGGTCGCTGGGGGTCGGCGGCTCAGCAGCGGTCATGCCCTCTGGCGCACCGTCGCGGGTCGTCGGGGTCGTTGCGGGTGGTTCGGTCGCTGTGGCTGTAGGAGTCTCGCTGGGAACTTGCACCACTTCTTCTACGGGCGCGATGTTGATGACATCGCCGGAAAGATCCAGGTCACGCCCCAGGGCAATTTCCATCGCCGCAATGCCGGACACAATCGGCGCAGCGAAGGAGGTGCCGTTCTGCATGGCGTAGCCATCGTTGATGTAAGCAGTGAGGATGCTTGCACCTGGTGCCCAGACATCAATCTGGGAGCCGTAATTGCTGAAGCTGGCGCGGTTCAGGTTCTGGTCGAGCGCACCAACGGAAATCACTTCGCTGTAAGCGGCAGGGTAGAGGGCACCGTTGTCACCATCATTGCCCGCCGCTGCGATCACGATGACGCCCTTGCTGACCGCGTATTTCACGGCGTTGTGCAACAAGGTGGAGGCGGCAGGCCCGCCCAGGCTCAGGTTGATGACATCAGCGCCCTGATCGGCGGCGTCGATGATGGCCTGCGCCACATCCGAGTAGGAGCCGGAGCCACTGGCATCCAATACGCGCAGCGGCAGGATCATGGCGTTGGGGGCGATGCCCGCCATGCCTGTGCTGTTGTCGATGTTGGCTGCGATCACGCTGGAGACGCCGCAGCCGTGCCCGTATACATCATTCGGGTTGCTGTCGTTGCCAACGTAATCCCAGCCGTTGAGGACGCGCCCCACGAGATCAGGATGAGACGCGCAGATGCCGCTGTCAAGCACAGCGACGGTCACAGTCGTTTCCGGCACATCATTCCAGACAGCTTGCACCCCGGTTGGACCGAGCGCCCATTGCTGCCCCGCAAGCGGGTCGCTGAGTGGGTTGTTGAAGTCGTAGAGGGCATAGACGTAATAATCGGGTTCGCTGGTGAGCACTGCTGCTGAAGTCACCTGCGCGGCGGAGGCATCCGGCACTGTGACGACAACGGTATCCAATGCACGGATCTCCGACTTCACCGTGCCGCCGATGGCCGCGATGTGTGCGGCGCGTTCTGCTGCCGTCGCATCGGGTGCAAACTGCACCACAATCTGATCTTCTATGACAGCGGGTTCAGCCGGGCTAGCGGACTCGTCCTGCGCATCGGGTGCCTCGGTTGGATTGCTTTCGCTGGTCGGTGCTGTCGTCAGGGTGGGGAGGGGTTGATTGGCTGGCAGCGATTGAACGGCTGTCGCGGTCAGCATGGGGGTTGCCGTCGGCGCTGCCTGTGTAGGGGACGCTGCGGCAGCCACCGAGGTCGGCAAGACGGCTCTCGTCGGCAGTGCCCCGCTGTCAGTAGCGGGGCGCAGCGAGAGAAACGCAAAAATGCCGAACCAGACGGTTACGGCAACAATGATGGCTGTGCGAAGCAGATTTCGTTGTGTCATGCTTGTTCGATTCTGCCAGTCTTTGACCTGTATTTATCTTAATTTTACGTGCGAAACTCGCTGGCGAGACTTGAGATTTCGTAGTCTAACGATGCCTGACCGTAAGGAAACTGTCTATAGGCTTGTGGCAGCATGAAGCCCCGGTTATGAACCCGTTTCTGCAATCAAATACACAAGATTTCAGGGCATCCTTCGGCGTTTTCAGTGTCGTCGAGTGGGGTAGGGCAGGTGAGCAACTTGCGCTGTTTTGCTCATTTGTTCTATACTGTCTGCATCGCAAGCAAAGGAGGGGAATCATGCAATACACCAATGAAGTGACGATTGATCTACCGCGTGAACGAGTCGTGGAACTATTCCAGGATCCGGAGTTCGCGCATCGATGGCAACCGGGTTTGCTGCGTATCGAGGCGGTCAGCGGCGAACCGGGGCAGGCGGGTAGTGTCGCGCACATGCATTACGAAGAAGGTGGGCGCAAGATGACCCTCAAGGAGACCATCACGGAGAACAACCTGCCGGATGAGTTCGTCGCCCTTTACGAAGCGCCGAATGTCTATAATGTGAGCGCCAATCGCTTCTATGCGGTGGGTGAGGGGCAGACGCGCTGGGTGATGGAGAACGAATTCAAGTTCAGCGGATTCATGCGCATCATGGCGTTTTTCATGCGCGGGTCATTCCCGAATCGCACCCAGAAAGATATGGAGTCCTTCAAAATTGCTGCGGAAACGGGGTGAGACAGGATCATGAACAATACGGATGCTTCTCGATAGGCGCATTTCATGGGCATTTCATCCGCGTCTGCTAAATTACTTACGATAAGCAGCAAGTGGAGGCAATGCATGTCACAGCAGTCTACAGACGGAGCGCCGACGAATAATCCGTACACCACACCAGCCACCATGCTCATCATCGGGCTGTTGTTCGCGGGTGGTGGTACCGCCTTGTTCCACAATCCAGTTGTGCAACTCATCATCGGCCTTGGGGCGCTGCTGCTGATCCTGGGTGCCGCAGTGCTGGCTGTGCGTCGGATGCAGCGCGAGCAGAATAGATGATTGGCGCTAGAATGGGGTAGGGCCGATGCGATGAAAGGTAACGCGATGGACGATGTAAAAACCTTCCTCAGCGAATATGATGAGCATGTGCAGGCCATTGCATCTCGCCTGCGAACGCTGGTCATACAGGTGATGCCAGAGGCCAACGAAGTCATCACAGGGCATAAGAATATCAGCTACAGCACCGATGCAGGCCAGATGAAGGGCGGTATGGTCTACGTTGCGCCATTCAAGGATTCCGTCAATCTGGGCTTCATGGATGGCATCGACCTGGAGGATCCGCACAAGCTGCTGGATGGCACCGGGAAGCGGCTGCGGCACATCAAGTTCAGGTCGTTGGCGGCTGTCGAAGAGAATGAAGCTCATCTGCTGCATTTGCTGCAACAGGCCCATGCCTTGAAGACCGCTTAACTTTATCATGGGTAATATGAGGTGTCGTCAAGATGGGTGCGTGACGCACATCAGGCGCTGCGATCGGGACAGGTTGTTGGGGCAGGTGCTCAACAGATGAAAGCACGAGACTCTTCGGCTGTGGGGCGTGCGATTGTTGCACGTCTCCCACCGTCGACTCGCCGCAAAAACGAAACCGCGTAGTCCACGTTCGATGTCGGGCGCTGATGCGGTCTAAAATTGACCGCTGCAAATTGCCTATGAAAATGTGAATTTTCGCAGGTAATGCCTCCACGACTGCAAACGCACGGCTTGCTGCCACGAAATCACTATCCCCAGGCTGTCTTGTGTCATACCGAAATCGGCAAACGATCACCTGGAACATCCTCACAGTTGCTGACCGCATCTGCAATATTCGTCGGTCTCATCGCAAGTTATTAGCAAGGAATGTTCTTTATAACGAAGTCAGAGAATGCGCGATGCTACCACATCAAGACAGAATCTCGCAGCATATTGGCATCGCTACGGGATACTTGCAAAAATAGGACATGCTCTATTCTTCACCACT
>CAZJWX010000009.1:0-106295 GCA_964549915.1 uncultured Anaerolineaceae bacterium | reverse complement strand
GATGACACCTTTTTGTTGCAATTACTCTTACAAATTTGAGGCGATTGCCCTGGTGGACAGCGTATTTTCTTCCAAAGCCCCTATGCTATACTGACCCGCGACTCATCCACATTGAACCGTGAAAATGCACTATGCCTTCGTTAAACAATGTAGACGATGCCATCCGCGATATTCTGGCGCACATCAAGCCCCTGCCCGGTGAGACGATCCGGCTGACAGAAAGCTATGGGCGTGTGCTGGCGCAAGAGATTGTCTCGGATACCAACCTACCGCCCTTCGACAATTCTGCGATGGATGGTTTTGCGCTCTACGCGGAAGACAGCACCGAAGCGCCCGCAACGCTGCGGCTGGCCCAGGACATCCGGGCAGGTGATGCCCCCGAAACCCCGCTACAACGTGGCGAGGCCGCGCGCATCATGACGGGTGCGCCGATACCGCCAGGGGCAAACGCTGTCATCCCGGTTGAAGATACCGATGCCGATTTTTCGGAGTTGGATGCTGCACCGCTACCTCCCCAGGTAACCCTGCACAAGCCCATCAATCAAGGCGCGAACATCCGGCGTGCGGGCGAGAGCATCCCCGAGGGGCAGCGCGTACTCGAAGCAGGTCGGGTCATCGGTGCAGCGGAAATCGGGATGCTCGCCGCCCTGGGACGCGCAACGGTGCAAGTTGTGCGCAGGCCGCATGTGGTCATCCTGGGCACAGGTGATGAACTGGTCGAAGTCGATCAACCGCTGACACCGGGAAAAATCCGCGATAGCAACAGCTACGCCCTGGCAGCTCTCGTGCAGCAGCACGGCGGGGAGGCACTCCGCCTGCCGAACGCACCCGATGATGCGCAAACGATTCGCGCGATGTTCGAGGATGCATTGGCGCGAAAACCAGATTTGCTCATCAGCTCGGCGGGGGTCTCCGTCGGCGCAGCAGACTATGTACGCGCTATCCTGGAAGAATTGGGAAGCCTGCAATTCTGGAAGATCAACATGCGACCGGGGAAGCCATTGGCCTTCGGGCAACTTGGCGGCGTTCCCTTCTTCGGCCTGCCGGGAAATCCCGTCTCGGCAATGGTTACGTTTGATGTCATTGTTCGCCCGGCCTTGCTCAAGCTCGGCGGAAGGCCAGACAACGCCCGCTATGTCGATGCAATTCTGGGTGAGACGATGCGGTCGGATGGGCGACGAACCTATGCACGAGTCATGTTGCACGAAGAAGATGGTCAGTGGATCGCGCGAGAAACAGGCACACAGAGTTCTGGCGCACTCGTGTCCATGATTCTGGCAGATGGCTTGCTGGTGATTCCAGAGGGAGTGCGAGAACTCAAAGCAGGAAACAGCGCCAGAGTTCGCTTGCTGCGGGGATGAACTCGTCAGGCAGAGCATGCAACAGCGGAGGTCCGGTAAAATTATCCTCCGCTGTTCGCTGTCCAGTTCAACCGAAATGGTCGCGCCGCAGCACCCTAGTCGTACTGGTCGCGCAGCGTGCGACGGATGATGTCATCCTGGTCGTCGCGATAACGCTTGTTCTTCTTGTTGCCTTTGCTGCGGTCACGACGGCTCTGCTTTTCCGCGCGGCGGAAGGCCAATTCCATCGCTGACGGCACATCTTCCATCGGTTCCAACGCGGCGGAGAGGTCTTCCTCCGGCGTCTTCATGCTCAGGTCGATCTGGCGTTTGCCACGATTGAGCTTGATCACACGCACCTCAACCTCATCACCGACGCTGACGACATCTTCCGGAGACTGCACATAGCCATCCGCCAATTCGGAGACATGCACCATACCGGGGCGCTCTGCACCAATATCGACAAAGGCTCCATAGTTCTCGATGCGGATCACAGTACCTCTGTATACGCTGTCCTTGTGGATGCGGTTCCAGGGGAGTGCCGGGGGTTTTTCCAGCGTGAGTGCCACGCGATCTTCGTTGTCAATTTTCAGCACATAGGCAGTGATTTCCTGCCCCACTTCGTAGACATCGCTGATGTCCCGGAAGTCATTGCGCCCAATCTGCGAAATGTGCAGCAGAGCATTCCGTTCCATACCAATGTCTACCATTGCGCCATACACCGCGAGGTGCTTGACCACGCCCTGAACTTCGCTGCCGACATCGAGGTCTTCGTTTGTGTCGGGCGTTTCCGGCGCTTGTGTTGCCTCATCAACCATCTTGTTCGGTTCCTTTCTCTGGACAGTTCAGAAACGCGATGCTCATTCATCGCGTCAGTTGCTCATTCAATACGCGCTGTTTCACTCACCACTGGGGGTCGCTTGCGCGGTGACATCAAATTCACCATCGATCATCGTGGAGAGAAGGCCATACCCTTCCCAGAAATAGCGATTCTCAAATTCGAGAACGGTTTCCATCTCTGCGTCCGAAAGATAGAGGGCACCAATTACATCGCTGCCAGGGGTCAATTCCCCATCGGCGATGGATGTTGCATAGGCATAGATAACCAGCGGAATATCCGGATACAGCAGCGCTACCAGTGCCTGATCCCCGGGGAAGTCTTCCGCCTGGATGAATTCGGGTTCGCCATATTCATCAATCACTTGATCCAGCAGCATTTGCGGAGCCAGCAGCAACCAGATGCGATCAACGGTCTCCCCTTCCGCTGTGTAGATGTAGCAGCAAGGTTGGCCTTCGGTCTCGCCAAATGAGATTGCTTCGGCGTTGTTGCCTTCTTCTTCGCTGGTGCTGCGCTCTACGTCTGTGTATAGACCCGAAGTCTCAATGTAATCGCTGGCTTCTTCCCAGGAGGTTTCGCCTGGCGTCAAATCCTGCCAGCAAGGGGCTGCACAGGGTTCGCCGGAAATCAGCGTCATATCACGCAAGTACTCATCATTCAAGAGATTGGGAGCAGGAGCACAGGCTGCACTGACGAACAAAACCAGCGGGATCAGCAGTATCCAGCGATAAGACATAGTGTTGACCATTTCCTAATGGCTCCTTGAGTCAGCGCCATCGTAGCAGAGCCATAGGTGATTGTACAGCCTTGCACAGGCGCGTTTCGTGGTTTATGGGTCATTCATTGCAAGCGAAGAGACCTCAACTTTTGCGAGGTCTCCCAATGATGCGGCCCTAATTCGAGGCCGACTGAAGCGTGAGGCGATAGCCTCCTGTTGTGCCGCCGTTGACATCGCCGAATCGCGTTGCCACGATCAGATATTCCCCTGTCTCTGTCAAGGTGAAGGCGCTGATGAGCGAGTCAGTCGTGCGCCCTTCCACACCTGTGACCAATGCCGGGTCGGCATCATCATTGACGATCAGCTCTGCACCGCTGGGGCCAACCAGGAACAGTTTGGTATCCAGCGTACCCTGTGTGGCCTCCATACGGATCGTAACGACATCCCCTGCCGTGCCCTGGAAGCTGTATACATCGAAGGCATTGTCCAGCGTGATCGAGCCATTGACGGGCACGTTCAACTGGATGGGCAGCGCGGGTTCTGAGCGGAAGTCGAATCCAGCCGTGCCCTCGCTGTTGAAGCCACCCGGCAGTACACGGGTGCTGCCATCTGCTTCGACGACGAACGTCTGCACATAGCGGTCGTTGAAGGCCGGGATGCGGCGCTCCACAGCGACCACCTCATCATCGACCACAATCGTCAACGTAAACTCCGGCGGGGTCGTGTCCCCACATTGGTTCTGGAACCAGACTTCCGTCTCGTAGATGCCGGGTCGTAGCAAGCCGAGTGGCCAGTAAATGTAGGAGACGGCTGTACCCTCGCTGACCTGGCAGCCAACGTTGCCATTTGCAGCCAGCAAGCCGCCACTCGTCGAGCGCGGTTGGTCATCGAAAATCGCCTGTCCAGCAGGATCGCGCACGAGAAGCTGGAGGTCTGCGTTCGTCTCCCAGGTCAGGTAGACTTCGATGTCACCATCAGGCAGATTGAGATTCGCAAGATTGGAGGGCAGCGTATCCGTTGAGCCGCTCAGCACCAACTGGAACTCGCCTTCCGTACCGCCGATCTCCTTGCCATAGCGACTGGCTACGATGGTGTAGGTTCCAGCCTGCAACAGGCGAGCATTGGCAATCGTAGAGTTGGTGCCCTCGAAGTCATCGTTCACTTCCACAACTGCGCCACTGGGGCCAATTAGCTGCAAGAGGGTATCCAGGCTCCCCGAGGTCGCCGTCATCTGAATGGTGACCACTTCATCGGCCTCAGCGGCAAAGGTGTATGCCACATAATCCTGCTGCTCGAAGATCGCTCCCTGTACCGGGACATCCCGCTGGATCGGCCTGGGATTTGCAGTGACTTCTTCCACTGGAGCCGGAAGCTGATTGATACTGGTATCCGGATAGTACCCACCCTGATTGATGCTGGCTGTACCATCTGCGTTGACGACATAATTTGCGAGGTACACGCTGTCCACATCCGCAGCCGGGGGAGGCGGCAGAGTCGCCGAAACAGTCTCCAGCGTCTGACCATCGACTGTGACCGTCAACGTGAAATCAATCGTCTGCGAGATTCCCTCGCAATCCTGGCGGTAGAAAACCAGGATTTCGTAGCTGCCCGTCGGCAGGAAGCCCGCAGGCCAGGTCGCGGTCTCCACCGGATCCGGCGTGATGACTTCACACAGTCCGTTGACATCGAAACCGAATTCACCGCCAATGGGCGATGTACGGCTGTCGAAGAACAGGGAGTTGCTGAGCGGGTCGCGAACTTCCAGATTCAGATCCACTGCGGCGTCCCATTCCAACCGAACTTCCATGCCGTTGTTCAGCAGAATGTCGGTTGGCGGTTGCAGGGCAGCGGGTTCGGTAGTCTCTGGTGCCGTTGTAGGCGCGTCTTCGACGGCTTCCGTTGTTTCTGGCGTTGTCTCGGCAGCAGCCTCACCTTCCAGCGTGAGCAGGATCTCGTAAGCACCACCTGCCGACTCCGCTCCGGGTGCAGCGAAAACGGTCACGAAGTACAGACCGCTGATCTCAATCGCGAACGAGTCTAGGGTTGCAACGCCGAGGTCATCCGCAACGACTTCTGCGTAGGCAACGCCCTGAGCATCCGTCAGAATCATTGCCAGCGGCAGCGCATCGCTGGTTGCCGTCACCGTCAGCGTGGTGTCTGCTTCTGCTTGCAGGCGATACACGTCGCTGATGTTTTCAGCACTCAGTTCACCCGCAATCGGCGCGTCGGGCGTCAGGGTCGTTGGGACTTCCTGCGCCAATACCCAATTCTGCGCGAGGAGCATCATCACGCTCAGGACAATCAATATAGGAAATAACCGGAAGATTCGGTTCATGCGGAAACTCTCTCCTCAGTGTGGCTGGGATTGCATAGGGAGTAGTCTAGCGGATTTCATGAGGTGCGCCTAGCGCTCAACTTGACGCTTCCCCGTCGTTTTGGTCGTCAGTCGTCTCATCGGGCGGCGTTTCGTCGGGTGTGTCTTCAGTCGGTGTCGCTGGCAAGCGCAGTTCCACAAAGGATGTTGTCCCCTCAAAGACTTCGACCTGTTGAACGATACGCTGTCCGTTCAGACTGACGATCACATCCCAGCGCCCAACTGGAATATCGGTGATGGCGAAGTTCTCCTGCCAGTTGGGGTCGGGGTTCACATCATCTACCGTGCCGGGGAAGTTGTAGGTGGTCACCGTTGCAGGGTGCAGCAGCCCCGTCTCGAAGCTGCGGATGGTCACGAGGATGTCATCTACGAAGTTGCCCTCGGCATCGACCACACGCCCTGCGATGACTCCGTGCCCTTCATACGGTACCATCCACAACACAGGATTATACGTCGCCCCGTAGCGATCTGAGCCTACGCGCACTTCAAAATGAACGTGAGGCCCGGAAACGACTCCTGTATTGCCCACCAACCCAATTGGATCACCTGCCTGTACGACATCGCCGGCTGTCACCAGGGCAGCTTGCAAGTGTGCGTAAAGCGTATAAATGGGCTGACCTTCGTAGCTGAAGTCGTGCTCAATGAAGACGACATTGCCATATGAACTCGTATTCTGGAAGATATCGGTCTGGCCGGAACGACCGTCAGAAGCGAACAGCACGACGCCATCCCCAGCAGCATAGACTTCTTCGCCAATGGGATTGGGCATATCGATGCCGTGATGTACGCGCCATTGGTTTTCTGGGCCATCGGAGCCAAAGGTATAAACGAAGAGCAACGAATTATTGCCATCCGAGGCAATCGGGCGGTGCAACCAGTAGTGGTCACGGCCCAATGGATCACGTGAGAGCGGCGGGATCAGCGGTGGGGGACTCCAACTGGCGGGATCGCGGGTGCTCTGAACGGGTACGACAACGGTTGCCGGCGGCAGCGTCGGCGTTGCACCGATGGGCAGTTCGGCTGCCTGCGCCTCTTCGGCATCCGCAGCACGTAATGGCGTAGCAGTGGGGCCTGCGGGCTGCGCGACTACCGCCCGCGTTGGCTGCATCTGCGGAATCTCGACCGTCGGAACCGGAGTCGTGCCACTGCCGAAGTTGCTATCGAGAAGCTGGGCCACATCCGCCCCACCCTCTGTGGGCTGGGCTTCCGTTGGCAGCACAGGAGCCAATGGCGTCGCATTGTTGGCGTTCGCCCAGAGGACGCCCACAAAACCACCGATAGCCAGCAACAACAGGAGAAAGGTCGAAAAGCCGCTGCGTCGTTGCATGGTTACTGCGCCTCGCTCACGGTTTCCGTACAATCAAAATTGGCGATCTGCCCTTCTGCATGAATCTCTTGCATCGCATCACACCAGGTGTAGCCGTCCGGCACATTCAGATACAAGGCATAATTGCGAGCATTGACGTTGCCACGCCAGTCCGTGCCCGCCGGCCTACGCTCCCAGCCGTAGTCGAGCGCTAGCTGGGTGAAATCGACATAATATCCCGCAGGCATCTCGCGTCGCAGCCGCCCACCATTGTTGAAGGCTTCAATGTCACCCTGCGTTGCCGCCAGGAAATCCCAGGGCATCCGGCGCAGCGGCTCGCCCAATTGACCGGATTGCTGGTCTTCATCCACGCGGATGTAGAGCCGCCAGTACGTATCGACGCCGCGCTCCTCGCGCACGACCTCCAGCGTCGGCGGGAAGCCCAGAATCTCGCTGCTAGCGATTTCAACAGCACGCCCGGTCATGTGCCAGCTTCGGCGCTCTTCGCCCGGTTCGGGCCGTCGTTCCAGCGTCCAGAAGGCGTCATCCAGCGTGCGCAGGAAGTCTCGTCCGGTTTCGTCCAGCACGCGCTGGCGCAGCGCCTTGAAGGACTCATCAACGGTATCACTGAGGAAGGGCTGCTCCGCCTGCACATTGCCCAAGGACTGCAGATAGTATAAGGTGCCGTCGAAGCTGTTCTCTTGCTCGTCGAAGAGCGGATCAGCCACACCAAGTTCCAGACCGCCGCTGGCGAGCATCGACTGCGGCAGAATCTGCTCCGACCAGGTGGGAGCCGTCGCCCCGTGCGGCAACCCCACAACCTGAGTCGGCACGCCACCTTCGCCGCTATATGTCAGCGCGGAGAGATACGTCTGGCTGCCATCCGTTGCGTCAACGGCATAGATCAGACTGCTGCCGTCCGGTGACCATGCGGGAGTCCGCCCAAAACTGATGACTTCTGCGGGACGGTCAAGATCGTCAAGGCGCTTGACGAAGACTTTCTCGGCTCCCTGCTCCCAGGCACTGAAGGCCAGAGCGCTGCCATCCGGTGACCATTCAGGGTGATCTTCGTTGATGAGCGGCGTGTTGGTCACGTTGGTGATAGTGAGGTCATCCAGGCTGATGATGTAAATGTCCTGATTGCCATCGCGCCAGGAAACAAAGGCTATTTGACGCCCATCAGGAGACCAGGAAGGCGAAAAATCCGGCGCGGGATGACTGGTCACCTGACGAGGCGTATCAGAGCCATCAATCGGCAGGGCGTAGATGTCGAGATTCTCGCCCACATAGTTCTCGTATGCGATCCAGAGGCTGTCGGGACTCCAGGTTGGGTTGGCCTGGAACGAGAGGTCGAAGGTCACGCGATCAATTTGCTGCGTCACCAGCGTATAGACATAGAGTTCCCAATTGCCATCCTGGCGCGATGCATAGGCCAGTCGCGTGCCGTCTACGTTCCATTCGGCATCCCGCTCATCCGCACGGTCATTGGTGATGCGAATCGGCGAACGCGACCCGACTCCTACTGCCCATAAATCCGTTTGCCCACGCTCCCGCACCGTGTAGGCAATTGTGCCGCGTGGGCGCAGCGCCTCTGGCACCTGGGTTGCAGTGGGAATCGGCGATGGAATGGCAGCAATTTCGACCTGTTCTTGATCAGGCTCTGGCGTAGCAGCCGCGAGGTCACCATTCAAGTTCGCCGCGCCTACAGGCGGTGTCGCAACAGTACGGCTCGGATCGGTCGCCCACAGCAGCGCACCTAACGCGACGATACCGAAGAGGATCACCATGAAGCTCAGGCGACGATTCTGCACGCGCAGCGGGTCTTCCTTGATGATAACATCAATCTCGTCGCGGGTCGAACGCCGTGCCATCGCACCACCAGCAGACTCGCTCACGGTACGTGCACTCGAACGCAGCGCGACATTGCCAGCCCGCAGTGCCGTCCCGGAGACCCGCGAAGCACCACCGAAGAGCAAGGCGAGACCGCGCCCCGCCAGCCGACCCAATCTACGCAGCAAATCCCAAATGCCGGAGAGGAAAGCCAGCAGCAGCGCCAACAGCGCACTCAGACCTGCCAGCAACAAGCGGAACAGGCGGCGTATGAGGCCGACGACTCCACCCAGGCTATCCGTGAGAACAGCCCCACTCGTCAGCAGCCAATCTGCTGCCGCCGCACTGAGTTTCAAAACGACGAGGCCGGATTTATCCGTTATGCGATACAGACGTAGGAACATGCGCCCTGATGATCGTTCATGCCGACTTTTCGCTTCGCATTGTACTGGCAAACCGGGTTAGCAGCAATCGCATGAGTGGTCGAGCCGTTGGGGAAGCGTTAGAATATGCAACGTTCAGTTGTGCGGATGGGTCTATCACCGTAGGATATTGGTACTGCATTGTTACGAGAGGGATGAAATATGCTGCGTATGGTTCTGCTCGTTGTCGTCGGATTGCTACTCACTGTACCCGGTCTTCCGGCAACCGCCCAGCCTGAAGACAACGTCACCCATGTCGTGCAACCGGGGGAAAACTTGTTCCGCATCGCGCTGCGCTACGGCGTAGATATGAACGAACTCGCTGCCGCCAACGATATCGGCGACCCGACGCGTATCTTCGTCGGGCAGGAACTGATGATTCCCGGCCTCTCTGCGCCAGACGCAGGGGACGACATTGAGAATCCACTGGTGGCCACTGCACCGATTATCCACACGATCCAGCGCGGCGAAACGCTCGGGACGATTGCGCAGGCTTATGGGGTGACCGTTGACCAGATTCTACAGGCCAACAATATCACCAATCCCAACACCATTTACGCCGGGCAGGAACTACAAATCTGGACGGCGGACGCTTCTGCCCCGCTCCCCGAAGAAGCCACCGCCGAAGCTCCCGCTGCGGAACCGTCCTCTGATACGATTCTGCCTACGCCAGAACCTGTCGAGATCACGCATATCGTGCAGCGGGGCGAACACCTCTCTCAGATCGCGCGGACTTATGGGGTTCCCTGGACGAGCATCGCCGAAGCCAACGGCATCACTAACCCGAACACGATTTACGCGGGCATGTCGTTGACCATCCCCGGTACGGCGGCACCACAGCAGCCATCCGTGACGAACAGCGTACCCACTATTGCCCAGAGTCTGGACGATCCCGGCGCACATTGGGGTGTAGGACGCGAACTGGTCGTTGACCTCAGCACGCAAATGGCCTACGCCTATGAAGATGGCGAACTGAAGTACAGCGCCCTGGTCTCTACCGGGCTGCCCGCGACACCGACCGTACAGGGCGAATACGCCATCTGGCACAAGACCCCCGCCCAGACGATGAGCGGCCCCGGCTACTGGCTGCCCAATGTGCAGTGGGTGATGTACTTCTACCAGGGGTATGGCTTCCATGGGACATACTGGCACAGCAACTTCGGCCAGCCGATGAGCCATGGCTGTGTGAATATGACCAACGAGGACGCGCTCTGGTTCTATAATTTCGCCAGCCTGGGCACGCCTGTTTACGTGCAGTATTGAAGTATCGACGACCTATCGGGGGCGATTGGCGAATCGCCCCCACAATCCAGCGGTGCCTACCCTTCGCCTGCGAGGCCGAGTAACTCAGCATTCTCTTGCATGGCCTTCAGCACCAGCGGAATGTGAAATTCCCAGACGTCTACACCCAGCACTTCGCACCCTTGCTCCACATCTTCGCGATTGACACCCGCCGCGAAAGACCTGTCCTTCCACTTCTTCTTGATCGACTTGACCTTCACATCTCGAATGTCTTTGCTGGGACGCACAAGCGCAACCGCCGTGATTAAACCTGTCAGTTCATCGACGGCGTAGAGTGCCTTATCGCGCAGGGTGATGCGATCATCCGCTGCCAACGGCCCATGACTGAGAATGGTGCGGATGTCTTCTTCATCGACACCGCGCTCCCGCAAAATTGGCGCACCATCCATCGGATGTTGTTCGAGCGAAGGATGAATCTCCCAATCGAAGTCGTGCAGGAGGCCGACCAGCCCCCAGGAATCCGGGTCTTCGCCATAATGCTCGGCGTAAGAGCGCATGGCCACCTCGACCGAGAGCATATGCTTGCGCAAACTATCCGACTGCACAAATTCGCAGACAATATCCCAGGCTTCTTCGCGTTTCATACAATGATGTCCTTTTCGAAAACGATTGCCATGAAGATCATATCGAGGAACTGTCCCTCTTTGTAGAAAGCGCTGCGGCGCACTCCTTCATGCTGGAAACCCAATTTCTCGTAGACGTGGATTGCGCCGGGGTTATTGTGGAAGACGGACAATTCCAGCCGCTTGATGCGTGGATTCTCTCGCGCGAAGTCGATCAACCCCTGCATCAGCGCTGTGCCGACGCCCCTACCCCGCCAGTCCCTGTGTACCGAAACCCCTAACGAGGCCGTGTGCCGAAAGCCAAAACGGGGACTCGGCGGGCGGCAATGTGCCGTGCCGATGATCGCGCCAGCGGCCTCTGCAACCAGATACAATTCATTGTCTGCGGCAGCGGCCTTCGCCAGGAATTCTCGCTCTTCTTCCACTGTCATGGTGAATTCCGCAGAAGACGACATCGCGATGCCGTTATTCGGCTCATCCGCGATACGCTTGACATGCGCGATGACTTGTTCGGCATCATCGGGCGTGGCCTGGCGGATGATGTAGGCAGACATGGCTTCCTCACACGAAAAAGGGACACAGCGTTGTGTCCCTAGAAGATACATCAAGTTGGAGTGTGTAGCTACTTGCGGATGCCACCTTCGGTCATCGCGTAGACATCCAGGGCTTTGTCCAGGTCTTCTTCACTCATCAAGCCCATTTCCAGCACAACTTCCTTGACGGTCTTGCCTTCTGCCAGCGCCTTCTTCGCAACCGCTGCACCGTTATTGTAACCAATGATCGGGTTCAGCGCGGTGACGAGAATCGGATTGCGCGACAGCCAGCTTTCCGTACGTTCCTGGTTCAAAATCAGGCCAGCCATCAGCTTCTCATTGAAGGCACGGATCGAGCCAATCATGACCTGCATCATCTCGTTCAAGTTGTGAGCGATGATCGGCATCATCACATTGAGTTCGAACTGCCCGGCTGCACCACACATGTTGACAGTCGCATCGCAGCCCATCACATGGTACATGGTCTGGTTGAGCATTTCCGCCAGCACCGGATTGACCTTGCCGGGCATGATGGACGAGCCAGGCTGCACGGTCGGCGCGGTCATTTCGGCGATACCCGTCGTCGGGCCAGCCGTCAGAAGGCGGACATCGTTGGCAATCCGCGTGAAATCCATCGCGACGTTGCGCAGTGAGGCGCTGAAGAAGACTGCATCCTGCATCGACTGCATGGATTCGAAGAGATTGTCACTGGTATACAGGGTCAAGCCCGTCAACTCGCCCAGCTTGGCCACCATGCGGCTGTGGTACTGCGGATGCGCGTTGAGACCCGTTCCAGCAGCCGTACCGCCGATACCCAGGCGACGCAGACCCGCTGCGGCAATCTTGACTTTCTCGATCTGCCGTTCGATGGCCTTGGCCCAGGCACCGACTTCCTGCCCGACGCGCACCGGCACCGCATCTTGCAGGTGGGTACGCCCCGTCTTGACCACGCTATCCCATTCACGGGCTTTCTTGTTGGTCACTTCGACGAACTGCTGCATGACCGCAATCAGTTCTTCCAGGCGGTAGAGCACACCCAGGCGGATCGCCGTCGGGATGGTATCGTTGGTGCTCTGCGCCATGTTGACGTGATCGTTAGGATGAACGGGCTTATCCGGGCTTTCAATATCGTAGCCGAGAATCTGGTTGGCACGGTTCGCCATGACCTCGTTCGTGTTCATATTGTGGCTGGTGCCTGCGCCAGCCTGGAACGGGTCAACCACGAAATGCTCGTGGTGCTGCCCCGCCAGGATTTCGTCCCCGGCCTGGATGATCGCATCAGCGATTCTCTCATCCAGCAAGCCCAGGTCTTTGTGCACTTCGGCTGCCGCCCGCTTGATCAGCGCCATGCTCCAGATGAAAGCTGGCCAGGGCTTCAAGCCGCTCACCGGGAAGTTCTCCACCGCCCGCTGCGTCTGCGCGGCATACAGCGCATTCTTCGGCACATGCACTTCACCAAGGGAATCCCGTTCAATACGATATTCGGTCATCTCAAAACACTCCTTCCAGGAAATTCAGAATCAAAAAGGCGCTACGAGGCATTGTAGCGCCTTCCGAGACTCATGAAAACGTGAGAGTACTCACTGTTTCAGTCCAAACCAGCTCACTTGGCAGCGGCGTACATCTCCGCGACCTTGTCCCAGTTGATGACGTTGAAGAACGCCTGTACGTAGTCTGCACGACGGTTCTGGTAATTCAGGTAGTAGGCATGTTCCCAAACATCAACACCCAGAATCGGGGTCTTGCCGCCGTATTCCTTCATCAGCGGGGTATCCTGGTTCGGGGTGCTCATGATTTCCAGCGTGCCGTTATTGACCACCAGCCAAGCCCAGCCGGAGCCAAAGCGTCCGGTTGCAGCGGCAGCGAACTGTTCCTTGAAGGCGTCGAAGCTGCCGAATGCGGAGTTGATGGCATCAGCCAGTTCGCCGCTGGGGGTACCACCCGCGTTGGGGGCCATCACCTGCCAGAACACGTTGTGGTTGTAGAAACCACCGCCATTGTTGCGCACCGCCGTCTGCTTATCCGCAGGCAGCGAGTCCAGGTCGCCGAGGATCTCTTCAATGGATTTATTGGCGTACGGGGTGCCTTCGAGGGCAGCGTTCAGCTTGCTTGTGTACCCGGTGTGGTGCTTTTCGTAGTGCACTTCCATCGTATCAGCACCGATATGCGGAGCGAGTGCATCTTTCGCGTAGGGCAGTGCCACTTTTTCAAAAGCCATCACCATTCTCCTTGAGGGTTGTATTCTTTGAATATCGCAGGGTTATTCTAACATAGCGCAAGTAAGAATCGGGTCAGCGCCAGAGCGGCATGCGATGAGAAACCGCTTAAAAACCGCGCTTGGCTCAGGCGGGCGATCCGGCGTATACTTCTGCCTCGGAGATTCGTAGCGCACTTACCCGGAAGGCAGGTCGCCCTCTATGTCCCAATCCACCACCCTCGCGGAAACCCGCAAGCCAATACCCGTACAGGTCTATGTGATGCTGCTCTTCGGCGTCGCCACCTTCTCCTTCGCGCCTATCCTGATTCGACTCGCACAGGGCGCTGCCATGCCCTCGATCCTCATTGCTGCTGGGCGTCTGGTGCTCGCCGCCTTGATTCTGACGCCGATCACCGTCACGCGCTACTGGCAGCACGTGCGCCAGCGCACCCCGCGCGAACTGGGCCTGGCGTTGCTGGCGGGTCTTTTCCTGGCGATACACTTCGCAGCCTGGGTCACATCCCTGGAATATACCTCGGTGCTGGTGAGCGTAGTCTTTGTGACCAGTTCGCCCCTTTGGGTCGCCATCCTGGAAACGGTCTTCTTGCGCGTGCGGCTGCCACGTCCGGTGGTGATCGGTCTCTTCATCGCCATCTTCGGCGGGCTGCTGATCGGCCTCGCGGGGACACTCACGGGAACTGACGACCTCACGATCAACCGTGAGCGCGAGTTCATCGGCGGTGCGCTCTCCCTGGTCGGTGCTCTGGCGGTCTCGGCTTATATCGTCATCGGGCGTTCGCTCCGCGCGAAGATGCCCGTCATCCCGTATATCTGGCTGGTCTATGGTTTCGGGGGACTGATTCTGTCTTTCGGCGTTTTTGCCACCGGGACACCAGTCCTGGGCTACGAGCCAATCGGCTACCTCTGGGTGCTGGCAATGGCGGTCTTCCCGCAGTTGATCGGCCATTCATCGCTCAATTATGCCGTCGAATACCTGCCTGCAACCGTCGTCAGCATGGTCACACAGATTGAACCCATCGGCAGCGCAATCTTAGCGTTCTTCTTATTCGGGGAACTGCCCCTGCCCTTGCAAATTGTCGGCAGCGCGATCATTCTAGTAGGCGTAATGCTCGCCAACCTCCGTAACCCAAACGCCCGAACAGCACAAAAGAAAAGTGACACCTCTTGAAGCTCACAATCCCTCAACGCAGTGAACTGCCTGCAAGTCCGTATGCCGTCCTGTTGCTGGGTATAGTAGCAGCGACCTTTGCTGCACCATTCATCAAGCTCACCCAACAAGCGGGCATGCCCAGTCCGCTGATTGCGGCGGGGCGGCTGCTGCTGGCGACAGCCGTGCTGACGCCGCTGGTCTGGACGCGCTACCGCGACGAAATCATGCACCTTTCGCGGCGTGACATCATCATGGCAATGTTCGCGGGGCTATGGATCGCCACGCATTTCATCATGCTCATCACAGCGCTGGAATACACCAGCGTGCTGATCAATCAGGTGATCGTCAACACAGGGCCTATCTGGGCGGCGATCCTGGAGCGGTTCTTCCTGCGTGCTCGCTTGAGCCGCATCGTGTGGATGGGAATGATGGTCTCGTTCGTCGGAGGCGGTATGATCGCACTCGCCGGAGCCAGCAACACCTCAGAACAGGTCGCCAATCCCACGCTGGGCAATACACTCGCCCTGGTCGGGGCCATCGCAGGCGCGGTTTACCTGACCATTGGGCGCAGCGTGCGCAGCAAGGTGTCGCTGTTTCCCTATGTGTGGATCGTCTTCGGCTGCGGCGGACTATTCGCCCTGCTCTACGTCTTCGCTACTGGAACGCCGATCACCGGGCATCCGCCGGAATCCTACTTCTGGCTGGTGATGCTGACTATCGCCGCGCAACTTCTGGGGCACGCCAGCTTCAACTTCTGCGTGGGATATTTGCCCGCTGCCATCGTCACCCTCGCCGGACAGGTCATCACGGTCACAGCGGGGATCGTGGGCTATTTCCTCTTCGCCGAAGTGCCCACTTTCCTCGAATTGATTGGCTGCGTCGTGATTCTCACCGGGGTGCTCATGGCGATCCTGGGACGCCGCCAGAAGACGAAATCAGCGGCTTAGCGAAAGCCCCAGGTATTCCGACGAGCCAGGCCACACATCCAGCGAGAGCAAATCTTCGCCAGGAGGTGTCAGCGGGATCAGCACAGTATCGAGCGTGCCATCCCGCTCCAACTCCTGCAATGTGTAATTCACCAGTCGCCGAAAATCGATGTCGTTGCGCGGCAGCGCCAGGACAAAATACTCTCGGCTGTACCATGCGGGGCCGAAATCAAAGGCATCGCTGTTTTGCTGATAGATCGGCAGCAGGAAAAGGGTATCACCGTAGAGCACGGTCGCGTTGAGGTCTTCCAGAATCGAACGTGCTGCGCCCTCCTGGGTTGTCTGGAAGAAGCGGATGCGGATGTTGATCGTATCCGCCCATGCCTGCGCACGATCCTGTGCTCCGGCATCTTCACTCAGGGTAGCGACAATGCCGCCGCGCAAATCCCCGAAGCGCTCCACATCACGATTGCTGGGAATCAAGAAGCGCTCCCCGTGCATGGCATACGGCTGGCTGAAATCCACCTGCGAGGCCAGCGACCAATCCGGCTCAATCCCTACGGCAACATCGGCCTGACCGCTCTCCACAAGCTGGATGGGGTCGCCATCAACGGGCTGCACGGTCACGCCCCAACGCGCGGCCAACTGATCGACCACTGCCCGATTGATCTGGGCGATGGGCTGCTGGGGGAGTGGCAAGGATTCAGGCGCTTGCAAACCAGCCACACGCAGCACGCCATCCGATAGCAACCGAGGCGCGACATAGCCCTGCGGAAACGCTATCGCCTCATCGTACGCAGCCAGGGGTGGCGGCTCGTCGCCGACATTCTGGTAAACGGGCAGCGCATCGAAGGGAAAGTCATCGCCGGGGAAGTAATCGCTGTAAAGTTCGCCCAGGGTGCTGTCATCCGGCTGGATTCCAGCATCCGTGAGCAAGTATTGCAGCGTGTGGTTGACCAGATTACGTAGCGGCACATCCTGTCGCGGCAAGCCAATAGCGTAGGGTTCTTCTTCGAGCGGCTCATCCAGGATGCGGATGGCATCCGGTGCTGCCGCAGCGACGCGCAGCAACCGCTCCTCTCGTGCCACAACTGCGTCAATTTCATCGGCAAAGAGCGCTGCATACGCTTCGTCCAATGTCAGAAACGGTTGCAACTGTGCCGGAATGCCGCTGCGAGCCTGCCAGCCCAGCAGCGCCCGCTCCGCCGGAGTCGCCGCCACATAACCGATGCGCCGATTCGCCAGATTGATGAGCAGCGTCATGTCGTCATTTGCATCGACCATCACGGACTGGTGACCAATGCGATACGTCTGGCTGAATTCCAGGAATGGGTCGAGATTGCGCTCATGGATCATCGCTGCAATCAACAAATCCACATCGCCAGCACGCAGCATCTGCACGCGATTCTGCCGCGTGACCTGCACGAATTCCAGTTCAACGCCCCAGGCGTCTGCGAGGGCACGCGCGAGGTCAGCATCGTACCCTGCCACCTCACCGCGAATGGTGAATTCACCGTATGGCGGCTCGTTGAAGAGTACGCCCACGCGCAGCACGCCGCGCTCACGGATGCGCGTCACACCAGATTGTGACGGCAAACCATCATCTCCCGCGACTTCCACAGTCGGAACCAGCGTCGGCGGCACCAGAGTTGGGATCGACTCCTCCTTTGAGGTGACCAGGGACGCGATCAGCATCAGGATCAGCAGTGTAGCGGCAACGAGGGTGCGTTTCATTCAAGGACTCCGGTGTAAAGCTGCTGCGCATGGATATATTCAAGTACTGCATCTGGGACGAGATAACGAACTGACATGCCCTGACGCAGGCGCTCCACAATGTGCGTGCTGGAAATCCAGATGCTCAGCAACGGTGTATCGACGATTTCGACGTGCTGCGAGAGACCCGGCAGCACGTCTTCGTGCATATCTGCCGAAATGCCCTCATCTGAGCGGCGCATCACCGCCAATTTCGCGCGATCAATCAGTTCACGGGCATGAGTCCAGGATGGGAAATCACGCAGATTGTCCCCACCCATCAGAAAATAGAGTTCCGCTCCGGGGCGCTGCTCACCGAGGATTTTGACGGTATCCGCCGAGTAATGCGGCCCCGCGCGTTCCACATCCACGAGCGACAGGCGCAAATCAGGATTATCCTGAATGGCAAGTCGCACCATCTCGACCCGGTGCTGGCTGGGGGTGCGCGTCGTATCCTGCTTGAAGGGATGTGCGCCCACTGGCACAAAAAGCACCTCATCCAGTCCCAGGGACTCCATTGTGTACTGCGCCAGAATCAAATGTCCGATGTGTGGCGGGTCAAATGTCCCACCTAGAATGCCGATTCGCACGATTAGTCCGCCCACTCCAGTTCATATTCGCCAATGAAAACCGTGTCGCCCGGTTCCACACCCGCATCTTTCAGCGCCTGGGTGATGCCGAGCACTTCGAGGATCTTCTGGAAGCGCAGAACGGCTTCTTCGTAATCCCAATACGTCATGGCAGCAGCCCGTTCGATGCGCTCCCCCGTCACCAGGTAGGAACCGTCCGCCTGCTTCGTCAGTTCGAAAACCGGGCCAGCATCTTCCAGTTCGTAGAGCGGAACCTCTTCTTCCAGCGGTTCAGGGGCATCTTCCGGCAAATGCGCAATTTCATGGAATGCCCGCTGGATTAGCCTGTCGATGTTCTGGTGAGTCGCCGCAGAAATCGGCATGACTTCGACGCCGCGCTCTTCCAGCGCCTCTTTCACCAGTGGGTAGTATTCCTGCGCATCGGGCAAGTCCATCTTGTTGAAAACCACAATTTGGGGCTTCTGCGCAAGCTGCTCATCGTAGAGCGCCAATTCGCTGTTGATCTGGTTGAAATCCGCAACCGGGTCCGACCCCGCCCCATCTAGCACGTGAACCAGCACCCGGCAGCGCTGCACATGGCGCAAGAACGAATGCCCCAGCCCAACGCCCATGTGTGCCCCCTCAATGAGGCCGGGAATATCGGCAAAGACCAGATCACGATGATCCATCGTCACTACGCCCAGGTTCGGCTCCAGGGTTGTGAAGGGATAATCCGCGATTTTCGGTTTCGCGTTGCTGACGACAGAGAGCAGCGTGGACTTACCGGCGTTGGGAACGCCAACAAGCCCTACATCGGCGATCAGCTTTAGCTCTAGCTTGAGCCAGCGTTCTACACCAGGAGCGCCTTTTTCTGCCACGCGCGGGGCACGGTTGCTGGGGCTGACGAAACGCGCATTACCCTTGCCCCCACGCCCCCCTTTGACGACGGTCACTTCCTGCCCTTCTCGCACCAGATCAGCGATGAGCACCCCGGACTCGGCATCCCGTACCACCGTCCCGGCGGGGACTTCGACCACGAGATGATCCGCATCTGCTCCGGTTTTGTTGCTGGAGCCGCCCCGGCCCCCATGTGCCGCCTTGAAATGCACATGTTGCTTGAAGAAGAACAGCGTGTTGCGATTGCTATTCACGCGCAGAATCACATCGCCACCGCGCCCACCATCACCCCCGTTGGGGCCACCGCGCGGGATGTACTTCTCGCGGCGGAACGAGACGACACCATCGCCCCCGTTCCCACTGCGCACATAAATCTTGGCTTCATCAACCAACATGAATGAAACCCTACCCTGTCTACTCAACATTGGGAAAAGTGTATCATACTGCTGTACGAGGTGAGTTCATAGAGCGAAGCAAAACGTAGACTGAACGTAGTTCACCCATCACCGCACGACAATTCCGGCAGATGCTGCGGTTTCCCGGCGCGGTACCAATTGAGCGTTCGGCGTGCCCCATCCCGAAAATCAGTCGCCACAAAGCCCAATTCGCGCTCTGCCTTGGCACTGCTCACGCGCCAATCATTGAACACGTACGAACGCAGCCCCAGCGGCCAGAACGGTTCGCGCCCGGTGAACGAGGCAATCCAGTTCAGCAATCGCGAAAAGTTGACCCCCACAAGCCCCGGTAGCGTCAGACGCGGCCAGTGCAAACCGGCTTCTTCACAAACAATATCGAAGATTTCCCGGTGCGAAAGGCATTCACCGCATATATGGTAAGTCTCGCCCGACCTCCCCCGCACAAGTGCCAGCAGGATGCTCTGTGCGACATCACCGATGTAGGCGGGGAAAATGATGTAGTGCCCACCATCCATCTGCATGAGAATACCGCGCAGCGGGTCTGTGAAGAAGAGACGATTGAAAGCATATTCACCCAGGGGGCCGTAAAAAGCACCGGGGCGCAAGATGATGCTCTCGATGTCATTTTCGGCGCAGAATTGTGTCACGTGCTGTTCGGCAAGCAATTTACTCGCCTGATAGGCATCAGCAGGGCGCGGGGGATGCTGCTCATCAATCAAAGCGCCGGGTTGCGGATTGCCAATGACGGCAACGGTTGACACGTAGATGAAGCGCCGAATGCCCGCCTGCCGGGCAGCTTGCAGCAAGTTCTCGGTGCCGCGCACATTGGCTGCCTGAAAATCCCCGGCTTGCTCCCACATGCTGAACAACCCCGCCGCATGAACCACGACATCGCAGTCCTGCACAGTAGCCAACCCCTCCCCGGTGCGCAAATCACCGGAGATCACTTCGAGATTCGGGTACTGCGTCAGCCAGGGGTACCTGGTTGGGGTACGAGTCAATACGCGAAGAGAATGACCTGCGCGGCAGAGCGCAGGAATCAGATGACGCCCGAGGAAACCAGTTCCACCTGTCACAAAAATCAGCACAAGGAGTACTTTCTGGAAAGATGTTTCTAACCAGAAGCATACCACGCGCCGCGCGTTTCCACCCCCGGAGATTTCAGGTTTCGAAGATGTTGAAAATGACCTGCCGCAGCTTGGCGACGGAGACCGGACGAACCACAACTGTCACATTGGAGAGCGGCATCACCATCTGCTCGTCTGCGATAATAACGGTCGGCAGCGAGAAGACATCCACACTCTCTTTCAGAATGCCAAGCATCTGCCATGCGTGCATGTCGTCCAGCAGCGCATCCATCAGCAAAAAGTCCGTTGTATGGTCTTCCAACGAAAAAATCGCACCTTGCCCGGAATGGGCATGATGCACGGTCATGCCCAGGTCTTCCAGCAGCGCAGCAACGGCCTCGCGTTCGTCGTCGTGACGGACGACGAGGGTGACCTCCTTGCCTTCGGTGACGAATCCAGCCACAAAGCAACCCCTACTGACCTTCTCTAGCCACGTACCAGAGCAACCTACAGTTCAACGAAGTACGACGCAGCCGCCCGGTCGATTAGCTCGGGATTACCCATGGTAGGAGCAATGCCCAGATAATTCGCAATATCACGGATCTGCGCGAGAATGTCGCGCGGGTGCACGAAACGCGGATCACGGTTGAACTTCACATACCACTTCTGTACGAGGTAGTTGTAACCGCGCTCGTCGAAGGGAATCTTCGTCACATGGCACATCAATTCGAACAATTCACGGAACTGCTGCGGCGTCGGATTGCCGACTTCAATCTTGTATTTGATGCGACGCAGGAAGGCATCATCTACCAGGTCAGCCGGATCCAGGTTGGTGCTGAAGACGATCATCACATTGAAGGGCATCTGGATCTTGCGCCCGTTCTGCAGGGTGAGGAAGTCGTACTTCTTCTCCAACGGCACAATCCAGCGGTTGAGAAGCGATTTCGGACTCATTTGCTGCCGCCCGAAGTCATCAATCAGGAACATGCCACCATTGGCCTTGACCTGATAGGGCGCTTCGTAGTACTTGCTGATCTGGTTATAGACCAGATCGAGGCTTTCCAGGGTCAGTTCACCGCCGACGACGATGATCGGTCGTTTGATGCGCACCCAGCGCGGATCCGCGACCTCACCCGTGCCGTAGCGCACTTTGGTCTGGTCGTCGGAAAGTTCGTGATTCACGAAGTCGAAGACTTGAATGATCTCACCATCGACATCAATTGCATAAGGGATCCACATATCCGCGCCCAGAATCACGCGCCCGATAGCTTCCGCCATCGTGGTTTTGCCGTTTCCTGGCGGGCCATAGAGGAAGATCGACGTACCCGAGTTGGCGGCTGGTCCCAGTTTATCGAGCATGTCCTTGTTGACGATGAGATTCTGCATCACGCGCAGCATGTCGGCCTCTGTGACTGAACGACTGGGCCGCTTCTGTGCGTTGATGGCCTCAATGTAGGATTCGAGCGGAACGGGTGCGGGGCCGACGTACTGGCTGCGCTCCAGGGCGTCCACCGCACGCTGCACGCCTTCCGACGTGATCTCGTAGCGGTAGGAGGACTCGCCAAAGCCAACCGATCCCTTGATTTCGATCAGCTTCTCGCGCTTGAGGAATTCCATAATTTGATCGGTTACGCCTGTGAACGGCAGATGAAGCTCTTCCGCAACATCATGACCGATCAAATCACCGCGAAAGTGCAATAGTTTCAGCACCAGGTCAGCGAGGCGCAGCTTATTCAAACCCAGATCATCAACAGACGCAATCGGTGGTGGATTCCAGCCGCCCAGAATCCCGGTTTTCGGACGACGATTGCTCGATGCCTGCTCCTGGTTACCCGCTTGCGGCTGGTTCAGATTGCGTAGGGGTCTCGGTTTATCTGCCATGATTATCTTCCCGGATTATGTTCGGTTGGTGGATTAGTGCATCAAATCTGGATATGCTTCGTATAAACGATTGCCGGAATAGCAAAAGCCAGCGGATAATGAATAAAGGCTACGCTTCTGTCACGGCCTAGCGTTATTATATGAAGATGCGCGAGAATACACAACTTGAGGAAAACCCGTTGTGATTGACCAGATTCGGTGGTTAGGACATGGTAGCTTCCTGGTAGAAGGCCCGCCGATCCTCTACATCAACCCCTGGCGTATTGTGCGCAGCGCCTTCCATGCCGATGGCATCCTCATCAGCAGCGACCAGTATGACCAGTGTTCCAGTGCCGATGTTGAGAAATTACGCGGCCCGGATACCCGGGTCATCGGCAGCGAGAAAATCACCACCCAGGTCGAATCGGTGAGCGTGTTGCGTGCCTGGCAAAGCATTTCGATTGATCGCGCCAGCGTGAAAGCCGTACCACTCTATCATACGATGCCAGACGCCCCGCCGCAGGAGGCAGAGGGCGCATTCGGCTACATCATCTCACTCAATTACTATGACATCTACTACACGGGGCACACGCATATCAGCCCGGAGATGCAATACATTCACCCTGACATCGCCATCATCCCGTTGGATCACCGCGGAGCGTACCGGATGAACGATGCAATTGCACTGGCAGATACGCTGCGCCCCCGCTGGACGATCCCCTGCTACTGGGGCGCAGTCGATGCTGGCGCGTCATTGGTCGAAGTGCAGGAGTTTCGCAGCCACGTCAGCGACTTCACCGAAGTCGTGATCCCGGCTGCAAGCGGATAAAAAACACCCCGGCAGGGGTTACCAGGGTGTTGGGATTGTTGAGTTTTCCGGCGAATCAGGCGGCGGGCTGTGCCGGGTCAACGATGTTTCCATCGCTATCCCAGGCCAGTTCATGACCGTCCGAGGCGAAAATGCGCGGACGCCCTTCATCGTTGATGACATCGGCATCAATGACCACACGACTGATCTGTTCGCGCCCCGGCACTTCGTACATCACGTCCAGCAGGCACTTCTCGATGATCGAACGCAGGCCACGCGCTCCCGTCCCACGCGCCATCGCCAGATCAGCCGCAGCACCCAGCGCACTCTCTTCGAATTCGAGCGTGACATCATCCAGCGAGAGCAGATGCTGGTACTGGCGAGTCAGCGAATTGCGAGGTTCGACCAGGATGCGCATCAGCGCTTCGCGATCCAACGGAGACACGGAGACCACCACAGGCAAGCGCCCGACCAGTTCCGGGATCATGCCATGCGAGATGAGGTCTTCCGGATTCACATGTCGCAGCAGTTCGGATTGGTCGCGGCTGGTGCGCTTATCCGCCTGGAAGCCGAGCGTGCCCTTGGCACCCACGCGGCGGGCGATGACGTTCTCGATGCCATCGAAGGTACCGCCGCAGATGAAGAGGATGCTGGATGTGTCAATTTGCAGGAATTCCTGATGCGGGTGCTTACGACCACCCTGGGGCGGCACATTGGCTGTCGTGCCCTCGATGATCTTCAGCAACGCTTGCTGCACACCCTCACCGGAAACGTCGCGCGTGATTGATGGGTTGTCGTTCGACTTGCGGGCAATCTTGTCGATTTCGTCGATGTAGATGATGCCCTTCTCAGCACGCGAAATGTCGCCATCCGCCGCCTGGATCAAGCGGAGCAAGATGTTCTCCACATCCTCGCCAACGTAGCCTGCCTCGGTGAGCGCAGTGGCGTCTGCGATGCAGAAAGGTACATCCAGCACTCGAGCGAGAGTCTGCGCCAACAACGTCTTGCCGCTGCCAGTGGGGCCGATCATGACGATGTTGCTCTTCTCCAGTTCTACCTCACTGGTCGCGCGATCGGCCTGGATGCGCTTGTAGTGATTGTAGACGGCTACGCTGAGCACACGCTTGGCGTAATTCTGCCCTACGACGTACTCATCGAGATGGCGCATGATTTCACGCGGTGCCAGCAATCGATCAAACTCGAACTCCGGCGAGGATCGGTCGATGAAGTCCTCATCTGCCAGCAGGTTGTAGCACAACTCAACGCAGTAATTGCAGATGAAGACGTTATCCGGGCCAGCGATGAGGCGGTCAACCTCATCATGGCTACGCCCGCAGAAGGAACAACGATGACCACCTGGAGGATATGACACGATTAGCTTTCCTCTTTTTCAACTTGCAGAACGGAGTCAACGAGGCCGTAGGCGACTGCCGCTTCGGCACTCAGGTAGATGTCTCGGTCAGTATCTTTCTCGATGGTTTCGTAGTCCTGCCCGGTGTGCTTGACGAAGATATTGTTCAGGCGTTCCTTCAGGCGGACGATTTCATTTGCCTGAATCACGATGTCAGAAGCCTGCCCCTGAGCACCGCCAAGCGGCTGGTGCATGTGAATGGTCGCATTCGGCAGCGCAGAACGCATGCCCGCTTCACCGCCGGTCAACAGCACTGTACCAAAACTGGCAGCAAGGCCAACGGCCACCGTGCTAACGGGTGCCTGAATCTGCTGCATGGCGTCATACATCGCCATACCAGCGTAGACCTGCCCACCCGGGGAGTTGATGTACATCTGCACACGACGATCCGGGTCTTCCCGGTCGAGGAAGAGAAGCTGTGCAACCACCAGGTTCGCAACCTGATCGTTGATTCCGGTTCCGACGAACACGATGCGTTCTTTGAGCAGCAAGGAGTAGATATCGTAGGCGCGTTCGCCACGACTGCCCTGCTCGATCACCATCGGAATAACATTGGTCGGATTCATGAGGCTCATAGTTGGCGGCGCACACCTGCGGTGTTCGCCTATCTCCTTTCTGTGAAGACGGCTCGGTTCACTCGTTCTTGTCGGTTTCTTCCGCTGCCTCGGCAGGCGTTTCTGCCTCAGCAGACGGTTCAGGATTTTCATTCTGAGTTTCTGGCTCGGCAGCCGCTTCGGCAGCATCATTCTCGGTTTCTGCCTGCTCCTCAGCGTCTTCCGTCTCGGTAGCAGCTTCTTCTTCAGAGCCTTCCGCCGCTTCGAGTTCTTCCAGCGAGGGCGCTTCCCCGCGCCCAATCTGTGCGATGCGCTCAATGACGTTCGAGTAGAGCAGACGGTTGGCAATATCTGCACGCTGCTGCGGCTGATTGACGAATTCGCGCAGTGATTCCGCAGATGGCCCGAACTGAGCCAGCAGTGCATCCACTTCGGCGTCGATTTCTTCTTCGCTCACACGAACCTTCTCATTGACCATAATCTCGCCCAGGACAACCGAGCGTTTCACTGATTGTACCGCAGAGTCATGATATTGTTCATGAAGTTGCTCATGAGTAATACCCGTGACCTTCTGGTACGTCTCAAGATCAATACCCTGCTGCTGAAGATTCGAGCCGAATTCATCAATCATCTGGTGAATCCGCTCGTCTACCATGACCTCCGGGTAGGAAATTGTGGCCTGTTCGACCATCTCATCCAGCACAGCCATCGCGTATTCATCACGCGCTTCACGTTCAGCCTCGCGCTGCAAATTCTCGCGAATACGCATCCGCAATTCCACCATAGACAGCGGTTCTTCTTCATCCTTGGTAAGCTGCTGCGCGAAGGCGTCGTTCAGTTCGGGCGGAGTCACGTTCTCGATTTTCTTGACGGTGACGTGGAATTGTACCTTACGCCCCGCAATGGTTTCGTACTCCGGCTCATCTTCGGGCACAGTGAGTTCGAACTCGCGCTCTTCACCAACTGTCGCCCCAACCATTGCATCTGTGAAGCCAGGAAGCACAGGCTCCGTATCATGCGTGAGCGCCACCTGCAAATCATGTCGGTGGAAGAATGCATCGCCCTTCCTGGGCACATCATCACCTTCATCCGCGCTCTCATCGTCTTCTTCGTCTTCGCTGCGCTCTTCCCCGTCCGCAAACTCACTGTGAACATCCACCGTGAGGCGGTCATCTACTTTCGCAGGATGCTGGCTTTCTTCGACCACCGCGTGCTGCTTACGGAGCTGTTGCAGCGTCTCATCCAGCTTCTCATCCGTGATCTCAGGTTGTTCCCAGTCCTGGCGCACGGAGCGGTAGTCGTTCAGATCAACTTCGGGTTGCAGCGGCACCGAAAAGACATAGGTCGGCTCTGGCTCCAACTGGAAATCGTCGAAACTACCCGCTGCATAGGGTGTCACTGCCGCCTCATCCAGTGCCTCCGGGTAGATTTCGTTGCCAAGCTTTTCAACAGTGTCTTCGACAATGGCGGCTTCCCCAAGGTAGCGTTTCACCACCTTATAGGGAGCCTTGCCTTTACGAAAGCCGGGGATGCGGTAGCGCTTCGATAATTCCTGTGCAGCCTGTTTCAACGCGGCCTCCCAACGCTCACTGTCTACCGCAACAGTGAGGCGTGCCGTATGATTTTCCAGCCGCTCAACTTGTACGTTCAATTGAGGTATCCTTACACAATGCTTCTGGATTATAACAATCGGTGCGGGAAAGTGGGCGTAAGAGTTGCATCAAAAACGCGCCACCACCCTGGACGAACAAGGCGCAATGAATGCGCCTTGGTAGGAGTTGGGGAAGGAGGGACTTGAACCCTCACCTCATAAGAGACATGATCCTAAGTCATGCGCGTCTGCCAATTCCGCCACTCCCCCAGGATATTCATTCCATCATTATAGAGATGGCGCAACCTACCAGCAAGGCACAATCAATCAGTCGATTTCGATGTGGTTGATCTCGCTGATATCCGCATCTTTGACCTGATTCAGAATCGTGGTGATGACCATTTGTGCGAAGCGAAAGAGGCTCTGCATCTGTTGCATGCGTTCCAGGTACAGATTCGCCACCGCCGCTTCTTCCGGCGTCATCTCTGGCAGAGCTTCCAGCAGACGTTCGCGGTTGTCTTCCATGACCGTGATCGCCCGATCGACATCGCGCATTTCTCTACCGCTGAGCAAGTTGCTGATAATCTCCCAGAAATCAGTCTCAGCTTCGTAGTATTTGCGGCGTCCGCTGCCACCCCGCACCCACACCTGACGCACCATGCCCATGTGCTCCAATGTACGCATATTCATGCTGACGCTGGCTTTGGAAATGCCCAGGCGCTCCATCATATCATCCAACGAGAGCGGTCCGGGGTTCAGCAGGAGCGTGCCATAAAGCTGCCCCATCACCTTGCTGAACCCAAAATAATCCGCCAACTGCCCCAGGCCATCGAGCATGGAGTCATGGACGTTGCTCAAGTCTTCATTTCCACTGATCGCATCCACGTTCGGTTTTTCATCCGTCATAATCAGTTCAACCTTCACAAATCTCGTTTACGCCGCTGCACAAGGCCATGCGTCTCTCACGATCGTGCCCCTGCCTCGATGAAGGCGACGACCATATTCCCCAGTAAATCCGGGAGCCGCGCCGCCAACTGCTCCCGCGCCTTTTCGGCTTCATCAAACGTCTGGAAGGCAACCCCTGCCGCCCCACGAACGATGACGAATATCTCCTGCATCCGCACAGAATAGCTATCGAGCAATCCCGCATCGCGCACTGCGGCAAGCACTTCCTGATAGCGCTCTTTCGGCAGCGTCGTGTTCAAATAGTACGTGCGCCCACTGTAAGCCTGTGCATTGGAAAATGGCGAAATATAGACGTGCTCGTCGTCATAATCCGCGATGAGGCGCGTATTGCGCAGTTGGTTCAGTTCGTAGTCCGTAATCGCGCTGCCAAACTGGGAGTCTGAATACGTCAGGTAACGTCCATCGACCAATTGCTGAACGCGATTCGGCTCCCATTGGACGACGAATGCGCCGTCTTCTAAGACGAAGACCCGCGAACGCGGCACGGGAATAACATCTTGATCCGATTGTAGCATTTCACTTCCCCTATGCAGACCCGCCGATTACTCGTACCGCAGCGCATCAATCGGTTTGAGGTTCGCGGCGCGGCTTGCCGGGTAAATGCCCGAGAGCACGCCGACCGCCACAGAAACGAAGCTCGCCAGAATGATGCTGCTGAACTGCACCACGACACTCAGATTCGGCACGAGTGAGGTCACCAGAAAGGCAGCCGCCGCTGCAATCCCAACCCCCACTGCGCCCCCAAATCCGGAGAGGATGACGGCCTCTGTCAAAAATTGTAACAGAATATCGAAATTCTGCGCACCAACCGCTTTGCGAAGACCGATTTCGCGCGTCCGCTCCGTGACCGTGACCAGCATGATGTTCATGATGCCGATGCCGCCGACCAACAGGGAAATACTCGCCAGAATCGCCAGGAAGACCGTCAGCAAACCCGTGATCTCGCCCAGTGTGTCGAGAATCTCATCCTGGCTGAAAACCAGGAAGTTGTCTTCATCGCGGAAGCTGATGTCGCGGGTCTCTCGCAAGGTCGTCTGAATTTGCTGCACGAGTTGATCCGCTGACTGCGGGTCGGTGCCCTGGATGATGACGACATTCACCGCCTGTTCACCGCTGAGGATGCGCTGATTGTTGAGGCGCGTTTGCGCGGTGGTAATGGGAATAATCACCCCATCGTCGCTGGCGAAGCCGAAAAAGGCGTTGGTCTGTGCCAGCACACCAATGACCACAAACTGCACATCGCCAATGCGCACGGTTTGACCAATGGGATAGGTGTCGGGGAAGAGTTCCGTCGCAGTACCTGGCTCCAGCACAGCTACACGAGCATTCGTGTCCATATCGTTTTCGTCGAAGAAGCGCCCCGCAGCCATACGACGGCTGAAGAGGGTCGCATAGTCCGGCGTCACGGCGTTGACGGCAGTGCGCACTTCCAGCGTGCCGACTCGCACGGTGCGATTGAACTGATTCTGCGGCATGACAATCGCAGCATTCGGGACTCGCGCCGGGTCGGACATCGCATCTACATCGTTGAAAGTCAGCGGTTGAATCGGGCGAGCATCGGGATTGGGCACGACGAAGACCAGATTGGCACCCAGGCTCTCGAACTCGCCAATCACGAAATCTTCAAACGATTGCCCAACCGATACCAACACAATCACGGCTGCGACACCGATGGTCACACCGAGCATCGTCAGCACCGTGCGGATGCGGTTGCCACCCAGGTTGCTGAGGGCAATGCGAATGTTCTCGAACATGGGTCACTCGAATCGCAAGGCGTCAATCGGTTTCATGCTTGCCGCGCGCTGCGCTGGATAGAAGCCGAAAAACACGCCGACAAACGTACTCACCCCCGTCGCCAGCAGAATCGCATCGGCTTGCAAGGTGAGCGACAACTGCGGGACAAGCTGCGTGCCAATCTGCGCCGCAATCGCCCCGACGACGATGCCAATCACCCCTCCAATCAACGAGAGCACCACGGCTTCGACCAGGAATTGCAGCAAAATATCCTGGCTGCGCGCACCAACGGATTTCCGCAGGCCGATTTCGCGGGTGCGCTCTGTGACGGAAACGAGCATAATGTTCATGATACCGATGCCACCCACAAGCAGGGAGATTCCGGCGATCATCGTCAGGAAAATGGTCAGAGTGCCGGTAATGCCGCTGATCGTCTGCACCAACCCGGCATCGCTCTCAATCTCGTAGTCACGCTCATCAGGCTGCAAAATCCCACGTGCCTGATCGAGATAGGCATAGATTTCCTCGCGCGCCTGGTCGATCAGGTCTTCATTGAGAACATCGATATGAATCTGACTGACGCGATACCCCCCATCACTCGTGCGGGCGCTATCCAGACGGGTTTGTGCCGTCGTCACGGGGATGAAGATGACCGCATCCTCGCTGGCAAACGTGCCGCCGCGTTGCTCCATCACGCCGATCACCGTGAACACGCGATCATTGATGCGAATATTCTGACCAACGGCGTTGAACTCGCGGTCAACGAAGAGGTTTTCGACGACATCCAAGCCAATGACGGCAACTCGCGCATTGGATTCAACATCCTGTGGACTGATGAAATTCCCATAACGAGTCTGCCAGGCCACAATGTCCGCGTAATTGGCGGTAATGCCCGTGATGGTCGCTTGCGTTCGCTCCGAGCCAGCAACGACTGTTGCAGAGAGGCGGTACGAATAACCGACCTGCCGGAGACTCGGCGCGATGCCGGGGTTAGCGAGGGCTTCCGCTTCCAGGGTCGTCAGCGGTTCGACACGGGTGCGGGTCGCACTTTCTGGCGTGGTCGAGTCCACATCCAGCACCGTCGCCCCCAGGTCAGAGAGCAGAAACGCGATGTAATCCTCCACACCCCGCCCCAGGCTCACCAGGGCAATCACCGCGCCAACACCAATGATAATCCCCAGAGTCGTCAACAGAGAGCGCAGCCGATTGATGAGCAGGCTATCGATGGCAATACGAAATGTCTCGAAGAGATTCATTGCTGTGACTGTGGCTCCGCGATCAGTTGTACTCCGAGGCATCGCCGCCGAAGTACGCTTCCTCAAAGATGCCTTGTAATTCTTCTGCTTCGGAGGGTCGCTCGACCTCCCCCGCCACCAGCGGTTCCTTCACGCGCTGATCTGCAACAACTTTGCCATCCCGCAGCATGATCACGCGCTGCGTGTGCCGCGCAATCCAGGGATCGTGGGTCACGAAGACAGTCGTGATGCGCTTCTCACGGTTCAGGCGCTGGAAGATCTGCATGACTTCTGTGCCGCTGCGCGAGTCCAAGTTACCCGTTGGTTCATCAGCCAGAATCACGGATGGCTCGTTGACCAGAGCGCGGGCAATCGCCACACGCTGCTGTTGACCACCAGAAAGCTCGCTCGGCAGATGATCCAACCGCTGCCCCAGTCCAACGGATTCAAGCGCGGCTTTGGCCTTCTGTGTGCGGTTGCCGCCTTGTGCGTAAATCATCGGTAGCTCGACCTGCCGCTGCGCCGTCGTGCGCTTGAGCAGGTTGAAATTCTGGAAGACGAAGCCAATTTTCTTGTTGCGTACGCGCGCCAGTTGCTCTTCGCTCAAGCGGCTGACATCTTCACCATCCAGGTAATATTCGCCTGATGTAGGCTGGTCAAGTGCACCCAGGATGTTCATCAGGGTAGACTTGCCTGACCCTGACGGCCCCATGATGGAGATGAATTCGCCCTGGTTCACCTTGAGCGTGATGCCTTTCAGCACACGCAGTTCGATTTGTCCCATCTGGTAAGTCTTGGTGATGTTGCGAATGTCGATGACGGCAGGTGTCTGGTGCTGTCGCCTCCGTCCAGTGCGGCTGCGCGGCCTGGTCATGAAGCACCCCCTGCGCTGGCGGTCTCACGGGGCAGCAGCAGCAACTCGTCGCCCTCTTCCAACCCTGCCCGCACTTCGCTGAAGCGCTCACTGCGCGCCCCCAGCAGGATCAATTGCTCGCGCTGTTCCCCATCGTCCCCTCGTACTGTCACAAAGGCATCTCCGGTCTGGCGATCGACCCGGATGAAATTGTTGGGGACTACCAGCACATCCCGCTCTTCCTGAACGATGATGCTCCCCGTGACCGTCATGCCGGGGCGCACTGCTGCCTCTCCTGGATCGACCTCAACGCGCACATTGTAAGCGACGAGTTCCGCATCCTCAGATGCAATCGGCGTGTAGGCGATCCGGGTGACCGTACCCCGCACATCCGCCTCTGGCAGTGCATCGACATCGAAGGTCACGGTCTGCCCAATCTGTACGTTCACGATGTCGGTCTCATCTACCGGTAAATCGACGAAGTAGCTGCTCTGGTCGATCAAGAGCACCGCTGTTCCCTGGGGGGGCAACTCACCTGCCGTCAGGTTGACTTGCGCGACCACGCCTGCGAAAGGCGCGCGAAGCTGCAACTGCTCCAGGTTGTACAGCGCCTGGTCGTACCTCAGTTGGGCAGCACGCACATTGAGCGCAGCCTGTTGGATTTGCAGTTCTGGAGGGCCGTTCAAAAGTCGCTCATAGGCAACTTCTGCCTGCACAATCGACGCATTTGCCGAGGCGACAGAACCGAAATCCGCGCCGCGTCCGACAGTCGCACTGTAATTGGTATCCGCAATATCCACGCCATATTCAGCCTGCTCCACGGCGGTTTCGGACTGGGCAAGTTGTGCCTGATACTGCGCTTGATTCTGCGCATTGAGACCTGAAATGGTCGAATCAACGAAGTCATCAGCAGGATCAGGAATCGTACCGTCAATTTCTGGCGGGATCGAAATGGGGTCAGGAGGCCCCAGGCCATCGCGGGCAAGCTGCGCCTGCCACAGTTGATTGCGGGCAATTTCCGTCTGCAACCGGGCGATTTCTTCTTGTTGTGCGGTGGGGCCAGTGCTGGCAGCCGCATTGAACTGCGCCTGCGCTGCTTCCAGGGAGGCTTCTGCGGCAGCCAGGTCTTCGGGACGCGGCGGACTGGTTAGCGTATCCAACGTGCTTTGCTGCAACTCCAGTGCCAGCTCGGCATCGTCCAGCACCTGCTGCGCATCGGCAGTATCCAGGCTGGCGAGAAGCTGCCCTTCCTCCACCGAATCACCCGTTTCCACCAGCACATCAACGACGGGGACACCAGCACTGCCGAAGAGCAGCGGCACCTGTCGCGCAGGAAGGATCGCACCGGTACCGTCCACCGTCACGATCACATCATCGCGCTGCACTTCGTAGACATCCAGGATTTGCGCTTCTGCTGCGGCACGTTGGGCTACCAGTTGTTGTTGTTCTACCCTGTATCCGTAGAACCAGGCACCGAAGAAGGTCAGCACCAGCAGCGGCACCTGAATGGCGATGCGCAGGATACGAAACGGAATGCGCCGGATGATGATCCACTGAATCGCAGCCAATACCGTGATGATGATGCTCATCGTCAAGATCATGATTATTGTGGCCCTTCAAACACATTCACGCCACCACCGCCCAGGTCGAGCGCGACCAGATCGCCCGCTTCCAGGCCATCAATGACGGCGCTGCTGTCGCGTCCTTGCATTCCGAGTGTGACTTCGACTTCTTCGAGCGTGTTGTCTTCGCGCAATACGTTGACGAAGGCGCGATCTGTTGCACGTTCGCGCCGAATGTAGAGATTCGGTATAACCAGCACATTGGGCTGCTCTTCAATAACGATGGTCGCCTCCGCTGTCATGCCGACGCGCACGCGCGGATCCTCTGTATCCAGCGCGATTCCCACGTCATAGCTGACGATGCCGCCAGATGGCGTCCCCAGCGGCGCAACACTGGCAACGGTCGCCGGGAACTGCACGCCCGGCAAGCCATCCAATTCCACCCGCACGGGCAACCCCACATCCACCAGCCCAATATCAATCTCATCGACCTGCACCGTCAGCCCCAGAGGCGTAATATCGGTCACTTCCACGACTGTCGCGCCCGGCGCAACGATGGCCCCCACCTCAGCATTGAGCACCGAGACCACGCCTTCAATGGGCGTCTGCAAAATGGTGCGGGCGAAATCGGTCTCCGCTCGCTCTAGCTGGTTTTCGGCCTGGGTGATATTGGCTTCTGCCGCTTCAATTTCGGAGTCGGTCGGCCCCGCCAGCACACGCTCCAATTCCGCCTGTGCTTCGAGGTAACGAGCATAAGCCGCATACGCCTGCGGAGCGCTGGCTGTACGCAGTTCTTCGGCCTGCAAGCGAGCGATTTCGGCCTGGAAGGTCGCCTCGCCATAACGGGCATCTGCCGCAGTGTAGGCGTTGCTATCTGCCCCGAACTGCCCGCCGATCCGGTCCCGATCCAGGCGCAGTTCTTCCGCGCGTGCCAACGCCTGCTCATAGGCCAGTTCGGCGGCACGTATATCTTCTTCGCTCACGGCATTAGCTGCGCTGAGGTACGCACCGAACGCGGCATCGACCGAGGCTTCCGTCAAGCGGATGGTCTCTTCATCCACCGTCAACAGATCGTCATATTCCAGTAATGCCTGATCCAGGGTGACGAGTGCCTGCTGATATTGTAGCTGCTGCGTCTCATTTTCCAGCCGCACCAGTTCATCACCGGGCAGCACGTATTCATTGGCCTGGATCAGCACTTCAGCAACACGCCCCGGCACCAGGAAACTGAGTTGTACGACCTCGTTGGGTTCGATATTGCCCAGGGCGGTGACCGTTCGGGAGACGGTTCCACGCCGGATCTCGTAGAGTTGCAGATTGCTGAGAACGACGCCGTCCCCCTGCGCAGCGGGCAGGTTCGAGCGTCCGAAGATCACAATGGGCAGCCCCAAAACGAGGAAAAAGAGAACGATGAGCGAGCGCCTGACAGACATTGCGCATTCCTATTTGTGCAATCTCGTACAATAATACAGCATTCTGTACCCGACTCGTAGTGAGAATTCGGTGGGCGACGGGATGAATCGTGTAGTTCAAGCGGTACACACTGCTGGTATCGTCACACTGTTTTGTGCTATAGTCTCATACGCGGTATACCCCATCCTGTAGGCTATCCCAGACGAATTGTGTCGTTAAGGATCGACAGAACCATGACGTTGAAGTTGTCGGAACCCATCCCGGATATTGTGATCGGACGCCTGCCGCTGTACCTGCGGGCGCTGACACGCTTGCAACAAGAAGGGCGTGATGTCACGTCTTCTCATGAATTGGGGAAGCGGCTCGGCATCAGCTCCGCCCAGATCCGCAAAGATCTGGCGCATTTCGGAGGCTTCGGCAAGCAAGGCACGGGTTATCAGATTGAATTTCTGATTCAGAAGTTGCAGCAGGTCTTGCAGGTAAATCGTGAATGGACAGTGGCCGTCGTTGGCGCGGGCAATCTGGGCAGCGCGATTTCACATTATCGAGGCTTCACGGATCGCGGCTTTCGCATCGCGTGGCTCTTCGATGCGGATGAGGCAAAAGTCGGGCAAGATATTGGCGGTTTCCCCGTACACCACATCAATGATTTGCAGGCGATCATACAGGAAAATCGCGTGCAAATCGCGATGGTTGCCGTACCAGCGGAACATGCTCAGGAAGTGACGGATATTCTGGTGGACTGTGGTGTACGCGCCATCTTGAATTACGCACCGATCAACCTGCGCGTGCCAGAAAACGTCATGGTGCAGTACATCGACCCGGTCGTACACCTTCAGCACATGACCTATTATCTGCGCGATGACGAGAGTTAGCTAAATCGGACGCTCGACGAGGCGACGTAAGATGGCGGGATCTTCCAGAGCACGTCCCGCCCCCGTTGCAACGGTGATCATGGGATTGTCGGCACGATACACTGGAACGCCTGTCTCACGGGTGAGGAAATCGTCGATCCCGCGCAGCAGCGCGCCGCCCCCCGTAAGGACAATTCCGCGGTCGATGATGTCCGACGCGAGTTCCGGCGGCGTATTTCCCAGGACATTTTTGACGACGTTGGCGATCATGTGCAGCGGCTCGGAGAGCGCTTCGACTGTCTCCCCGGTCTTCAACTGCACCGTGCGCGGTAGACCGCTGACGTTATCCCGCCCTTGCACTTCCATCGTCAATTCTTCTTGCAGGTTGACTGCCGCGCCAATCTGGATTTTGACGGCCTCCGCAGTGGTCTGCCCGATGGACAGGTTGTACTTGCGCCGCATATAGCTGATGATGGCGTCGTCCAGGCGGATTCCACCAACGCGCCCACTCTCCGCGCGGATGATGTTGTTCATGGTAATGACCGCCGCCTCGGTGATGCCTCCCCCGATGTTGACGACCATATCGCCGGCTGGTGTGCCCACAGGCAAGCCTGCGCCAATCGCCGCTGCCAGCGGTTCCCAGATCAAGTAGGCTTCCCGTGCCCCGGCAGTGAGCGCCGCTTCGTGTACAGCACGCTTCTCCACGCTGGTCACGCCCCAGGGAACCGAGATCATCACCGTTGGGCGGAACAGACGCATGCGCCCGGCGATTTTCCCGAAGAAGTATTCCAGCATGGCGGATGTCACTTCGTAATCCGCGATGACGCCGTTCTGCAGTGGACGAACAATCTGGATATCTTCTTCATCGACGCGCCCGACCATTTCGCGCGCGGGTTGCCCGAATTCAACGATGAGCTGCTCTTCTGCCATGAGCGCCACCAACGACGGCTCCTGCAAGACGATTTGCCCACCCTCGTAAATCAGTACATTGACTGTACCCAGGTCGACCCCGAGCTTTTTGGCAAAAAGCGCCATGCCCTCAATCTGCTTTCATTTCGACGGATTGAAACAGATGCAATACTCTATAGACTTCAGGGGGAAAAAGCAACGCCCGGTTGATCTTCCGGGCGCAGCTTGGATTTCAGGAATATTGGTGTAGGAGAACTGTCAGTTTTCCTCTTCCTGCTGCACGATGCGAAGGGCGCTCGTGCGATTGCGCAGCTTATTGCTGACTTTCAACTGGAGTTCCGCGCGGCGCAACTGCAAAATCGCTTCGCGATTCTGTTCCGGCGGCACCCCTTCTTCGATCATCTGACGCGCACGGTCGCGGGCGGCCTGGGCTTTCTCCAGGTCAATGTCATAGGACGATTCCGCCAAATCTGCCAGCACGACGACCTTGTCCGGGCGCACATCGACGACACCGCCATAGATGGCGAAGCGCTCCTCCGCGTTGCCCTTGCGCACGACCAACTCGCCGAAGGTCATGGTCGTCAGTACGGGTGCATGGTTTGGCAGCACACCCATTTCACCTTCTACTGCCGGAATGGAAATGTAGTCCGCTTCCGACTCTTCGAAGACTTTGCGTTCCTGCGTCACCAGTTCGACATGGATTGGCATGTCCACCACTCCTTCTCTTAGCTGGTCTGCTGGCTCTCTTCGTACCGTGCGAGCACATCCTCAATCGGGCCAGCCATGTAGAAGAGACGTTCTGGGATGTGGTCAACTTCACCGTCCAGCAGCATACGGAAGCCACGCACGGTATCACGGATCGGCACGTACTTGCCTTCGCGCCCGGTGAACTGCTCGGCAACCTTCATCGGCTGGCTGAGGAAGTTCTCGATCTTACGCGCACGGCTCACCAGCAGTTTATCGTCATCGGAGAGTTCTTCCACACCGAGGATGGCGATGATGTCCTGGAGTTCCTTATAGCGCTGCAGCACCTGCTGCACTTCACGCGCCGTGCGGTAGTGATCTTCACCCACCACATTCGGATCGAGGATCTTGCTCGTACTCGCCAGCGGATCAACCGCCGGGAAGAGCGCACGCGCCGCAATCGAGCGTTCCAGAGCAATCGTGCTATCCAGGTGCGTGAACACAGCCACCGGAGCGGGATCGGAGTAGTCATCGGCGGGCACATAGACGGCCTGCATCGAGGTGATCGAACCGCGCTTGGTGGAGGTAATGCGTTCTTGCAGCATACCCATCTCTTCCGCAAGGTTCGGCTGGTAGCCCACTGCCGAGGGCATACGACCCAGCAGCGCGGATACTTCCGCACCCGCTAGCGAATAACGGAAGATGTTGTCGATGAAGATCAGCACATCACGGCCTTCATCGCGGAAAGTCTCCGCCATCGTCAGGCCGGAAAGCGCTACGCGCAGGCGCACACCGGGCGGCTCGTTCATCTGGCCGAAGACCATCGCCAGCTTATCAAGAACGCCCGCTTCCTTCATTTCGTAATAGAGGTCGGTTCCTTCACGAGTACGTTCGCCCACACCCGCGAATACGGACAGGCCGTCATGTTCCGTCGCGATGGAGTTAATCAACTCCTGGATGGTCACGGTCTTGCCCACACCGGCACCACCGAAGATGCCAGTCTTGCCGCCCTTGGTCATGGGGGCTACAAGATCGATAACCTTGAGACCCGTCTCGAAGACTTCAATGCGGGTGGACTGATCTTCAAATTCCGGCGCAATCTGGTGGATCGGGCGGCGGGGTGACTCTTCCGAGACCTCTTCCATCTCATCAATCGGGCGACCGAGCACGTTGAAGACGCGCCCCAGGGTGGCGGGGCCAACCGGAACCGCAATCGGCTCACCCGTCGCATAAGCTTCCATGCCACGCTTGACACCATCGGTGGTGTCCATCGCCACGCAGCGAACAGCGCTGTTGCCCAGCATCAACTCCACTTCCAGGATCAAATCAGGCTGCTCATTGCCATCGGCATCCGGCGGCAGCGGCACGCGGATCGCATCGAAAATGTCCGGCAGCTCACCCTGCGGGAAGGCCACATCCACCACATTACCCAGAATCTGGGTGATTGTTCCTTTAATTTCGCTCATTGCTCTCTATTTTCTCCTCGGTTTATTCGTCGTCACTCTTGCGTCCAGCAGTCAGTGAGTCTTGCAGCATCTTGAGGCCGTCCCAGTCGCCGCGTGCTGCGAGCGCCGCTTGTTCGGCCCAATTGACCAGGCTGGGGGCAAAGCGCAAGCCCTGGTTCTCGATGGCGGCACGCAGGTCATCTTCGCTGGCGGCGGCGACCTTCTCAAAGGTCTCGTAGCCTTCTGCGATCAAGGCAGCGGACATCTTGGGGCCGATGCCCTCAATCCTGGTCAGATCATCCGGCTCTGTAACCGATGCTTCTTCTTCAACCGCCGCCGTACTGTATTCAGGTTCCCGTTCAGGTGGCGCGAAATTCGTCACCATCGGCGCTGAAGACGCTTCAGACGGGGCGATTTCATGGTCACCATTGGTGCGTACCGGGAAATCCAACGGGGCATCATTGGCGGATTTCAACGACGCTTCCAGCGCGTTCGCACCACCGACGATATCCAGGATTTCGCTGGTGATGCCCGCCTGACGCGCTTTGTTGTATTCCAGGGTCAGATCATCCACCAACTGGCTGGCGTTGTCCGTCGCGTTGCGCATCGCGTTCATACGCGCGGCATGTTCGCTGGCCTGTGCTTCCAGCAGCGCCTGATAGAGCTGCAATTCCGTGAAACGCGGCACGATTTCGTCAACAACCATCGCCGCGTTGGGTTCATATTCGTAGTCGCTCACTTCTTCGGAAACGTGCGGCACATCTTTGACGTATTCCGCGGCAACCTGCTCCGCTGTCGTATGGGGCGTCAGCGGCAGCCAACCCAGCACAACGGGAGCTTGCGTGAGCATGTTGATGAAATCCGTGTACGCAATCAACACTTCGTCGACTTCCCCACTGAGGAAGGCATCTACCGCAATTTGTGCAATCGGCGAAATATCAGCAACTGTCGGGTTTGCGGGCATATCGCTGAATTCAGCGACGACGTTCTTGCCCTGACGGATCAGCGAGTCACGCCCTTTACGGCCTACAGCAATGTACTGCACATTGCCGTCGAAACGGCGCTCGAAGTAACTGGCGGCACGCTGGACATTGGCGTTATATGCGCCTGCCAGCCCGCGATCCGACGTGATGAGTACGACCATCGCCGCATTCACCTCTTCACGTTCGGTCAGCAGCGGATGCAGGATAGCGCCCTGAGTGGCGTTCTGGATATTCAGCAGGATCTCCCAGGCTTTTTCCGCGTAGGCGCGGCTGGCCCCAGCACGCTCCTGAGCGCGACGCACACGAGAGGCGGAGACCGCCTCCAGCGCACGGGTGATCTGCGAGATATTCTTCACAGAGCGAATACGATTCTTGACTTCTCTTGCAGTTGCCATCTAGTTCCCCCTTCTCAGGCAGCGTGTCGGCATTAGCTCCACGTTTCGTTGAAGGACTTGATGGCCTCTTTCAGTTCTTCCTTCGTCTCGTCGGAAAGGCCGCTCTTCGCTTCGCCGCGCATCTTGTCGGCGAGGTCTGTGTATTGGGTGTGAAGGGCGCGGCGGAAGTCTTCCTTCCAGGCACTGACACGCTCAACCGGCACTTCATCCAGCAAGCCCTCAGTCCCCGCGTAAATCACAGCAACCTGATCTTCCAGCGGAAGCGGCTGATACTGCGGCTGCTTGAACAGTTCATTCAGGCGCAAACCACGATCCAACTGGGTCTGGGTGTCCTTATCCAGGTTGGAGCCAAACTGCGCGAATGCTGCGAGGTCACGGAACTGCGCCATCTGCAGCTTCAGACCACCAGCAACCTTCTTCATAGCCTTCGTCTGGGCAGAGCTACCCACACGGCTCACGCTGATGCCCGTATTCAGGGCGGGGCGCTGCCCCGCGTTGAAGAGTTCCGTTTCCAGGTAAATCTGGCCGTCCGTGATGGAGATCACGTTGGTGGGAACGAAGGCAGAAACATCGCCGAGCAAGGTTTCGATGACGGGAAGCGCCGTCAGGCTGCCACCACCGCGCTCATCGCTGAGCTGTGCAGCGCGTTCCAGCAGGCGGCTGTGGAGGTAGAAGACATCACCGGGATAGGCCTCACGTCCAGGCGGGCGACGCAGCAGCAGCGACACCTGACGATAGGCGTTCGCGTGCTTGGAGAGGTCGTCATAAATCACGAGCGCGTCCATGCCATTCTCCATGAACCACTCACCCATCGCGCAGCCAGCATAAGGTGCGATGTACTGGAGCGCCGCAGCTTCCGAAGCCGTAGCGGTGACGATGATGGTGTAATCCATCGCGCCGTATTCTTCCAGGGTCGCCACGATACGGGCAATCTCACCACGACGCTTACCCACAGCGACGTAAATGCAGTACATGTCCTCGCCCTGCTGGTTGATGATCGTATCCAGGGCAACGGCGGTCTTCCCTGTCTGGCGGTCGCCAATGATCAACTCACGCTGACCGCGCCCAATCGGAATCATCGAGTCAACGGAGAGAATGCCCGTCTGCACCGGACGATCCACACCCTTACGCTCCATCACACCGGGGGCGATTCGTTCAATGTTGTAGAACTCGGTTGACTCGATGGGGCCTTTGCCATCCACTGGCTCACCCAGCGCGTTCACGACACGGCCAATCAGCCCCTTGCCCACCGGAACCGAGGCAATACGACCCAGGGGGCTGACGCTATCCCCTTCCTGGATGTCGTCATAGTCACCCATGATAATGACACCGACGTTATCTTTCTCCAGGTTGAAGGCAATGCCTGCCGTGCCATTCTCGAAGCGCACCAGTTCGTTGTAACGCACGTTATCCAGGCCGCTCACACGGGCGATGCCGTCACCAACTTCCTGCACGTAACCGACCTCTACGGCGTCGACCACGCGCTCATAACCTTCGATTTGCTTCAAAATCGAATCGAAAATATTTTCCGCCATGGATGGCTCCTCCATCACTCTGAACACTGTAGACCAGAAACTTCAATACGCAGGCAGCGCAAGATCCTGCCTGATGGCAATCATGAAAACGCTAGAAAATGCTACTGGCAAGGATGAACAGTACGCACAATTTTGCGTGGGCATTGTAACCGATTCGCAAGGAGTTGTCCACTTTTTCACAAATGCGATCTTCCACGCTCAGGATGTTCTCAATCCTCACGTTCACCCAGCTCAATTGAGCGCTGAAAAGCCGCCCATACAGCCTCGCCGACGGCTGTGCGCAGGCCGTTACGCTCCAATTCGAATAAGCCCGCCGCAGTGGTTCCGCCGGGGCTGGTGACCTGATTGCGCAAGATCGTCGGATGCGTCTCGGACTGCACTGCGTACTCGACCGAGCCGCGTATCGTATGTAGCACGAGCTTTTCGGCCTGCGGGCGGCTGAGACCCATGCGCACCCCGGCGTCAATCATGGCTTCGATGAAGAGAAAGACATATGCCGGGCCACTGCCACTGAGCGCCGTTGCCATATCCAGGTAATGTTCGTCGTCGAAGTAGATTTGCTCGCCCAACGCCCCGAGGATCGCTCTCGCTTCTGCCCGTTGCTCATCTTCGACCTCATAGGTTGCCGTCCATGCGGTGATGCCCTGCCCAATTTGCGCAGGCGTATTGGGCATCGCGCGAACGATGCGGGAGTTGTGCAGGTCTTCAGCAATATCGCGGATGCGCACTCCCGCGACGATGCTGACCACCAACGGCAGCGTATCCACGCGGCCACGAACGGCGTGCAGGGCACTGTCCAGATGCTGCGGCTTGACGGCCAATACCAGCACATCTGCCGCCTCCGCTGCTTCGATATTGTCAGTGGTATGACGAATGCCGAACTGGCGCACAAGATCGGCTCCAGCTTGCTCGTTGGGATCAGCAGCGATGATTTGCTCTGGCGTGACGATCTTCTTGTCGAGCATCCCCGCAATGATGGCGCTGCCCATATTACCCGCGCCAATGAACGTAATCGTCTTTTCGTCAAACATGAGTTTCACCCCAAGTGATAATCTTTTTCAGCTTCCCACTGGGCGACGGCTTCTTGCAACCGATCCCGCTGGACTTCTACACCGATGCCAACGCCCTGAGGTACTGCCAGTGTACTCCCTTCCTGCAAGACGAAGGGCGGTTCGGTGATGTCCGGGTTGAAGTAGCGATCCGTCGCACTGATGTCACAGGGCAGCGTCACCCCCGGCAACGAAGCGAAGGCCACATTGGCAGCGCGTCCAATGCCCGTTTCCAGCATGCCACCGATCCACAACGGCAGCCCATGCTCGACGCAGAGACTGTAGATTGCCAGCGATTCGGCGAAACCACCCACACGCGCAGGCTTGAGATTCAGCACACCAATCGCGCCGACTTCCAGCGCCAACCGTAAATCGTTGGCGTTCTTGATGCTCTCGTCGAGGCAAATCGGAGTCTGCATCTGCTGTGCCAGTGCGCTGTGTTCGTAGATATCATCATACTTCAGCGGCTGTTCGACCATCAGCAGGTCGAATTCGTCGAGCTGCTTCAGGTGTTGGGCATCTTCGAGCGTGTAAGCGCTGTTGGCATCAAGCATGAGCATGATCTCCGGATAGCGGGAGCGCACGGCTCGTGCCAATTCCACATCTGCCCCCGGCTCAATCTTGAGTTTGATGCGTCCGTATCCCTGGTTGATGCGCTTATCGATGATGGCGAAGAGCGCCTCATGGGTCGTCTGCAGGCCGATGCTGACGCCGACCACGGCACGCCCGGTAGATGTGTGACCTTCCGGCGTAAAGCGCTCGAAGAGCTTGACCAGCGGGAGATCGTTTGCCCTGGCAAAGGCATCCCAGATTGCGCCTTCCAGACCATGCTTGGCGTGTTCGTGGTAGCGAATACGCTCCAGGAGCTTTTGCGCATCCAGGGGCAACTCGAGCGTCTTCCCGGCGACCAGATCGACCATGAAGTGCTTGAGGATGTGATAGGCAGTCGCCATCGTCTCCCCCGTGTAGCCTGGTTCTGGTGCCACCGATACTTCCCCCCAACCGCTGACGCCATCACACGTGATGACCTCTACAACGATGGCGCTCTTGTATGGTTCCATGCCGAAGCTGGTGCGCAGCGGTTCCACAAAAGGCATGGCGATGGGAGATAGATTCACATCCTGGATGGTGATGGGTTGCAGTGACATACTCAATGACTTTCTGTGCGAAAACGGAACAAATTGGGGTCGCGCTGGAAAAGATAATATCCACGTTCGTGCTGCCGCGCATGGAGTGCAGTATCGCTGCTCGGCGGCAGGCGAACGAAATCAATGGCAATATAACCAGCATCCAGCAATCGCTGGAATGCCGCCCGCACGTGGTCTCGCCACTCACTGGCCAGCGTCGGATCAAGGTTGGAGAGCGGCACGAATTCCAGCGGGATTTCCAGCAGGACGACATCCGCCCTGGGCTGATGCAAGGCCGTGGGAACGAGTAGATTCGCATCGTTGAGCGCGGCTGCATTGATGAACTGCGCTTCCCGCAGGCGGTCAGGTGTATAGATCGAGGGAGCTTCGACATGAGGTTGGTCGACCCACCAGTTCACGACCAGGCGATCAGCGCTCAAAGCCGGATGCGCCGCTGCCTCGCCGAAATAATCCTCCTCGTATTCCTGGACAATCCCGCGCAGCTTATGCAGATTCAAGTGAGCGTTACGCGATAGTAAGGGATCATACGTCCATTGCACCAACTGAATGCCGTGTTCCAGCGCGAAATCACGCTGTGCCCACTTCAATTGTTCACCGACTTTCTGCCCACGATATTCTGGCAGCACAACCAAACGCTTGGACATGATGCAGAGGCGATCCGCCGCGCGTTTATTCACGCCATCGGTGTGCTTGGCCCCCAGGAACCCCAGCAGCATACCGATCATCCTGTCCTCGTCGAAGGCTGCATGCACATGCCCACCATAACGCGCAATCGATAACAGCATGTGCGTCGGTACGATGGCACTCATGTCCTCACCCCAGTAGACTTGCTGTAGGCGAACGGCTTCTGCCATCTCATCGGGCATATGTAAGGTACGGATTGTGAAGGCGGTCATGGTTGCTATCCTACATCAAACGCTGCGCGGCCTGCGTCGGAAGGTCTCCCGCAGGAGTTTGAGGCTGTGACGTTGCCTGGGCAAGTAGGTCAGCAGTGTATCTTCAAAGCGCCTGGGTTGAAAGTGAAAATAATCATACACATTGCCGAGCTGCGTCGTGCGGTTCGTCGCCAGAATATCCAACCACTGCGGCGTCATCAAACTGCGCGGCAGGATGAAACCGTAGAGGCGGGACAGAAACCGGAGCGCATAGGGCGGAACCGAGATCAAGAGCCGTCGCATACGGGTTACGCGCATGATCGTCAGCAGCATATCGTGCAGCGTGGTGTATTCTGGCCCACCCACCTCCAACACTCGATCCACCACCGTGATCAGTTCCAGGCTGCGCTCGATGCACGTCACGAGGTCTTGCACGTACATGGGATGCAGCACGACTTCACCATAACCCGGCACCAAGAAGAAGAGCGGATTGGCCCGCAGCATAAGGGCAATATAATTGATGAAGGTGTCTTCTTCACCGAAAATCAACCCGGTGCGCAAGATGGTGTAGGCCAGGCCGCTGGCGCGCACCAGTTCCTCCACCTGTCCTTTGTAGCGGTGCAGCATATAGGCCGAAGAAGGCATCGCCCCTAGCTGGCTCAACGTGAGCAGACGCCCGACTCGTGCAGCACGCGCGGCTGCGATCAAGTTGCGCGTTCCGGCGAGGTCGAGCCGCTCGAAATCGCGTTGACGGCCCCACCATTGCGCACTTTCCAGATGGATGATCGTATGAACGCCCGTCACTGCCTGGTACACCGCTTCTTCATCGAGCACAGTGCCGACCACAATTTCTGGCGCATTCGGGGCATCAGCATCCCAGGGCAAGCGCCGGGTGCGGCTGGCGGGTAGCAAACAACGCAGGGGATATTCCGTTTCCATAAGGCGGCGCACAAGGTTTCGTCCGACGAAACCCGTCGCCCCGGTGATGAGGATCATACAGCGAAACCCAACGGTTCATGAGCAGCGCGCACCGACTGTGCTACAATGCGCGACATCGTTCAGATGAAGCGATGAGTATAGCAGAATCCCCGACACACACCAGCACGCACCCCGTAAAAGCAGCAACGCGACTGCCGCGGGTGTGTTATCGCTATGGGGACGAGATCATCATCACCACACTCCAACGAGGGAGTCACCATACGAGGAGGAAACCTAGTGTCTAGAAGCCGCATTGTCGTCACCGGGATCGGCATTATCTCGCCAGTCGGCAATACACTCGAGGAAGCCTGGGGGAACATCAAGGCGGGCAAGTCCGGCATCGATACCATCACGAACTTCGATTACAACGTCGTTGAGAATCACATTGCGGGTGAAGTCAAGAACTTCGACGCCGAGGCCGTCGTGGGCAAGAAAGACCTGCGCCGCACAGATCGCGTGACGCAGTATGCCGTCGCCGCCTGCCGCCAGGCACTGGAAGACAGCGGCCTGGAAATCACGGAGGAAAACCGCTGGGATGTGGGTTGCATTGTCGGCAGCGGTATCGGCGGTATTCAGTCGCTGTATGAGACCATCATCGACCACTATGAAAAGGGACATCGCGGCGTCAGCCCCCTGGCGATCCCCAAAGTGCTGATCGATAGTAGCGCAGGGCGCGTATCGATTGACCTGGGATTGATGGGGCCGAATTTCTGCCTGACGACGGCCTGTGCAACGGGCAACAACACCATCGGCGAAGCGGCAGAAATCATCCGGCGTGGGCAGGCAGAGGTGATGCTCGCGTGCGCCGCTGAAGCGGCAGTGATCCCTATGCCCATCGCAGGCTTCAACAACATGAAGGCGCTTTCCAAGCACAACCACGAGCCACAACGGGCCAGTCGTCCCTTCGCGCTGAATCGCGATGGCTTCGTCATGGGTGAAGGCGCTGGAACGCTGGTGCTGGAAACGCTGGAAGGTGCCCTGGCACGCGGCGCGAAGATTTACGGCGAAGTCGTCGGCTATGGGCATACCTCCGATGCATACCATGCGACTGCGCCAATGGAAACGGGCGAAGGGGCTGCTCAGGCGATGCGTCTCGCGCTGGAAGATGCTGACCTCACCCCTGCCGATGTAGATTACATCAATGCCCATGGTACGGGAACACCGATGAACGACGCCAGCGAGACAAGAGCGATCAAAGTCGCCCTGGGCGAACAAGCTTATAATATCCCGATTAGTTCAACCAAATCCATGACCGGGCATCTGCTTGGGGCAGCGGGATTGATCGAAGCAGTCTTCTGCCTTATGGCCATCCGCGACAATTTCATCCCACCCACCATCAACCTGGACAAGCCTGACCCGGAATGCGACCTGAATTACACGCCCAACGTCGGTGTTGAACGTGAAGTCAAGGTCGCGATGAGCAATACCTTCGGCTTCGGAGGTCATAACGCCGTGATTGTGATGCGCGAGTACAGTGAGAATGGCAGCCAATAAACAGCGCCAGACCAACAGAACAACTATGCCCTACGCCCATATTGTCGGCTGGGGCATGGCAGTCCCAGAGACCGTGATGACGAACCGTGATCTGGAAGCTCTCGTCGAAACCAATGATGAGTGGATTCGGACTCGAACGGGCATCCGCGAACGACGCATCGCCAGCGAGAACGAATCGACGGCGACGCTGGGTTACAAGGCCGCGCAAAAAGCGCTGGAAATCGCCGACATCTTGCCCATCGACCTGGATATGATCGTCGTGGCGACTTCGACGCCGGAACACGTCTTCCCCAGCACCGCAAGCTTGATCCAGGATTGGCTGGGGGCGAGCCGCGCCGGAGCCTTCGACCTGAGCGCGGCCTGTTCTGGCTTCGTCTATGCGCTGAATATGGCCTCTCAGGCGATTCGTTCTGGCAGCATCGAGACCGCACTGGTCATCGGGGCAGAGACGATGAGCCGTGTGCTCGATTGGCAAGATCGCAGCACGTGCATCCTCTTCGGAGATGGAGCGGGAGCCGTCGTGGTGCAGGCCAACGAAGAACGCGGTGGATTGTTGTCGTCGGTGCTGCGCAGCGACGGTGCTGGCTGCGACCTGCTCGCCATCCCGACTCACAACATTCGCGACCTGAACGGTCATAAGTTGCAGAAGATGTACATGGTCGGCAGTGAAGTCTTCAAGTTCGCCACACGTGTCGTGGATGAAAGCATCCGCGAAGCGGCGGAACTGGCGGATATCCATGTCAGCGACATCAAGCTGGTCGTGCCGCATCAAGCAAATATGCGCATTTTGCAGTCGGCATCCAAAAAGCTGCGCATTGACCTGGATCGTTGGGTGGCCAATGTAGATCGCTACGGCAATACGTCCGCTGCATCGATCCCCATCGCGCTGTGTGAGGCTATCGAAGACGGGCGCGTGCACGAAGACGATTATTTGGCGTTGATCGGCTTTGGTGGCGGTCTATCCTGGGCTTCGGCGATCATCCAATGGGGACGACCAAAAGACGATCAACAGATCAGCCGCATCAAGCAGCAGCGGCGACAACTGTCGTACTGGTTGGCGGGCTGGCGCGCACGCATTGGCCGCTGGCGACGCAACATCAACCGTGCATTCCGGGCACTTCTGCCGCGTCCGCGCACCGCACGCCTACAGCGCAAGTTGGAAGATAACGAACTGAAATAGCCGACTTCGCAATCCCAATCCTTTCAATGTGCAAAACCGGGGCATAATGGAGGTTGGATGGACATGACACAAGGGGATAAGTGAATGTCGGCGACGATTCTATACATCGAAGACAATCGTCAGAATATGCGGCTCGTTCGCAAAATGCTGGCATCTCAGGGATATGAAGTGCTGGAAGCTTCCGAGGGAATGATCGGAATCGAGGTTGCCCTGGCGGAGCGGCCAGATTTGATTTTCGTCGATATTAACCTCCCCGATATCGATGGCATGGAAGTCACCGAGCGCTTGAAAGCGGAAGCCACGACCCGCGATATTCCCATCATCGCGCTGACCGCCAATGCCATGTACGGCGACCGGGAGCGCTTCCTGGATGCGGGTTGCGATGGCTACCTCGCAAAGCCCATCAGCAAGAGTGAGCTGGTCAAAACAGTCCACGAATTTCTGGGGACACCAGAGTGATGTCCCCAAACAGAGATTTCAGCCGTCTCTCATTGGTCAGTCGCGGCGGCTGACCAGACTCACGAAATACAGCAGTTGCAGAATGGAAGTAATGGCGGCGGCGACATAGGTCAACGCGGCGGCAGTGAGCATCTGGCGCGCGCCACTGCGATCTTGCGGGCTGGTCATCAGGCCCGCTTCCTGCAACATGTGCAAACCGCGCCGACTGGCATCGATCTCGACGGGCAGAGTCAGCACCATGAAGAGCACGCTGATGCCGAAGACGATCACACCGAGCCAGGCCAGGCCAGTCAACCCCAGGAAGAGACCACCGAGGATCAAACCATAGGATAGCGTTGGGCTGACGGTGACGGCTGGCAGCAGGAAATTACGCGCGGTAATTAGCACTGAGTTCTCCTGATGTTGCTGTGCATGGCCCAATTCATGCGCGACGATGGCCATTGCCGCCACGCTGTTGGTACCCGCAACCCCCGGCGACATACGCACAGTATGGCTGCGCGGATCGTAGTGGTCGCTCAATTCGCCATCGGAACGCTCCAGGTCAACATTGAGGTTGAAACGGCGCATCAGGCGCTGCGCGACCTCTGGGCCGCTGTAGCCAGCCCCATTGCGCGTCTGCCCCCATTGGCTGTAGGCACTGCGAATGAACATTTGCGCCAGGCCAGAGATGATCATGGCTGGCAGCAGCACGAATAACAAGTACTGTGGGTCAAAAAAGGCAAACATCGTTACCTCCGAATTTCTGAGTATTCACGATACCCACTATACGCAGTCAACCGCCAGAAATTTCTAAGCAAGACGTGAAATTTGTGTAAACTCCGCTAGGCACCCAGGACGCGAGTCGCGCCTTCCCGCGTGTTCAAGGCCAGCGGCAGCAAGCAGTTATCCAGCAAACGCGGCTTGCCAACCTGCACCGCCAACGATAGCAATAGCGGTCGCTCGGATGGATCAGTGACCTCTTGCAGCGTAGAGGCATCTGCCAGCGAAATATAATCGACCTGTGCCAGCGGCTCCGCAGACAGCACTTGCGCCGCCGCAGCCTTCAGCACAACGGGATCGCGTTCGCCGCTTTCGTAGCGGTCGCCTGCCGTGAGCAAGGCGCGATTCAGCGCTGTCGCCGCACGCCGCTCCTCACCGCTCAAGTAGACGTTGCGCGAACTGAGCGCGAGGCCATCTCCCGCGCGGACGACCGGACAAACCACAATCTCCAGCGGAAAATTCAAGTCGCGCACCATTTGCCGGATGACGACGACTTGCTGGGCATCTTTCTGCCCGAAATAGGCGAAATCAGGCTGGGTCAGGTTGAAGAGCTTGCTGACAACAGTCGTCACACCCCGGAAATGTCCGGGGCGCTGCCCTCCTTCCTGGCCCCGGGTCACCTCTTCGACCGTCACCCAGGTCTGATAGCGCGGCGGATACATCAACTCTGGCGTAGGGGTGAAGACCAGATCGACGCCCGCTTCTTCCAGCAAACGCAAATCGCGCGGCATATCGCGCGGGTAGGTGGAGAGGTCTTCGCCTTCTGCGAACTGCGTCGGATTGACGAAGATTGTCGCCAGCACGCTATCGCATTCCTCGCGGGCGGCTCGTACCAGCGCCAGATGCCCCTCGTGAAGATAGCCCATCGTCAGTACGACGCCGACGCGCCCGGAAAGCTGACGACGTGCGCTGCGCAATTCGGAAATCGTCTCAACGACTTGCATCATCAACCTCATCGCGAAGAGCTTCTATCACCTCATCCTTGATGGCGAAGCTATTCTCGTCCGCCGGGAACCGTCGTTCCAGCACATCGGAGCGGTAATGGCGGATGGCCGCCTGCATCAAACCGCCGATATCTGCGTAGCGTTTGGTGTGCCTGGGGATGAACTCATCGAAGAGCGACAGAATGTCGTGGAATACCTGTACCTGCCCGTCACAACCAACGCCAGCGCCAATGCCAATCGTGGGAATTCGCAATTGCTCCGTGATGAAGCGTGCTAATGCTGCCGGAACGAGTTCCAGCACCAGGGCGAAGGCTCCTGCTTCCTGCACTGCCAGGGCATCGCGCAGCAGTTTGCGTGCTGAGGCCAGTTCGCGACCTTGCACACGGAAGCCACCGAATTGATTCGCGCTCTGCGGCGTCAGGCCGATGTGACCCATTACCGGAATCCCGGCTTCGACAATGCGACGAATCGTTGGTGCCATCGACTCACCGCCTTCCAGTTTCACGCAGTTCACGCGCCCTTCCTGCATCAGACGTGCAGAATTCTGTAAGGCTTGCTCAGGGCTGATGCTGTAGGCCATGAAGGGCAGGTCCCCCACAATGAAGGCACGCTGCGTCACTCGCGAGACAATCGAGCAGTGATAGATCATGTCTTCCATCGTCACCGGAATCGTCGAATCATGCCCCTGGACGACCATACCCAATGTATCGCCAACCAGCAGCATGGGCACTTCGGCAGCTTCCGCAATGCGGGCACCCGTAGCGTCATAGGCAGTGAGCACGACAATCGGCTCGTCTTGTGCTTTCATCCGTTGGAAATCCAGGATGGTCAGCCTTGTCATAAGTTCTCCTGAAGGATTCTCTCGATTTCTGCAAGGGGAACACCACGTTCACGCAGCATGGGAAGGGTCAGGCGTGCAAGCTGCACGTACGCCGCGCGGATGTCGTCATCGTCCAGCGCCTCCAGATGCGCCTGGATCGTACCCACATCGGCGCGTGTTAATGGCCCCGTGAGCGCCCAGGGCGTCCCAACTTGAACCAGATTATTCACGGTTGCGCTGATGATGGCAGACAGTGCTTGCGCGCTGGCCGATTCATCTGCGCCGAGTGTTGCCAGCAAACGTTCCGCAATGGCATAGAGCGTCACGGTGTAATTGCTGGCGATTACCAGTGCAGCATGATAGGTCGCTTTGCCACCCGCCGGTATGCGGATTTCGACGCCCTGAATTGCTGCCACCAACTGCGTCAGTAGAGCCTGCAATTGGCTGTGCGAGGCTTCTGTCGCGAAGGCTGCTCCGGGCAGGTTGCGGATAGATTTTTCGACATCAGCGAAGGGAAAAGCCGGATGCAATGATCCGACCATCGCACCCGCTTCATGCAGCGGCGCAAGTTTGTCCAGGCTGGCAGCGCCGGACGTATGCACGGCTGCCCTACCCTGCCATTCAACCGGGGCCACGCCTTCGGCAACCTCAGCGATTGCGTCATCTGGCACGGTCAAGAAGACCACGTCGCCATCGGCAGCAGCATCCAGTGCGGACTGTACAGCGCTCGCACCCGTAGCGTCCGCCAATTCCTGGGCCGGTGCAGCGGTGCGGCTGTACACCGAAACGATGTCGTAACCCGCCGCATGCCAGAGGCGAGCCAGCGTCTGCCCGACCTTACCAGCACCGATGAAACTCAAGGCAGGCTTCATTGCTGGGTTGCTCCGGGTGTTGCTTCGGCGGCGCGCGGCGTGGGTGTCGCTGTCACAGGTGGCGCGGTGATGAAGATATTCACCATGCAGGAAGCCACCAGTTGCTCGCCGAGGCCGAAGACCGTCAGGCGAAACTGGTAGCGGCCTTCTTCATAGCCCGCGGGCACAAACTGGTTGAAATCCGAAACGGTTCGCACTGGCGAGACGATGCGATCCAACACCACATACTGCCCCTGGGTACTTGGCCCGCTGATCTCGAGCTTGGCGCTGGTGAAATCATCCGTGAAGGCCGACCCACGCACAATAATTGGCTGGAAAACACGCATACCATTCGCCGGAATCTCAAGGAATGCGCGATCGTCCAGGCAGCCCTCGCCCTCTGGCGGATTCGGCAGGATCGTTCCGACCGGAGTCGGCGTCAGGGTGGGTGTGGGCACAAATCCTACGTCATCGTTATCGGTCAATGGATCCACTTCTTCCAGGTCGAGGCCGCCCTGGGGAACGGCTGGGGGCGTCACTGTTGCGAAGGGCATATCCGTTGGAACCTGCGCGATTACCTGCACTTCCCCCAGATCGCGCTCCGCCTCAAGGAAGGGCACAGCACGCACTTGCACGCCCAGCAGCAGTACGCAAAATTGCAGCGCCAGGATGATCGCCGTCACGGCGTTGCGCTGTCGTCGTCTCGCCATATCGCGCTCAAGCTCAAAATACGTTGCACGCATCTCCGCGCGGGTGCGGAGCAGACGATACCCATACCAGAGAACCACCGCCACCATCAACAACGCCAGCGGAACAGATAGCCATTGCAGCAAGAAGAAGAAGCTGCTCATCATCCCAACTCCCGCAGCACCCCACGCAGCACAGTTGTCATACGCGGAACAATCACCTTGCCCGCTTCCAGCACTTCTTCGTGATTGGTCTCCTCATCAGAGTCGACGGCATCAATCGCGACATTGGTGATGCCCGAACAGGCCATCACGCGCAGCCCCATATGTCGTGCGACGAGCACTTCATGCACAGTGGACATGCCGACCGCGTTCGCACCCAACACACGCAGCATACGGATTTCCGCAGGGGTTTCGAAGGAAGGGCCGGAAACTGCCGCGTAAACTCCTTCGTGCATGGGAATCGCGTGGTCAGCGGCGATTGCCCGTGCTCTCGCTCGCAAATCGCGGTCATAGGCCTGCGCCATACCGACGAAACGCGGCCCTAACTCCGCCGGATTCGGGCCGACCAGCGGATGCTGCCCCGCCAGACCCGGAAAATTGATGTGGTCATTGATTAACATCAGATCGCCGACGGTCATGTCGGTATTCAGGCCACCCGCCGCGTTGGTCAGGATCACCGTCTCCACACCCAATTGCTGCATCACTCGAATAGGGAAGGTGACCTGCTGCATGCTGTACCCTTCGTAGAAATGTGCCCGCCCCTGCTGTGCCACCACTGGCTGGCCTTCCAGCATCCCGATGACCAACTGCCCGCTGTGACCTTCAACAGTCGAACGCGGCCAGCCGGGAATCTGTTCATAGGGTACGATCACACTGTCTTCGATCTCCGCCGCCAGCGTCCCCAAACCAGACCCCAACACCAGACCCACTCCGGGCTGGATGGCAGTCTGCTCGCGAACAATAGCTGCGGCGCGTTCAAAATCCGCCAACGACATGGCGTTCACTCCTTACGATGTCGAATTTGCACCTGTTGTGCATCGCAAGGGATTATAGCGAAAAGCCCCCTGCACTGAAACGCAAAATTACGAAAAGCGCATCCGCGCAAGCATTTCGCGCAGATTTACTGGCTCTGCTAAGATTACGGCAAATCGTTCCGCCGCTCGTTTGCGGCGCAGCACGAGTACCCATAGACAGGATGCGCTATGGAAGACCTACAACGCCAGATTCGCATCGCGATGCTGGCTACTTTCATCATCATTCCCACAGGGATCATCGGCTTCATGCTCATTGAAGACATGCGCTTCATCGATGCCGTGTACCTGACCATCATCACGCTTTCGACCATCGGCTACGGTGACATCAGTCCAGCAACCGATGCAGGACACCTCTTCACGATTTTCCTGGTCATCATTGGCCTGGGGGCTTTCGTCTATCTGGCACAGGTCAGCATCACCCTGATTGCCAGCCAGGAATTACGCAGACGACGACGACGCATCCGCACACGCCGCGCCGTCGCCCGTATGCGCCAGCACTACATCCTCTGCGGTATGGGCGAAATCGTGGATCGCACCATTGAGTACCTGCAACAGGATGTGAGCATAGGCCGTCAGGGCAAACGCGATAGGCACTACATTCCACTGGATCAGCGGCTAGATCGCTGGCTGGGGGATGATGAAGAGGGGCACTATCTGTGGCTGCGCCGTCCGATTCAGTTCTTTGTCCATCTGTATGCGGATTTGTTCAAGCGCGAGGAGCGGTTGCTGGATAATGTCGTCGTCATCACCCAGGATGGGGAGTACGCCGAAACCCTGCGCGATACGGGCTTGCTGGTGATCGAAGGCGCTGCGACAGACGATGACATCCTGCGCGAGGCCGGGATCAAACGGGCGCGGGCGATCATGGTCATGCTCGACAGCGATACCGAAACGCTGCTGACCGTTCTCACCGCGCATAATCTCAATCCGCCGTTGCACATCACTGCGACGGTCGTCGAAGAGACGCTCAGCGCCAACCTGACCCGCGTGGGAGCCAGCAGCGTCATAACGCCCTACGGAACCGCCGGACAGTTCTTAAACAACGCCACGTTTCGCCCTGCCGTGAATGACTTCTTCAATGGGCTGCTCTTCGAAAATGACCACAGCTACGCCATGATACAGCTTGCGATCCATGCTGGCTCACCCTGGCGCGGCAAAAGCATCGGATCGCTGCACCTGAGAGAGAAATATCAGGCCGCCGCCATTGGCCTCCGCCGCGAAGATGCCCGCTTCGACTACGCACCGAGCGATGCACATGTGCTGGTCGAAGAAGAGCTGCTGGTCGTCGTCGCCCCCCTGCCGATGAGCGTCCGCTTGCAAGCCGCTTGCGGAGGCAGCACCGCAGCAGAACAACGACCCTTGCTCCTCTGGCAGCCTCTACCCCATCAGCAGCAGCACCCGACGGAGACACAGCCGCAGACACTGGAAGGAGCGCAAGAGTCCATTGACGGCATGCGCAAGCACTTCGTCATCTGTGGCAATGACCGTGTTGCGCACAGCGCCATCACCACCCTCGATCCACAGCGCCCATTCGTCATCATCAGCAATGAAGACGATTTCACCGAGGAGTTATTGGCGCGAGGCTTCCACGTGGTACATGGCAACCCTGCAGATGAAGATACGCTGCGCCGCGCCGGCATCACTCGCGCACAGGCCATCATGGTCGCCCTGGAGAGCAAGGCCGACAGTGTACTGGCAACCCTCAACAGCCGCCGATTGAACAAGCGCCTGCTGATCACCGCGACCGCCAATACGGACGACATGAACGACAAGCTGCGCCGCGCCGGAGCGGATCGCGTGGTGAGTCCCTTCCATGTCGCCGCACGCTATACCCTGCTCACGACCATCTACCCTGACCTGGCTGCCTTCCTGAATTACGTGCTCTACAACTATTACACGGGGCTGGAAACTACCGAAATCTACATGGAAGATGAAGCCATCTGGATCGGGCAGACCATCAGTGCGCTGCGTCTGCGCCAGCGATATAACGCCGGGGTAATTGGACTGCGCAAGGCGGATCGCAAGACCTTCGTGTACGCGCCAGAACCCAATTACACCATCCAGGAACATGAAGTCTTGATTATCGTGACGCCGATGCAACACAGCGATGCCCTCCGAGATGCAGCCTACGGCGGAAGCACCCGACGCCCGAATACGCTGCGCTCTGAGATGGTACAGAGCACGCGCTGGACGCCGGAGGAGATCCAGGCGCTGTTGCGACAAAACAAGGACGAGTGAAGGTTTCTATCGACCCGATGCGAAATGAGGAGTTGCCGATGCCACCCATTGTTGGTTTGACAACTTATGGCTACCACGAAACGCATACGACATCGCCATATTATGAAAACCATTACGCAGTGCCCAAAGACTACGTTGATGCCGTCATTCGCGCAGGGGGTATCCCGCTGTTGCTGCCCCCAACCCATGCCAATTGGCAGGCACTCTGGTCAGCGCTCGATGCGGTTGTTGTGACGGGCGGTACCGATGTGACGCCGCAGCACTACGACGGGGATCTGTCGAACCCGCACATACGCGCCGATGATGCTGACCGCGACACAGCCGAAATCACCCTTATTCGGCATGCTGTGACACAGACCAAACCCGTCTTGTGCGTTTGTCGTGGCATGCAGGTGCTCAATGTGGCGCTGGGGGGAACGTTGCATGCTCACATCCCAGAGATTCGGGCACAGGACATCCATCGGGGCGAGGATGGCCTCTGGACGATGCACGATTGCCATGTGGAAGCCGAGTCGCCGCTGCGTCAACTCATGGGGGCAGATTGCGTGAATACCTACAGCGGACACCATCAAGCCGTTGATCGGATCGGGGCAGGGTTGCAGGTCGCTGCCACTGCACCGGACGGTATCATCGAAGCGCTGACGCTGAACGACCACCCCTGGCTGATCGGAGTCCAGTGGCACCCGGAGAAATCCGCCGCTGAAGACCCAACCCAGCAGCGGCTCTTCGATGCGCTGGTTCGGGCTGCTCAGGAAGCATCCGGCTCTTGATAGCTCAGTAACGGGGGGAGTCCAGCGCGGCTGCGTTCTCGGGCGTATTCGCCAGGGGTGTCCACATCACGCAACACGCTATCTGTTTCCACATCGACATAGGCGATTTCGTCCTCATGCGCGGCAAGGACTTCGCGCGGGGCCTGCCGATTGCGCAGCGCCAGAAACTCCTGCCAGTAGCGCCGACCAAGCAGAATCGGGTGGCCTCGTTGCCCCTGATAACGGGGGGCAATGATCTCCCCGCGACCTTCCGAATACGCACGCATGAGTTCGTAGATCACCCGAGGTTGGATGCGCGGCTGATCGCCCAGGACGATCAACGCGGCTGAAATATGATCCGGCATGGCACGCAGCCCCGCCTTCAGTGAAGAGACCATCTCACCCGTGCGGTAGGAGCGATTCTGCACAGCACGCACGCCCATCGCTTTGATGAGCGGCTTGACTTCACCTGCATAGTGTCCGGTGACAACGTTGATATGCGGGATGCGAGCGCGAATCAATTGCTCGATGATGTGCTCAATGATCGTCTTGCCATTCTCCCAGGGCAGCAGCACCTTCGGTTCGCCCATGCGCGAGGACTTGCCCGCCGCCAGCACGATGGCTCCCACCGTACGCTGCACTTCCAATGCAGGCCGTGTGGCCCGCACCGTCCCCAGCACCACCGCCTGAATGCGCGGTGACTTCAGCGCGAGACGGGCAATCAGGCGACCTCGACTGCGCCAATAGCCTTCTTCAGGCGTCTGGTTGACGTAAGGAACGACGCGGGCGGACTCGGGAATTCCCGCTAGCCCCAGGGTATCATCGCGCAGCACCTGTGCCACCCAGGGAGAACGAATCATGCTGCCCGGTTGGAAACCGAATTTGTCGATGATTGGCTGTGGATTGTAAACGTGTTCAGCGTCCAGCGGTTGGTCGAGCGCTGCCAGCGATACCACCGGAATTACGAGAGAGGTTTCCGCCGGAATCTGCGGTTCGTCCGGGTGCGGCGCTTTCAATGGCAGGCCATCTGCCCGATCCGCTTCGACCAGCAGCACATCGCTATCAATGTGATCCAGGACTGTCGCCAGCCAGCGCGGCGGCGGGCCATAGACGCGCCCATCTTGAATGTTGGCGTATACGAAGACAAAACCATGCTCGGAAAGCGCAACCGAGATGCGCTCTACCCCAGCAGTATACGGCATCGCCTGTTTCATGAACTGCAATTGTTCTTCCGCGAAGTCTGTCGTCGTGGTCGCCAATACGCGCCAACCCGCATCGAGCAACTCGTATCCCAGGCCGACCAGCAGCGATGTCTTGCCCCCTGCACCGATGAAGGCAATCGTATCGCCACGCGCCACACCAAAGGCTTCTTGTAATCTCATAAAGCAGCTTTTCGCACCAGGAACTCGCTTCATTGGGGGTATGATAGCACTTTTTGCTATCGAACCACATGAACCCATTCAGACGGCAGGATATTCTCGCCAGAATGGGTAATTGGGTAGAATTGTGGGTATTAGGGTGTGGGTTGTGCTCGGCGCTCTTCGGTTTGCATACGTTGCAGCTCACGCCAGAAGATCCGTCGTAGAATGGCAATCGCCGCTGCATAGGTCGGCTCGACGCCCGTGTAATTCAGGCTGCCTGCGCCCAGATTCTGCCCCTGCTGCATGGGTGTATCCGACGCATAATGCAAGAAGCCCACGTCAAAGCGCACAGGATACAGGTTCACAATTTCGTTGTACGGATGCCGTGTCGGACGATAGGCTTCGTACACCGCCGAGAGATAGGGGCCGCTCTCCATTTCGATGTCTGTATAGCCCTCGCGGTAGAAGACATTCATGTAGACAGGATTCTGCAAAAACGTTCCCAGTGCAGTGACCGCCTTTTGATTATCCAGCACGTTGCCGAAGCTCATATAGGGGCTGATGTCATTCGCGCTGAAGCAGTTATCGAACAGGTAGGTATTCTGTGAATGCTCATCGTGGACGACATTGGGAATCATCACATCGCCAATGCGTCCGTTGAGCGTCGCAGACTTGCCCATGACGTAGACACCCAGCAGATGCGGTGTCGTGCGTTCACTGATGCGGCTGAGCATTTCGTAGGCCGCCATCCCCAGGGGATAGTCGATATTCAGGATGAGCGCGTCACTTCGACGCAATGCTGCAATGTCCGTGCCCTCAGAAAGGCGTGAATCCATCCACCCCGGATGCAGCGCCCCCAGGTCAATCAACTGCGCTTCGATCTCGAAGCCGTGTTTGTTGGGCACGCGGTAAATGCCGATGCTACGGGCTTCGTCTTCCAGCGTGGGCATATCCTGGCGCTGATCCTCTTTGAGGTATTTCCCCAGGACATAATACAGGAAGTTCTCGACGCGCTTGGTCGGATGATTGCGAATGTCTTCGTATTCCGCCAGCAACGACTCGTAATTGTGATCCTTGATGAACTCGACCAGGCTCTGTTCGTGGCGATGGGCAAACCCGGTCAGCAAATTGATGAGCGAGTGCGTGTTGCTGCTCACAAAGTAAATGGGGCGCTTTTCGACATCGGGGCCACCCGCATCCAGCACAGTTCGGCGCATCTCTTCCCACCAGGAAGCCGTCGCCCGACGATAATCCGCCAGCGACCCCGACAGCAGCGCCACGCCGAAATTCTTGGGAGCCTCGGCAATCAACAGCATTGTGCTCACGAAGGCATCCTGCCAGACGATCTCAAGCCGCTGCATATCCTGGCTGTCCATATTCAGGTGCTGCGCCAGGTAGTCCATCTCCTCAGTGCTCAGGCGACCGCGTCGAGCGCGCCGTTCTTCCAGGAAGGAACGAGCAACCGTATCACGCAGCAGCAGGTGCAGCTTATTCCATTCAATCTGGTAAGCCGTGAGGATGGGCATCAAATCGTCAATATCCGAGCGGCTGACGATGTACACCGCCAGCGTTTCCTCGCCGTCAAAGAGCATTCTGCGCCTGCGCCCAGGGGCGAAAACACGTTCCCAGGTCGTCAAATCTGAACCGCTGAAGCGGCGGAACGACTCTTCCGTCTGGCCGATCAACACACGCTTCACCTGCTTGATGCAAGGCGGCAGGCGCAGCGCACCGTACAGCAATGCAGAGACATCGACAGCCATCTCCCCTGCCCCCACATGCAGTGAAGACTTCATGGCGATGTGGCTCTCTTCCAGCGTCTGCACACGGATCACCTCGCTGGAACGCAGCAACGAGTAATACGTGCGCATGTAGAGTTGTATCTCTTCTCCACCTGTTTTCGGTACGGTGCGATCCATGTCGTTCCCCCTGGTCAGACGGTGCTGGCGAGTACAGGCCGCACAATGGCAAGCCCTGTTGGCCTAGACGTCGGTGAAGTCCTTGTTCGCCTTGCGCATCTTCTCGCGCATCGAACGCTGGCGCTGCCTGGCTCGGCGACGTTCGCGCTCCTTTTCCTGTTTCTCTTCGAGCAGACCACGCTCCGTCACGGCCCTGGGTGTACGCGGTTGGAATGCAGCGAAGACCAACCCGAAGAGCATCATAATCACCAGGAAGATCATCACACCTACCAACAGTTCCATCTGCTCGACAGGTGGCAGCCCTGTTGCATTTTGCAGAAGATTGGTGCGGATCAATTCGTACGCAGGTGACGCACCAAAATAGGCGATCGCCCCGGCAATGGCAGCGACAATTAAGCCGATGATGGGATAAAAGGGGCGCAGCGGGTCTTTCTTCTTCGTCGCATATTTGCCCCCAAATTCCTCACTATTGCGGCTCATGTTCTCATCTCCTCACTTGTCTCACAATCGGCGTTGCAAAACCGCCTGCGCGGTAAAAATCTTGTCTCTATTCAGCCGCACCTACAGGATGCTGACTGCTTGTTCGACCATTGTACCGCATCGGCTTCGGGGCAGGCCATTAGAATTGCATTCTATACGACCGTCAGGGCTGCGGCTCAATATCGAGCACAATATACGGGTTGATGTTCATGACCAGCGTGTCTTTGTACTGAGTCTCAGTCGCGGTGCGCCGATCCCAGGTATGCACATGTCCGTGCATCATATAGCGCGGACGATACCAATCCATGAAGTTCAAAAAGGCATCGAACCCTCGGTGCGGGTAGTCATCTTCGATGTCATGGATTCCGCGCGCCGGGGAGTGCGTCACAAAGACATCGACACCATGCCCTTTGCGCATCCTTCGCAGGCGCAGGCGTGGTGCCAGGCGCATCACCAATTGATGCATTTCTGACTGCGTGTACTGGATCGTCCCTTTGTTGTAGCGAATGCAGCCTTCCAGCCCAACGAAAGTTAAACCCCGAAATTCCAGGAAATTCATATGCAGGTCGATGCCACCGGGGGGACGTTCTTCGTACTGCTCATCGTGATTGCCACGCACATACAGCAGCGGCTTGCCCAGGATCGTTGTGATGAAATCCAGGTAGGCAGACGACATATCGCCACAGCTCACCACTGCATCGACATCGTGGTAGCGCCGCCGCAGGTTCGCTGCATTCTCTAGCTGCGGCATCTCCGTATCGCTGACGAAAAGAAGCTTAACCACTACAACAGTTCCCTAGTACTGCGCTACATGCAGGATCAAAGATCGCTCGTGAAGACCCAACCACAACGGCGGGGGATACACGGCTGACGAACGAGCGCACTGGTGGTGGATTGAGGGTGGTGATGCAGTGACGCCGCGTATGAAAGCCATTCGTTGTGGCTGCGATGATACCACACCCTGCCCAGGAGCACGCTGTCATTCTCCAACGACGACTTCCCCCAGCCACAGCCGCCCATCGGCAGCAACATCATACAGGTCGCTGGTCGGCAGCAAACGATCGGTCGGATCACCGGGATTGTAGAAGCCGAGCGCAAGTTGATATGTCCCCGGTGCGAGCTGCGTAGTATCGAGGGCGATTTGCTGCTCATGTGTGCCGGGGAGCCAGTTCCCCACCGGAACGCCGTCAAAATATCCATCCCACTGCACCAGCGGCGGCTGAGTGACATCGTCGTAGAGGTGCAAGAAGAAACGATAATCCCCCCGGGGACTGGACTGCGCCCGGAAACGCATGTCTACCAGCAATTGCCCCGGCTCGCAATTGGCGCAGATTTCCAGCATTTCCAGCGCAAACGCCCTGTCTTGATACAACGCCAGTGGTGCATCCGCAGGTTGCGGTGCTTCGGCAGATGCATAAGGCGTCAGCGCATGACAGGCAGGCATGTAATAGCCATCCTCGATCTCCGGCACAATGCGAATCCGCATGTCTGAGCTTACATGGTGCGCGGGAATCCGTGTCTCGATGTGCAGCCATTCACCCGGCATTTCTGGTATCCAGCGAGTCGCCAGCGGTTCATCATTGATGAACAGATTCAACCTCCCGGCGTACTGCGGATGGACTCTGGTGCTGAGCAGCAAGTCGGCATCCGTGTACGGCTGCGGAACGTCGGGCGTGAAGGCTTCTGCGCCGTTCAAGAGACGATAACCATCGACCACCGCGCCTACCTGGCGCACTTCTGTGACGAAACCCTGCGACAGCACCGTATCCCATGCATACTGTGCCCGTGCTTCGCTGGCAAGATCGGCCACTTGCAGCGACCAGATCACATTCTCTGGCTCCGCAGCGCAGTTCGCCGCCTGATGTTGCGGAACCAGCGCAGCCCAATCCGACTGGTAGATGCCCTGAACATCTGCCGCCAACGCGACATTGCGTTCCCGCTGCCAATTCGGAATCGCAAAAAGCGCCAGTGGTTCACCAAAAATCGCCGTATCTGCCAGATACGCCAGTCCGTAACCATGCCCATATCCGTAGCTGGCGATATAATCTGGCTGCTCCCTCAGCAAAAATTCCGCCACACTACCAGGGCCATTGCGCCAATACACCGCTGCACCCGGAGTCGTCAGCCCAACCATATCGAGGGTCGTGCGTTCACCGAGGTAACGCATCAAGCCCACATCATGTACTGCCACCACTGCATCCGGCGGCGTGTTCTGGCGCAGCCAGTTCGCCATCTGGTAGGGTTGCTCGTAAACGTAACCGACATTCGTCTGGTGAAGTGCGAAGAACTGTGCCGACAGCGCCACAGCGAACAGCGGCGGAATCGCAAGATAAACCAGCAGCCCATAGCGCACACGAGGAAACTTCCCCCACAGCCAACCGACACCCCAGGCCGCCAGCGGGAAGAACAGCGCCATCAGCGGCATCTGATACCGCTTGAAATGCCAGAATGCCGTATCCAGCGTTGAAATCGCTGCCGTCACCGCCAGGAACCACCCCAGTAACATCAACCCCACCAGCCGCCAATCACGCCGGAAAAACAGCGATAGGATCGTGAGCAGGCCGACAAATCCCAGCAGCGGGGGCAGATACCAGCCCTCTTGCCCGTATCCACTGATGAATTCTGCCCACATGCGCGCAAAATTGCCCAGAACCAGCGCAGCGATTGTCTCCCAATCCTGAGGCACCAGGGCGAGGATGGATTTGGCCTGGTTGCCCGTCGCGACAGAAGTGCCGGTGATCAACCAGTTGACAGCGGGTTGTACGCCCAACGCCAATGGCGGCAGCAGGAGCCAGAGTAAGCGCCAACGAGAGGACTTCGTGATTTCTGGCTCGCGCCAGAGCCGCAGGAGCATCGTGCCAGATGCCAGTAGCGCCAGAATGCCGCCTTCCGGTCGCATGAGGGTCAGCAGTAGGCCGACGACTGCGAAGAGATGCAGCCGCTTCTCGACCACAGCCAGGAGCAGCCATAACGTGAGGGCGATCATCAGCCCGGTCTCCATGCCGCTCATGAAATGCCAGTTGATGCTCCCCGTCAGTCCGAAAATGAGGGCGGTTGCGAAAGCCAGCCAGCGCGGGATGCCAGCCGTCGTTCCCAGGCGCATCACCGCCCACAGCGCAGCGAAGAGCGCTACGGCTCCCACCAGCATCGCCCACAGCCCAAGCAGCAATCCCTGGAAACCCAGACGCCACCCCAGCGCCAGAACGAAGGGGTACAGAAAGCTGGTCGCCCCGGATGTGGGTGCTTCGCCCGGGTTGTAGACGTTGGGCTGCCCTAATGCAAGCTGCTTCGCATACTGGAAATGAATGTAGACATCATCCAGCGGCACGAGTAACTCGCCCTGCCCGGCACCCAGGGCTGCGACCAGATAAATGACGAGGATTAATGCTGCAATCAGAGCAAAAGTGGCGGTGACAAAACGCTTTTGCTGCCAGAAGCGATCCATAGACTCGTTTCATGCTCGTACGATTTGGTGCTGTTCACTATAGCAACGGCCTCAGCGCCTGAACAGCACCAGTCCCATCAGTACGCTTCATTCGGCAGGAAAGGCGGCAAGAAGGCATAATGACCGTTGAGGACGATGCGATTGTACTCATCCAGGTCTTCAGGAACATCAATATCCAGGCGCATCGTCGCCGAATCGTACAGCTTGACTTCGGCATCGGTTTCGGCTGCGGCTTTCAGGTGCTTCTCGTAACTGCCCGCACCGTACTGATACGTCAGGATACCCGGCGGGCGCACCAGCATCGCATTGGTTCCATCCTGATGTTTGTCTGTTGCCAGAACAACCGACGTACCAATCCGCCCCAGATCCGCAATTTTGGTGATGTCGTCCTTGGTCACGAAGGGCAAATCAGCAGGCAGGATCAACAGAGCGCTGGCACCCCACATGCGCACCACTTCCGTTGCGCGGGTCAACGCAGCGTTCAACTCGGCAGGTGTGCTCTCTTGCAGGGTACGCGCCCCATAGTCACGGGCAATTGCCAGCGCCTTGGTATCTCGGCTGATGACCAGCGTTCCCGTCACCTGCGGCGCAGTCGTCACAGCAACCAGCACCTGACGGTACATGGCTGCTGCCAGGGCATAGCGCTGCTCCGGGCTGAGTACATCCGCCAATCGGCTCTTCGCGCGGTTGAGCGGCTTTACAGGAATGATCGCCCACAAGCTCATATGGCCTCCGTTTCGCGCACCCACTCCAGGATTTGACGTGCCAACCGTGCTTTGTCCGCATCAGTCTGCATGATGGTATCCAGGGCGTGCAAACGCACCTGACCGCCCCAGAACGGGTTGTCGCGCTCATCATAAATAAAATTATTAATTACACTATCGTAAAATCTTGCAACGGCTGACACCGTCACCTCATAGCCCAATTCGCGCATCAACTTGGCAGCCGGCCCTTTCAACGACCGCCCTTCTACAATTGGCGTAACCGCCACACGCGGCACGTCCGCCGCAACGAGTGCCTCCTGCATTCCGGGAACAGCCAGAATCGGCGCGATCGACAACCAGGGGTTCGATGGCCCGAAGAGAATCACATCGGCTTGCTGCAATGCATGGCGCACTGCGTCGGGCAATGTTGCCTGATCTGCTCCTTCGTAACGCAAGCTCTGCACCGTAGGCTGCCAGCGATGGCGCACGAAGTATTCCTGAAATTCGAGTTCTCCGTATTCGGCGGTCTGCACACGGGTCGCTACCGTATCATCCGTCATGGGCAAAACGCGCGGCTGCACGGCCAGCCCCTGCGCCAACCGTTCAACGACTCGCGAGAGGCTGTATCCCTCGCGCAGGAGATGGGTACGAAGCATATGCGTGGCGATGTCGCGATCCCCCAGGCCGAACCAGGGCGCTTCGCCCAGTTCACGCAGCGCCTCCAGCGTCGTACGGGTATCCCCCGCCAGCCCCCAGCCGTTCTTGCGGTCAACGCGCCCGGAAAGCGTATAGAGCACCGTGTCCAGGTCCGGGCAGATGCGCAGGCCATAATGCCAGAAATCATCGCCTGTATTGACGATGACGGTGAGATTTTCCGGCGGCAGCACTTGCTGAAGACCCAGCACCAGCTTTGCACCGCCGACACCACCCACCAGCACCACCACCCTTTGATCGTATATCAGCGCCAAAGCACCCTCGTTTCTATTGATTCGCGTGTTTTGCTGCGCTGCTGCGCGGGATAGCCCAGTGTGATGATGCCCTGCGGCTGCCAGTCTTCCGGCAATTCCAGTGTCTCGACCACTACATCCGAGCAGAACAACGGCGCACACATCCAGCACGCGCCGAGTCCCAGACTGTGCGCCGCCAGCAGAATGTTCTGCCCCGCCATCGCCGTACTCTGTACAGCCATGATGCGCTCATTTTCAGCGCGGACGGCATCGGCGTAGGTGTCCATATCCGCCAGCGTGAGACAGACGACAATCACGACGGGTGCCGAGGTCAGGCGGTCATATGAGCGCTGTACATCTTTGTCGATGACAGCTTGCGGTACGTGGTCGCGTTCCAGGTCGCGTCGAAGGCGCGCCCCCATCTGCAGTGCCAGTTGCTCTTTGCTGGCAAATTCCTGTAAGACGGCAAAACGCCAGGGCTGGCGATTATGCGCCGACGGTGCCCAGGTTCCAGCATGCAGCACCTGTGTCAGTAGATCATGCGGTACAGCGCGTTGTTGGTAGCGCCGCAGCGAACGCCGCTCGAAGATTGCGCGCAGCGCCGCAGACTCGATTGCCTCAGGGTTGCTCACCCCCGATTTTCCCTTCTAGCAGTCCGGACGATTAATCCAAAGCAAGAATAACATAACAGCGCTGAAAGTGTGTTAACGGTACAGGTCTTGTTCGGGCGGACGGTTCAGATCAGCCGCGCTGCCCTCGCCCGCCGGATACGAGAGACCGCGCAGCAGCACCACAGGTCGCCCCTCCGCTGCCTCACCGCAGAGCAGATGCGCCGCAGAAGCGACCAAATCGGCGTATCCCTGTACCGTCGCTACCAGCTCGCGCCCGAAGAGGTCGTGCTCTCCGCGTTGGTCAAGCAAACCCCTCATGCCCGCAATTCCCACTGCGACGCCGACATTGCCCAGGCGAAATGGTCGCCCATGCGTATCGCTGATGACGACAGCGGGGGCGATGCCGACATGCTCGTACAATTGCTGGCGAATGCGGCGTGCGCTGTCATCGGGATCGCGCGGTAACAGCAAGATGTGCTCCTGCGTCTCGTCAACATTGGACTGGTCAATGGCGGAATTCGCCGAAACGAAACCCAGCCGATGTTCGGTCACCAGTACCCCGCGTGCGACCCGCGAGACGGCGTTGCTCTCGCGCAGGATGATTTCCACCACACGAGCATCTTTGCCCGTGCGTTCGGCATAGTCGCGCGCAAGTTCCCCCGGTTGAACATCCGCCAGACGCACAAACCGACCTTCCGCTTTGGAAACGATCTTGGACGAGATCACCAGCACATCGCCTGTTTGCAGCGCCATTTCCGCCCGCTGCAATGCGTCAAGAATCAGCGGCGGCAGGTCATCCCCCTCGCGCACTAGGGGAATCCCTGGCAGCGCCACAGCACGATATGTGGCGAGACCATCCCTCATTCTTCAATACCCGTGATGCGAATACCTGCGCCCTTCACCTTATACTGCTTGTTGATGTAGAGCAGCAGGGGTGTCAGCGCTTCGGCAACAACGGCATTTGCAAGGGGGCCGCCGTCAATCGGACGTAGCCCCGCAGCCCGTACCAGCGCCATGGCTTCGGCCTTGGCGTCATCATCATCCCCGGTCACGAGAACATCGCAATCCACTTCGTTTTCGGGGTCTTTCAGCTTGACGTAGCTGACATTCTGGAAGGCTGATACCACGCGCACATCATCACCTAGCAAGGTCTGCGCCTCCTGCGCCGCTGAGCCACCTTCCGGGATGGTAACCGTCGAGACGGCAGGCGGCACGATGGGCACAGTGATGTCGATCAGCAGCTTGCCCGCAAGCTGCGTCTTCACCCCTTCCAACGTGGCGCGGTGTGCGCTATAGGGCACGCTGAGCACGACGATCTCCGCTGAATCCGCTGCTGCCGGATTTTCCATACCCTGCACCAGGGACTCCCCCAGCTTTTCGTTCAGCTCAGCCGCCGCAGTCGCGGCCTTCTCCGCGGTACGGGAACCGATAATCACTTTGTAGCCATTCAGCGCCCAACGATGTGCCAGCGCCGAGCCTTCCTTGCCCGTCCCACCCAGGACGGCGATCGTCTTCACCAGTGCCGAATCTTGTTCCACTGTGGACACAAACGGTTTTCCTTTTTTGAAACGGCGAATAAGAATATGTGAATCGAAAGCACACTCATCATATCGCATCTATACAGGCTACGGAATAGGCCGTGAGGCCGTTTCAGATCACGGGCGGGGTAGGCAGCGTGATCGGACCTCCCAGGGCGGCGATACGCTGTGTGATTTCGCGCAATATCTCGTCTTCTTCCAGAGTTGGATCAAGATAGAGACTGTCTCCCAGTGCCTGCTCCGGATTCGTGTGCCCCGTGAAAACACCCTTCTCACAGATAACACGCACGGCGGCACCATAACCGTATTCACGCTGCTGGGCATCCCAGGTGCGTTCCGGGCGCAACCGCCGATCCTTGAGCGCATGATAGATGCGATCCACATAGTAGTCAGCTTTGCTGTAGAGATCGGGAATGGTCTGCGCGTTGATGAAACGATCCCAGGTGGTGAAAATAAAACTCAGCGGACGGCGCGTGGGATTGGTGATGACCGGTGACTTCGGCTCAATTTCACCCAGTTGGACTTTGTAGTATGTCTCATTCGCATTGCGATGATCGGGTTCATCCGGAAGCAGATCACGGCGGTAGAGCAGTTCGATACCTCGCACACGAGCATAGTAGTGGACGCCGTTCTGTTCCAGACCACGGGCTGCGCTGCCGCTGACGTAGAATGCCAGATACTCCGTGTAGACACCTCTCGGCAGCCGTACTTGCGGGATGCGATACCAGCGCTCACGAAGCAGGGTGTTCAGGTCGCGCTTACGATTGACGACGCCAAGCAGAACGCGATCATCGGGGAACATGGGGCAGCGTGTTTCACAAGTCCGACGGTTTCACAGTCATCATAACAGAGCACAGCATGCACAGGCAACACAGCCGTCAATCGTCTCCGCCATCTTCGTTGAACAGCGTCTGTTCCATCGCTCGCATGGCGTTGAAAACGTCATCCCGCTGCCTCGCCAACGCCCGATATTGCACCATCGCTTCGTCGCTCATGTTCTCGGTGTACCCCTGATGGGCGGTCAGCAGTGCATCAATTTCTTCGTCTAGCTGCTGATACCGCTCCACCAATCGCTGATATTCCGCTACTCTCTGGCGCATTTCGTCACTCATGGACTCCTCCCAATCATCGTATCCTCCGGGGCGACTTGGGACTTCTTGCGCGGAATCTGTCGATTATATGGGGGGCGCGTACTGTCGGCTTCATCCGCATGATCTCCCACGAACCCCCCTGTAGAAGCAATCACGTACAGCGGACGCCCGCGTGTTTCATCGTAGATGCGGGCAATGTATTGCCCCAGGATGAACAAGAAGAACAGTTGAAATGAACTCAACAGCATCAACAGGACAATGGTCGTCGCCTGCCCACCAAAGAACTCCTCACCATAGGTGATGCGCAGGCCGGAAATCACCAGTGCGACGACAATCGCCAAAATGCCGAGAATACCGCTCAGGTAAACCATCACTTGCAATGGGAAAAACGAAAATCCGGTGACAGCATCTAGCGCGAAGCGCAGCATCTTGCGTAGAGGGTATTTGGTTTCTCCGGCATGGCGGGCCTCGCGCACGTACTCAACGCCCGTCTGCTTGAAGCCTGCCCAACTGGTCATGCCCCGTATGAAGCGATTGTGTTCGCGCATATGACGCAATACATCCGCGACGCGCTCGTCCATCAGGCGAAAATCCCCCGTATCCAGCGGGATGTTCACATCTGTGATGCGATACAGCACGCGATAGAACATTGATGCTGTGAAGCGCTTGAAGAAGCTCTCGCCCTGGCGCTCCGCACGAACTGCGTACACCACATCATAACCCTTGAGCCAGCATTCGATCAGTTGCGGAATCACTTCCGGGGGATCTTGCAGGTCAGCATCAATGAGGATGATGGCGTTCCCCTGGGCATAATCGATCCCGGCAGTAACGGCGGTCTGGTGCCCGAAGTTGCGGGCGAAATTCACATAGCGCACGTGTTCATCCGCCGCAGCCAATTCCTGCATGATTTCCAACGAGGTGTCCCTACTGCCATCATTGACCAGGATCAACTCCCAGTCATCGGTGATCTCCCGCATGACCTTGCTCACGCGCTGGTAGAAGGGGCGCAGGTTGCCCTCTTCTTCATACACTGGCGCGACAATCGAATAGATCGGTTTGTTCATGGAGTGCTTTTCAGCCGTATCCGATGTCATGATTCCTGCTCTTCAACACAGATTCTCGTATGGGGATGCGCAGTACACCAGTTTTCTAACCACTCATCCAGTGCATTTTGCGCAGTAAGGCATGTGTAATGTTATGAGAACCAGTGTAAGGTTTCGCGGCGTTTTTTTGTAGCGGGAATCATCGCACTACCCACAAGCAAAACGAGCGCATCCAGCAGGATACGCCCTTTCTTCGTAGATCAACTCTGTCGCGTTCACAGCAAGGCTGCCAGCATGTCGCGCACAGCCCGCACTTCATCATCGTTAATCGTATGCCCCATGCCGGGATAGATGCGTTCATCTACTTCAGCGCCGAGGCTCTGAAAGATCTCCGCCGTCTCATGGACGCGATCCAGCGGAATGTGCGAGTCGATGTCGCTGCACCCTAGAAAGACGGGCGTTCCCTTCAGCGAACCAACATAGCCCATCAATTCGTTTTCCGCGCCAATCAATCCGCCACTGAGCGCAACCACACCCCCGTAGCGCTGCGGATTACGCGCTGCATATTCCAGCGCGAGGCAGGCTCCCTGGCTGAACCCAAGCAACATAATTTTGTTAGATGGGATACCCGCTGCCTGTGCTTCCTCGACCACCGCACCAACCTTCTCGAGGGCGCTGCTGAGGTGTGGTTCGTTCTGCTCACGCGGGGCGACAAACCGATAGGGATACCACGTATTCCCCGCCGCTGAAGGAGCCAGATAGGCTACCCCTTGCGTGCCGATGTGATTGGCCAGCGGCAGGATGCCACGGGCATCTCCACCACGCCCATGCACCAGAATCATGGCTGCGATGGCCTCATCCAGGGCTGCTCCTTCGCGGATGACAGGTTGTTCCATGTGGATCGTCGGTGCTGTCATTTACGCTTCCTCCGTTTCAAGGGGATTGTTCCACTCCGGGATGACCAGCGGCGTCAGGCTGTTCTCGATCTGCGAACGGTGTTTTTCCAGCCAATTCGGGAGTTGCAGCCGCTGCCCCAATGCTGCCGCATCTTCATCAACTGCGAAACCAGGGCCAACCGTCGCCAATTCCACGATGTGACCATCGGGGTCATGGCTGTAGATGCTGCGGAAGTAATCGCGATCCATGATCGGCGAGACCCGATACCCCGCTCCAGAAAGCCGTGTGCGCCATTCTTCCTGCTCTTCTTCGTCCTGTACGGCGAAGGCGAAGTGATGGGTCAGTCCGTAGCCCATACGAGCACGGCGGGTGTTTTCCGGGCTGCGCTCGAAGTACGTGATGAGCGTTCCCGGTCGGCCGTCAGCCACGCCCCAATACCAGTGCGCCGAATTGGGATCGTCGAAATTGTCGGTCTTCTTCACACGCTGCATGCCCAGCACATCGCGGTAGAAAGCGTCGGTGGATTCGATGTTGCTGCCAATAGCCGTGATGTGATGCATACCGTACATCAGCGCCATATCCGCCGTGATGCGTTCCACAGGCTCCGGCCAGGTCTCCGCCTTGATGCGCTCTTCATCGCGATTGGCGATCATCATCTCCGAAGGCGGTGGTAAGTGCGCCTGCCCCAGAGTCGCGGCATCCTCATCCACCAGGAAACCGGGCTGCATGGTGGCGATTTCCAGAATCACGCCATCGGGATCGGTGAAGTAAATGCTCTTGAAGTAGTGACGATCATATGGCCCATCGACCTTCAAGCCCAGGTCGGTCAGGCGGCGCTTCCACTTCAGGAGTCCGTTATAGTCCTGCACTGCCAACGCCAGATGATGCGTGCCACCAATACCGCGCAGCCCCTTCGGCGCGTGTTTCCACTCAAAGAAGGTGATAGCGGAACCAGGCGACCCGACTGCGTCGCCGAAGTAAAGATGGTATGCCGATGGATCGTCGAAGTTCACAGTCTGCTTGACGAAGCGCAGCCCCAGCACCTTGACATAGAAGTCAACAGTGCGCTGTGCATCCGACGACACCAGCGTGATGTGATGTAACCCTTGGATTTGCATGGTTGATGCCCCTCTGATTGATAGATGTCGCACACTATAGAGGACGACCCTGAGGGGCAGGTTATTACGCAATAAACGGACTGCCGTCCGCTTCTGATCTTTTTCTATTGTTTGTGGTCATCGTGTGACACAGCAGACCGCGCTCGCATCTGATCCCACAATTCCTGCGAGAAGATGAAGATGCCCGTGCCATCCACCGCCACGCGCCCATCTGGCAGAGTAGCGTCACAGGCGGCGAAGATTTTGCGGCCTTCGATGCGATCCACCCAGGCACGTATGAGGATTTCTTCGTGCAGCGGGATATGCGTCTTGTAATTGTACGTCATTGTGACGGTGTAGCCGAGCTTGCCGCGCTCGAAAGCTGCCGCACCCATCGCTTCATCCAGCACCGCAGCAATCGCCCCACCATGTAAGATGCCCTGTGCGCCCTGTTTGCTCTCCTCAAAAACCACTTTGGCGTAGATGGATTGATCGTCCGCCACCCGAAAGCGGATGCCAAACCCAGACGGCAGAACGCCCCCGATGAAATTCGTACCGGGAAAGCGTGTGAATCGTTCTTCCATTCAGTTCCCCTCAATCCCCTTCAATTCCCCTCATCAATGGACAGCGACGGCGGCAGCGCGGAAAGCAGCAGCGGCAGCAGCGCATACCACTACGTCGCCCGCACAATATCCTCCAGCCGCACTTGATCTAATACAGTATGCGCGTACTGCTCTTCACCGGGGCCAAAGCCTATCGATGGGATGCTGGCCTTGCCTGCCCAGTACACACCGTTCGTCGAGAAATCCCACTTTTTGGCCTGCATCGACCAGCCAAGTGCCTCCGCGAGCTGTAAGCCAGCCTGTACAAAGGTGTGGTCTTCAGGCAGCACCCAGGCGGGGTAAATCTTGTCCAGTGGGAAGACAAATCCCGTGTAGCTCGGCTCCTCATCCACCGGAATCTCGACTTCCACATCGTGATCGCGCAGAAGTTCACGCAGCGCTTCCGCCTCGGCATAGGCATCTTCGCCCGCCGTCAAGCGGCGATCAACAACGACCGTCACCGCACCAGGGACGACGTTGCGGCTCCCCGCCTGCACCAGACAATCGGTGACTGTGATACGCCCCTGTCCCAGGAAGTCATCGTTGGGGAGGTCATGCTGGCGTGCTTTGATGGCTTCGATCACGGGAAGCGCCCTATAGAGCGCATTGTCCCCCAGGTGAGCGCTCGCGGCATGGGCGCTCTTGCCCTTCACCGTGATTTCGTATTCCGCACGGCCTTTCTGCCCCCGGCTGAGCTGCATGTCGGTCGGCTCACCGATGACGACGTAATCCGGACGAATGCCCTCGGTCATCACAAAGGCGTTGGCTGATGCACCTTCATTGACTTCCTCGATATTGCCGAAGTAGTAGGCCGCCAGATTCTGCGGTAGCAGTCCCAGGTCACGAGCGATGACCAGCCCATAGAGCATTCCCGGCGTGCTGGCCTTCTCGTCACAGGCTCCCCTGGCGTACAGTACGCCGTCCTCCACCTTACCTTCGAATGGATCCCAATCCCATTCATTCGGGTCACCCACGCCGACGGTATCCAGATGGCTGTCGTACAGGAGGATCACATCGGCATCTTCGCTGCCGATGCGCCCGATGAGATTGCCCATCTGATCCCACCAGACGGCATCGTAGCCAAGCTTCTGCATTTGCTCGGCAACGCGCTCCCCTACGTTGCGAATCTGGCTATCCGTGCTGGGGATAGCCACAATCTCGCGAAAGAACTCCAACATCTCATCGCGTGCGGCCTGGACTCGTTGGCGCACTGCATCAATTATCGTCTGTTCAAGCATTGTCATCGTCATTTCTCAATCACACCAATCGAAAAAGCAGCGACTCTCCCGCCATGTGCCGTAGGATGTTGCTATACTGCTCGCGGATTTCTTGCTCTGCCGGGGTGTCGCCCACCGCAGCCGTGTGCGGCGTCAGCACGACATTGAAACCGTCCTGTGCGGCCAACCGAAGCGGATTATGCGGACGCAACGGCTCATACTCATAAGTATCCAGCGCTGCACCCGCTAGCCGTCTCGCGCGGATCGCCTCGGCCAGCGCCGATTCGTCAATGACGCTGCCGCTGCCCGTACTCACGAGAATCGCGTTATGTTTCATCGCTGCAATGCGTTCCCGGTTGATGAAGCGATCAGTAGCCGACGAATAAGGCAGCAAATTCACCAAGACATCGCTTTCGGCGAGAATGCGCTCTGGCGCGGCATAGTGAATGCCCAGGTCTCGCTCCACTTCGGCGGGCAGCCGCGAGCGCTTGTTGTACAGCAGGGCGCAATCCCAACCACGCAGCCGCCGCGCAACTTCCATACCGATTTCGCCGAAGCCCAGGATGCCTACTGACTTTCGCCAGAGAGACCCCAGATTTGTCCGCCCTGACCAGTTATACGAAAACGTGTTCTCGTCCGTGCGGCGACTCTGCCCCCATTCCGGACTGGCATCCAGCGCGACGCGCTGCGTCTCATTGATCCGTCGGAGCAAGCCCAATATCTGCATGATGGTCTGCTCAGCGACGCGGATTGTGCTTGGCTGCGGCCAGTAGGCGACTGCCACACCTTGCTCGCGGGCGGCATCCAGATCGATGTCATGGGTTTGCGATCCCAGCCGAAGCACCAGCTTCAATTCTGGCGCAGCGTGTAACAAGTCGGCATCAATGGCGCCGCGGCGCTCGGAGATGAGATAGACGGCATCGCGCAAGGCCGCTTGCAGCGTTTCTCGCTCTGGTTCGCGCAGCATTGTCACAGCGAGCGACTCTGGCGCAGCTTGCAGGGCGTGCTGTTGATGTCGCTCGGCGCGTTCGGTTACGAAAATGGTCTTTGCCATGAGCTAATCCGTCATCAACCAGACATCGCGCCGCCGGTTGCGCTGCTTCTGCGCATACTGACGATGGCGTGCATCCGCCAGTTTGCCGGGATCCTCCCACAAATCGGACATGAATGCATCTTGTGCCTCGAAGACAAAATCAATGCGATTCGCGCCAGGTTCCTGGTACAGCCCGACCCATTCCCACATCATATCAGAGAAGTGCATGGCGTGGCTGAGCGCGTCATCCAGCGCTCGTGAGCCATCACTGCGTGCTTCAATCAGCGAAAGCCCCCCCATTGTCAACACTCTTTTGCGAGATGGATCGAAGACGATGCCGACTGCCCGCACATCGAATTCGACAAAGGGAGGTTCCGGGCGTCCTGCCAGCAGATTCTGCAACCAGCGCCGGCGCAGCCGCATGTTCAGCTTGAAAAGCTCCCAGCGCGGCGTCGTGAGGGTACGCACATACGTTGCATAGGTTTTCGCATCCTCAATGTAAAAGGCTCCGTAGAGCGGCTCTGGTAAGTCATCCGGCGGAAAAAAGCGATTGGCCTGCGTCTCATCGGTCTCACTCAGCAGTTCCCCGCCGATTGGTTTCGCGCGATAGAGAATATTGGTGCGGTGGCGTCCCTGCTGGAAATACAGCCCCACGGGACGTTCAATCTCAACTTGCAGTCCGGTCTCTTCCCGGACTTCACGGACAGCGGATTCGTGCAAGAGTTCGCCGCTATCCAGACGTCCGCCGGGCAAATTCCAGGTGCCGAAGTCACCGCGCTTTGAAAGCAAAATGCGTCCTGTATCATTGAACACTGCGACCCGCGTGCCCAGTCGCATGAAACTCATAGTCCCTCAGCCCCCATTGACAAGCTGGCGCGACGCCTTGCCATGCTCTTCAATGAGCATCGGCAGTTCGACCGGCAGCAGTTGCCCATCTTGCACCAGGATTTTGCCATTCACGACCGAGAGATCGACATTTTGCGGCTGGCAGAAAACCAGCGCCGCCACCGGATCATGCAATGCGCCAGAGAATGCCAGCGAATCCAGGCGATAGGCGACGAAATCAGCCGACATCCCCGGCGCGAGGTACCCTACATCATCGCGTCCCAGCACAGCCGCCCCACCCCGGGTGGCCATTTCGAGGGCTTCCCGTGCCGTCAGCGCTGCCGGGTTCTCCTGAACCCGTTGCAACAACATTGCCTGACGCACTTCCGCCAGCACGTGTCCGCTGTCATTCGAGGCCGAACCATCCACACCGATCCCGACTTTGACCTGGGAATCCAGCATGGCGCGGATTGGAGCGATCCCGGACGCCAGCCGCATATTCGAGGACGGGCAATGGCAGACTCCAGTGTGGGTGTGCGCGAAGAGGGTAATCTCATCGCTATTGAGTTTGACGCAGTGCGCATGCCAGACATCTTCCCCAACCCAACCGACACTTTCCGCATATTCGCCGGGGCGCAGGCCATAATGTTCCATGCTGAAGTCGATGTCTTTGACATTCTCGGCGAGGTGCGTGTGCAGGTGCAGGCCATAGCTGCGTGCGAGTTTCGCCGTCTCGCGCATCAAATCCTGCGAAACGTTGAATGGAGCCGCCGGAGCCAGCAGAATCCGCAGCATGCTGTGCCGACCAGGATCGTGATATTGCTCGGCAACACGCCGCGAGTCCTTGAGGATGAAAGCTTCATCTTCGACGACATTATCAGGTGGCAGGCCGCCTTTGCTCTGCCCCAGGCTCATCGAGCCGCGTGCCGCGTGGAAGCGAATGCCCATCTCTTCAGCAGCACGAATCTGGTCATCCACTGTGCAATCATTGGGGAAGATGTAAAGATGATCGCTACTGGTCGTGCAACCAGAGAGCAGCAGTTCCGCCATCGCCAGTTTTGTCCCGATGTAGATGTGTTCAGAACGCAGATTCTGCCAGATGGGGTAAAGCGTCAGCAGCCAATTGAACAATTCGTTTTCCTGCGCGAAGACGCGCGTCAGGCTCTGGATCATGTGATGATGCGTGTTGACCAACCCCGGCAGTACGATGTGATCGGACATATCCAGGACGGTATCGGCTGTAGTAGCAGGCATCTCCTCCAGCGTGCCAACCGCCTCGACCACGTTGTCACGCACAAAAAGCGCACCGTTGGGGATTTCACGGCGCGCTTCATCCATTGTGACCAGCATGTGAATATTCTTGAGAAGCAGAGCCGCCATCTCGCAACCCTTCGTCAGTCGCATCAATATTGGGTGGGAGTGTAGCGCGATGTGGCGGGCTTCTCAAGGGAGGTGCTAGGTGTTCTCTTCTATCGCTTTTAACTCTTTGCGTGTTAGCACTTCATCAATCAAGCCATATTCTGCTGCCTGCTGCGGCGATAAGTAGCGATCGCGATCCATATCGCGCTCAATGGTTTCGTAATCCTTGCCCGTATGGTGCATGAAAATCTCGATCAGATCACGCTTGAGGCGGTTGTATTCCGTCACCATAATGTCCATATCTGTGACCTGTCCCTGCGTACCCCCATGCGGCTGATGCATGTGAATGGTCGCATGAGGCAATGCATGGCGCATTCCTGCTTCTCCACCTGTGAGGATCACCGTTCCGAAGCTAGCCGCCAACCCTACTACTACCGTGCTCACCGGGGCGCTAATGTCCTGCATAGCGTCGTACATCGCCAATCCGGCATAGACTTCCCCGCCGGGGCAATTCACATACATCTGAATGCGCCTATCCGGGTCTTCACCATCCAGGAAAAGTAGTTGCGCAACGATTAGATTAGCACTTTGGGAAGTCACCTGTGTACCGAGCATCACAATACGATTGCGCAGCAACAACGAGTAAATGTCAAAAGCGCGTTCTGCGCGACCATTACTTTCGACAACCATCGGGACTGTGAGCATTTGCGGATTTATATCCATAGGAAATTCTCCTTCAGGCAGCCAGTGCCATCTGTGGGCTGAAGATTGTGGGCGGAATGCACATTGTGGGTAACGTGTGACGGAAGGCAGCATCGACAGGCCGCATGCTATATTGCTCAATCCGGCGGACGAATTGCCGCCAGAAGCCATCGTTCAAATACGGGGTACTTTGCCAGTACAACAATTGATCCTCATCCAGCGCAACCGCCAGATACATGCGTTCGCCTTCTTCTTCATAGGGCAGCCAATCCAGCACCAGACGATCCGACCCCATAGCAAGTACCTCTAAACGGAGGTCGTAAAGATCTTCCTGAAGCTGCGCGATTTCATGCGGTTCCGCTTCAATTTCCAGCGAATCGAGAAAATCAGCCACATCCGTAAAAATCACCTCTTGTAAGTGATGACGGAATGCGAATTCCAGGCAAGCTTCTTCGAATGTTGAGGTCTTCAAAAATTCTGGGAAGTAGCTGCTACTGCGCAATTTAGGGATTTCCAGCAACACTTCACCGATTCTCGTCTGCCAGGGGCGTTTGCGATATCCATTGCGGTAGGTTCGGCGGCTACCACGGCGTTCGTACCGCTCGGCAGCAATTTGTCGGCTGACTTCAATTTCCATGATGGATTGTGCAAGGAGCGTAAGAGCTTGCGCGAGGTATTCACGCGGCAGGGATAAATTCTCGCGTTGGGCAAGCTTCAGCAATTTATCTGCCGATAGGGTTGGCATTTTCCTGCGCGAGCGCAAGGGGATGAGGGTAGTCACAGCAACATCCTTTCGCTGGTTGGCTACCCTCTATCAAAGCGGAAAGCAGTAGTTTCTCCAAGTTTTTACACCACTGTTTGGGTGCGACTTATGACGAAACGCTCAGGCGAGCGGCTTTCATGGTATTTTGCAACAGGGAAGCAATCGTCAACGGGCCGACCCCACCCGGCACAATCGTGATCGCTCCGGCGATTTCTTTCGCCGCTGCAAATTCCACATCGCCTACCCAACGATACCTGCGTTCATCGGTCGGGTCATCCACGCGATTGGTACCCACATCAATCACTACAGCCCCCGGCTTGATCCAATCAGCCTTCACGAACTCGGCCTTGCCAATCGCCGCGACGAGAATATCCGCTTGCTTCACAACTTCCGGGATGTTCGGCGTGCGGCTGTGGCAGATAGTGACCGTCGCGTTGGCGTTGTTCAGCAGCAGTGCCATCGGAATGCCCACGATATTGCTGCGCCCCAGCACAACTGCGCTCTTCCCAGACGGGTCAACCCCTGCCTCGGCGATGAGAGTCATACAGCCTGTGGGAGTCGCCGGGGTGAACGTCGGTTCGCGGCCTTTCATGGCGAGGTAGCCCATATTGATCGGGTGAATGCCGTCTGCATCTTTTTCCAAGCTGATTTCACGTAAGACGGCTTCTTCATCAATATGTTTGGGCATCGGCAGTTGCACGAGAATCCCGTGTACTTTGGGATCGTTGTTGAAGGCCTGCACCTGAGCGATGACCTCTTCCTGCGTGGCATCATCAGGGAAGGTTGCCGTGTAATCCGCAATGCCGGATTTCGCGGCACGGTTGCGTTTCATGCGCACATACATTTGCGATGCGGGATCTTCGCCTACCAAGACCACGGCCAAACCCGGCGGATAGCCTTGCTTTTCTGCGAATGCTGTTGCCTCTTCTTTGATCTCTGCCTGAATCCGAGCGGCGACTTCGCGCCCATTGATGATTTGTGCCGTCATAGGTCCCTCTCCTCGTCGAATAGTTGGGAATGAGTCCATGTTGCCGGATGAGGTGACGCTTGTCAAAAGACGAATGGGCAGATAGAACACATGTATTGATCCATTGAGGAGGAAAGACACCAATGAGCGAATACGACTTCGAGATGTACACCGACGGCGCATGTAAGGGTAACCCGGGGCCTGGGGGCTATTGCGCGATTCTTCTCGCCTGGAATAATCAGACCCACCAACTTGTCGGCGAACCGCGCATCATTCGCGGTGGTGAGGAAGTCACAACCAACAACATCATGGAGTTGCGCGGTGTCATCGAGGGATTGAGAGCCTTGAACCGGCCCGATGTGCACATCACCATCGTCACCGATAGCACCTACGTCCGCAATGGAATCACGCAGTGGATTCATAATTGGAAGCGCAATGGATGGCGCACGAGCAAGAAACAGCCTGTGAAAAACGCCGACCTCTGGCGCGAACTGGACTCCCTGGTCAACCAGCATCAGGTCTCCTGGCGCTGGACAAAGGGGCATGCCAGTGATGAGTGGAACAACCAGGCGGATAAGATCGCGTCCGAAGAAGCCAAAAAGCGCCTTTAGATGCGCCCTGCTTTTCATGAAGCCACTGGTCACTTCTCACACAAAACAACAAGTATCGAGGCCAGGATAGGCCAGACAATACACCTTGTTAAACAAGACCTCACAGTTTGCTATGGTCTTGCTCTACGCACCTTGTTACACTCCAATGATACAATCGGATAACCGCAGCACAGAAGACGAGGTAGCAGGTGATGATGATCGGCGAAAAACAGCGCGGCTTGCTCTTTGTGATGGTCGGCCCGGGTGGAACGGGCAAGAATACGCTGATGAATCAGGTCATGGAGCAGCAGCCGCTCACCCAATTGGCGACAGCGACAACCCGTCCCATCCGCTCCAATGAAGTCGAAGGACGCGAACACCACTTCGTGACAACCGAACGCTTCCGCGAAATGATCGCCGGGGGCGAACTGCTGGAATACCAGGAAGTGACACCGGATCGTTTCTACGGTATTCCGCGCGAAGGTGTGGAAGATCCCTTGAAGCAAGGGAAAAGCCTCATCGCCGACATCGATGTCTACGGCGCGAAAATCCTGCGCGAGACATACCCGGATGATGTCGTGCTGGTCTTCGTCACCGTCCCTGGCGACACCCTCGAAGAGCAGTTGCAGACCCTGCGCAACCGCATGATCCAGCGCCTGGAACGAGAACCAACCGCCGCTGACCTGGATCGCATCGCGCAGCGCCTGGAACGTGCCCGCACGCTGGAACTCCCCTTTGCCAGTGAGTGCGATCACATCCTCGTCAACGACGACCTGGAAGCAACTGCCCAACAACTCGAAGCTATCATCCGTGAAAGACTGAAACAGCGCCAAGAATGAGCAAGGCAACGACATGAGCATGCAGAAAACACACGAAAAGCACGGCGCAAAGCTCGCCCCGGACGGCATCCCGCTGCAATACGGCGACTTACAGGCAGAATATGAAGCCGCCCTCGCGCAAGCGATCCTGCTGGATCGCTCCCACGAGGGGCGCTTGCAGGTCTTCGGAGAGAGTCGCTACGACCTGCTCAACCGCATGTCCACCAATAAGCTCGTCGAGATGAAACCCGGTGAAGGTCGTCCGACCATCTTCACGAATGCCAACGCTCGCATCATTGACCGCGTTGTGGCTTACAATCGCGACGATCATCTGCTGCTGGTCACAGAACCGGGGCGCGCTGACGCTGTGCAAAAGCTACTGCAGCGCAACATCTTCTTCGGCGATGATGCCCGATTGGTGAATATCACCCCGGAAACGCACCAGTTCGCTCTGCATGGCCCCCAGGCCGACGACATCATGACTGCGCTCGATCCCGCTCTTGCACAACTTGCCGCGCTGCACAGTGCGCAACTCTCCCTGACGGGTGCAACCCTTCTCGTCGCCAGACGTAAAGCCATTAGCGGGAGCCATTGGGCATTCGTTGTGCCGAAGGCCGACGCGCCGGAGATTTACGAAGCGCTGCTGGACGCGGGCAAACCATTCGGCCTGCGCCCGGCGGGATCATTGATCTATAACACGCTGCGCGTTCGCGCGGGGCGTCCTGCCCGGCCGGAATTGACCAGCGATCACATACCGCTGGAAGTTGGCCTCTGGGACGAAGTGAGCTTCGACAAAGGGTGCTACACAGGGCAGGAGATCATCGCCCGTATGGAGAGCCGGGGCAAGCTGGCGAAGACCATCGTCTCACTGCAACCAGAGCGTTTCGTGCAGGCTCCGGCAGCCGTTTACCAGAATGGGCAGGCCATCGGCACCATGACCAGCAGCGCCGAAACACCGACTGGCGAAGTTTTCGCGCTGGCGGTACTCAAAACGCGCAGATTGCAGCCTGATGAAGGCTTCGCGGTCGGTGACGATGCCATTCCAGCGCATTTTCTGAGTTATGCAGGGGTGCAACCAGAGGCGCAGCAAGAAGAATAAGCAACGAAGCAGAGACTGACAAACCCATGCGGATCATTCGGCAACTTGGTGCGCTCATCCTGATCGTGATCATCATTCCGCTCTTCTTGCTGGCGGCGTGTAATTCCGCGCTGAATGCCGCTGTCTTCAACCCGGAAACGTACGAAGAAGCCTTTGAGGATCCCCAGCTTTTCGACGATTTGCTGACGGTGGCGCTGCCGGCCTTTCTGCAAGCTGCGGAAGAGAATGCCCCGGAAGACATGCCCTTCCAGGATAGTCCAGTGCGCCTGGGGGAACTGAGCACGCGGTTGGATCAAGAAACGTGGCGCGAAGTGACCACGCTGCTCGTCCCGCCGGATTGGCTGCAAGCCCGTGCTGAGCAACTGCTACAGGGCTTCGGCAAAATCGTCAACGGCGATTATAGTGACCTGGAAAGCTCGTTCGAGCTAGATGTAGTACAGCAGCGATTCCAGGGAGCCGAGGCGGAGCAAGCTGCGACGCTGATTCTTTCGCAGGCTCCCTCCTGCTCCCCTGCCGAAGAAGAGCGCCTGGGGGCATTTCTGGCGTCTGGTGAAGGTCATTTGCCGATTTGCAACCCTGGGGATGCCAATCTACAACAACGCAGCATCGAGGCGCTCACACAGTGGTTCAATGCGCTCGGTGCCAGCCTGGAGACCAATTCGCCAACAACTGCCGCTTTCTTCGACTTCGACCGGACGGATGCACGGCAACTGACCCTGCTGGCGGACATGAACGAGCAGATCATGTTGCTGATGTACATCTGCCCAGCCGCTTTGCTGGCCCTGGTCGTCGTACTGGCGGTGCGCTCGCTCGGCGGTTTCGCACGCTGGATCGGGATTTCGCTGTTGACGACGGGTTCCCTGATTCTGGTTTTTCTGCTGCTGTTGCAAGCCTGGTCGATCCGCGCCTTTGGGGATCTCATCACACCAGCCAGTGAAATCGAAGCGTTTGGGGCGCGGCTTCTGCTGCCTGTACTGCGCGAGGGGTTCGCACAGGCCAGTGACAGCCTGTTCGTGCAATCGGTTATTTTCGTCGTAGTGGGCTTCGCAATTATGGCCTACGCATGGCTGGAAGGCCGCAACGCCGGACAGCAGGCTCCCAACGGGGAATACGTCTTGCTAACGGACGATGGGGGCACCTGATTTCTTCATCGACGCAGCGCGAAATCGGAACGTTCACGCCGGGTGATCTGCGCAAAGATTAGCCGCCTAATTCGGGCGGTGGCGAGTCAAAGAACAGCGACCACCAGAGCTGCCATTCTTCTGGCTCTGGGAGCGTTGTTTCCAGATTCTCCTGCGGGATGACGGGCTGTTCTTCCGGCGCCTGAATATCCTCTTCCCCGGCAACGACCACGACCAGCACTTCGCCTTCGCGCACCATGCGACCCTCGCTACGCGCCCAATCCTCAACATAGGCATCGCTCTCGACGTAGGCAAGCTGGTCGATAAGCTGCGTTTGCTCCTGCCGCAGCAGTTCGATTTCATCCTGAATGGTGTTGCGAATGCGGTTCAAGTCGCGCTCACTGCTGATGCGCGTGCTGAACTGAATCGCCAGCATCAAGCCGACAGCGAGGATCACGGCGAACATGACCTGCGTGCTGGAAAGTTGGCGCGAACGACGCGGCCTACGCGCGGCCTGGGGTGCATTCTGCTCTGCGTTGGTTGAAGCCATAGCGGATGAGTCCAGTTCAGACAACTAGCACGCACAGTATACAAAAAAAAGCCCAGCGTGTGCTGGACTTTTCTGTATGCCGAAGGTGGGAGTCGAACCCACACTCCTGTGAAGGAACTACGCCCTGAACGTAGCGCGTCTGCCAATTCCGCCACTTCGGCGCTTGTGACTGACAAGATTTAATACTAGCAAAATCGCCGTCGAAGTCAAGCAGCAAATTTCGCATTTCCCCGAAATCTGCGTTCGGAAAGAGTCGGTTTGCAGCCTGCCCGCGCGTGCTATAATGCGCGCACGATTTGCCCACAGTACCAGGCTGGCCTATGAAACAACTGCTACGCACTGCAAGCATGGTCGCTTTGCTCCTGATTCTCCTGCCGCAAGGCTTCACGCAGCAACAGACGAACGTCACCGCAGAGGCGCAAAACACGGTGAATTTGCGCGCAGAACCGGGCATTGAAGCCCAACAATTGGGGCAGATGCAAATTGGCGTGCCCTACCCGGTCATTGGGCGCAGCGAGTTCTTCCCCTGGGTATTGCTCGGAGATCCGGTGACTGCACAACCCGTCGGTTGGGCGTTCCGCGACATTGTGGTCATCACGGGCGATCTGAGCAGCGTACCCTTTGTGACAACGGTCGTCACACAAGGGGCAGCAGCGCCACAGACGACGCCGACGGCGACCCCGCCAGCCGGCCAAGCAGTGACACCAGCCGCAACCCAGCCCGCTGCCAGCAACACCCCCACGCCCGGCTTCACCGTCGCTGGTACTGTGCGCGGCGAAGTCAATATTCGCTATGGCCCCGGGATCAACTATCCGCGTGTCGGGGTCGCGCAACTGGGGGAACGATTCCAGATCACGGCATGGCATACGCAGCTTCCCTGGTTGCAGATTCGCTACGAAGACTCGCCGACAGGGAACGCCTGGATTGCCATTGACCTGCTGGAAATCGAAGGCGACATCTATACCCTGCCCGCCATCAGCAGCACGGTCTTCAACCTGCCCACCCTGACGCCAACGCCGTCCGTAATCCAGAGCAGTTCGCTGCTGAGCGATGAAACCATCACGGTCAGTCCGCAATTCACGGCGCTTGGCAACCAGATCTGGCAGCAGATGCTGGCGCTGCGCTTCGACCCGGAAACGAGCCAGTTCGGGTCACTCTTCCTGCTCGACCTGCAAACGGGGGAAGCGATCACCTTCGGCGACGATATCGTCTATCGCGGCACGAGCATCAACAAAATCAATATCCTGGCAGCGCTCTACGGCGTGCTGCAAGCAGCCCCCAATGAAGCCATCGCCACCGACATCGCCAACACGATGATTTGCAGTGAAAACGCCGCGACCAACCGCTTGCTCTCCGTGATTGGAGAAGGCGATGAGTGGCAGGGCGCACAGCAAGTCACCAATATGATGCAGATGATTGGCATCCGCGACAGCTTCCTGCTCGCTCCGTACACGGTAGACCCGGAGAATCCGCCGGTGCCGCCCTACGCCATCCCCGTGCCGGAAAGTGATGCCGATAACGAGAAAGCACATCCGGAGTTCTACAATCGCATGACAGTGGATGATATGGGCTGGATGCTTGCCAGCATCTACCAGTGCGGCTATGAAGAGCGCGGTCCGCTCATTGAAGACTTCCCACCAGGAACCTACGAACCGCGTGAGTGCCGCCAGATGATCCACGTCATGGCGAGCAATACGGTCGATGGCCTGTTGAAGGCTGGCGTTCCTGCGGATACGCGAGTCGCGCACAAACATGGATGGGTCAGCGATACACACTCCAATGCGGGGATTTTCTTCACTCCTGGCGGCGATTATGTACTCGTGATGTCCTTCCACAGCGCCCAGACCGACGCGACAGGCGAACGCTACCTGGCCTTCCCGGATACACTCCCGGCGTTCGCGGAGACTTCGCGCACAGTGTATAATTACTTCAATTCGGACAACCCACAGGAAACGATCCGCGAAGGGTTCATCCCGGAAGCGCCATCCTGCAATTTCGCGGGATCACCGCTGATTGCCGACTTGCAGCAGTCCACGTGGGATCGTTAGTCCAAACGAAAAAGGAGGGTGTCGCCAATAGACCACCCTCCTCATGCCTACGCTGTGTGAGCACACAGCGCTGATATGCAATTTTGAGCGGAATCACCCGCAATTAAGCGAGTTCAGGACTCGTCCTCGTCACTCGCTTCCTCGTCTTCATCCTCGGATTCTTCAGCGTCGGTGTCGCTGTCTTCTGCTTCTTCGGTCTCTTCCGCATCAGCCTCGTCAGCGTCTTCGCCTTCCTCGACTTCCGCTTCTTCCGTCACGACTTCTTCCGCCGGAACCTCTTCCGTCGCATCGGCATCTTCCGCGGGCTGGCAGGCAGCGAACACGAAAATCAACAGCAGACTAGCGAAAAAGGTAAGCACTTTGCGCAACATGTCTGACCTCCAAAGAGTGGATTATGTCCAAAGGGGTGGGCGCTCCTGTGCGTTCCACCGGACGTATCATATCATGCGTCGCCTGCGTTGCAGGGGTTGATGGGCAAAGTGTTTACGAGAATTTAAAGGTAGGCAACGAAAAACAGGCCGCGAACGACCTGTTTTCTGCATGGTTATTGGTTTGTGGTAGGCTCGCATCAGCCTTTGACTGAACCTGCGGTGAGGCCGCCGACGATCTGGTCTTGCAGCGACAGATAAACCACCACCACTGGAATTGCCGCAACCAGTGACCCCGCAGCGAACTTGCCCCAATCTCGGTTCAAGTCCCCGTTGATGAAGTTGAAGAGGCCAATCATCAACGTCCAGTTCTCTTTGTCGCGCAGCAGCACGCGCGCCAGCACGAACTCATTGAACGTGCCGACAAAGGCCAGGACACCCACCACCGCCAGAATCGGGCGCACAAGCGGGAAGATCAAGCGCCAGAAGATCTGCCAGTCTGTCGCGCCATCGACCTTTGCCGACTCATCGATGTCGCGCGGGATCGAGTCGAAGAAGCCCTTCATGAGCCAGGTATTGATGCCCATTGCGCCGCCCATATAGACCAGGATCAAACCGCCGAGGCTATCCAGGCCGAAGAGACGCAACCAGCCCCAATCAATACCTGATAGGAAGGGTAAGGCGATTGGGATCAAGTCCGGCAATTGACTGATTTGCTGTAGGATCAAGAAGAGCGCCACCATCGCCAGCAGATTCGGGAAGACCTGGATCAGCAAGATGCCGACCAGCATCGTCCGGCGTCCGCTGAAGCGGAACCGCGAGAAGGAGTAAGCACTCAACGCCGTGATGAGCACGATCAGAATCGTGCTGGTAGAAGCAACCACAAAGGAGTTGAAGAGCCAGTTCCAGTACGGGAAGATATCCAGATCTTCGTACAGAATCGCCCGGAAATTGACGATCAGGTCTTCCGGGCTATCAACCGCAGTCGGGATGAAGCCCTGGGTCGATAGCTGCCCGGTCGGGTTGATCGCCGAGGAGACGATGAACAGCACCGGGAACAGGGCGAAGATGATGGCCAGCCCCAGTACGATGACCTGCAATACCGCGTAGACCCACTTCTGCTCAACCACATTGATCTGTACGCGCGGACGGGCGATGGCGATTTGGGCGACCAGGCCGATGGCGCTCAGCAGTGCCAACCAGAAGCCCAGTCCCAATGCGCCCAGGTCGAAGCCATCCGGCAGATAGGCCGCATTGCCCAGAACCAGCAGGAAGTAGAACAGGGTGACGGCACCCGAAAACGCCCCCATACCACGAGCGACGGCACGAAGGCTACGCAGTACAATCGCCAACCCGCCGAAGAGCACTGCCAGCAACCCCGCAAGCGGCATGAACATCATCGCGGGCAGGGCGCTGGGTGGCAGCACACGGCTGCTGTTGACGGCTGTCTGCATGATTTCCAGGCCGTTATAGGGCGACTCTTGCACTGTTGCCCAGGGCAACACGTAGAAAGACGCCAGCAGGACGATGCCCAGGATCATGATCAGGGGTTCTGCAATCGAGAAACGATTAGACATTTTCGCCAACCTCCTCCCAGGTCTTCGTATACTGGTATTGGAAGAGCGTGACGATCGCCACGATCAAGAAGATCACAATCGTGATCGCGGACGCATACCCATAATCCTGCGTCGTGCTGAAAGCTGAGTTATACGTGTAACTGATGAGGATGTCTGTATAGCCCGCTGGCACAATTGATCCAGAGATGGGTGGATCACCTGCCGTCAACGCCTCGATGATGAGGTAGTTGTTGAAATTATAGACGAAACTGGCGATCAACAAGGGGCCAACCGATACCAGCAGCAGCGGCAGCGTAATGCGCCAGAAGCGGTCAAAGAGCGACGCGCCATCGACATCGGCGGCTTCGTAGATGTCGCTGGGGATGGCTTGCAGCGCACCGCTGCAAATCAACATCATATACGGATACCCCAGCCAGAGATTCACCAGCAGAATGGCGATGCGCCCCCAGGTCGGGTCGCTGAACCAGGGTACACTGACCCCCGTCGCATTGCTGATGATGTCTGACACGATGCCGATATTGGGATTCAACATACCACGCCAGATCACGATGGCGATCACGCCTGGAATGGCATAGGGAATAATCAGCAACGAGCGAACGAGCCGCTTACCAACAAAATTGGTGTCATTCAAGACAATTGCGACGAACAGACCCAGCGCGAACGTCGTCAGCACCGACAGGAGCGCGAACACGACCGTCCAGATGAAGATATCGATCAACGGGCCGCGCAAACTGGGATCGTTGATGAGCCGATCAAAGTTCTCGAACCCAACAAACGTGCGATAGCCGGGGATGAGTTGCTCCCCTTCTGCCGTCTCGAAGTAGCCTTCTTCGTCATTGGCGAAGTAGAGCGTTTCGGTCTCTTGATCCAGCAGCGCATCTTCTTCTTCAACATAGATATAGCGATCCACCAGAGGACGGGCTGCGGCACGTGAACTGAGGATCGCAGCCGTATCATCTCCGGTGCCGAACGCAGCATCCTGGATCTCCGCCAATGCGCGGGTACGTTCCGCACGGCTCAGTTGTAGGTATCCCTCATACACCTCGGGGGGGTCGGCGAAGTCCTGTTCAACCGGGACGATTTCGCTGTCCATTGGCGCGAAGAACGTCTCAGTCTCGCCGTCATCGGTCGTGCGCGTCAGCCACAGCGCATACTGGCTGGCATCGGTTTCCGACTGAAAGAGAACCCAGTTGTAGGTGGCGGCATCTTCCGGCACGAAGCGATATTGTCGGTTCGTCGTATACCGGATGATGACCTCTTGCTTACTCTCGCGGTGGGCGTCACCGAAGTTCGTGAAAGCCGTGTAAACAGTGTAGAAAATCGGGTAAACGACCAGTAACGAGACGAGGATCAGCCCCGGGTTCATCCACTGATATGGGTATAACCTGGGCGTGAGGGTGATGATATTGGCGCCGATTGTGATGATGGCAATCACGGCAGCGAAGGCGAGATTGCCCGTATAGAAGAAGGTGTATACCAGTATCAGAGCGAAGGCATCAACAACAATAAGAGCAATATACCTGAGCACCAAAGAAAGGACTGAGGCCCCTTGCGGGGACCCAGCCTTCCGCTGCTCAACAGTCGCAGCAGTCATAGGACTTATTCCGGATTATTCACGCTGTCGGTGACGATGTTGGTGTTATCATCGTAGGTGAAGGTCACTTCAGTTTCTTCTTCCAGCACCAGGACGATGTTTGCGCCATCGCGTTCGCCGTCCACGCCGTAGTTCTCATCCCAGGAACCGTTCATCGCGACCTTGTATTCATATTCACCAGCGGGCAGCACCACGGTCAACGTGTAGATGCCATCACCCTGGTCTTCCATGAAGGTCACATCACAAGCCGGATCCCAGTCAGCAGCGCAGCCTGCTTCGTCCTGGTAGCTACCGGGAACGCCGACAATGCGTTCATCCGACTGCACCAGACCGATGGCCTCGATGATCTGAGCATTGGCGTTTTCGAAAGCAGCAACCGGGTCTTCACCCTGGCTGATGAGGTTCAACGCATCGCCAGCAGCGCCCCAGACCGCACCCATTTCCGGGATGGCGGGCATCGGGATGGCGTTAGTGCCAGCGGCCAGGAAGGCTTCCGCGTTCGGGTCGGTGGTGGTATCCACGCTCACCCATGCCGGGATGCGGGGATCCTGGTCGTACAGCGCCTGCATGGTTTCTTCAGTCGCGAAGAAGCCATAGACGAATTCTTCCGCCAGGAGCTGGTTGTCGCTGAAGGCGCTGATGAAGACGCCCTGCGCACCCAGGAAGGGAGCACCCTGCTCGGAGATGCCCTCAGCACCCGGCAGCGGGTCAATGCTGTAGTTCACACCCGTTTCGGTAATGCGCTGCGAGAACCAGGGGCCGGTCACGAGCATGGCGGTGGTGCCTTCTTCGAAGAGGGCGAAGGCCACATCGCTGTCAACGTTGGTCGGCATCAGGCCGTCCTGGTACATACCGCCGAGCCATTCAGCAGCCGCCAGGCCGCCTTCGCTCGCCAGACCGATGTCGCTGACATCAAAGGCGCCGTCATCCGTGCGGCCAAAGATGTAACCACCGAAAGCGGAAATCACGGGGAAGTTGTGGTAGGTATCGCCCGTCTGCAGCACCAGGGCGTATTCAGCTTCGCCGCTGGCCTGGAGTTCTTCGCTGATCGCGCGAACTTCCTGCCAGGTCGTCGGAGCTTCGGGAACCAGATCAACGTTGCGCACCAGGGCGATGTTTTCGGTGGCGTAGGGAACACCGTAGAGCTGGCCTTCGAAGGTGAACGCGTTCAGAGCGGGTTCGGTGAACTGATCTTCCAGCCCTGCCAGGTCAATCGGAGCAACTGCACCGTTGACGACGAGCTGGCCGAGCCAGTCATGCGCACCGATGAGGATATCCGGGCCTTCACCAGCCGGACCAGCCACCAGAAGCTGATCGCGGATGTCGCCGAATGCGATTTCAGCAACTTCCACCGGAACGCCGAATTCAGCTTCGAATTGCTCAGCCAGTTCCAGGAAGACGGGGGCGCGGGTATCATCCGCCCAGATGAGGAGACCTTCATCCTGTGCAGCCACATTGCTGAAGCTCGCCAGGAGAAGCGCGAAAACCACGAGTACTAGCACCTTGCTACGGTTCATGAAATACAACCTCTCTTCAAGTAAACGTACCATGCGGCGTGCGCTGGTTGCCTCCGTAAGCCGGAAACCAACCGACGCACAGTGGACATTCATTAATCCGCCGCTCACTATAGCATGAATGCGCGGCGTTTACACAGAGTATGTGTAACAAGGATCAGCAAAATCATGACTTTCTTCGTATATTTTGCCCAAAGTGCGTAAGGTACTTCGGGCGCCAGAACGTCTCATTCGGCTTCATTCATTTCCGGGCAGAGGTAACGCAAGTATTCCCAGGTGTAGATACCCGTCGAATGCCCATCATCCCAGATGGGTTGCAGGGCGTAATTGCCGACCGGATGCAGTTCTGTCATCTCGTAGGAACGAGCAGGGGTCAATGTCAGCAAGTTTTCCGGTGCATGCGCCATCCCCATGAATTGATGACCGCCCCGGCATTCCGCGCAGGGGCAGGCTTCTCGCAAGTGCGAAAGAGGGTAGTGGCAGGTCGCACCATCATTCCAGATGATTTCTAGATACTGGTTCTGGGGGTCTTGCTTGTTCAGGGTGATGGCGGTCGGACGTACTTTCTCAGTCATGGTTCGGATTGCCAGGGAACTATTATGATTCGCGGATTGGTACGTATGCAGCAGCCAGGGGGCAAACCTCACAACCCTGGCCGTCAGCAGCAGCAAGTGTATTCATCAGATGAAGATTGCCAGCAAGATCACGATGACCACCAGAAGTGTGACCATCAACAGCGCACACCCCACCATGCTCGCCGGGAGCGCGACCAGCAGCAGATTACCACCACCTTGTTGTTCTTCTTCCAACTTTGCACCTCTCTTTGCGTCAATACAGCCATAATTACGCGCGGTATTGTAACGCAAAAATGCCGCAACGCGCAGGGCGGTACACGTCAAGATGACGCTTGCTCTACGGCTGATGGAACGCATTGTCTACCCGTTCGTGTCTGTTACAATACGACGCTGGTTCTGAACTCAAACAAACTCGTTGGAGCGATCAACTCATGAAACTGCGCTTGGCTCTCATCGCCTTGTTTGCTAGCACCCTCATCGCAGCCTGCCAGAGCGGCCCACCCCCCACCCAAATTTTGATGGAGGTGACGCGAGTGGTGACTGTGATTGTCACGCCCGAGGCAGACGACGCCGCAGCGCAAGCGGCCCTGGGTACGCCGGACGCCGCCTCGGCGCAGGCTACCACCACGACCCGACCCACTGCGACGGCAACAGGAACCCCTGAACCAAGCGTCACCCCTACTGAGAGTGCCTTCCCCACGCCCATCGTCGGGCAGTTCCTGGTTGCAGAGCAGACCTTCCAGAATGGGCGCATGTTCTGGCTCAGCCCTATCAATCAAATCTGGGTGCTGACTTTGGATGAAGAGGGCAACCAGGTCTGGGAAGTGTACGAAGATACTTTTGTGGAAGGCATGCCGGAGACCGACCCGGCCTTCGAGCCGCCGAATGATGATCTGATCCAGCCAATTCGCGGCTTTGGGCTATTGTGGCGCGAGAACACACGGCTGCGCGAAACCCTGGGCTACGCTACACAGGAAGAAGTTGGATACATGGCCAATTACCAGTATCATTATGGTGGGTTTGTGGATGAGAATAACAATTATGTCCCTGGCCCCGGTTATCACCTGCTGGAGTCCCTCTCTCGCGAGGTATACCGCTTCAATGAAGAAATAATGACCTGGGAAGTGAGCGACCCAAGCTGATGAAAACTCTCCGACGCTGGCAACTCTCCGCGAATGATCCGTATGCCCTCCAACTGGCATCCGATGCCCGCCTGAGCCAGACAGACTACCTGGATGATCAGGTCTGGGAAGTCGCTGTTGGCCAGGGAGATGAACCAGCGTTGGCGCTGCACACCAAATATGGTGGGCGCGTCGGCCTGGCGAGTCTGGTTCCGATGTGGGTACACACCAATCGTGTGATCTACCAGGCGCAGACCTACGTCCAGCCACTACAGATCACGGCCTTCAGTCCTGGTTACATTGGTGCTGAAGGGGTGCTTCTGCCGCAGCTAACCTTCAAAGCGGAACACATCGCCTTCGACTCACACTCCATCGGCACTTTGTACACATTGCACAACTCTGGTGACCAACCCATCACACTGCGCCTGGAGCTTTTCGCCCAGGTGGGAATCCGGGGAAAACCTCAGAAACTCGCCATCGTCAGCGCGGCCAGCGGCGGGCAGGCCATCTCCCTGGGCAATCTGGATCGGCTGGCACCTGTCGTCGTGATTGAGAACGGCGGTGTGGGCAGCAACCCCGGTTCTGCCACCAGCCCCAAAATCGGCATCGATGTCACCATCCCACCCGGGGGCGAGGAACGCATCCGCTGGGTGCATAACGGCACGCCGGAAATCTTCCGCAGTTTGAATACCGCTCAACGTTGGCTAACACAGGACTGGGACGCAATCCTGCTGAGTATCGAAGCCGCCGCACATGCCATCCCGCGCATCGAAACAGGCAACCCGGATTGGGATGCCGTCATCGCCAGTTCGTACAATCAAGCGGTGCAATCGCTGCTGCGCCCCGCCGGAATCTTCCCTCATGCAACGTTGGTCAGCGGTCGTTTGCCGGAATTGGGCTTCAGCCGACGGGGTTCGGGAAATGACCATCCGCGCATGTGGGAAGGCCAGGATGCCCACCTCGCCCTGATGACCCTACCCATCCTCGCGAACATCGCGCCGACGCTGGCAGAAGGCGTCTTACGCAATTACCTGGCTGTCCAGCAAAGCGACGGATTCATTGACCTCAAACCGGGTGCTGGAGGTCAGAGACTCGGCGTTCTTTGCCCTCCTTTGCTGGCATCAACGGCCTGGGCGATTTACCAGCAGACGAACAACCTGGACTTCCTTCAGGAGATGCTGGAAGGGCTGCGCCGCTTCTTCGCGCACTGGATGCTGCGAGATGCCGACGAGGATGGCGTCCCGGAGTGGCAGGATGACCGACAGACGGGGTACGCCGCTTTCCCGACTTTTGCACCGGGTCGCGAGTGGGCGCAGGGGGCATTCATCGACAAGGCCGAGACGCCTGATTTGTTGACCTATTTGATTGCCGAAGCCGACGCGCTGGCACAAATTGCGGCGCAAGTCGGCGATGAAGCGGCACAGGCAGACAGCGCGGAACAGGCGACCTCATTGCGCGAAAAGCTCGCAGAACTCTGGAATGGCGACTTCTACGCCATGCGCGACCGTGACACGGACATCACTACAACGGGCATGGTGTTGCTGGAAGATGGCCAGGGAGACCTGGAACACCGCCTGGAACAACCCCTTGCTGCTCCCAATCGTCTGATCATCCGCATCGTGGGCGGCGTAAAACACATCCCCAATATCCGGCTGACGGTCGATGGTCTGGATGCGTCCGGCAACCCCATCAGCGAGAGCGCCGAAGATGAGCAGTTCGTCTGGCAGAATCGTCGGGGTACATATACGACAGAAGCCGTATTCTCGCAGGTGGATCGCATCGTCTGCGAAGGGCTGAGCCGCGTCTACACGATCACGGCGCTGACAATGGACACGACAGGGCTGGACATCAATGCCCTGCTGCCACTGTGGACAGGCGACCTGCCAGACGATCAGGCGGAGAAGCTCACGGCACGGGCGCTGGATGAGAGCCAGTTCCTGCGTCCCAACGGCATTACAATGACCAGTGCGACAGGCGAAGACTTCGATCCATCTAACGCCGAAGGTGCGGGTGGTGTCTGGATGTACTGGCAGGCACTGCTGGGGGAAGGTTTACTGGCGGCAGGGCGCCATGCTGAGGCCGCAGAACTCGGACGGCGCGTCCTCAACCTGCTGGCTGTGGTGCTGCGGGAGAATCATAAATTCGCCCAGTTCTATCACAGCGACGAGCCGATTGCGCTCAGCGAGAAAGGTCATACCAGCGGTATCGCCCCGCTGCGCCTGCTACAGGCATTGTTCGGTGTGCGCGTGCTTTCGGCTGGCAAAGTCTGGCTGAGCAAAGACTTTGCCTGGGGACAACCCATTACAATTGTCCAACACGGTGTGCGCGTGCTGCGGAATAGTGATACGATTGCCATAGCGTTCCCATCCGGTTACGAGACCACGCTCGATGGTACGCTGGAAGCCGACCAACGAATTGACGATCCGCAGCCTGCGCCGGAACTTCCGGTTGCCGCCATCACACTGGCTGAAGCCTCGGTGGCGGCACCTGCCGCCGAGGCCGCGCCAGATGCAGAAGCGCCCGCCGCGCCACGCATCATTATCGAAGTCGAGCGCGAAGAATAAGTGATCATATGCCGCAAATGGTTCTCGAATCTGCCACGGTTTACGACTTTCTGTTCCGCACCACAGCGGATGGCCTGCTGATTGCAGACGCCAATATGAAGCTGTCCCTGCTGAACCCGGCAGCGGCGGCTATGCTCGGCGTCACGGCAGAGAATGTCGTTGGGAAATCGCCGCAGGAAGTCTTCAGCAAGAACCAACTGCTGCTCAATCTCTTCCTGCGCGAAGGCAACCAGAAGCTGACGGTACGGATGCCGCGTCGTCGCATCGCCATTGGCATCGCGGAAACACTCGAAAGCGGCGAACGGGTTGTGCTGCTGCAAGATGTGACTGAAAGCCACAATCTGGAAACACGGCGCGAGCAACTCAGCAAATCGATCGCCCACGATTTGCGCAATCCACTGGCAGCCATCGACGGCTTTGCGGATCTGGTAGCGCGGTTCGGCAGCTTGAACGCGCAACAGCAGAAGTACCTCCAGCGGCTGAAGCAGACCAGTAGCAAATTGCACGATATGATCGGCTCGTTAGTGAATCTGGCCTGGATCGAAGCCGGGATGCCATTGGAACACAGCCCGATCCGGCTGGATGCCCTGATTCAGAAAGCAGTGAAAAATCTGGAAGACCTTGCCAAGCAGCACAAAGTCGGCATTGCGGTCTCCGTGCAGACTCCCCTTCCGGTTGTGATGGGCGATGCAGAGCGTCTACAACTCGTGGTGCATCATCTGCTGCACAACGCCATCATTTACTCCGACCCCGAAGATAACATCGCCATCCATGCCTGGGGCGATACGCACGAAATCTATTGCAGCGTCGCCGACCAGGGTATGGGGATCATCGACAGCGAAGTTGAGTTGATCTTCGACCGCATGTATCGGTCTCGTGATGAACGCGTGCGCGACATACCCGGCGGCGGACTCGGCCTGACGGTGGCACGGACGATTATCAAACGGCATGGTGGGGACATCTGGGCCAGTAGTAACTACGACGAAGGCAGCACCTTCACCTTCGTCCTGCCAGCCGTCACCGCGTAGGGGTATTCGTTCGTGCAGAAGATCAAGATACGCCTGCCCGCCACCCTCACGGATTTTGGTCCCACGTACCACAACCTGGGCTTAGCGATCAGCCTTTACGCACATGTGGAAATCGCTCCTCGTGAGGATGATCGTCTAATCGTGGATACAGAAGGGCAAGGTGCAGGCCAGTACGCGCTGGGGCTGCGTCATCCGGTCGTATTGGGGATGATGCGTTTCTTCCAGCGGATAGAAGAAGCCCCCCTGGGCATTACCGTACGGGTGAGGAATGAGATTCCGCTCAACAGCGGCCTGGGTGCGGAAGTCGCCTTCGTGACGGCGGGAATCATCGGCGCAAACAATCTGATGAACAACCGCTACACACGCGAAGAACTGGTTGAACTCGCGGCGGAGATCAGCGACGAACCCGTTTCTGCGATCACGGCGATACTGGGCGGGTTGACGACTTATGTGCGCAAAGACGATGTGCTGCACTACTGCTCGCTCCCGCTGACCTCATTCAAGGTAATCGTCGCCGTACCCAGAATCGAGGGCTACAAAGTGCCAATCCTGGCGGAGACTCTGCCACAAAACCGCGTCCTCGACAGCCTGAGCCGCTTGCCCTTGCTGCAAGAGGCGCTGCGCCTGGGTGATGTCGGCATGCTGGCGGAATTGGTTGATGCCAATCTGCTGCGCGATGCTATCCAGCAGCGGCTGAGCGGCTATCGACATGTGGCAGAGGTGGCACGCCTCGCCGGAACCGCAGCGGTGACAACCAGCGGCGGCGGCCCGGCCATGATCTTCCTGACGGAACGCAACCATGATCGCATCGCAGAAGTCATTGAAACCGCCTTCGGCAACCTGGATATTCCGGCGGAAGTCTTCGTCGTCCCCCTGGATACCCAGGGAATCGTGATTAGTATGATGCAAACTCGTTCATGAAACGCTGGCTACGCTCCTATTCCATTCTGCTGCTCTTGCTCGCTGCCTGTGCTCCCACAGTTGCGGTTCCGTCGCCGTTGCAGCCCGCAACCGCCATACCGACTGCAAATCCTACGGAGATCATTAACCTGTGTGAGGCAGCAGCGCTGGGTGCGCGCGACTGGGAAGCCACCATCGCAGCGCTCGAGTCACTGAACCGGGCAGGACAATCCTGCCCGGGCAACACGACGCGCATATCGCAACGGTTGGCAAACGCCTACTTCGGCTATGCGACGCAGTTGGAGGCCAACGGAGACGAAGATGCCGCCATCCGCGCCTACGAAACGTCGCTGACGTACGCTCCCAACCTGTTCGAAGCGCAGAATCGCCTGACACTCCTGACAGGGACTGATCGAACAGCGAGCGCCTGCCCTGGTAGTCGACTGATTACCAATCCTGGCCTTGCGCCCTATGTAGCAACGGAAGGTGAATTCGCCGAATTGACGGATACAGGTTTTCGAGTCGTCGGCGAACCGTACCCCATCTACGGCGCGAACTACTTCCCGCGCGATACTCCTTTCGCTTATTTCCTGGCCGATACCGAGCTGGAAGCAGTCAATGAGGAATTGGCCCTGATGCGAGCATCCGGCCTCAACACACTGCGAATCTTCCTGATTCATGAGACGCTTTTCACGTGTACCGAGTCGGGCATTCAGCCCAACGCTGCACATTTCTCCCGTCTGGATGGCTTGATTCAGGCGGGGGCATCTGAGGGCTTTCGCCTGATCCTGGTGCTGAATCACACGTTAGATCCGACACAGCCGCCAGTAACTCAACCGGATGCATTCGCCACACAGACAGCTTTTATCGTCTCGCGCTATGCCGAGGAGCCAGCCGTCCTCGCCTGGGATTTGCGGGACGGTGGCGACCGCGATTACATCCGCAGCGTGCACACGCGGCAGGATGTGCTGGCCTGGCTGGCAGAAACCGCGCGGCTGGTGCGTTCGCTGGACAACAACCATCCGATCACCGCAGGCTGGCAAGGGTCAGCAGCGGATACCGCGCCCCTGGTCGATTTCGTCAGTTTTCAGTCCTTTGGCGAATACGAAGAGCTGCGACAGGAGATTGCCAATTTACGGACCAACGTTCAAAAGCCAATCCTACTGGCTGCGGTTGGCTACAGCACCTACCAACTGGACGAAACCAGCCAGCGCAATCTGCTCTACCAGACATTCGAAGAAGTGAGCCACAATCAATTGCTGGGCTGGGTGGTTTACATGGCCTTCGACTTTCCGCGCACAGTCACCTGCACCCCACCGAACTGCCCCGGTGACGCACAACCGATCAACCATTTCGGCTTATGGAATACGAGCTACTTCCCTAAACTGGCCGTGGACGCAGTAGAAGTTGTGACAGGCGTCGCTGACCCATAAGCAACCCATTGCGGCGATTCCACGTACAGCCTGTTGAAAAGCAATCATCTGTCATATTCTCATCTGGCGCGGACAAATGCTTACGTGCATCTGACGCCCCCGACGCACACTGACACAAGCGACTGAGTCCACAATCGTAGAGGAACAACAAAGCATGGCTATGGCACGCCGTCGCCGCGCGCGACAAGCAGCAAATGAACAGAAACCCAATGACGAGCGAGAAGTGCCGGATGTTCCGGTGCGCTGGCAGCGGCTCGTGGGCTACATCGCCCCCTACTGGAAGCGTCTATTGGTCGCCATCTTCGCGCTGACACTCAGTTCAGCCTTAAGCCTGGTTTTTCCCGCCGTCATCGGTGGTGTGGGTGAGATTCCCGGTGTGCTGGATAGCGTCCTGGAACAGAACAACCAACAATTGCTAAACACCATCACAGTGGTGTTGTTGGGGGTCTTCCTGTTTCGCTCGGTGACCACGTTCATCGAGACGTACAACTTGAATTACGTCGGCGAGCGCGTGGTAGTGGATTTGCGCAAGCAGCTTTACGGGCAGCTACAGCAGATGTCGCTGGGGTTCTTCACAGATCGGCGCGTTGGCGAACTGATCAGCCGCATCTCCAGCGATGTCACCGTGATGCGCACAGCCCTGACGAATAACATCACCACCCTGCTACAACAGGGCCTGGTCATGATTGGCTCGGCGATTATCATGTTCGTCATCAACTGGCGGCTGAGCCTCTTCATCATCGTCACCATTCCGATCATCATCGCAGTTGGCTTCATCTTCGGCACCTGGCTCCAGCGAATCAGCACGCAGGTGCAGGACGAAATCGCCGGTTCGACCGTCGTCGCGGAAGAAGCGCTGCAAAATGTGCGCGAAGTCAAGAGCTTCGTCCGCGAACCCTTTGAGACCCAGCGCTACAACGGCGCAGTCGATCGAGCCTTCGCGGCAGCAGTCCGCTTGCTGCGCGTGCGCTCGGTCTTCGGACCCATCATCGCGTTTCTGGGGTTCGGTGGGCTGGCGGCGATCCTCTGGTTCGGTGGTATGGAAGTCATCGAAGGACGTCTCACGGGCGGCGAATTGATCGCCTTCCTGATCTACGGTTTGACCATCGCAGGCAGTTTCGCTGCACTGGTCGGCTTGTATTCATCCTTCCAAGAAGCCCTGGGCGCGACCAAGCGGGTCTTCCAGATTCTCGATACAGTCCCCGTAATCCAGGATCGTCCAGACGCCAGAGTGCTCCCCGCTGTCGCCGGGAAAATCACCTTCGATGAAGTGAATTTCACCTATGACGGACGGCAAGAAGTGCTGAAGGACATCAATCTGGAAATCGCTCCCGGCGAGGTGGTCGCACTGGTGGGACCCAGCGGTGCGGGCAAATCCACGATGTTCAACCTCATTCCGCGCTTCTACGATGTGACATCGGGCACGCTTTCCATCGATGGCCTGAATGTGCGCAATGTGACGCAGGAGAGCCTGCGCAGCCAGATCGGCATTGTGCCCCAGGAGACGTTGCTTTTTGGCGGCACCATTCGCGAGAACATCCTGTATGGTCGGCTGGATGCGTCTGAGGAAGAGATGATCGAGGCGGCGCAAGCAGCCAACGCACATGAATTCATCAGCGAACTACCCGATGGATACGAGACGGTCGTCGGTGAACGCGGCGTGCGCCTCAGCGGTGGACAGCGGCAGCGTGTGGCAATTGCACGCGCCATCCTGAAAGACCCGCGCATCCTGCTGCTGGACGAGGCAACCAGCAGCCTGGATAACGAGAGCGAACATCTGGTGCAGGAAGCGCTGGCACGGCTGATGCAGAATCGCACGACCGTGATCATCGCGCACCGCTTGAGCACCATCCGCGTTGCGAATCGGATCGCAGTGCTGAATCAAGGGCGCATTGCGGAACTGGGCACGCACGAAGAATTGATGCAAGAAGCGGGCCTCTACGCCAGGCTGTACGAGATGCAGTTCCGTGATGAGGATTACCAACCGTCAACAGATGCCGCCGATTAGCGCCAGCAACAACCAAACAGGGGCGGGGTCACCATCCGCCCCATCCGGATTCAGTCGTTTGCCAACGGTTGATTGACTTCGATCAGATTGCCTGCCGGGTCGCGGAAATGTGCCACGCGCAGCACCCACTGCTCCATATCCATCGGCTCATTGACGAGTACAATCCCGCTGGCCCGTAAACGCTGCGCCAATGCATCCACATCGTCAACTTCGATCACAAGGACTGCCCGATCCTGTGCCTCGACCTCGGCAGGCAGGGCTGCCGCACCCGCGACCTCTGCCATGTAATCACGCACGCGGCAAAGTCATTCACGAGCAACCGAACATGTGCTACTTTGTAGGACATTCTGGTACCTCGACAGCCAAATTGAACATCAGTTCTATTCTAACCTGGACGAATCATTGTGTCAAAAAAACCAACCTACATCATTACAGACCTGATCCTGAATAACACGGCTTACGCAGAGCATGAGACGATCCTGCTGATGTCTGCCGAGCACATTGACCTGATCGAAGCTATCGCACAGGTTGTTAAAGAAGTGCATGTCTTTGATGTCAGCTATCGCGCCTTGAACCGAATGCAGGAGCACGTTCGTGCCGAAAATGTCGTCTTTCAGATGGGCGTTTACCCGGAACCGGGGCAAACCTACGACACCGCTCATGTGCTTGTTCCCAAAGGACGCGACTTCGGGCGGGCGCAGTTGTGGGCGGCAGCCAATGCCCTGAAGCCTGACGGTGATCTCTACATCACGGGGGCAACCAAGGGCGGGGCAAAAACGCTCATCAAGGATGCAGAAACGCTATTCGGCTCCTGTGCAACTGTCGCCTACAAGAAGAGCCATCGCATCGCTGTCTCCAAGCGTCCGCAACGGATGGCCTACCCGACGGACTGGGGAGATGATCCCACGAAAATACGCCAGCGCACGTTCAATACGCCGCTGGGTGAGATCAACGTTGCTACGCTGCCGGGGGTTTTCAGTTGGGAAGAACTGGACGATGGGACGGCTTATCTGCTGGAGCATATGCAAGCGTCCGCAGGCAGCACTGTACTGGATGTCGGCTGCGGCGTTGGAGTCATCGGTGCGCTGGCTGCGAAGCGCGCGAAGCATGTTGTGATGACCGATGACAATCTGCTGGCGGTGCGCTGTGCACAAGCGACGGCAGCGCACAATCATCTGGAAAATGTCAGCGTGCTTGCCAGTGATGTCTACACTGCGGTAGACGACCAGTATTTTGACCACATCGTCAGCAATCCGCCATTCCATCAGAAATTCGACGTGAATATGCAAATCGCCGAGCGCATCATCGAAGAGGCCGCAGACCACCTGACCCCGAATGGCGAGCTGTGGATCGTCTGCAATGCCTTTCTGAAATACGAAACGCTCTTTCAAGCGCACTTCCACGAATTCGGCATCGTCGCACAAAACAGCCGTTTCAAGGTGTTGCGAGGAATCCGCTCATGAGCGAACTGGCTGGCAAAACCGTCTTCGTCACAGGCGCTACGGGCTTCCTGGGGGGCGCATTGGTACGACGGTTAGCGGCGGATGGAGCCTGGGTGCGGGCATTGGCTCGCTCTTCTAAAAAGGCCAAGCCGCTGCAAGCATTGCAAAATGTCGAAATCGTCTATGGGGACATCACCGATATTCACCAGATGCGCGCCGCAATTGCAGGCAGCGCAATCGTCCTTCACGTCGCAGCGTCTACACGAGGCACGCTGGACTTTCAGTTAGAGGCCAATCTTGGCGGCACGCGCAACGTGGCTCTGGCAGCAGCGGAACATGGGGTACAGCGTCTGGTTCACGTCAGCACGATCGCCACCTATGGCTACGATGTGCGCGGTGTCGTCACCGAAGCGACTCCCCAGGAACCCGGCAACGTTCCCTACAACATCAGCAAGTTGGAAGCAGAAACGGTGCTGCGCCAGATCACTGCGGAATACGAGTTGTCGTACAGCCTCATCCGACCCGGCATGATTTACGGGGCGAGCAGCGGATTCTGGTCGCGCAATATGCTACAACTGGCACAGCTCCAACCCACGCCTTTCATCGGAGATGGCAGCGGCACGACCTATCTCATCCATGTCGATGATGTCGTCGATCTGATGACCGTGCAGGCGGTGCACCCTGCCGCTGAAGGGCAAGCCTTCAACTGCGTCATGGATCCGGCACCAACCTGGCGGGAGTATCTGGGTGCGCTGCAAGCCCTGACCGGACATCAGCGCTGGTTGGCAATGCCCATTTCGCCGATGACGGCTCTTGCGCCTGTGCTTGATTCCGTGCTGTGGTTGAGCGGTGAACCGCAGGATTTGCGGAAGCTGATACCCTTCGTCTTGAGTGATGTAACCTACAGTATGGAAAAAGCCAATAATCTGCTGGGATGGCAGCCGCAAGTTTCGCTGCATGAGGGTATCCAGCGCACTCTACCGTACTATGACGAACTGGGGCTGTTGTGATCTGGTTGGTACTGCTGACCGTCGGCGGGATACTGATCGGCTTTCTGGTCTGGTGGCTGATCTTCGAAACAGAGGGGGTTTATCTCGGGCGGCGGATGGTGATCTGGCTCTATGATGTGTATGCCACACGCTATGATCGGATTGTGGAGGTTGATCCATTGCAGGAGCACTTCCACATTGCCCTGCCGTTGATGCAACGACTGGCTCCAGAGACCGACCCACTGATTTTGGATGTAGCGACGGGAACAGGTCGTCTGCCGCTGGTGCTGCTGAATCACAGTGAGTTCTCTGGCTATGTCATCGGCATGGACGCAAGTTGGCGGATGCTGCAACAGGCTGAAGCGAAACTGGCAGCAGTTGATGCACATGAATATGTCTCACTTGCTCATGCCGACGGGTTGCGCCTACCCTTTCCCGATAGTGCCTTTGATGTCGTCACCTGTCTGGAGGCGTTGGAATTCATGCCGGTGCCAGAAGATGGCCTCCGTGAACTCGTCCGCGTCTTGCGCCCTGGTGGTTTGCTCCTGACGACTCTGCGCATCAACGAACACTGGATGCCGGGACGCCTCTGGTCACAAGATGAGATGCAGGGGCTTCTGCAACAATACGGAATCGAGCAGATCGAATTTGAGTTGTGGCAACATGACTACACGAAAGTCTGGGGTGTCAAGCATGGCGAGGCTGATTTCGTCAGCGCGGCGCGTCTCTTCCAAAACTCCGGTTAACGCCCCTGTCCGACTTTGCTAGAATACCGACTCAGTTTGTCCCAATAGAGACCATCGAGAGCCGACTGTGAAACTTCTGCCGAAAGAAACTGCAACCCTCGTCTCCCAGGCCATTCAAGCCGCCCAACAAGCGGGTGATTTGCCTGCCTTCGAGATTCCCACCATTCCTATCAATCCGACCAAAGAGCCTTCGCATGGCGATTACGCCTGCCCGGTGGCGATGGCGCTGGCGAAGCCTGCGAAGATGAAACCGCGCGACATCGCTGAGAAAATCGTCGCCCATCTGCCCGATGCTGATTTCATCCGCAAGACGGAAATTGCGGGGCCGGGATTCATCAACTTCACCCTATCCGAAGACTTCCTGAAACAGCAGGTCGATGCCATCATCGCTGAAGGTGAGCAGCTCTTCTCGCTGGGTGTCGGTGCGGGCAAGCGCGCACAGGTCGAATTCGTCAGCGCCAATCCCACTGGGCCGATCCATGTGGGGCGAACACGGGGTGGTGTCCTGGGTGACACAATGGCACGCCTGCTGGAAGCAGCGGGCTATGATGTCCAGCGCGAGTACTACTTCAACAACGCGGGTCAGCAGATGATCAAGCTCGGCGAAAGCCTCAAAATCCGCTACCTGCAAGCCCTCGGCGAAGATATTCAACTTGGCGAAGATCATTACCAGGGCGATTATCTGGTTGACTACGCGAAAGAACTTGTCGCTGAAGTCGGGGATAGTTGGAAAGAGAAGGACTGGAAGCCATTCAAGGAATATGTCGAAAAGAAAATGTTCGAATGGATCCGCGAATCGCTGCAAGCCATCGACATCGAGCATGACAATTTCTTCAACGAAGACAGCCTCTTCCAGAGTGAAGAAGTCTGGGAAACGCTGGAGACGCTGCGCGAGAACGGGTACATCTACGAAGCCGTTCACCGCGAAGGCGCAACCGAAGAAGAAATCGCCGAGTCCCAAGCGACCGAACCCGCTCAGTGGTTCCGTACTACGCGCTTCGGCGACGACAAAGATCGCGTGATGGTCAAAGCGGATGGGGTGCCGACCTACACCCTGCCCGACATCGCCTACCACAAGAACAAGATTGAGCGCGGTTTCGACATTATGGTCAACGTGCTGGGTGCAGATCATGGGCAGCAATACCGCACAGTTGCCTGGGGCGTCGAAGCCCTGGGCCTCGACCCGTCCGGGATCCACGTCATTCTCAATCAGTTGGTGCGCATGGTCACCACGGATCCGGAAACGGGCGAAAAAGTGGAGAAGAAAGGCAGCACGCGCAAGGGCATCTACGATACGCTGGACGACCTCATCGAATGGACGAGCGCAGACGCGATTCGCTATCACCTGCTGGCCTATTCGCCCACGACGCACATCACCTTCGATGTCGATGAGGTGGTGAAACAGAGCAACGAGAACCCGGTGTATTACATCCAGAACGCGCATGTTCGCTGCTGCGGCATCTTCCGCGAAGCCGAAGAGCGTGGCTTCAGCGACGAAAACGCGGATTTGAGCCTGCTCGGTGAAGACGAACTGCGCTTCATCCGCAAGGCGCTGGAACTGGGCGAAGTGATCGAAACCACTGTGCAGCAATACGAACCACACAAAATCGCCTTCTACGCACACGAACTGGCGGCGGTCTTCCACCCGATTTATGACCGCGTGCGCGTGCTGCATACAGAAGTGCCAGAAGATGTCGCCAGGGCACGGCTGCGCTTCTATAAGGCGGCACAGGTGGTCTTCCATCGCGTGCTGCGCCTGATGGGCATGACCGCACCGGAGCGCATGTAGGTCAGGCTGGACAGCATACGGTACTCAAGCCTGACATGCGTCTCATCACAAACAGATTCCTGGAGGCGACTCGGTTGAGTCGCCTCTGTTCTATTTGCAGTTTTCTGCGGAACCCAGCACACTGGAACAAAAACCAGAAAAAGAGGTAATTATGGGACTAAAACCCGATCATTGGATTCGCAAGATGGCACTGGAACACGGCATGATTGAGCCATTTGTGGATAAGCAGGAGCGCGAAGGCGTCATCAGCTACGGCGTTTCATCCTATGGCTACGACATGCGCGTTGCTCACGAATACAAGATATTCACCAATGTGCATTCTGCAATTGTTGACCCAAAGAATTTTGACCCGGACTCCTTTGTAGATTTTGAAGGGGATGTTTGCATCATCCCACCCAATTCATTTGTACTAGCGCGTTCTGTCGAATATTTCCGTATTCCGCGAAGCACTCTTTGTATCACGATGGGGAAAAGCACTTACGCACGCTGCTTCCGTGGAGATACCAGGGTTGCCCTCGCTGATGGAAGTACACCCACACTGGAAGAAATGGCAGTCAGGGCTGAAGATGGGGAAATTTTCTGGGGATACAGCGTGAATCAATTTGGGCGCATCATCATGACATTGCTCGAAGCGCCCCGCTATATTGGTCGTGACTCTTTACTCGAAGTCACCCTCGATAATGGAGAAGTAATTCACTGCACACCCGATCATGAGTTCATTCGGCGAGATGGGCGATTGACCCAGGCAAATGACTTGCGCCCCAATGACTCCTTGATGCCCTATGATCCCTCGCTGTGGCGCGGTTATACCATGTTGTATCAACCACTCGATGGAACACTGTATCCAGCTCATCGCCTTGCAGATGAATGGAATCTACGGCATGGAATCTACGACGATATGCCAGACAGCCATCGTCACCACATCGATCATGATCGCCAGAATAACATGCCCTGGAATATCATTAGGATGGACGCACATGGGTCATACGAGAATCGAGAGTGGTCTGCTGCATTTTGCGAGTCGCAAGGTGAGAAAGTTCTGAACTATTGGCATGACCCCGCTTATGCTGAACAACGTGAGCAACATGTACAAAAGTATCTCGATTCATGGACAGGTGAACGGAAGGAAAAACTTCGAGAGAGCCTCCGCCAGTATTCTTCTGATCCCCAGACCCGAATTGTAAACTCGACTTCATCAAAGAAAAGGTGGGCACAAGCCTCTGAAGAACGCCGAGAGCAGCAGCGTGAAATTGCTCGTCAAATCCGCCTACGAGAGGACATAACAGAAGATGTCGTGCGAGAAGCCTTATATAATACAGGTTCCATTCGTGGCGCAGCACGCAAATTGAACTGCGACAGCGCCACATTCAGGCGTTTTCCCGAATTGCTAGATGAATTTCGTGACAGTGAGGCTCACATCAAGCGCGAAAAAGAGATCACACCTGAAGCGATTACTGCTGCTCTCCATGAAGCAGGCTCTATTCGTGGTGCGGCTAGTACTCAGTCAATCTGAAAGAGACGGATAAAGGCGATGCAATTTCAC
>CAZJWX010000008.1:0-114210 GCA_964549915.1 uncultured Anaerolineaceae bacterium | reverse complement strand
GCACCAGACTCTACCTTGCTTTATCCTTCATATCCACTGTGACTGAGTACTAGATCGAAGACTTGCAATGCTTCGAGTTCACAAATCGCATCCGGCAACATATGGAGGCGATTGCCATCAAGATATAGATGAGTCAGGTTATGCAGTGCGCTCATCGCCTGCGGGATTTCGCGGAGCCTGTTTCGTCCGAGAGCCAGCTTATGCAAGGTCGTGCATCGAAACAACGCGGCAGGCAGTTCTGCCAGCCCACAGTCACGCAGCGACAAACCACGTAATGCATCGTCAACCAGGGTGTATCCTGGCGGCGTGTGGGAAGCATCAACTCTCGCAAGCGGGATTTCGCGCAGGGTCACAGCGTCACCGAGGGATTGCCGCAAGGCGTCGATCACGAGAGCAGCTCGAAGTGATCCATGACGATTTCGGCGTTTTCCAGGAGTTCAGCAGAGCCATCCACCACGATGGTGCGTATGCCCAACGCGCTCGCTTGAGCCAGCACTTGCTCCGCATGGGACGCATCGCGCAGCATCCACTGCTCGAAGACATCCACACGCTCCTCCTGCGGAAACTGCTGCAGCACATCCTGCACCCAGGCACCCCGGCGCGGATAGGTCTCCAGCAAGAAGGCTTCGGTGGGGGCCAGCCAAACGGCACGGCGCAAGTCAGCACCCGCAGCAGCGACATCCTGCGGACGGATGTTAGCGCCTTCCACGAGAATCGGCGCAACCGTTTCCAGCGCCGCCACATCTTCCAGCAAGAAGCCAAACCACTCCTCGCTCATACGCCAGATACGCTGCAACTGCTCATCGGCGGGCAGGCTGAGGAAGCGCTTGAGTCCCAGCGCATTGTATTCTGCTAGATTGGGATGCTGTACCGGGTCAGCGCGCCGCAAATAGTCTTCCACATGGCGATCCAGGCTGTAGACCTGCCAACCGAATTCCTGCGCGATGATCTGCGCGATAGTCGTCTTGCCAGCGCAGGGCGCGCCCCCCATCCAATAGACTGCGCCCATCAATCTCCGACTTCCGGCTGTGCACTGACGGCGGGTTTGCCGCGCAGCAGACGCATCACTCGCTTGCGGAACAACAGCGGCAGCAGGATCAAGCCGCCAACCAGAACGTAAATCCAGATCAGCGCGCGGGTATCTTCCACCGCCGTATTGCCGATCCAGACGAAGAAGAGCGTCGGGAAGAAGCCAAGAACCACCGAGACCAGGAAATACGCACGGAAGGAGACGGTCTTCGCCAGGCCTGCCGCATAGCTCAGAAAATCCCAGACTGAGAAGAGCACAATGCGTGCCGCCGCCAGCGAACGCCAGCCACCCATCTGATTCGCATAGAAGTCGTCGACCTGGCGCATGTTCTTCTGCCCGACGAGGCGCACGACAATCGGACGCCCCAACCGCCGCGCAACCCAGAAGCTAATGCTGCCGCCAATGACTTCGCCAATCAACGTGTAGAACACACCCAACCACAGGCTATCGAACAGTGTCCCGGCAACCACCTGGATCGGGCCGCTGGTCAACGGGGCGAAGATATACGTCAGCGCCTTGATCAGGATGTAAAGCAGCGGAGCCAGCGGCCCCGCATCCCGAATCACCTGTTGCAGATTCTCAATGCCGACGGCGTTGATGCCGAAGGTCAAAACAGTCAGAAAGACGATGAAGCCCACCGCACCCAGGATGATCTGACGCCAGGAGGCACGGTTGTCCAGTCCTGTCGTCTCCAACGTTTGCCGGATGATTTCCTGGGAGGTGGTCTTGTCTGGCTCACTCATCGAATAACTCACCTACGCTACGGCCTTCATGCGCCCGCACAATGACCTCCGCCAGCATGGGGGCAATGGAAAGGATGGTCATGTTCGGCAGGCGTTTTTCTTCTGGAATGGGCAGAGTATTGGTGAAGATAATTTCCTTCAGATTCAGGCTCTCCAGGCGCTCATAGGCGATGTCCGCCAGGAACGCATGGGTGAAAGCGAAAGAAATATCGCGTGCACCCGCTTCGCGCAGTACCTTGACCGCGTTCACTACGCTGCCCGCCGTGTTGACTTCATCGTCCACAAGCAGCACGTCCTTGCCCTCCACATCGCCGATAATCGCCAGCGCCTTGGGGCGTTCGGCGTTATCCACGCGGCGCTTCTCGATGAACGCAAGCGGCACGTTGAGCGTCTCCGCCCAATTGCGCCCCTGTTTGGCAAAGCCCAGATCAGTCGCCACCACGACCAGATTAGTCAGGTCGAAGGTGCGCTGCACATAATCACTCAAGAGGTGGAAGGCAGTCAGCGCATCCCCTGGAATGTTGAAAAAGCCCTGAATTTGCCCGGCGTGCAAATCGATCGTGATGTAGCGATCTGCCCCGGCGACTTCGATCATGTTCGCCATCAACCGCGCCGAAATGGGCACACGTGGCTGATCCTTCTTATCCGAGCGCGTATAGGTCATATACGGCACGACGAGATTGATGCGCCATGCGGAGTCGCGCTTGAGGGCATCAATCATGATGAGCATTTCGAAGATGTTCTCGTGAATTGGCGATGCATGCGTTTGCACGAAGTAAACATCGCGCCCACGAACGCTCTCCAGCAACTTGACGAAGACATTCTCGTTCGAGAACCGGGTGACGTTGGAGAGTCCCAGATGGAAACCTTCGTAGCCGCCTTTCCTGGCAATGTGATCTGCGATTTCCTGCGCCAGTTCATCGGACGCTGAACCGCAGAAGAGCATCATCTTGCCGAAGCGCATCCGCGATTGGCGGTTTGCGTAGGCATCTTCCGTATGTTCTTCTTCTCCGCTTACATGTGTCCCTGACACTTTGTTCACCCATCCCCCTTCGTTCAATCTGTACCTACCTCGTTCATTTGCAGCATGAGCTGCTGCACCGCACTCTGCGGGTCTAGCTCACGCGCCACAATACGCTCAATCATGCTGTTGAGGGTGTCGTGGGCGATCGTGCCGACGACTCGTTCCAACAGCGCGACCTGCAGCCGTTCGTACAATTCCAGTTCGATGTAGCGAGCCTTGCGCTTCTGCGCGACACCGGACGTTTCGATATATTCGCGGTGGCGGTCAATGGCCTCCACCAGCGCTTCAATCCCGTCGTACTGGGTGGCAATCGTCTTCAAAACGGGGGGTATCCACTCTTCTATACGCCCCAGATCGACGTTGGTTTCAGGAACTTTCATCGCCCGCCCATGATGCGACACGAATTGCTCACGCGCGGCGGGATGCCCCAATTCCAGCATGGCCCGCAAGCTGCGCACCGTCTGATCCGCTCCGGGGCGATCTGCCTTATTGACCACGAGCAAATCCGCGATTTCCAGGATACCGGCCTTGATGGCCTGCACATCATCGCCCAGGCCCGGCGCTTCAATCACCAGCGTGGTATCCGCCGTGCGAACGATATCCACCTCGCTCTGCCCGGCGCCAACCGTCTCCACAATCACGACATCGAAGCCAGCAGCATCCATCACGCGCACCGCGTCGCGGGTGGCCTGTGCCAAACCACCCAGGCTGCCGCGTGTCGCCATGCTGCGGATGAAGACGCCCGCATCACCGTGCAAGTCGTGCATGCGGATGCGATCCCCCAGGATGGCACCGCCCGAAAAGGGGCTGGTCGGGTCTACGGCGACAATGCCCACCGTCCGTTCCCGTACCCGGTAGGACTTCGCCAGCGCATTCACCAGGGAACTCTTTCCCGTCCCCGGCGCGCCCGTCACACCCACAACCCAGGCATTGCCCGTATGTGGGAAGAGCGCCGCCAGCATGTCTTGTGCCTCTGGGCGTTGATTCTCAACAATCGTCAGGGTGCGTGCCAGTGCGCGGCGACGCCCCTGTAACAGATCTTCCAGCAAATTATTCATACCGTCTTCAAGCTTCAAGCGTTCGAGTCTTTGGCAGTCAGCAAGTTGTTGATGAAGTCCCGAATCTGTTCGGTCGTGGTACCGGGGCCGAAGACACCTGCCACGCCCAATTCTTGCAGCGCGGGCTTGTCTTCATCCGGGATGATGCCGCCCACGATCATCGGAACATCCTGCAAATCGGCGGCGTTCATCGCCTCGCGCACGCGGGGAACCAGAGTCATGTGCGCTCCACTAAGAATGCTCAAGCCTACGACATCAACATCTTCTTGTAATGCGGCCTCGGCGATCATATCCGGCGTCTGCCGTAGACCAGTGTAGATCACTTCCATGCCCGCATCGCGCAGCGCACGAGCAATCACTTTGGCACCACGATCATGTCCGTCCAGACCCGGTTTGGCAATGAGAACACGAGCAGCACGAGTCGCCATTTTTGCCTCTTTTCTTCGACTGAATGCACTATTTCTCTCATGGTATCCCGCATTGATGAGAGTCGCTAGAGTGTACCGACGCAAGCCGCTTTCTGCGTCCAAAATTGTGGGGATTTCTCGACAATTCAACACAATCCATACGAAACAGCTACGGAAGCATTATGTTTGTTGAGTCGGCGCAAGGCACAGGCTGTGCTAAAATTAAACTATCGTTTGCCGCACAAACGATTCCTTCATGTGAATAACAAGCATTGGATGCAGTGAATGAGCGCGACACTCCTGAGCAAAACAACCGCGCACTCGCCCAGTAAACCGCAGGGGAGCGCGATTGCCTTGTGGCGCGTGGTGATTGGCGCGCTGGCGGCGTTGGCGACGGTCGTTCTGGTGATCGCTATGATTGCCGGGTTCACCTACCGGGCACGCCCCTTTCTGGGCGCGATGGTCAGCAATACCCTGGTGGTCAACGCGGGGGTCTCCGTCAGCGATACGACCTGGGTAGGGCGCGAGGCCGGGCTACTTCCCGGCGATCGCATCATCGGCATCAACGACATTTCACTTGCCGAGGAACCCTACGATGACGCGCAGGCCATCCTGGAACAGCAGCTCGCTCAATCGCCGAATAGCCCGCTAACGTTGACTGTGGCGCGGAGTGCCGAGCGTACTCCCGGTACAATCTGCGCTGAACAGCTTGCAGACGGCAGTTATCGCTGTACGGTCGAGCTTACGCCGATGACGCTGCCGGATGTGGACTTCCTCTCGTATATCATGCTGCCTCTGGGTGGCGCTCTGGTCACCCTGTTGATTGGTTATGCGATCCTCTTCTTCCGCAACGACAAGCCGGAAGGACTGGTCGCCGCTGCAATCGCCTTCCTCAGCAGCATCTTCGCCGCAGGCATTTTCAATACCGGCACAGATGGCTTGCTGGCTCCAATCTGGCTGATTTCGGGATGCTGGTTGGGTGCATCTATGGTGACTCTGGGTCTGACCTTCCCCAAGCGTCTGCACCTCGTGCGCACACTGCCTGTCGTCGAATATCTGCCGCTGGCACTGGGGACAGTGGCGGGGGGCATCCTGATTTACATGCAGCTCTTCCCCACAAGTCCGGAGACGCCGCTGGTTGCCCACCAGGCCGGGACGTTCGCCGCGATGACGGGCGTGGTGCTGCTCGTCGGGCTGTCCTTCTTACAGCGCGAATATGCCAACACCCCGATCACGCGCGATCAGAGCAGCGCCGTATTGATCGGTGCGCTGATGGTGCTCGTGCCAGGCATCCTGTGGGGCATTAGCCGCACCGCCGTTACCATGCTGGAAAGCAACATCGTCCTGAACCTGGAAGCCATGATGGTGCTGCTGGTCTTCCCCAACGCAGCGACGGCCTACGCCGTGCTGCAATATCGTCATCGCAACCTGGACGAAGCCATCAGCCACTCCCTGACGTACGGCATCATGGTCGGTGCCTTGATCGTCAGCATGTTCTTGCTGACACTTGGCGGCACGTTAATCGCAATTGACTTCCTCAACGCGACCAATGTGGTGACGCTCTCCACGATTTTGCTCTTCATGGTGCTCTTCTTCACACCGCTGCGCAATTACCTGCAAGAGCGCATTGACGCGGTGTACTTCCGCAAGAAGCGCAATTTGCAGCTTCAGGTAGAAATTTTCGCCCGCCAACTCGCACGCATGGATAGCTACGAGGAAATCACAAAAGCCTTCTTCAAGCTGCTGGACGACAACCTCGCACCATCAGCGATTTTCATCTTCCTGCGCGAGCACAGCGGCAGCGATTACGTCGCACATGCCAGCAACCCCGGCAGCAAACACACCGATCTGCGCTTCACCGCAGATAGTCCGATGGTCGCCCTGCTCAAGGAAAATCCGGATCCGCTGAGTTTGCAGCCCGGTCAGCCCTGGCCGGATGCGCTCTGGGTCGATCGAGCGCGGTTGAATCTGCTGCGCACCTATGTCATCGCACCGATGCAGGGCGGCGATGACCTGATCGGTTTTGTGGTGCTGGGCGCGCCGCAAGCGAAATCCATGTACAACTACGACGATGTGCACTTCATCGGCAATGTCGTCAACCAACTGGCCATCAGCACCGAGCGCTCCCAGGTGATCGAATCGCTGGAGAGCCGCGTCAACGAATTGAACGTGTTGAGCCAGGTCAGCAAGGCGATCAACTTCGACATCGACCAGAACGACCTGCTCGAATTGATCAGCACACAGACCGAGAAGTTGATTCCGGCCTCGTACTTCTTCATCGCGCTCTACGACGAGAAGCTGGAACAGTTGTATTTCGCCTTCTACCAGCATGAAGGCGAACGCTTGAGCGAGCACGAAAACGAGCGCTGGTCGTTGGGCGTTGACCTCTTCAGCGAGGTGGTGCGCACCGGGCGTCCTCTGCGCGTGGGCGACTATCGCCAGGCGATGCAGCAGCGCCGCGCCAACCTCGAACTGGTGCCGGATCGCATCCGTGCCTGGATGGGGGTACCGCTGGCAGGCAAGAGCGAGACCCTCGGTTTGATCGCCACCGGGAAGACGGAGAGCACGGCTGAGTACACCGACGATCAATTCCGCGTGCTCAGCGATATTAGCGTGCTGGCGGCAACTTCGATGGAAAACGCCAACCTGTTCAACGCCACCCGCATCCGCGAACGTCAGTTGACTGTCCTCAACGACATCAGCCGTCAGTTGGTCGCTACCGAGTTAGATGTCGAAAAGCTGCTCGAACTGATCATGCACAGCGCGGTGGACATCCTGGAAGCGGAAGCCGGTTCGCTGCTGCTCACCGCAGCAGATGGGTCGGGCGACCTGGAGTTCCGCGTCGTGATCGGCGGCAGAGGGGAAGAATTGGTCGGCACGCGCGTTCCTGCGGGGCAGGGCATCGTCGGTCAGGTGGTGGAGTCCGTCGAACCGCGCATCGTCAACGATACCGCTACAGACCCCAATCATCAGGCGGGCGTCTCTGGTGATTTCGTCCCGCACGCCTTGCTAGCTGTCCCGCTAATCGCCAAAGATGAGGTGATCGGCGTGCTGGAAGTGGTCAACAAGAAGAACAAGCTACCCTTCCTGGACGATGACACGGAATTGCTGACAACCTTCGCAGGCCAGGCCGCCGTCGCCATCGAGAACGCACGCCTCTTCGAACTCACCGATCAGCAGCTCGCGGAGCGCGTTCGCGAACTGGAAATGCTGGAACGCATGGACGCGGAGTTGAACCGCACGCTCGACCTGCACGAGGTCGGGGACATCACCGTGCGTTGGGCAACGACGGTACTGAAAGCGGACGCAGGGTTGCTGGGTATCGTCCACGAAGACAGCGATATGCTGGAGATCATTTGCTCCCGAGGGTACGCTGAAGAGGACTTCCCGGAAGGCGCGGACGACACCTACTGGCCGATCAAGCGCGGCATCGTAGCGCGTGTGCTCCGCAGCAAACAGGCCGACTACCAGAATAATTTGCAGCTAGACCCGGATTACGTACCGAGCTTGCGCGAGAGCAACAGCCAGATCACGATTCCGATGATTAGTGGCGAAGATGTCAATGCCGTGCTGGTGCTGGAAAAACGCACCCAACCGCCTTTCAGCATCACAGACTGGGATCTGGCGAAGCGCCTCGCAGAACACGCCAGCATCTCCATCGCCAACGCACAATTCGCCAGCGCACTCACCCAGGCCAATGCAGGCAAGAGCGAATTCATGGGTTTCGCCGCCCACGAATTGAAGAACCCGCTCTCGTCGGTCAAGGGCTATTCGGAAGTGCTGCAATCCGGCATGCTGGGCGAACTGACGGACAAACAGGAAGAATTCATCAGCATCATCCATGCCAACGCCCGCCGCATGGAGACCATCATCTCCGACTTGCGCACCGCTGCACAAATCGACGCCAATCAGTTCACGGTCGATCCGGAACCGATGGATATCTACAGCACCATCGTTGAAACCCTGCGCCCCTTCGTGCGCCCTCTGGAAGACAAGAATCAGAATCTCGTCAACAATGTGCCGGAGAATCTGCCGCCGATCCTGGGCGACGAGGCGCGTATCATGCAGGTACTCACCAACCTCGTCAGCAACGCACACAAATACAGCCCGGAAGACACGACGATCACCGTCAAGGCGCAGCACCACAGCGAATTCGCAGCCCCCGACGGACAGCGCATGGGCGAAGTCGTGCAAATTTCGGTGACTGATGAGGGCATCGGCATGACGGAGGAGGATCAACAGCGGCTCTTCAAAGAACGCTACTTCCGCGCGGACAACGAAGCCACGCGCTCCCAACCCGGCACGGGCCTGGGCATGATGCTGACCAAGGGCATTGTGGATCGTCACAACGGCAAAATCTGGATCGAGAGCGCGTACGGCAAGGGATCGACCTTCCACATCGTCTTCCCGGTTGCCTCGCTGGAAACCCCACCGGAAGAGATTTCCGCCGACTGACGCCCTCAGGTGCAACCACCTAACTGAACCAAAAAGCCCCGCTGCGTGATGAACGGGGCTTTTTGAATTCACAATCTGGGGGTGTTGCACTCCTTCCGTTGTGCTCAGAGGTGTTCCGCGATCTTGCTGATGATCTTGTTCTTGGGCTTATAGCCGATGATGCGGGCAACATCCTTACCATCTTTGAAGAGGATCAGGGTGGGAATGCCCATGACGCCGTACTGCTGCAAAATTTCTGGATTTTCGTCGGCATCCAGTTTGGCCACGCGCAGACGGCCATCGTATTCCGTCGCCAATTCATCCACGATGGGGGCGATCATCTTACAGGGGCCGCACCATTCCGCCCAGAAATCTACCAGCACGGGCGTGCCGCTTTCCAAAACTTCTGTCTGAAAGTCAGTCTTGTTGACTGCGAAGGTCTTTTCGCCCATTCGGTTGTTCATCCTATCTCTACAAGTGCAAATCTGGTTTGATGTCCTCGGCTACCTTGACGCCGTACTGTCTGCCGTCCTTACCTGTGGCAGAGCAGCGCCAGCAGCCGCGAGACCATATTGGACTCTTATAGTCACGCTGTTATCATAGTCCAGGCATTCGCTCGACAGTAGACTCATTTGTCCGTAGCTTCTGGTGTGTATGATATGCCAATAACGGAGCAACCCCTTCCCCAACTGACGCAGCGGCAGGAGGAAATCCTCTCGCTGATTGTGCGTTCCTACACCGAGACGCCGGAGCCAGTGAGTTCCAAGTCCCTGGTGGAGACTTATAACCTCAGTTTCAGCTCAGCGACGGTGCGCAACGAGATGGCGCGGCTGGAAGAACTGGGCTACATCAGTGCGCCGCACACCTCCGCAGGGCGCGTACCGACGGCGCTGGGCTATCGCTATGTCGTGCGCGATTTGCTGCACAACAGCACTCTGGCGCAGCAGGATCAGCAATACATCGAGAATAAATTCAACGCGCTGCCTGCCGTCCTCGATCAATGGCTGCGGCAGGCGGCAACCGTCCTCGCACGTACCGCAAACACCGCATCGCTGGTCACCCCGCCACTGGGTGAGAAGGCGCTCTTCAAGCACCTGGAACTGATCGGCATTCAGGGACGACTGGTACTTCTGATTCTGGTGATGGACGATGGAACCGTTCGCCAGCGAATGCTGACCCTGGCGGATGCCAAATCGCAGCAGAGCCTCAGCGAAGCCGCCGATCATATCAATGCCGTCTGTGGCGGCCTCAATGCAAATCAGATTCGGCTGAAGAGCCGCCAGTTCTCGGTGCTGGAGCGTGAGGTGGCGGAGCTTGCCGCCGAACTGATTGAGCGCTCCAACATCAACCAGCTTCGTGTGATCTACCGGGATGGCCTCAGCGAAATCATCAACAGCTTCCCGGATTCTGAGGGGGCGCGACAGGCTGTGCAGGTCTTCGAAGAACGCGCGATCATGGAGATCATCTTCACGGAAATCCTGCAACCACTGGTACATGGTGAGGAAGTGCAGGTCGTCATCGCAGGAGATGGGCACTCGGAGATGAACCATCTGAGCCTTGTGCTGAGCCACTACGGCCTACCAGGGCAGATCAGCGGTGCATTGGGTGTGCTGGGGCCGACCAATCTCAATTACGGGCGGGCAATCAGTACAGTGCGCACGGTCTCCGGCTTGATGACCGATATGCTGGTCAATCTCTACGATCTGGATGAGGCGCAGCAGCCCGACCAACTGCCGCCCGAACTCCCCGAAGAATGAGGACTACACCAGCGCTTCACTATACCTGACACAGCGACCACATGGGGTTTGTTGGAGCTTGAAACACCCAACAGCCCCTTGCGCAGAGTCGAGGCTCCAGCGTGCATTTCGCCCCGTGCGAATACGGCCCCAGAGGTGCTGTCACACCCCACTGAAATACCGGGGGCATCAGGGGCGTAGCCTGCCCACCTGCCACCGTCACACAGCAGAAGATACTAACATAATTCTATGATTCGTTGGCTACACTCAGAGCCTGAGTTTGCCTACAATGGAGCTTCCTACCCACCGTGTCATTTGCGGAGGTAAACAATGGACGACCTCGTAGAAAAACCTGGCGAAAATAACGAAAACCAAGACATGGAGACACAGCACATGGCGGATGATACGCCGCAAACGGAGCAAGAAGCGCTCATCGACGATGCGGAAATCGCGGCGTTGCAAGAGCAGATCGAAGCGCTCCAGCGAGAAGCGCAGGCCAACCTGGACGGGTGGCAGCGGGAACGCGCCGAGTTCACCAATTACAAGCGCCGCACCACCCAGGAACTGGCCGACTCGAAACAGCGCGGCTCGCTGGAAGCGATCGGCAAGTTCCTGCCGATCATCGACGATTTTGAACGCGCTGTCGAGAACGTGCCAGAGGAATTGACGGAAGACCCCTGGGTCAACGGCACAGCGCTGATCCTCAAGAATATGCAGAAGATCCTGGATCAATACAACGTCGAAGCCATTGACCCTGTTGGCGAGGAATTTGACCCGAACCAACACGAAGCGGTCATCACGGAGAGCAGCGATGAATACGAGAGCGGTGTCGTGACTGCCACGCTGCAAAAAGGCTATCGCAGTGGAGAACGCATCCTGCGTCCAGCACTGGTGCGCGTAGCCAGCTAGCTCAACCAGCAACCTTAACGAGACGAACTTAGGAGTAGGAAAACGAACATGGGACGAATTATCGGTATCGACCTGGGGACAACCAATTCAGTTGTTGCCGTCATCGAAGGTGGTGAACCTGTCGTCATCCCCTCTGCTGAGGGCAACAACACAGTTCCCTCCGTCGTAGCCCTGAATGCCAAGAATGGCGAACGGTTGGTCGGCAAGATTGCGCGCAACCAGGCGGTCATGAACCCGGAGAATACGATCTTCTCGATCAAGCGCTTCATGGGGCGCAAATTTGCGGATGCGGAAGTGAAAGATGCGATGAGCCGCGTGCCCTATGAGGTGAAAGCAGCGCCCAACGGCGATGTGCGCGTGCTCATGGGTGAGCGTGAATACAGCCCGCCGGAAATCAGTGCGATGGTGCTGCAGAAGCTGAAAGCCGATGCCGAAGCCTACCTGGGCGAGACGGTCACCCAGGCCGTTATCACCGTCCCGGCCTACTTCAACGATGCGCAGCGTAATGCCACCAAGGACGCAGGGCGCATCGCTGGCCTGGAAGTGCTGCGCATCATCAATGAGCCGACGGCTTCCAGCCTCGCCTATGGCCTGGATGACCGCAAAGATGGCGTCGTCGCAGTCTATGACCTCGGCGGCGGCACCTTCGATGTCTCCATCCTGGAAATCGCTGATGGCGTCTTCGAAGTGAAGAGCACCAACGGGGACACCTTCCTCGGCGGCGACAACTTCGATGAGCGCATCATCGACTGGCTGGCGGACGAGTTCAAGCGCGAGAATGGCATCGACCTCAAACAAGATCGTCAGGCGCTGCAACGGCTGAAGGAAGCGGCGGAAAAGGCCAAGATTGAGCTTTCCAGCGCGCAGAGCACAGACATTAACCTGCCGTTCATCACAGCGGATGCAACGGGTCCCAAACACCTCAATGTCACCCTGTCGCGTGCCAAGCTGGAAAGCCTGGTAGATGACCTGATTCAGAAGTCCATCGAACCGTGCCGTCAGGCGCTGAAGGACGCCAATCTACAGGCCAGCGACATCACCGCTGTCATCCTGGTCGGCGGCATGACTCGTATGCCAGCCATCCAGAAAGCGGTCGAGAAATTCTTCGGCAAAGAACCCAACAAGAGCGTGAACCCGGATGAGGTCGTGGCGCTGGGTGCGGCGATCCAGGCAGGCGTCCTCGGTGGCGATGTGACCGGACTGCTGCTGCTGGACGTGACCCCGCTGACGCTGGGCGTTGAAACGCTCGGTGGGGTCTCCACGCCGATGATTGAGCGCAATACGACTATTCCGATCAGCAAATCGCAGACCTACACCACCGCTGCCGACAACCAGAACAAGGTCGAAATCCACGTGCTGCAAGGCGAACGTCCCATGGCAGCCGACAACAAATCGCTCGGTAAATTCATCCTGGATGGCATTCCGCCTGCACCGCGCGGTGTGCCGCAGATTGAAGTGACCTTCGACATTGACGCCAACGGCATCCTGAACGTGAGCGCGAAAGATAAGGCCAGCGGTCGTCAGCAGAAGATCACCATCACCGCCAGCAGCGGCCTCTCAGATGAAGAGATCGAACGCATGGTGGAAGAGGCGGAACAGCACGCCAGCGAAGACGCCAGGCGCAAAGAAACCGTCGAAGTGCGCAACCAGGCCGATAGCGCGGTCTTCGCCGCAGAAAAGTTCCTGCGGGATTACAGCGATAACCTGCCTGAGGACGCCAAAACACACACCCAGGAGTTGATCGCCCAGGTGAATCAGGTCAAAGATGGCGACGACACCGAAGCCATCCGCAGCGCGACCGAAGAACTGACCCAATACATGCAGACACTCGGCGCACAGATGTACCAGGATAACGAGGGGGGAGTCCCACCCGGAGCCGACGGGCAGCCGAACGATGACCAGAACCGTCGCGACGATGAAGACGAAGATGTCGTAGACGCGGAATTCACCGAAGAGAGCTAACGCATTGGCGGACCCGGCAGGTGACGCTGTTCCCGTCTCTCGTCAGGCAGCCTGCCACCTTACCGCTATTGAGTCTGTAGGAGCGCACCCCATTTGCGCTCCTACGCATGCGTAGAATCGGGCACGGGTTGCAACCAAACCCACACACAAACAACCTGAGAACGAAGATTCGAGGCAGAAGGCATGGCAAGAGATTACTATGACGTTCTCGGCGTCAGTCGGAATGCCAGCAAAGATGAGATCAAGAAATCATTTCGCCGTCTGGCGCGGCAGTATCACCCGGATGTGAGCCAGGAAGCGGACGCCGAAACGAAATTCAAGGAAATCAACGAAGCCTACGAAGTGCTCTCGGATGATAATAAGCGGGCACGCTATGATCGCTTCGGGCATGCGGGAGTGCAGGGCGCAGGCAGCGGTATGGGCGGCGCAGGTGGCTTCGGCGGTGCCGATTTCGCCGATATCTTCGACGAGTTCTTCAACAGTTTCGTCGGCGGGCGGCAGTCCGGCGGCGGCAGGCGAGGCCCGCAGCGCGGCAGCCATCTGCAAGTTGATGTCAACATCAGTTTTGAGGAATCGGCCTTCGGGGTCGAAAAAGAGATCGAATTTCACCGCCTGGAAGTCTGCGAAGTCTGCGACGGGTCGGGGGCACGCGAAGGCAGCCACCCCGTCACCTGCCCGGAATGTGCGGGCGCGGGGGAAGTCCGCCGCGTGACACAAACTTTCCTCGGCTCGGTCGTACGTGTAGCACCCTGCCCGCGCTGTGGCGGACGCGGCGAGATCATCAACGATCCCTGCACGAACTGCGATGGCGCAGGCCGCCGCCGCAAAGCCACCAAGCTCAGCGTGCACATCCCGGCAGGTGTTCATGACGGGCTGAAGATCGAAGTGCGTGGCGAAGGCAACGTCGGCGAAGCAGGAGCGCCCTCCGGCAACCTGTATGTCGTCGTTCACGTCGCGGAACATGAATTTTTCAAGCGGCGCGACAGCGATGTCATTCTGGATGTGAGCGTGAACGTCGCACAGGCCGCCCTGGGCGATAAGGTCAGTGTGCCCACTCTCGAAGGCGATGTCGAAATGACGATTCCGCCGGGAACGCAAACGGGCAAAGTCTTCCGACTGCGCGGCAAGGGGGTTCCTCGGCTGCGCAGCGATGGCACCAGCGTCGGACGCGGTGACCAACTGGTATATATCTCGGTCGATGTCCCGACCAAGCTCACGGAGCGCCAGCGTGAACTCTTCGAGGAACTGGCGGAAACGATGGGCAGCGAAATCAAACCACAGAACAACGGGCGCGGATTCTTTGACCGCGTGATGGATTTCTTCGCCGGAGAGCAGAGTTAATCTATCACGAGGTCAGGGGAATGCTCGTGGACGAAACGTGTCGCAATCAGATGCCTGATAGGGGCGCTGCTTTATGAATCGCCCCTTCAGCCCATCATCCGTAGTGGGGCAGCTCATGGCCCCTTCCCGGTCTCTGGCTATACCCTCGACAATCTGCATCAGAAAACGACAAATCTCATGACACAATGGATCGAGATCACCCTGCGCGTGAATGGCGAGGCGGCAGAAGCAGTCGCAACGGAGCTTCAGCGCTGGGTACACCAGGGCGTCTCCATCGAGCAGGCGAACATCACGCCAGACACCTATGATGAAGGGGATGTACCGCTGGCAGATGTACTGCTGGTGCGCGGCTATTTTCCTGATGATGAACGCGCAGAAGAGACACGCCTGCAAATCGAGCGAGCGCTGGGTTACATGAACATGATGCTGCCCATGCCCCGGCCTGAATACAAGTTCGTCGCAGAAGAAGATTGGGCAGAGGCCTGGAAGAAGCACTACCATCCGGTACGGTTGGGCAAGCGTATTCTGATTCGCCCGCTGTGGATTGAAGTGGAGCCAGAGCCGGGCGACATCGTAATCGCGCTCGATCCGGGCATGGCCTTCGGCACCGGGACGCACCCCACGACGCAGCTTTGCCTGGAAGCCCTGGAATGGATGGTCTCGCCCACGCTGGATGTGCTCGATCTGGGCTGTGGCAGCGGCATCCTGTCCATTGCGGCAGCGAAATTGGGTGCGAACAAGATTCTGGCACTGGATATTGATCCCATCGCCGTCAAAGCCACGCAGGAAAACGCAGAACAGAACGGCGTCGCAGCTCGAATCACAGCACAACAAGGCAGCCTGGAGACGATCATCACGTCAGCACGCCGCTTCGACCTGGTGGTGGTCAATATCCTGGCAAAGATCATCATCGCCATGTGCGACCAGAACCTGGGTGATACTGTGCGTCCCGGCGGACGGGCCATCTTCAGCGGCGTCATCGAGGAACAGGCAGACGAAGTCGAAGCAGCCCTGCGCAAGACGGGGCTGACGCCTGTTCAGCGCAGGCAACAGGGCGATTGGATTTTGATCGAAGCGAAACGGCCTGCAACCTGATGTATCGTGCGATTTTTCACTTCCACGGCGCATTGGCCTACTTTTTGCATTCCTCCCAGCGCGGCTACCCCGTCGAATACCGCTTTGACCAGCGCAATTCGGTTAAGGATGCCGTCGAGGCGATTGGCCCACCACACCCCGAAGTGGAATTGTTGTTGGTCAATGGCACTTCTGTGGGCTGGGATTACGTGGTGCAACCCGACGACGAGATACACGTCCACGACGAGTTCAAGGTGGGAAAAGCCCGCAACCCCGTGCGCCTGATCCCGCCCTACCCCGGCAGGCCGCGCTTCGTCCTCGATACGCATCTGGGCAAGCTGGCAGGCTACCTGCGCATGTTGGGCTTCGATACGCTCTACCGCAATGACTACCCGGATGACGAATTGGCGCGGATTTCCGCGCAAGAGACGCGCATCCTGCTCACGCGCGATCTAGGCGTCCTCAAGCGCGGGATCGTGACGTATGGCTACTACGTCCGCGAGACAGCGCCACGGCTTCGCCTGCAAGAGATCAACCAGCGTTATGCCCTGGTCAACCACGCGCAGCCGTTCAAACACTGCATGCGGTGCAACGGGCTGCTACATCCTGTGCCCAAACAATCCGTCCTGAGTCAATTGCCACCCGATGTGGTGCAGTATTACGATGCCTTCCATCAATGTGACGACTGCGGGCAGATTTACTGGAAGGGCAGCCACTACGAGAAGATGGAGCGCATGATCGCCGAGATTCTCTCGAGTAACCAGTGATGGCGAACTTCCACGATTCTTAAAGATTCTGTCATTGCCTTCATGCAGCGGAATCCGCTAATTGGCCTACACTGAAAGAAAAGTGCATCTGACCCCTGGGGGAATGGAAGCGATGGCCAATCAGCAGCAATTGACCGAAGCCCAGAAGCAGGCTCTCCGCCGCAAGCGTGCCGCACAACAGCAATCCCAACAGCCGCCGGCTTCATCGCCACCCGCAAACGCTGCTCCCCCCCAGAACCGCAATCGATCCGTTGCAACTCTGGTATTCCTGGGCAGCCTGTTGGGAACTCTGATCGGAACCTTCGCCAGTCTGAATGACCTCTCCGAGTCCTTCCGTCTGGTGGGCAATTTCTTCAACCCGCCGACAGTGCTCTGCGTTGCAGGGAGCAACACGATCCTGGGCGCAGGGCTGGGCATGGCTGCCGACTGGGAAGCGAATTACGAGCTGCGCAACCCGGAATTGGACGTGGAGATCAACCCCACTGGTTCGGTAGATGGCGTGCGGTTGGCGGCGGATGATGGCTGCGTCGATGTACTGGCGATGTCCGAAGCGCTGACTACTGATCAACTGGCCTTACTCAACGAGAATGGCGTCGAAGTTGAGTGCGCCGTCGAGATTGGCTATGACATCATTGCCTTCGTCACAGATAGCAACAATCCCCTACCCGCCCTGTTGGAACGACTGATGAGCAACGTGCTCACCGGGCGCTATACCAATTGGGATCAGGTGCGCGGCAATGAACAGACAATTTACATTTATGCACGCCCTGGCAGCGGCACGACAGACTACGTGCTACGACAGTTCGGCTGGCAGCTTGGCGAACGGCAGCTCCCACCCAACGCCAATTACATCGAATGTGGTAGCAATGGGGACTGCCTGGATCGCACGCTGAGCACACCGGGTTCGCTCTACTGGGTCAGCACCTCCTGGATGCGCACGCAGCCATCGCAGTATTTGCGCGTTCTGCCGATTCTGCGCGGCGACGAACGACCGATCAATCCGCTGCGCGACGATTTCGACATCCGCGAGTATCCGGATTCCCTGGTGCGTCCGCTGTATATGTATGTGCTCAGCAGCGAAGATTCAGACGAGGCGACCCGCGACCGGGGGCGCAGCTTCCTGCGCTATGTGCGCGGCGTCGACGGGCAGCAGATCCTGGAAGAGCCTTATTTTTATACGCACTTCAACCAGCCTGAAGGCGTCGAACTGGAGTTCCCATCTGGCTTCCCGACGGAGATTGATGGCCCGCGCGTGTTGTGCCGGAACACCTGAAGCTCGCTCATGACAATCTCAGCAGTAGCCGCTATACTTGTGCCATGTTTCACAAGTTTCAGAATTTCATGAACGATCTAAGGACGCTATGGCACACTTAACAGGACAGGAACGCTCTGCCTATGTGCAGGATATGTTCGGGCGCATTGCGGAGCGCTACAATTTGATGAACCGGGTCATGACCTTCGGGCAGGATATGCGCTGGCGGCGCTTCGTCGTCAAGCAGGCCAATTTACCACAAAATGGCACCTTGCTCGACCTGGCGACGGGCACAGGGGATATTGCATTTGAAGCGGCAGAAATGCACCCTGATGCGGATGTCGTGGGGGCGGACTTCGCCTTGCCGATGATGGTCGTAGGCAAGCGTGAACCACGTGGGGATCGGATTACCTGGGCGGCAGCGGACGCGCTGCAATTACCTTTTCCGGATGCGCATTTCGACGCTGTGGTTTCGGGCTATCTCGTGCGCAATGTGATCGACATTCCGCAGACGCTGACGGAACAGATGCGCGTCCTCAAACCGGGTGGGCGCATCGTGATTCTGGATACATCTCCACCGCCGAACAACATCCTCAAGCCCTTCATCCTGCTGCATTTGAACGTGGTCATTCCGCTCCTGGGGCGGCTGATTGGCGGGCAGGCCGCTGTAGACGCCTACCAGTACCTGCCACAGTCTACGCAAACCTTCAAAACGCCGGATGAACTGGTCACACTGCTAGAAGAGGCTGGGTACAGGAACGTGCACTACAAGACGTTCATGTTCGGCACGATGGCAGTGCATTGGGGACAGAAACCCGCCTGAGGGAGTCACGCCGGATACGCTAGATAAGGAGAAGCCCATCACTGATGGGCTGCCAGCTTCCTGCGAACGGAACGCCCGCAGCCGGATTCTATTCTTCGGTGCGCTGGTTGTCACGGAAGCGATACGTGATGCGCCCGCGCGTCATATCGTAGGGGGTGATTTCGACTTTCACGCGGTCGCCCAGCAGGATGCGGATGTAGAATTTGCGCATCTTGCCGGAAAGGTAGGCCAGCACCTCATGGCCGTTGTCGAGTTCGACACGGAACTGAGTGTTCGGCAGGGCTTCGACGACGGTACCTTCAAGTTCAATCTTTTCCTCAGCCATATTGCTCCTTCTGGATTATCCTTGTACTCAATTTCAGTATAACGCAAACAAGCCGCTGTGTCTTGCTGAACAGCGGGCTTGCTCGCAGTTTAGCGTTGTTTGAACCTGCTTGCCTCAGAGGTTTCCACGGTAGGCAGCCTTCCGGCGGCGACGACGCGCACGACGAATGGCTTTCTTCTTCTCAATCCGACGCAGCTCACTCTTGGAAATGTGCCAGCGCTTGCGGCGAACCGTACTGAGAATTCCGGCGTTGGTCACCTTCTTGCGGAAGCGGCGCAGCAGGGCTTCCTGGGATTCGCCAGGTTTCAGCTTTACAGATGCCATAAAGGTTTACTTATCCTTGCTGGTTGTTCGTCCACTTCAGGAACTAAAATTGTAACATCCATTCCCGAAAGGAACTAGCCTCATTCTGCCCCAGCGACGGCAGCTTCGCTCTCTTCGTCTTCCTCTTCAACGGCATCCAGCGCGGAATCCAGCAGATTGGCGGAGCGCTGTTCTTCCCATTGGTTCTGTTCCGCCGCCGTGACTTCCTTCAGGCTCAGCCCCAGGCGCTGCTTGTTGGCTTCAATGCTGATGATGCGGCAGAGGACGCGCTGCCCTTCATAGAGCATCTGGCGCGGGTCGGAGTTGGATTCGTCGGAAAGCTGGCTGACGTGTAGCAGGGCTTCGATCCCCGGCTCCATGCTGATGAAAGCGCCGAAGGGTTCGATGCGGGAGACCGTGCCTTCTACCAACTGCCCGATGTGATAGCGTTCTTCGACCTCGTCCCAGGGGTTCGGTTGCAGGCGCTTCAAGCTCAGGCCGATGCGCTTACCGTTGTCATCCAGGTGCAGGATGTAGACTTCAACCTTCTGCCCCACTTCGACAACTTCTTCAGGATGCGAGACGCGATGCCATGCCAGTTCGGAGATGTGGATCAGGCCGTCTGCACCGCCCAGATCGACAAATGCACCGAAGTTACACAGACCACTGACAACGCCCTTGCGTACGTCCCCTTCTGCCAGGGCTTCCAGCAGTTCTTCCTTACGCGCCTGACGATTCTCGCGTTCGGCGAGGCGCTGGCTGAAGACCAACCGACGGCGCTTACGATTGACTTCGATCACCTTGACCGAAATCTCTTCGCCGACCAGGTTGTCCAGGTACTTCACACGATCCTCTTCCTTCAGGCCGCGCGGCAGATCAACCACGTGGCTGGCGGGGATGAAGCCGCGCAGGTTGCCGAAGGGCATAATCAGGCCGCCCTTGTTGGCAGCGGTAATTTCCCCGGTGTAGACATCATCCGCTTCCTGGATGGCTTCCGCACGCTTCCAATCTTCGTTTTGCTTGGCCTGCGCAGCCGAAAGCACCAGATTGCCTTCGTTGTCGTCCAGGCGCACGATCGCAACATCAATTTGATCGTTGACTTCAAAATCGGAAACCACCATCCCCATGCGCTCAATGTCAGTGCGCGAGATGATCCCATCATGCTTCCAACTGACATCCACAATCAGCCCATGATGGTCGATGGAAAGGATGGTTCCAGTAACGATATCGCCCCGTTCAATCTGGCTGGCAGCGAGCGATTCTTCCAACAGCGCCGCAAAATCCAGATCATCGGCGAAAACGTTGTCGTTCGTAACTTCGGTGGACATTGGTAAACTCCCTGTACGTTCAGATGTGTTTTCGGCACGAGACGCATGCACGCAAAGCTTGCCGCCCGAGGTCATCCCAGGCGCCAGGTATCAGCCTCCACTGCGAATGCGGGTTTCCTTCGCGACGACCGGGCGCAAACAGGCGTATTGCGCGAGACTACGAGGTCGCATGTATCTCCCCGAAAACGGGCAAATTATACTGAGGGGGGTAACATTTGTCAACGAATCGGGGAATGCAAAATTTAGTGAATTTCGCCAGAAAACGGCGGTTTTTTCACGATATTTGTCGTTTTTATGGCAACCCCGAAGTAGCAGGAAGTTGCGGAATTGCCCCTTATTGGGCGGCAGCGTTGTACACGAACTGTCCCGACCAGCTCAGAAGCAAAAAGCTGCTCGCGAAGAACTCAAATGGGTGCGATCTGGCGTGGAATCCCGCGCTTTGCGGCCTTATTCGTCGGCCTCTCCCTCCGGCGATTCGGCAGGCTCTGCGGGTTGTTCAGCAGCGGCATCGGGCGCGTCATCCGGGGCTGCTGCGCCATCCGGGGCAGCTACGGCCTCATCATCTACCGTGCCCCAGCGCTGCGTGAAGCCCACACGGCGCTTTTCCGGCTCCAGGTGGCTGATGCGCAGAGTCAGGCGGTCGCCCTTCTGTACGTAGGAATATGGTTCTTTCAGCGAACCATCGCCCATCTCACTCAGATGGAGCAGCCCTTCCAGGCCGTCATCCAGCGCCACAAATGCGCCAAAATCGACGACATTGGTCACGGTGCCATCGGTAAGCTGGCCTTCGTGGTAACGCTCCTGGGCATCGTCCCAGGGGTCGGAGAGCAGACGCTTGAGGCTGAGCGCAATACGCTTGGTCTCGCGATCCAAGTTGAGGATGTAGACCTGAATCTTATCCCCAATGCTGAGAATATCGCGCGGATGATCGACGCGGTGCCATGCCAGTTCGCTGACGTGGATCAGGCCATCGGCTCCGCCAATGTTGACGAAAGCGCCAAAATCGCGCAGCCCGGTCACCTTGCCATCGACCACATCGCCTTCGTTCAGTTGTTCCAGCAGGCGTGCCTTCTGCTTCTGGCGTTGTTCGCGCTGGGCTTCGCGCTCGCTGAAGATCAAGCGGCGGCGATCCTGGTCAACTTCGATGACTTTGACTTCCAGCCCTTCGCCAGCAAGCTGCGCCATCGCATCTCGTCGATCCAGCGAGAGATCGATGCTCGTCAGGTGCGAACTGGGAATGAAGCCTTCCAGCCTGCGCCAGCGTACCAGCACACCGCCCTTGTTATGCCCGGTGACGGTCACTTTCACGGCTTCTTCTGTTTTCAGCAGCTCACGCGCCTTCTCCCAATCGTAACGCTGAAGCCCCATGTTGATGGAAACAACCAGGTTGTTGTTGGCATCACTGGGGTTGAGGACGTAGACGGGGACGTCCTTGCCGACTTCGAGCGTCTCGCGAAACTCTTCATCCATGCGTTCAATATCGGTATACGGCACGATCCCATCCTGCTTCGCGCCCAGATCGACGATGATCTCTCGTTCCTCGATCTGCAAGATGGTTGCCGTCCGTATTTCACCGCGACGAGGCGGCGTATAAGAATAATCCAACGAGTTTTCGAGCATCGACTCGAAATCGTCGTCCCAGCGTACGTTGTTCTCTTGTTCGTTACTCATGGGCATTCAGCGGTCTACTCGGCGTCTGGAGCGGACGCTTGACTCCTTTCGTCAGGGTACAACTGCGGCGGGCTTCCCCGTTCATATATAAGATAGGGCATTTTGTCGTGCGGTCAAGCACTTGCGATCTGATTCTCCATCCGGTCAAGCCAGTCCATCTCCGCACGGTATAACATCAAGGCGTAGTCAATAATCCATTTCTCGCGGGGATCATCGAGCGATTCACCCTGGGATTGAAGGGAATCAAGCAGCGCTTCGGTCTCGTCGCGCCGCTCTGCCAGCAGACGACGCAGGTCAGGCTGCGAAAGCTGCTGTGCAAAGTATAGCTTTAGCAGGAAGTCCCGCTTGATGCGGTCAGCAGAAGTTGGCTCCCGCAGCCATTGGCGCAGTTGCTCCTCGCCATGCTCCGTAATGCGGTAGACCTTCTTGGTCGGGCGCCCTTCCTGGTTGATCTCGTCAACTTGCACTGCGCGTTCCTGCAAGAGTTTATGCAACGTCGGGTAGAGTGTGCCATAGCTGGCATTGGTCGCCGTGCTGAGCACTTCTTTCACCTGCTTGCGTATATCGTACCCGGTCATGGGCTGCTCGGCCAGCAAACCGAGGATGAGGTAACGATGAGACATAAGATCCACTTCATCTACAAAGCCGCCGTTTGCCACGAGTATATCGAGCCGACATAGGCTTCAGTAGATATAGACCCGTCTGTATCTTTTAACGCATCCCCAATCATTTGCGACCCAGGCAATATCGCATTACACCCATTGTAACAGAAGTTGTGAAATCGCGCGGTGCAAATGCAACGAATTTTGCCTAGGAAGTCTCCGGTTCGGGGTCAAAATCGGGATCCATCTCGCGAATACCGTGCGTCCCCCGGTCAATTTCCCAGGGATAGACGATATAAGCGTCAGTCGCATCACCGTAATAATCCGGCCTGGCCCTGGTGAAGAGGGAACGATACGGGTTGAAGTGAAAGACGCAGGTGTAGGCTTGCGCTCCCGCTGCGATCACACGCTGGCGCACCGAGGTACTGGTACGCCCACTGCCCCAGACATCATCAACGATCAGCGTGCGGCGTCCGCGCAGCAAGCTTTCGTCCGGGAATTGCAGGAAAGTAGGCCATGCCATCAGCCCGGCTTCTTCTGTTGCGGGGAAATTCACGGCGGCAGTCAGCAGATGCTGCACGTCCAGTGCTTCCGCCAGCAAGCCACCGGGGATGATGCCCCCCCGTGTGATCATCACCATCGCCTGAAATGGGCCGACAGATTCTAATTGAGGCATCAACGTATCCACCAGATGATCGACATCATCCCAGGTCAGGCGTTTCACTTGCCGCGACATAAAGGCGTTCTCCCACTGTTCGTGCTGCATGTACTGAGCGTTGCTGAAGCGGGCACCAGTATACGCTATCTGCGGGCAATCACGCCACATTTGACTTCACTCGGCGCAGATAAGAACGACTGGCTGTCCTGCATGCCTCGTGAAGACCAGCAAGCGCGACTCATCCCCCTTGAGCTTCAACCGGGGGATCATCTCTTCTGGGGTCATGGCGAAGCCGCGCTTCTTCACAGTCACACTGCCGACGCGGCGTTCCCTCAGGTAAGCGCGTAGCTTCTTCAAATGGAACGGCATCCAATCCAGCACCTTCCAGCAGCGCAGCCAGACGCTCTCCGGGGGCGAGCCGGCACAGAAGTAGGCGATCGTCTCATCGAGCATCCGGCCATCCCAGGACGCCGCCAGGTCGCGCACAAGACCTGCCCGCAAGATCGAAGCATCCGGCTCACAGAGCCAGCCCTGGGGCGCTGCGATGGCAACGTCGGGTTCAGTGCCCTGGCGCTGCCAATGATGTACGCCCCCATCTGCCGTCAAGAGCACGGCCCGAGTGCCCGTGAATTCGTCGCCCATATGCAGGACGGCTTCTTTCAAGTCCCCTCCCACGCTGATGAATTCCACCCCACCGCCATAGGACGCGACCTGCGCCAGATCAACGCCTGGGGACAGCTTGGCGATGATGTAATCGGCTTGCCACTGGCGCACCAGCGAAAGCGGTGGAAGATAGCGCTCGACATCATAGATGCGCTTGCCGCGTTCGTCACGCCGCGCGGGATCGAAGAAAATCCATTCGCAACCTGTCGGCAGAGCAGCACGCACATCCTGTACCTGGAACTGTGCGTCGATGCCGAGGGCCGCAGCATTGCGTTCGGCAATGGCGATGCGCAGCGCGTCAATATCCAGCCCCAGCACATCTGCGCCAGACTCCGCAAACGCCAGGCTGTCAGTGCCAATACCACAGCAAGCATCCAGCACCCACCGACCAGCGGCTTTCTGCGCGCGGTAACGCCGCACCAGGGGATGGCTGGCCTGTTGCAAGCCATCTTCTGTGAAGAACATATGCCGGGCACGTTCGCCGAATTTCCCGGTCGCCCGCTGCCGCAGCCGCGCCATCGTCAGCGCCGCACTGACCTGCTCCTGGGAATAGGACTTGCGTAGCCGCGTGACCAGCGCGAGGCTGTGCTTAGCCGAGAGGTCGGTCGTGGCCAGTTCTTCCAGCAAAGTCTCCCCGGTAGGAGTGGTCAAAAATTCGAGATCAGCGAGAGTCAGCGACATAGGGAACGGGTCATTCGTCGGGGGCTTCGGCAGTGTCCGGATCGACTGTGAGGCTATGCACTTCGCTGCCGCGCAGGCTTTCCAATGTGGGGTTGAGCAGCACGGGAAGTTCCCAGGTTTGCGCCGTCGCTTTGCTGAATTTGCCAACTTTGTTCACATCACGGATGAAGCCTTCCAGCACAGCGGGCTGCATGAAGCCGACGGCGCGCGGCAAACTGCTGAAGGCCAGCAGATGCGTCTCGCCATTAAACTGCACAGCGACCGCCTGCCACTGGATCGGTTCATCCGGCTGCAATGCCCAGACGGGTTTGTTGGGAGTCTGCTGGATGAGCAGATGCACGAATCGCCCTCGGTAGGTCGCGAGATCCAGCCGTTCGGCATCTGCCTGCGCGACGGCCTGTACACGCGCGAGGGTATCGCTCGTGCGATGAGGCTTCTCCCCCCGGATGAGCACCCCTTCTCCGTCAACGGCAGGCTCGACCAGAATCCGCACATAGCCCATCATTTCAAGCGCTTTGACGATCGTTTCATCAACGCTGGCTTCGGGGTTCACGACGATCATGCGACCGCCGGGACGCATCACATCGAATGTCGCGGAGAGAAATTCCGGACGCAGCAGCAGATCATAACTCACCACTGAATCGATGCTTTCCGGTGGATAGTCCCAGTGCGGCACATAGAGCGAAGCGACTTCGATTGCCAGGTCTGGGCGCTGCTCAAACAGATAATGGCCTGTCTGCCCGCCGACATCCAGCAGACGCAAGCTGGACGCACTCGGCGGCAGGTGTTTCCTCATCGCTTCGACGAAATCAATCTTGCGGGGCATCGCTCATTCATTCCTGGGGCGTGGTTTCCGCTTCCTGGTGCTTGGGCTGGGCAGTCGCCCGGCGGTCGAGCATCTGGCGCAGACGCACGAACAGATTCGACGACGGCTGCTGCTCTGACGATTCGCTCTTCTCTTCAATGGCGCTGACGAAGGGATCACGCCCGGTCACCTTGCCGTAGATGTAGCGCAAGATCACGCGCGCGCTGGCGACGAAGGGGGCTGCCAGAATCACGCCCAGGGCACCTGCAATCGCCGCACCACCCAGCACAGCAACCAATACCGCCAGGGGATGCAAATCGAGGCTATCCCCCATGATACGCGGCACCAGGAAGACCGCTTCGAGGTTCTGAATCAGAACCCAGACGAAGATCACAACCAGCATGAACAAGAAACCGGAGAGGAAGGGCAGCGTGCTCGAAGTCGAGACCAGCGCCAGGAACGCAGCCGGAATCAGTGCCAATAGCGGCCCCAGATTGGGGATGAATTCCAGCAATCCGGCAATCAGGCCGAGTATCTCCGGATTCGGCAAGCCGAGCAGCAAAGCGGCGAAATAGACCGCAACGCCGATCACAACGCAGAGCAGAAGCTGCCCGCGCAGATAGCCATTCCAGACAGTGCTAAGGTCTTGAACGAGCCGCGCGATGTCACTGCGATACTCGTCAGGTGCCAGTTCCACCAGCGTATCGATGAAACGCGCCCCGTCCTTCGTCAGGTAGAAGGTCATCATGATCAGGAAAGTCAGGTTGATGACTGTGTTGAACGCCCCACCGAGGAAGTTAAATGCGGGACCTGTTAGACTGCGGGCAGAACCGAGGAAGGTGTTCAGTGCCTCTTCCAGATTCAGCGACTCAAGTTGTAGAAGCTGCGAGAGATCGCGCGTGCCCGTCGCTTCTTCGATCCGATCGAGCAGGATGATCTGCTCCCCATTGAGCAGAATCGGCTCTCCGTTCCAGGTGATCGGTTGTGCGAGGATCTCGGTCACATCGGTACCGAGGCGTTCCACCAGCGCGGGAATATCTGACAGAAAATCCTGCAACTGCTCCAGGACGGGGGGAACCACCACCAGAATCAGCACGACCAGCAGCAGCAGGGCCAGAATGAAGACCAGCAAGATCGACAACGTGCGCCGTACCCCCTGGCTGCGCTGAGAGCGGAAGACCATCTTCGTCAGAAATGTCACGGGTGGGTGGAAGATGAAGGCCAACAGCACAGAGACAATCACCAGCGGCAGAATGTCGCGGATCGCCCATGTGAGCAACAAGAAAAACCCTAGCAGCAGTAACGCGAACGTCCGCTTGGCGCGCGGCGACCATTCAGGCGACGACTCTACGGATTTGGCATCCACAGCTCTTTCTCCAGTATGTCTCACACTATCCCAGATGTGCTATCCTCACCAGTGTAGGCTGCACAGGCTATTACGTGCAAGCACAGGCTTTCGTTCTATTACCTGGCCCTCGCCTACCAACTACGAAGAGCGCCGCACCTCGTGGCACGACGCTCCATGGCTCATTGCAATTGTGCGCTTAACCGCCCGGGTTCAGTTACGGCGTCGGTTGCGGTTGCCACCACGTCCACCGCGGTTGCCGCCCCCACTCTTGCCGCCAGAGCCGATGCCAGGGTCTTTGGACTGCGCTTCTTCCAGAGTCCAACCTTCAAGAACGGCCTGACGACTGAGGCGTACGCGCCCGTTGTTGTCGATGTCGGTGACCATCACCATGATCTCATCACCGACGTTGAACTCATCCTCGACCGATTCCACGCGGTAATCCGCCAACTGCGAGACATGCACCATACCTTCCTTGCCGGGCAAGAACTCGACGAAGACACCGTAATTCTCCACGCGCTTGATGGTACCGGTGTAGACGCGCCCTGCTTCCGGGCTTTCGGTCAGGCTGCGCACTTTGTCCTGCGCCAGGTAGACCGATGGGCCATCATCACCGGCGATGAAGACCGTACCATCTTCAGCAATGTCGATCTTCACGCCGTGTGTATCCTGGATGCCTCGGACGATTTTGCCGCCGGGGCCAATCACATCACCGATCTTGGCCGGGTCGATCTTGACGGTGATCATGCGCGGCGCATGATCCGCCAGGTCGCTGCGCGGTTCGCCGATGGCGTTGTGCATCACTTCCAGAATCTGCAAGCGAGCAGCGCGTGCCTGTTCCAGAGCGCGTTCCATGACTTCATCCGGCAGACCTGAGATTTTGATGTCCATCTGCAGGGCGGTGATGCCTTCCGTCGTGCCCGCGACCTTGAAGTCCATATCCCCCAGGTGATCTTCCAGACCCTGGATGTCCGTCAACACGGCCACTTTGTCGCCCCCGGTGATCAACCCCATCGCAATCCCGGCGACCGGACGCTTGATCGGCACACCTGCGTCCATCAACGCCAGGGTGCTGCCGCAGACGCTCGCCATCGACGTGCTGCCGTTGGAACTCATCACTTCGCTCACGAGGCGAATCGTATAGGGGAAGTCACTCTCATCGGGGATCATCGGCAGCAAGGCATTTTCCGCCAGCGCCCCATGCCCGATCTCGCGGCGTTTGGGGCCGCGCAGCGGGTACGTCTCGCCCGTGCTGTACGGGGGGAAGTTGTAGTGATGCAGGTAGCGCTTGCTCTCTTCCGGGTCAAGGCCATCGAGCGTCTGCGAGTCGCGCGGCGTACCGAGCGTCGCGACGGTCAACACCTGTGTCTGCCCACGCTGGAACAGACCCGTCCCATGCACGCGCGGAACCAGCCCGACTTCCGCACGCAGCGGACGAATGGTCGTCATGTCGCGCCCATCGGGGCGGATACCCTCTTCCAGAATGCGGCGGCGCATTTCCTCCGCGTAAACCTTGTCAATGGCTTCGCGCAGATCACCTGCTTCGGGAAGCTCTGCACCCTCCGGGGCTTCAGCGCGTTTGGCCTCATATTCGGAGACGACTTCTTCTTCCAGCGCGGCCATCGCTTCCTTGCGCCCATCGCGCTCGGTATCTTCCACGACGATACGCTGAATTTCCGGCAGCGTGCGGGAACGCACCTCATCGACCAGTTCGTCCGGCAGTTTCACCGAGATATAGTCGGATTTTTCCTTACCGACTTCTGCGCGGATCTGCTCCTGCAGCGCCAGTACGGGCTGGATGGATTCGTGTGCCAGCTTCATTGCACGCAACATCGTGCCTTCGTCAACTTCATTGGCACCGCATTCCACCATATTGATGGCGTCCTTCGTGCCCGAAACACGCAGGTCGAGGTCGCTGTGTTCCATCTGGCTGATGGTTGGGTTCACAACCAGTTCGCCATCCAGCAAGCCAACGCGCACGCCAGCCACCGGGCCACCCCAGGGGATGTCAGAAACCATGATCGCCGTGCTAGCAGCAATGATCCCCGGCATATCGACGTGATTCTCTTGATCGTGGCTCAGGGAAGTCAGCACAATCTGCACTTCATTGCGCATCCCCTTGGGGAAGAGCGGGCGCAGCGTGCGGTCAATCACACGCGAGATGAGAATTGCGCGATCGCTGGGGCGACCTTCGCGACGCCCCCAACTGCCGGGAATGCGCCCGGCGGCGTACAGCTTCTCTTCGTAATCCACCGAAAGCGGGAAGAAGCTAATGCCTTCGCGCACGCTCTTGCTCATCGTCGCAACGCAGAAGAGCATCGTATCGCCCACGCGCACGGTCACCGAACCGCCCGCCTGCATAGCGAAGCGCCCGGTCTCGATGCTGATTTCCGTATCCCCAACCAGGGCTGAGAATGAACGAATATCAGTAAGGTCTTCTTGGGTCATCATACGGGTTATTCCTCCATTGGTACTCAGACGACAAGAAGCCCGATCGTAGGGATTGGTGTATGAAGCTAGCTACGGAAGCACCTAACTTCACGCCCCAATTCCTAGCACACCGGGCTTCACGCATCCGATAAGTGTGACCTCGGTGCGATGTTCTGCTGTCGTAGCCAACACAACAGATACATCTGCCACCGAGTCTACTACAGAATTCGTGGTTCTGCGCAAGTTAGCGACGCAACCCCAGCCGTTGGATCAACTCGCGGTATGCGGCGGGATCCTTCTTGCTGAGATACTTGAGATGACGGCGGCGCTGCCCAACGAGTTTCAGCAGCCCCATGCGGGAGTGTTCATCGTGGCGGTGCCTGCGCAGATGCTCGGTTAGCTGCTGGATGCGGCGCGTGAGCATCGCAACCTGCACTTCTGGCGAACCCGTGTCGCCTTCGAAGCGACCAAATTCGTTGACCAGTTCTTGCTTTTCTTCTTTGGTAAGTGACATTGTTACCGTCCCATGCTAGTCACCAGATGGGTCGGACAGCCGAAACCCATCGGTCGAATCAATGTTGTATCGCATTGTAACAGACGCAAGAATCAAAACCAATGCTGAAGTGAGGAGACAGGAGCGGCTGTAGGGAACATGGAAGCTGTCGCTGCCAGCCGCTCAATCCTTGGTGCTATCGCCCGCCACGAGTTTCACCGTGTGATGCGTGCGGAAGAGGCTATACTGTCCGCTGCGTCCTGGCAACGGGTTGAGCACATTTTCCGTCTCCATGATCGAAATCCACAGGTCAAGATCCCAGTCTCCTTCGATCATCTCCTGGATGTGCGCCCGCGTGATGGGCAAATTCTGCTCGTAGAGTTGCAGCAGCACCTGCACGAAGGTATCGCGCAGCGCCAGCACCTGCCGCGTATACTTCTTGCGCTTGTTGATCGAGATACCCTTGGTCATGTATTCGCTCTGCGGGTTCTCATATTCCTTCACCGTGACGATGTTGTTCGCTTCCAGGTATTCCACCGCACGCTGGAAGGACATGCCAGGGTCGAACATGCGCAGGCGCTTGTGCAGGCTCCCAAGCGGGCACCAGGCGAAATTGCGGAAGCTGGTGAACTGCTCCACACTGATGATGATGCGTATCGTCATGTCGCGTGCATCTTCATCTACTTTGGCAAGTTCGTCCGGGGATAAGCCCGTCCAATCCTGGGATGGTGCAATCGGCGCATCTGGCGTGCTGCTCTGCTTCTCCACTTCCACCTGGTCGAGTTCGTCCGGCAGGCAGATCACCGGGACGAGGTCTTCGGGGTTGTGGCGATGGGGCACAAGCTGGCGTTTGAGCACCTTCTCGCGCACCAGCGCATCAATCCAATGCGAACGCCACTGGTCATCCACATTCATACCGGGGCGGTTGAGGTCGGCTTCCATCTCCAGCCCCTTCAACAAGAAGCCGTAGTTCACATATTCCCAACCGCGCACCTTGAGTGTATTGGCAACACGCCGCCGAATCGCTTCCGTGATGATCCGCGTCTTGTCCACGACCGGATGCACTGGATTGGCGACGACGCTGCCGTCATTCCCCAATGGCTTGATGATCCCCAGCGACTGTGCCTGACTGACGAGTTCTTCGCCGCGATCTTCAGAGACAACGATGCCCACCTGCGCGAGCTGATTCACGAGTCGTTCTGCCGTCAGCGGCGTGGAACCGTTCAGCCGTTCAGAAAGTCGGTCATACTGAATGATGACGCTCGACCACTGCGACGGAATGAACGTTTCCGTATCCGACTCGGAGAAATCGACCGTGCTCAGCGATTGGTGCGTCTGCAAATCGGTGAATTCATCGATGAATTCCAGCGTGATGCCGGGGTTCTTCTCCAACTGGCGGCTGGTGCTGCCGCGCACGCCCCAGAGAATGACCGACTTGCCGCGCTGCACCAGTGTGTTGAGCACATCGTTGAAATCGCGGTCACCGCTGGCAATGATGATGACATCTGCGGAGTCCCCGTAGCTCATCTCCGCCATCACATCACGCGCAATGCGAATATCCGCGCTGTTCTTGCCCGGCAGGTTGAAGACCGGATCGATGTTGGCGAGCATCAAACGCGACGGCGCTTCGTCCGCCACTTCACGCCCATTGCTATCTACCAGGGGCGGCAGAGTCCCGCGCTGCCCCCAGGGCGCATAGGCCGACATCTTGATGACCTGCCCATGCGCACGCGCCTGCGATACGAAGCGTGTGATGAGATGATCCAGGTTGACCACATAGCCCTGTTCATGCAGGCTTATGGAGATGTTCTCAAAATCGATGTAAACAGCCACATTCTTGGACTGAATGCCGAGCAAGGTCTCCAGCGGCTGGAAGATGATCTCGTCCGCAAATTCAGTGCCTTTGAGCACATCTTCAGCACCCCACATGCGAATGCGCGCACTGCGCGTCGTCTTGATACGCCGAATCAGTGGCAGCAAATCACGGCTGGTCGTCGCCAGAATTAACTCATCAACTGGATCCGGATCGTAGGAGAAGTAGTGAATGATGAGGATGTCGGCAAGGCTCTCGCGATGTGAAACGTCAAACACATCGTACCCGCTGGCACGGAAAACGGCCTCCGGGTCGAGCATATTCGGTTGATCCTTGAACCACTGCCAATCCGCGACAGCAATTGCCCGCAGCTTGTCCGAACTGACCAGCCCGGCCGCCAACGCTGCACTCCCGCGCAGCCCAACTGCCAGCTCCTGTGTATCAATGACCATGCCGCGTTGATAGAAGCGTTGGAGCAAATCCTGCACATCAACGATTAAATAAGCAGCCATCTTTATTCCTAATAAACCTTCAATCCCCGCCCAGGGAACTGACTGAACACAACGCCACAAATACTCAGTTGCAAGGTTCTGCCTCTACTTACGGTATGACGCGCACGTTCTACACAACGAAAGGGCTGAGCACCATACACCGTAGATCATAACCCATTCAGGCTACACGAAAAAGGCACGTGATATTGTGCCCCCGGTTTCCACACCTATTGTACAAAATATCACAAGCCTGAACAGTACACAACCTGAACGGTAACAGTCTACTGTTAGAATGTTAAGCATACCACAACAGTGTTAGCTTCTCATCAGAGAAATGTGGCAAAAGATCGCAGCCCTCGGCGTCTTTCCGCAACGCGAAATGTGAAGAAAGGCGAAATTACAGGGAAAACAGGGGGAAAATGCGCCAATTCACTCTTCTTGATCCCAGGTGCGCGTATAGTTTTTATCGAGCTTTCTTAACACAGCCTGTCCCAGATCAATCTCGCTGAGGCTTGCCAGTTGCAGCAGATAGAGCATCACATCCGCCAGTTCTTCGGCGAAACCCTCTTTATCGTGCAGCGCCCCGTCCCATTGGAAGTGTTCCAGCACCTCGCTCGCTTCCAGCACCAGCGAGATGGCGAGATTGCGCAGAGTCTGTGGCCTGGGCGACTTTTCATCATACCAGCCTTTGCTGGCAACAAATTCGTGCATCGCCTCTTCCAGCATCTTCAGTTCCATGAAGGTCTTCCTTTGAGGGTGTTCAGGCGGACGGTGTCGTTACTCGCTGTCGTTACTCGCTGTCGATGAACGCTCCAGCACCAATCCGGGGCTTTTCTCAGCGTCATTCAGCGTCATCAATAGGCGTTGCGGCTGCTCAAGCTCAGCGTCTGCAAAATCGTGCGCAGGATGATCTTGATATCCAGCCAGAGCGACCAGTTCTCCACATACCAGAGATCGTAGGCCGTGCGTCGTGCGATGGACGTATCACCGCGCAAGCCGTTGACCTGCGCCCACCCCGTCATCCCGGCCTTCTCGCGATGACGTTCCATGTAACGCGGAATCTGCTCGCGGAACTGGTGTACGTATTGCGACTGTTCCGGACGCGGCCCCACCAGGCTCATATGCCCCAGCAACACATTGATGAGCTGCGGCATCTCATCCCAGTTCGTGCGGCGCAAGAAACGGCCCAGTCGCGTGACGCGCGGGTCATTCTCCACCGTCCAATCTGCAATCTGATCCGCATCCACGCGCATCGTCCGGAATTTGATCATTGGGAAGGGACGCCCATCCAGCCCCATGCGCTCCTGCGTATAGAAGACCGGGCCACGATCCTCCAGCCAGAGCAGCAGCGCCGTCAACAGCAGGAAAGGGGACAGCGTAACCAACCCGATGCTGGCACCGAACAAGTCCAACCCGCGCTTGAGTGTGAGCCGCCAGCCGCGCAGGGCGATGTCTCGCACGGTTAGCAGCGGAGTCCCGCCCAGGTCATCGACGTTCATGTCGCCCGCCATATAGGCGAAGATATCCGGATAGACCTTGATATCAACCGAGCCACGCTGGCACAGGGTGATGAGATCAACCAGTTCGGCGCGTCTGGCCTCTGGCAGCGCGATGATGACCTGTTGTATCTGATAGAGGTCAATGACCTGCGGCAGTTCCGGGAAATTGCCGATGATCGGCACACCCAGCATGCGCCCCTGATGCTCGTCTTCGCTGGTGACGACGCCGACCATGCGATAGCCCAGTTCGGGACGGCGTTTGATCTTGCCAATCATGTCACGGGCGATGCGTCCGCTGCCGACGATCAAGAGGTTATCAGCCAGAGCGCCGCGCACGCGCAGCCGGACTTGCAGGAGGCGATGAAACTGCCGCCCGGAAACCGTGAAGATCAAGCTGAAAATCCAGACGTAGAAGAACATGCTGCGCGAATAATCGACATAGAGCAGCGATCCTCGGAAGATCAACTCCTGGACGCCATAGACGAAAACCGACCCCAGGGTGACGACGCTGGTGATTTTGCGAATCTGGTCAAAACGGCTGATGCTGCGCCGCAAGTGATACATCTGGTTGAAGAAGAACATCGCAAAGATCAGGCTGACGTGCAGCACCAGGATCGGCAAGAAGTCTGTCAGCGGCAAGCGACCCGGCGGAATCGCGAACAGCGGTAGCTGGTAGCGGGCTTCGTATGCCACCAGGAACGCCAACACCAACATCGCAATATCCACCAGATATTGCAGGATGCTCAGCACCGTTTTCCAGCGGCGGGAGGATTGCTCTCGCTTGGGTATCTCTCTCACGCCTTCATCGGAGAGGTGGACGGCTGGCGAATTTCCTGCCATAACCCCGTACCTCCTTTGAACAACAACGCGCCCAGCACCAGCATATGCATCCAGTTCGGTGTCGTCGCGCGGAAATGCTTGCGGTAGAAGATGAGCATCGCCCGCCAGAATTCAAACGGCGCTCGTTTGCTCTTGCGGCTGGCGGCTCGCTTCACATGATAGACCGTCACCGGGGCATAATACCAGACTTTCCAACCCGCCTGCTTGATGCGATAAGCCCAATCCAGGTCTTCGCCATACATGAAGAAGGTCTCATCCAGCAGGCCCACCTGCTCGATGCATTCTTTGCGAACCTGCATATAGGCACCCACCACTGAATCGACTTCAAGTTCCTGGTCAATGTCCGCGAACGTCATGTTGTAGCGTCCGAACCGTTTGCTCTGCGGGAAACGCTTCGCCAGCCCGGAATAGTGGTAAAAAGCGACTTCCGGCGTGGGAAATCCCCGGCGGCAGGCTTTGTCCAGGCTGCCATCGGGCAAGAGCAACTTCGGCCCCGCCACACCGACATCCGGACGCGAATCCATGAACTGCACCATCCGGGTCAGCGAGTCAGCGGGAACTTCCGTATCCGGATTCAGCAGCAGCGCGTAGCGCGGTGCCGCTTCGTCTACATTGCCCGCACCACGATACCCAAGCGCACGCAGGCCGATGTTGTTGCCCCGGGGATACCCATGATTCTCATCAGAGGCGATCAGGTGTACCTGCGGGAAGTGCTCCCGCACCATCTCCGGGCTGCCATCATCGGAAGCGTTATCAACGACGACAACGCGATACGCAATCTCGCCTTCCGTGGCGAAGACCGTTTCCAGGCAGCGCTGCAAGTACTCCCGCGTATTCCAATTGACGATGACGATTCCCAGGTCGACCATACAACCCCTGCTTACATTACGGATTCGATGACAGGTCTGCACAGGCGAACGGATGCAGACAGTATAAAGACAATGACGGATTATGCCAGTAACTCGCGGTATGCAAAGGCCAATCGTACCCGGCCCACTGTGGACGCTCGATCCAGGCCACACGCGGATTCCCCTGCACCGCCGCCAGATCGGGCACGTCAGCCCCGCTGCGAGAGCGGGAATGAGGCAGTGCGTCAGAGATGATGGCGTAGTCGTACTGCGCCAGCTCGGAATCCGCAACTTCCATGTTGAAGTTATGGCTCCAGATGTAGACTTCCTCATCCAGCGCCAGGTTGTAGGGGCCGATGAGCAAGATGTGGCTTCCAGGCGGCACGTGCTCGTAGACCCAGGCTTGCATCACCTCCCGCGTGTCTGGATGTTGCAATTGGTTGACCAACTGTACAGAGAGTGCCAGCGGAAACGCGATCAAAACGACTACGCCGCCGATCCAGCGCCATTTGCCACGCAGTACAAATTCCGCACCGATGGCACTGAGCACGAGTCCAGGGGCGATGATCGGCAGCAGCAATTGATCCGCATTCGCGGGGCGCACCGTGCGCAGCACCAGCATACTGTACAGGAAGATATAGAGGGTCAGCAGCGCCACGCTCCAACGCAGAGAGCCTTTCGCCGACGGGCTGAATGGTGACAACGCGGCGACGAAGAGCAGCACAGTCGCCGGAATGCCCAGACCGAAGACCGCGAGATAATGCCATTCCTGCCACAGCCCGACCCAGGGCGAGACACCGGTTCCGGTCAGATACTGGTTGCTGATGTAACGCAAATCGTGCAGGAACTCTGCTGTATCCAGCACAGCGGCTGGCGTCGTCAGCAGGAAGGTCAGCGGAAACAGGGCAAAAGCCAGTAGGACGAGCAGCCAGTTGCGCCAATTGCGCCGCGTCCAGAGCGAGTACAGCCCTACCAGGAGCACACCTACTGAGACCACAGCCGCGTTATAGCGCGTGCCAGCCGCGAATCCCGCGAAGGTCGCGGCCAGCAGCAGCGGCTCTGCATGCAACCGCTTAAACGCCCGCAGCGCGAAGTACAGGGAAAGCAGTGTGAAGGCCGCCGCGAGATTACTGGTCGTAGCGTAATGCGCGTGCTGCACCAGGGGAAACGCCAGCGCAGCCAACAGCCCTGCCAGAAAGCCCGTGCGCTCATTCAGCAGCAGCAGGCCCGTCGCAATCGCAGCGGCAGTCAAGGCGACGCCACCCAGCACAGAGAGAGCACGCACCATGAAATACAGGCGAAAAGGCGCATATTGGCGCAGGTTATCGCTCTCGCGCCCTTCGTGCGTCAGCGCCTGCCCTTCGCCAGTTGCCGCATAAATGACGTAATTCAGGTTGATGAGGAAGGATGGGTTCTCGAAGAAGCCATTGTTGAGCTGCCCCGATAGCAGCATCCGCAGTGGATGTGCCACGAACAAGAACGAGTCCGGGTGCAGCGGCGTCTGTGGGTGCAGCGTCTGGGTCGCTTCATACGAGGGGGTGTAGGCTGGTGCAGGCCGCCCAAAGCTCAGGCCAGCAATGCGCAGCCCCGCCGCCAGCAACAGAATCCCCACTACCCAGACCAGCGTCCCACGCCGCATCTCAGCTACCGACTCCTTGCGCGGTCGGCAGGGTCGATAATGGCTGGCCGCGTAAGGCGGCACGCAGCGCGTCACGGTCATCCCAGGCATATTCCGTCGTGCCGAAGCACATGCTCTGCTCGTGCCCCTTGCCACAAACCATCACCAAATCCCCCGGCTGGGCCATCTTGCAAGCCTCGTAGATCGCCTGCCCACGATCCGGGACGCGGAAGAAGGTTTGCCCTTCGCGCCCCCCTTCAGTGATGCAGCCATCCGCCATTTCCAGCAAGATTCGTTCCAGCGACTCGGTGCGCGGGTCTTCGGCGGTCAGGATGGTGATGTCCGCCAGCTTCTCGCTGACCGCAGCCATCATGTAGCGTTTTTCGACATCGCGCAGGCCAGCGCTGCCAAAGACTGCGATGAGGCGCTTGCCCCTGGGCAGAGTCGAACGACCGGCTTGCAGCGCCTTCTCCAGCGCATCCGGCGTGTGCGCAAAATCCACCAGCGCCGTGAAATCCTGCCCTTCATCGATTCGTTCCATACGCCCGGAAATGCCCTTCACCAGCAGCACGCCGTTGCGAATATCACGCCCATGCACGCCCAATGCCCGCGCTGCGGAGACTGCCGCCAGGATATTTTGCAGGTTGAAGTCCCCGACCAGCCGCGTCTCCACTTTCAGCCCATCGACGATCATACGCGTGCGATCCGGCAGATGTTCGATGTCGGTGGGACTGTAGCTAGCGTCCTTGCGCGTGAGGCTGTACGTAATCACCTGATCCGCCTCGAAGCTGCTGTAATACTCGTGCGAGGGATCATCCAGATTGACGACGGCGAGCTTGGGCACATCCGGCTTGCGCTGTGACTGCGCGAGCATGGCGAACATCTTGCCCTTGGCAGCACGATACGCTTCGAACGAACCGTGATAATCGAGGTGTTCGTGCGTCAGATTAGTGATGATGGCGACATCCAGGTCAATCCCGGCCAGGCGTTCTTGCGCCAACCCATGACTCGTCATCTCCAGCACCACATGGGTCAGACCCGCGTCAACCATTTGCGCCAGGTACTTCTGAATGTCGGGGGCGGCGGGCGTGGTCACATGCAGCCCGGTATCGGCACTCTGTTCGCCGAAATCCGCGCCGATGGTGCTGATGAAGCCGGCCTTACCCTGCGTCGCCTTATTCAGAATGCTGTGCAGCAGATGAATGGTCGTCGTCTTGCCGTTCGTCCCCGTCACGCCGAAAATCGTCAGCTTGCGCGAGGGGAAATCGTAATACGATGCTGCCAGACGACCCAGTATAGGCAGGGCATCGCGCACCTGGATATAGGGGATCTCAACATCGATGGCCTGTTCGCCAACAATCGCCGCTGCACCGCGCTCAATGGCGTGCTGGATATAGTCGTGACCATCGCTGTTGAGGCCACGTCGCGCGACGAACACGCCCCCGGGCTGAAGCTGGCGACTGTCTTCGACAAAAGGCGCTTTGACCTTCGTGTTGAGAGCGCCAGAAAAACGCAGAATCATCTCGCGTGGCAGCGCCTTGATGTGATGAGCGAGCGTTCGAGACAAGAGTCACTTTCCTTTTTCACACGGTTAAGACACGGGACGATCATTCGCCCGTTCCACAAACGGCGCAAAGTGTAGCGAAAAAGCCTGGTCTGTTCCATAGACGAACAGATCAGGATTCAAGGGTTCAGAATCAAAAAGTGCGCCAGATAGCCCCGACGCACTTTCTGTGAATAGCGCAGCACCCGCTTAGCGCAGGCGGCTGGTCAGGTCAGTCAGGCTGCTGCGCACGCTGCCGTCCACCACCTTATCCTGGGAGCGCACGATGACGCCGCCGAGGATCGAGGGATCAACGGTGTAGGTGTAGCCCGCAGCACTGATTTCGCTTTCCAGGCGCGATCTTTCTTCATCGGTCAGCGGCATGGCGCTGACGACTTCGACTTCGCCCGTCAGGTTCTTGGCACCTTCGGGCAGCTTGGCGAAGAAGTCGCTCACCAGCGCCTGCTGCTTGCTCTCGTCGATGCTCTCATCGAGGACGCGGCTCGCCAGCGTGGTGGAGATTGCCAGCACCTGCTCGCGCATACCAGCCAGCGCCTGATTGCGTTCGGCAATGGCTTCCTGACGGGCATCTTCGCGGATGCGTTCGGCTTCCTGGCGTGCTTCGCTTTCGAGCTGCTTCTTGAGTTCTTCAGCCTGGGCACGGGCATCTTCGATGGCCTTGGTGCGCTCCGCACGCGCCTCTGCCAGGACTTTCTCGGCTTCAGCTTCGGCGTTTTCACGCGCCTTGGCGGCTGCGGCGGCATCTTCCAGCCCCTTCTGAATCTTGGCGCTGCGTGCATCCAGCATGTTCACCGCCGGACGCCAGAGGAAGGTCGTCAGCAGGCCAGCGATCAGCAGGAAGTTGACGACCTGTGCCACCAACAGCCCGAAGTTGATCCCCAGTGGGGTGAGCAAGCCACCCTCTTCCTCAGCATGTGCCTCTTCCGCAGCTTCGCCTTCTTCCGCAACTTCTTCCGTCTGGGTTTCCTCACCCGCTTCTTCCTCCTGGGCGACCGCCGCCGCCGGGAACAAGGCCAGCAGCAGCGCCAGCACCGCGAGGAGCACGGTAACCCGCTTGAACAGTTTGTGCATCATCATAAATATTTCGCCCCTTTCGCGCTTACAGCACGAACAGGATGACGAGGGCGACCACGAGCGCGTAAATAGCGACCGCTTCCGCGAACACGATACCCAGAATCATGTTGGTCTGGATCGCGCCAGCCGCATCCGGGTTGCGCCCGATACCCTGCATTGCACCCTGCACCATCAGGCCGATGCCAATCCCCGGGCCAAAAGCACCGAAGATCGCCAGCCCTGCGCCGATTGCCTTCAATCCAACATCGAGACCTTCAACCATTTGTTTTCTCTCCTTCGTATTCAGACGTAGAACGTAGGTCGTTAAATCGTTTCGGCTTCCACCGAGGTAAATTCGTGATCGTGATGCCCGTCATCATGGTGGTCGTCATGGTCGCCATGATGCGAGATCATCGCCTGCGCACTGAAGATCAGCGTCAGGATTGCAAAAACACCAGCCTGTGCCGTACCCACGATGATTTCCAGGCCGAGGATCAACGCCGGAATCAGCGTACCCGTCAGGAACATAATCACCGCGAACAGCACCGTACCCGCGAAGAGCGCACCGAAGAGACGGAAGGCCAGACTGATGATCTTACCGAGTTCGGACACAATTTCGAACAAGCCTACCACGAAATCAACCGGGCCGAGACCACCCTTGCCGAGAGCCGGGAGGTTCACGAACTTCAGCAGATAGCTGGGGCCAAGGGTCGAAAGGCCGAAGTATTGGATCGCCACGAAGGCCAGCAGCGCCAGACCAACTGTGAAGCTCAAGTCCGTGGAAACACCACGAATGAAGGGAGCAACGGTGTAGATCTGGTTGGCGCGGGTCGTGGCATCAGCGCCGAAGAGTTCCGGACGCACGACAACCGTCTGATCCGTAGCCAGCGGCGTATCCAGCGTCGCACCAGCAGGCAGGACGTAGGTTGCATCGCCGACGACGATCTCTTCACCCACGTCTTCGCCATGACCACCATGTTCTTCCTCTTCTTCCGCAGCGAAGGCCAGGGTCACTTCCCCGTTTTCGTTGGCGTTGTTCACGATGACATCGTCAATCGTGAAATCGACTTCTGCGAAAGAATCGTACTGTGCATAGGGATCGCTGTATTCCAGCTTGATGGCTTCGTATGCTCCTGCTGCGAGTTCCGCCTGCACTTCTTCGCGGTTTTCGCTTTCCGGCAGGCCAGCCGCCAGGGCTTCTTCAAGCTGTGCATCCGCCTCAGCCAGCACATCGTTGAGCGTCATGCCCTCTTCGTCGATCTGGACGACGACGGCATCATCGAAGAATGGGTCTAGCTCAGTGACGAGGTAGCCTTCCTCGATGTATTCATGTTCGCCGAACCCCGCCTCACACTGACGGTAGGAGTCAGACGTACCAGCGGTACCGATTTGCAGGGGGCCTTCCACACGCAGGTTGTAGAAGGTTGTGCCGAGCGCATCCACCTCATGCACCGGATGCCCGTTGAGCGGCACCGGATCGTAGACCGCGCAGTGCAGCACACCGATACTTTCCACACCGGGGATCAGCTTACCCAGGTTACCCGCCAGCAAGAAGAAGAAGATACTTGCCACCAGCGGGAAGAGTAGATTCTTCACTTTCGGTGAGTTACCCGCCTGATCCTTCGTCAACCCCCAGAGGCCGCCAATGAGTGTTTCCAGCGCCCCCTGCAAGCGACCGGGGACTTCCTTCGTCCAGCCTTTGGAAGCGACCCAGGCACGCCAGGCGATGAAGACGACGATGATATTCGCCAGCAGTGCACCGCCCAGGGAATTCACGAGTTCGAAGTTGGGGCTAGGCCAATCCTGGCGGTAATATTCCGCAGGGACAGTGATGACAGGCAGTGTCACCGCCGTCTGCAGCCAGTTCCCCAGAATCAGGACAGGCAGCACGAATACACACAGGGCGAGCACAGCCACCACAATCAGCAAATTGCGGCAACCACGCACACTGGCGTTATCCATAGTTTGCCTCCCTTCTGGAACCAACCAAACAATACTTCAAAGGACTACTCCTCCTTTTCATGCGATAAATGTGTCGCTTCTGAAGTTGTTGCTACCACGTCAATACGCCGCACCAGCCCCAGTGCCATCCGGGTCATCAGGTACAGGCTGACGGGTACGCTCAGCATCAGTACGAGGATCGTCGCAGGGCCACGTCGCCCCATCTGATGATCCAGCCACAACCCCAGAAAAAGCGCCACCAGGATGACGAGCAAAGCCACGCACCCGGTGAGCGCTGAAATACCAGCTAAAGTCAAGTTCTTAATGCGCGATGAAGGTGGCTTTGTCATGTGCGACCCGGAAACAGCGACTGCGCATTTTATCACAATCGCCACTCGATTGCCATAAATTAAAGGCCATTCATCGCCACCGCTGCGATGGCCCGCGCACCTTCACGCGCCCAGTCGATCACCGGGGTCGGGACGACGCCCAGGATCAAAACCGCGATCGAAGCCACACCAAACGTCCAGGCCAACGGGGCCGGAATGCCAATCGCCACATCTTCATCCTTGCCCGGATCAACCCACATGATCTTGACAACGACCAGGTAGTAGTACAGCGCGATGATGCTATTCAGCACGCCCACCACCGCCAGCAGTACCAGATCCGCCTGCACAGCAGCCTGGAACAGGAAGAACTTGCCGAAGAACCCGGCTGCTGGCGGAATACCCGCCAACGACAGCAAGCCGACCGTCATGGTCACCGCCAGCCAGGGGCTGCGGCGCTGCATCCCGGCGTATTCGGGGATGTTCTCCGTATTGGCGCTTTCACTGAAGAGGATCACCCCGGCGAAGACCAGCAGGTTGCTGAAGGTGTACATGAACATGTAGAAGGCCACCGACGAAACCGCCGTTGCCGTCACCGCTTCGTCCGTCGCGCTCAGCGCCGCCACGCCGATCAGTGCATAGCCTGCCTGGGCGATGGACGAATACGCCAGCATGCGTTTCATGCTGCGCTGGCGCAGCGCCAACACATTACCCAGGGTCATCGAAACGATGGCCACGATGGAAATCAGCGCTGTCCAGAGCGCCTCATATTCCGATGCCGGGAAGACCGCCAGGAAGAAGCGCATCAACACGGCGAAGCTCGCCGCCTTGCTCGCGACACTGACGAAAGCCGTCACCGGGGTCGGCGCACCTTCGTACACATCCGGCGTCCAGAAGTGGAAGGGCGCGGCGCTGATCTTGAAGCCGAAGCCAACCAGAACCAGCGTCATCGCCACCAGCGCCGGGAAGATATTGTCGCCGAGGATGCCGCCTTCACCGAGCGATTGCGCGATCAAATCCAGGCGCGTCTCGCCGCTGAAGCCGAAGAGCAGGCTGAAGCCATACAGCAGGATCGCCGATGCAAAGCTGCCGAAGAGGAAATACTTCATACCGCTCTCGGCAGATTTGCTATCCGTACGCTTGAAGGCCGCCAGAATGTAGAGCGGGATGGTGACTGTCTCCAGCGCGACGAAGACCATAATCAGGTCAGCAGAGGCGGAGAGCAGACAGGCACCCAGGGTGCTGATTGTGATGATCAGGTAGAACTCGCCGCGCTGTCCGGCGTCACTATCTTTGACGGCCATCAGGCTGGTGATCGCCCCGGCGAACAGCACCATCACTTTGAAGATCTGCGCCAGCAAATCGTGGCGGATCATACCGCCCCAGTACAATTCGCTGGTTCCCGGCTCCGGTGCCCACCCCGGCACAAAGGGGGTCACGGCGAGCAGCGCCATTACCAGCGCTGCCACATAGCCGATCCTGGCCTTCGCCTCGGGGCGGTAGCTGTCGATGAGCAGAATGACGATTGCCAGCACCGTCAGGCCGATTTCCGGCGCGATGACTGGCAAGCTCTCTGCGAGAAATTCCAGGATAGTCATGCGTTACATCCCCCCTAGCAGGCGTACAACAGGTTCGACGCCGACGGTAATCATGGGTGCCATCACAGCCGGATACATGCCCAGAACAACCAGCGGCACACCCAACAGCAGCAGCACGACGCGATCTGTGATCGCAATGTCGCCGACATCCGGGTACTTCTCGCGGTCGAATTCGCCGAAGAAGACCTGCCCGGTCACGCGCAACACATAGGCTGCTGTGATGACAATACCCAGCGCCGCGAAGATCACAATGATCGAGTAGTAGTTCGTCAGTTGGAAACCGCCAATGCTCAATGTGACGCTCTCCGAGGCCGCCCACATCCCCTGGAAAATCGGGAATTCGGCGATGAAACCGCTCAAACCGGGCATACCCATACTCGTGAGACCACCAATGATGAAGAAGTAGCCCACCCAGGGCATGACCTTCATGAAGCCGCCGAGGCTGGGGATGTCGCGGGTGTGAGCACGATCATAGACCATACCCACACAGCCGAAGAAGAGCGCAGTCATCGCGCCATGGCTGAACATCTGCAAGCCCGCCCCGGTCATCCCGGTCAGGTTCATGGTGGCGAAGCCCATGCTCACCAGCCCCATGTGCGACACAGACGAGAAGCCGATGACGTACTTGAAGTCGCGTTGGCGGAAAGCAATCAACGCGCCGTAGACCACGTTAATCAGCGTGAGGAAGACGATCCAGGGCAGGTGAACGATGGCACCTTCAGGCAGAAGCTGCACACCGACGCGCAGCGCCGCAAAAGCGCCGACCTTCATCAGCACGCCCGCGTGGATCATCGAAACCGCCGTCGGCGCAGCAACGTGCCCATCCGGCGACCAGTTGTGGAAGGGGAAGACACCCGCCAGCACCGCCAGCCCCATGAAGATGAAGGGGAACCAGACTTTAGCGAACGTCGTGCCTAACAGTGGAATGTCAAAGGCACCGTTTTCGGCTGCCAGCGTCAACTGCACGATGCTGAAACTGTACGGCGACGAGTCGGCAGGCAGCAAGCCAGAGGCCAACGCCGCATCGAAGACGGCCTGACCATCCCCCGCGAAGTACGCACCAGCGGTGAAGTAGAGGGCAATCGCGCCAACCAGCGAAATCACGGAGCCGATCAGGATGTAGAGTGTCAGCTTCATCGCCGCATATTCGCGCAGCTTCACCCAGCCCCACCCCGCAATCAGGATGTACATGGGGAAGATCGCCAATTCGTAGAAGAAGAACAGCAGGAAGAGATCCACGCTGATGAAGACACCCATCACCCCGGCTACCAGCAGCATGAAGAAGGCCATGAATTCGCGCTGGCGGTCAACGATATTCCAGGAGATGAGCACCCCGGCTACCGCCACCATACCCGTCAGCAATACCATCGGGGCGCTGAGGCCATCCACCCCCAGGTGGTAAGCCATGCCCGCTTCGGGCACCCAGGTCACGCGCTCTTCGAAGGCCAATGCTTGATCGAAGGCCGTCGTCGCTTCGCTGGCACCGATTTCTTCGTCAATCAAAGGCGTCATTCCGGCATAGAAGCCGACGTTCTCAGAGGCATCGGCATCCACCAGCCCGGCGGCCTCTGCGTCCGCCGCTGCCTGCTGCACGTTGCTGCCATAGGTGAAAAAGACCGTCGCGCTCAATGCCAGTGTGACGGTCGCCGCAGCGATCGACACACCGCGATACAGATCGCGCTGCTTTTGATCCATGAACAGGATCAGCACACCCGCGACAATCGGTATCCAGATGAGAGCGCTCAGGATCGGAAAGTTAAAATCCATGTGCTTACCCTATCCCATTCAATAACGTGGTCACGCTCGTGTTGATGGTCGTCAAAATCCAGTTGGGCCACAGCCCCGTCAGGAAGATGAAGATCCCCAACACCAGCACCGCGATAAATTCCGTGCGCTCAATTTCCAGGCGGTAATCCTTCCAATGCAGGTTGAACGGTCCGTGCAGCACGGAGCGAATACCCTTGAGGATGTAACTACCCGTGAAGAGCAAGCCGATCATCGAAAGCACCGTGATCCAGGTGAAGACAGGCCACGTGCCACGCACCACCAGGAATTCGCTGACGAAGCCGTTCAGTCCCGGTAGACCGAGGCTGGACATGCTCATGAAGATGAACATACCACCGAAGATCGGCGCTTTCACCCAGAAGCCGCCATATTCGTTCAGGTCGCGCGTGTGCGTCTTGTGGTAGAGGCCACCTGCGAGCAAGAACATACCGGCGGAACTCAGGCCGTGATTGAACATCTGCAACACTGCCCCATTGGTCGCCGTGACCGCATCAATCATGCTGCCTGCGGCAACGGCGCTCTCGCCCGCCATGTAAGCCTGGCTGTAGAGCAAGGCGAAGACCGCGATGCCGATGCCCACGAAACCCATATGGTTCACGGAACTGTAGGCGACGAGACGCTTGATATCATTCTGACCGAAGGCAGCGAAGGCCCCCAGGACGATGCCGAGCATCGACAGGAAGGCGAAGCCCGTCGCCCAGTTGAAGCCGATCAGCGGCAGTTCCGCCACCCAGACATCCGGGAAGAAGGGCACCACGAGGCGCAAGAAGCCATAAGCACCCAGCTTGAGCATCACGCCTGCCAGCAGCATCGAGCCTGCGGTGGGCGCTTCACCGTGTGCGTCCGGCAGCCAGGTATGGAAAGGCCAGATGGGCACTTTGATGGCGAAGGCCACGAAGAAGCCGAAGAAAGCCAGCGCCTTGACCGTGCCTACGCTGATGCCTAGGAAGGCCGTCTCCGCAGCCGAGCGGCTGAGCCATTCCCCGGTGCGGCTGGCAATCTCCGCAATTTCGTAGGTTCCCGTGGTGAAGCCGATGAGCTGCGTCGCCAGCAGCATCCCCAGCGTACCGCCGATGGAGTAGATCATGAACTTGGTCGAAGCGTAGTAGCGCCCCGTGTACTTCGCACCTGGTTTCGGCAAACTGCCCCACTGGTTGATGAGGAAGTACATCGGCACCAGCGACAGCTCGTAGAACAGGAAGAAGATCATCAAGTCCATCGCCAGGAAGACGCCCATCGAACCCGTTTCGAAGAGCAGCAGCAGCGCCAGATGCGCGTTCGGACGGTCGCTGACTTCCCAACTGATGAGGATCGCCAGCGGAGTCAGCAGGCCCGTGAGCAGCATCATCGTCGCGCTGATGCCATCAATACCGACATGCCAGGATGCACCGAGAACGCTGAACCAGCGGTATCGCGCTTCGAACAGGAATTGGTTTTCCCCGACGCCGGGCGCATTCTGTACGTACTGGGCGAAGACGATCAGCGAGATCACGCCGATGACCGTCGCGATGCCCAGTGCGGTGATGCGCGCCAGCCACTTATTGGGAGGAAGCGCCGCCACCAGCAGCGCCCCAAAGGCCGGGGCCAGGATCAGGATCGTGAGAATATCGATTCCAAATACAGACAACGCAGTTCCCCCTTACTGTGCCACGACAGCACCGACGGCGATCGCGAGAATCGCGCCGATCACCAGCAGCGCCACGAGAACAATCAATAGATACTGCTGTACGCGCCCGGACTGTGTCCCGCGCAGCCAGCCACCGAAGGCGTAGATCATGCGTGGGATCCCATCGCCCACACCGTCGATCAGCCAGGCATTCATCACCTTGATGAAATCGCCCAGCCAGGTGAAGAAGGCCGCAATCGCGTGCAGGATGCTGTCAATGATGCCCTTATCCAGGAAGACGACAATCTGCCGTGACACCCACTGAGAGGGCTTGACGAAGACCGCATCATACAGGTCATCAAAGTAGTAGCGATTCAGCAACATGTTGTAGATCGGGCGACCGATGATGCCGATGAGCGGATCTTCTTCGCCCGCTTTCAGCGGCTTGCGCCAGTACAGCAGCCAACCCGCGTACAACCCGCCGAGCGCCACCAGGAAGGACGTACCCACCGGGATCAGGTTGAAGGCCGGGGCTTCCACACGGAAGATTTCGCCAGCAGGCCCCACGACAGACGGCAGCGAATACGCTACGAGGTGGTGGAAGTAGTTATGCTCTGGCGAGAAGATCGCCCCGAAGAGTGGAAAGTCTTCCGGCACGCCGATGAAACCCGCGAACAGCGCGAAGAACGCCAGAATGATCAGCGGAAGCTGCATCGCGATACTGACGACGCTGTACATCCCGCCGAGTCCGGCATGTTTGGCTTCCTCTGTGCGGTGCTCGCCCCAAAACGTCAGGCCAAGCTGGCGCATGGTGTAGAAAGCCGTCAGGAAGGCCGCAATCGCCAGCATGAAGAAGACCAGCGCCTGCGGGCCATAGCCCTTGGTCGTACCCAGCCAGGCTTCTGCCAGGATTTCGTCTTTCGACCAGAAGCCCGCCGTGATGAGCGGGAAGCCCGCCAGCGACAGACCACCGATCAAGAAGGTGATCCAGGTCACCGGGATGTTGTGGCGCAGGCCGCCCATGTTGAACATATCCTGCGGGTCGAAGTGCGGCGCGTGCGGCACATGTTCCGGCGCATGTGCATGGTGTTCGGCATCTTCCGGGATCGCATGTTCTTCGGCGTGATCAATGGCATGATCTTCATGATGATCGTCGCCATGACCATGCCCGTGTGCGTGTTCGTGGACATGGTGTTCGCCGTGTTCCATCGCGTGTATGACTGAACCCGATGCCATGAAGAGCAGCGCCTTGAAGAAGGCATGCGTGATCAGGTGGAAGGCTGCGGCGATGTAGGCACCGATACCCAGCGCCGCCACCATGAAACCCAACTGCGAAATCGTCGAATAGGCCAGCACTGCCTTCACATCGCGCTGTGCGACACCCATCGTCGCAGCGAAGAGTGCCGTAAAGGAGCCGACAATCGCCATCAGCAGCAGCGGCGAGGTGAACCCGCCATGATGTGGGTCGCCAACTGCGCCGACGAAGAGCGGATACATGCGAATGACCGCGTACACACCCGCGCTGACCATAGCAGCCGCGTGAATCATTGCGCTGACCGGGGTCGGGCCTTCCATCGCGTCCGGCAGCCAGACGTGCAGCGGGAACTGCGCTGACTTACCGATCGTACCGATAATCAGGAAGATGCCGATCAAGCCCGCAGCACTGATGCCGAAGCCGCCGAAGATGATCGCCGGGGTCGTGCCAAGCGCTTCCAGCACTGCCGGATTGTAGAGGATGTCGCGGAAATCGAGCGTACCGCCGGGGAAGAGCAAGTTGCCATCTGCGCCGACAATCTGTGTCGTCACGTAGTAGAGGTAAGCAATGCCCAGCAGCATGACAACATCCGCCACGCGGGTGACGGTGAACGCCTTGATCGCGGCATTGTAGGCGCTCTTCTTCTCGTACCAGAAACCGATCAGGCTGTATGAACAGAAGCCCATGACTTCCCAGCCGATGAAGAGAAGCAGCAGGTTATCGGCCACCACCAGAGTCAGCATCGCGCCCGCGAAGAGCGAGATCAGCGCGAAGAACCTGGCCTGGCGCGGATCATGCGCCATGTAGCCGATGCTGTAGATGAAAATGCAGAGCACCGCAATCGGCACCATGAAGAGCATGATCGCAGTCAGCGGATCAACCAGCGTGCCGATGCGGAAGGCCGACGCGACATCACTGCCTGTCGCCATCCAGGCGATGCTGTTGGCGTACACCGACCCCATTTTGCCAAACGTTCCGGCACCAAATTCATTCAACGCGCCGAAGACGATGTTCAGGCTCATCAGCAGCGCCGCCGTCGCACCACTCATGCCCACCACAATGGCGAAGACGCGGAACCAATCCGGCTGATACGGCACATCCATTCCGCCGTAATCCGGGTGATGCCCGCCGTAATGATGGTCAGTCGCTTTGATGCTGTTGTTGGGCGCGGCGAAATTCCGTTGGAACGCCTTGATGCCCAATGTCGTCAGCGAGATGATCGCAAACGCCAGCAGCGGCCCCAGCGGAACGAGCCAGGGTAATACGTTGAGATCAACCATAAGTCCTTAACCCCCTAGCCGCGCAGCAGATCGGCTTCTTCCGGGATGACCGAATGCCGATTGCGATACACACTGATAATGATAGCCAGCCCGACGGCGGCTTCTGCAGCAGCGATCACGAAGACAAACGCCGCGAACGCCAGCCCGTTGGTCGCTTCTGGCGCGGTATAGCGCCAGAAGGCCACGAGGTTGATGTTGACTGCATTCAACATCAATTCCACACCCATGAGCACGGCGACTGCATTGCGCCGCGCCAACACCCCGAAGGCTCCCAGGCTGAACAATGCCGCCGCAACTGTCAAATACATCCATAACGGAATAAGCATGCCTGTGCTCCCTCAGAATTCGTCTTCAACGTCACGGGCGATCACAATCGCCCCGATCATCGCCGCCGTGAGCAGCAGCGAAGCCACTTCGAACGGCAGCACAAAGCCTTCACGATCCACCAGGGCGATGCCCAGGTCAGTCGTCGACGCCACAATCGGGCTGATCGGCTGCGCCAGGTCCGGATTGCTGCCCCAGACAGGCCAGATCACACCCACCATCAGCAGCACGAAGAGCAGCGCAGCACCGACCACATTCGCCCAGACGCGGTTATACCGCACCCGAAGCTGCGTCAGGCTGCGCGTGAGCATCACGGCGAAGGTGAAGAGAATGGCAATCGCGCCGATGTAGACCAGCACCTGCACCGCCGCCAGGAAGGGCGCACTGAGCAGGACGAACAACCCCGCCACGCCGAACAGGCTCAGCATCAACCAGACCGTTCCCCGGAACAGGTTGCGATTGGTGACCACCGCCAACCCACCGCCCAACGTCAACGCGGAGAAGATGATGAAGGCAGCCGCCAAGAAGAAATTCACATTTTCCATAAGTCTCCCTCGTCTCCCTCGTTAGTCACCAGCCGCGCCCGCAGCCAGCAGTTCCTCTTCCGCGCGTGCCTGTGCCTGCCGAGCCTGTCGCCCCTCAGCGCCCACACGCCCCAGGATCGCGCCGATGATGATGATGTCCTTCAACAACAGCGCCAGGGTCACCGGCAGCACACCACCCAGGCTGGATTCCGCGAAGTTCACCGGAGCCATGCCCAATTCCTGCATCACCTTCAAGATCAGCGCTGTCAGCAGCACGTTGATGATCGAAATCGGCACCAGGAAGAACCAGTTGAACTGCATCACGAAGTCAATGCGCAGCCTGGGCACTGTATTACGCAGCCAGAGGAAGACGAAATAGAACAGAAAGCCCTTCAGCCCCAACCACAGGAAGCCGATGATCGGCACATCGGAGAAGATCCCCAGATAACCGCCCATGAAGAGGATGGCCATCAATATGCCGTTGGTGAAGACGTGCAAGAACTCACCAGCGAAGAACATGCCGAACTTCATGCCGCTGTATTCGATGTTGAAGCCAGCGACCAGTTCCGACTCCGCTTCGATGAGGTCGAAGGGAGCGCGGCCTGTTTCCGCCTGGGACGAGACGAAGAACAAAACCGCCGCCAGCGGTGCCATGAAGATGAACCACATGTGGCTTTGCGCGTTGATGATGTCCACCATCGACATGCTGCCTGCCAGCATCACGGGGATCACCAGGGCGAAGACCAGCGGAATCTCGTAGCTTACCAACAGCGCCACTACGCGGAACGCACCCAGCAGCGCGTACTTGTTGTTGCTCGCCCAGCCCGCCATCATGATCGCCAGCGTACCCAGCGAAGCCACCGCCACGAAATACAACGCGCCGATGTCCAGGTCAACACCAACATATGCACCCGGTTCTACAGAAGCTGGGGCGAAGGGAATCACACCCCAGATTAAAACCACCGAGGCAAAGGAAATGATCGGCGCAACATTATAGAGGAGCCGATCCGCTGCCTGCGGTGTGATGTCTTCCTTGAGGAGCAACTTGACCAGGTCTGCAAAAGTCTGGATCAGGCCGAAAGGACCGACACGGTTGGGACCGATGCGATCCTGAATACGCGCTGCAATCTTGCGCTCAGCCCAAATCAACCAGATGACCGTGATGAGGGGAATACCCGTTACGAGGAGGACACCGATGAGCAAGCCCACAAACCGCGCAAGGCTCGGATCGGCAACGCCCAGATTACTCGCAAACTCACAAAGGCCAACACAATCCATAACGAACTCTACCTCCTCGCCTTAGTTCCAGGCCAGCACATCTTTTTTCCAGGCGTAGATGAGAGCATCCGCCAGGAGGAAAATGAATAAAAAGCCTGCCCCGAATGCGAAGAGATCAAGCTGGTTATAGGCCACCGCCCAGGGGAACAACAGCACCATTTCCACATCGAAGACCAGAAAGACCAGGCCATAGATGTAGTACTGCACGCGGAACTGCACCCAGGTATCGCCAATCGTCTCGACACCGCATTCGTACGTCTGGCTCTTGAGGACATTTGGCTTGCGTGGGCCCAGGATCAACGACGCCCCAATCGGGAGCATCGGGAAGATCGGTGCGATCAAAAAAAGAACACCCACAAAAGCCCATTGATTCAATACATCCATGGAGCGAATACTCCTCAGAATCGGTCAATTGGAAAGAAATGAATCGTAACTGTGGTGCGCAATGGCATGGTTCGATTGCGCCATTTCTCACAAAGCTGGCTTAGTATAACATTGCCAGTTAGAGGGCGCAACGACTCATATAGTGCTCACAGAAACTGACACAAACAGGCGGGATTGTAGCATAAGGCCGCGAATTCACAAAGAGACTACGCAACGTTGCGATAACAGATTCCCAACATTTGCACAGCTTACATATGAGGTAACACCAGATCACCTCTTGCACTGACTCACAGCTTGCACTACCGTTCCGCCCTGTCTCGCTGAAGGAGTGATGAGAACGCCATGAATGCCCAGCCCCCCACACACGAACAATGGAACGCCTTCGTCTTGCGGCAGCCCCGTGCACACTTTTTACAGCTTTCCGCCTGGGGTGAACAGAAGTCAGCCTATGGCTGGTCGGCGGATCGCGTGGCGTTGATGCGGGGGGATGAACTTGCCGCCGGGGCACAGCTTCTCTTCCGTCCGCTGCCGCTGCATCTGGGCACGATGGCCTATCTTCCTTATGGGGGCTACGTCACGGACGAAGCCCTCTGGCCTGCCTTGCTGGATGCGGTGCACCAGTGCGCGAGAGAGCATGGTGCGGCCTTTCTTAAATGGGAACCGGGTTTGTTCTTCGACCATGATCCGGCACAGTGGGGGTTCCAGCGCAGCCCCCAGCGAGTGCAGCCCCCGCGCACGGTGCTCATCGACATCATGGGGAGCGATGACGAAATGCAGGCACGGATGAACCAGGGGACGCGCCGCAACATCCGCAAAGCCTACAAAAACGATGTCCACTATTTCCAGGCCACACCCGAAGACCTGCCCAAATTCACGGAACTGATGCGCATCACCGGGGAGCGCAACGAATTCGGCGTGCATGAACCGGGCTACTTCGAGCGGATGTATGACTTGTTCGTGCCGGATCACGCTGCACTCTTCCTGGCGGAACACGAAGGCGATTTACTGGCGGCAAATTTCGCCTTCGCAGTGGGCAATACGGCTGTGTATCTGGAGGGCGCATCCAACAACCACAAGCGCAAGTTGATGGCGAGCTACGGCGTGCAGTGGGAGGCGATCCACTGGGCACAGGAACGCGGCTGCACATATTACGATATGTGGGGCGTGCCCGATGAAGACCCCGAAGCGCTGGAAGAACACTTTGAGGAGCGCAATGACGGTCTCTGGGGAGTCTATCGCTTCAAACGTGGCTGGGGTGGCGCTGTGGTTCGCAGCGCGGGAGCCTGGGATTTCGTATACAATCGGGTGGTGTACGCGGCCTATCTGGCAGCGCTGAGAATACGGAAGTGACGTGTGAAAACCCGGGCACGAGACGACATCCTCAGCACACTCTATTCTGAACGTGATGAAGGCATCCCATGATTAGTACCAGCGAAAAGTAGAGAGACTAACGGGCTGCCAGGCGATAGACAGCGTTTTACAGCAGCGCGTGGTGTATCCATCACTTATTTAACGAGGTGTCCCTTCTGGCCTGTCCTGGCCACCATACGGGCTATTTTGTGTGAGAAGTGGAATGGCGAATCCACGCAAGTGGCTTCACACTCGATCTCAACATTGCCTGGGAGATCATGCAAGACCCCGTACTTGCGAAGCAAGTCGAACGGATGTGACGAGAAGGCAGCGAGAGCAATCACGAATGATTTTCCGCCTGTCCCGCATTTTCACCATAGGCTCTATCTACATCCTCATCCCCTACTGCATCCGCCAGGCGAGCTTCGGCCTCACCCTGCCGAATGTTCTGATCTTCGTCAATGTGCTGCATGGAGAGAATGACTTTGCTTTCCGGCAGGTAATGCACCACATAGGGATCGAGGTGGCGCACACGTAGCAGGACATCCGGGCTGGCCTTGAGCTTGAGTCCACCAATTTCCAGATGGGAAATACTGCTGTTGCTCGTCCGGTTCACGTTGACGACGGCAATTCCCTGCACCGTATGGACTTCGTTCTTTCGCAGATCCTTCTGGAGTTGCAACCACTGCCACCAGATTGCTCCGCCGAATCCCGCTGCTGCGATCCAGAAGCCGAGTGAAGTGAATACCATCGGCAGCATGGCTTCTGCCTCCGTCGCCGCGATGACCATGAAGATAATCGGCATCACAGCGAAAATCGCTGTCGGGATCAAGAACGGCCACCAGCGATACCACTGCCGTCGCACGACCGTTGCACGTTGATGGTCGCTAATGTAGCCCGCATCGTTGGCGTCAATGTCTTCGGGGGTAATGTCCAGCGCACGCATTAACTCGGCTTGCTGTCCGGTGAGTTTTTTCTTCTTGGGTTCGCTCATTGTCGTGTATCATTTCTTTTGTAGTTTCATCCGCACAGGACACGCATGCTGATCTCATTGTACCGAATTCTTGTACGTGGGACGTGAAGAAGGGATAACAGTCATGCAGATATACTGCCGTCAATGTGGTGCGCCGATCAAAGCGGAGAACGTCAACCTGGACAACATGATGGCGAAGTGCGATCAATGCGACGCCGTTTTCAGTTTCGCGGATATGTACGAAGGTGTATCGGCAAAACCCAAGCATGAACATGAAAAGGAACTGATCGACATTCCCATGCCGTCTGGCATTACCATTGATAGCAGTGGCAGCCGTCTCTTGATCCAGCGGCGCTGGTTTCACTGGAGTACGATTTTCCTGCTCATCTTTGCTGTCCTCTGGAACTGCATGATCTGGGGGGTTTTCGTTCCGGTATTCAGTGACTTGAATAACACGCCAGTCTGGTTTCTGCTACCATTTATCGCGGTGGGGCTGTTCCTGATCGCGTATGTCGTCTTCAACCTCGTCAACAGCACTGCAATTGAAGTCGATGCGCAGGCTGTTGTCATCCAACATAAGCCGATTCCGTTTCCGGGCAAGTACATTGGCTGCGCAGACATTGAGCAGTTATACACCAGACGACACGTTCACAGCAGCAAAAACGGCACGAGTTACACATACTCCTTGAACATAGTCGTACCCGGTGGAAAAACGCAGCGGTTGCTCGGCAACTTGTCCACCGCAGATCAAGCCCTGTTCATCGAACAGGAAATTGAGCGCTTCCTGGGAATCGAAGATCGCCCCGTGCGGGGTGAGATGCGCTGAGATTGCCACTGTATTCGTATCTGCCGTTGTGGTTCAATGATCCGCATGTTGACAATCATTGAAATTACAGACCGAGACGAATGGAATAGCCTGCTGCGAAAGATGCCGCGCCCCCATGTGCTACAAACGTGGGAGTGGGGTCAATTCAAGCACGAGACGACGGATTGGTACCCGCATCGTTGGGCATTTCAGTACGAAGGCGAAAAAGAAGTCGTCGGCCTGTGCAGCATTGGGGAGCGAAAGATCGGCCCTTTCAGCGTGATGTATGCGCCGAAAGGCCCGGCCATCGACTATGATGATCCCAACGTATCCGACGATGTGCTGGATTTGCTGCAAGAGAAAGCGCGGGAACACAACGCCATCTGGCTCAAGATTGACCCGGATATTACCTATGCGACAGGCATCCCCGGCGAAGAAGATTATGAAGACCAGATGCAAGAGCCGGGAGACAGTTTGTTAGCGGCCTTGCAGGCTGGCGGCTGGCGCTTCAGCGACGATCAGGTGCAATTCCGCAATACCATCACCATCAAGCTGACCCACAGTGAAGAAAAGATTCTGGGGGCAATGTCCGCCAACACGCGGCGCAAAGTCCGCACAGCCGCCAAACAAGATGTGACGATCCGCCCTGCTGGAACCGACGACCTGGAGACTCTCTACCAGCTGTATGCAGGAACCGGAGAACGCAACGAATTTCTGGTTCGTCCGCCGGAGTATTACCAGAAGCTCTGGCGCGAATTCATGGAAGCCGGACTCGCCCATGCCTTGATTGCCGAATATGATGGCAAGCCTCTCGCGCATGTGATTCTGTTTCACTTCGGCGAAACCTGCTGGTACTTCTACGGCGCATCCAGTAGCGAAGAGCGCCAGCGGATGCCAACCTATGCCCTTCAATGGGAAGCGATGAAATGGGCGAAGGCACAGGGGTACAAGGTGTACGATATGTGGGGCGCGCCGGACGAGTTCACAGAAGATGACCCCATGTGGGGTGTCTACGTCTTCAAGCGCGGATTCCGGGGCACGGTTGAGCGGCGTCTGGGAGCCTGGGATTATGCACCGAACAAACTGCTCTACAACACATACACGCAGCTCTGGCCTCGCGCACGTGCCGCATTGCGCCGCCTACGCAGGTGAATATCGTCCGCTGCCCTGGCAAGCGCGATACAATACACCCGATTGACCTGTCTGTAAGAGAACGGGATTGAAGCAATGGAACATATCGAAAAGCAGTTCGTGCGCGTACGGGACATTCAACTGCACGTCGTCACGGCGGGGCCAGCCGACGGCGAGCCGATCCTGCTGCTGCACGGTTTCCCGGAATTCTGGTATGGCTGGCATAACCAGATTCCGTACCTTGCCGAACAGGGATACCGCGTTATCGCGCCGGATCAACGTGGCTACAACCTCAGCGACAAACCCGAAGGCGTTGACGCCTACCGCATCGATCATCTGGCGGCGGATGCCGTTGGCCTGATGGACGCGCTGGGATACGAGCAGGTTACGCTCGTCGGGCATGACTGGGGAGCCGCCGTCTCCTGGTGGGTGGCGCGCAACTATCCCGAACGGCTGAAAAAACTCGTGATCCTCAACGTACCCTACCCTAGCGTGATGATTGATGCCTTCCGGGGCGGCAACATCGCGCAGTTGTTCAAGAGCTGGTACATGGGCTTCTTCCAGATTCCTGGCCTGCCGGAAGCCGTGCTCAGCTTCAACGAATATCAGGCGATGATCCAGGGCATGAACAGCATCGGACACCCGCACAGCTTCAGCGACGAAGACCTCGAACAATATCGTACTGCCTGGGGGCAGCCCGGTGCGCTGACCGCCATGCTCAACTGGTATCGCGCCCTCAGCCGCAATGTGATTGACGGGAACGCCGCCGCCGTCGCTGAGAAGATACGAATCACCGTGCCTACCTTGATGCTCTGGGGGGAGCAAGACACAGCCCTGGGCAAGGAATTGGCTGAACCGAGTATCGCGCTTTGCGAGGAAGGGGAATTGGTCTTCTTCCCGGAAGCATCACACTGGATTCAACACGACGAAGCTGACGACGTGAACCGAATGATTCACGAATTCGTCAGCGCAGAGGCTACAACGACCTATCCGTGACATTCTAAAGTATCTGTAGGGGCGACTCATGAATGATATGCCTCAGGTTCGGGGGCAGTAGGCTTTGTTCTGTAGCCGTTGATTACCAGCAATTGAACCGCCGGCGCTCACACAGGGGCGCTACGCGCAGCGGGTCAGAGCACCTTGAACATGCTGGGAATGTGCTGGCAAAACGAAACCCTGTTCTTGTTTAATCAGGTATCCCTTGTAGCCTGTCCTGGCCTCAACACTGTTGTTTTGTGTGAGAAGTGGAATGGCAAATCCACGCCAGTGGCTTCATCCTGATGGCACACTGATGGCTACTATTCCTGAATCGCCCGCTGCAGGCACCTCACTGCTGTACGAGCGTTTCGCAGAGCAGCGAATTGGTCATTGAGCGAAGCTGCCCCGTCCAGCGAGACCCCACCGGAATATCTTCCCAGACCGCCTGCGAATACGAACAGCGATATTCCCCATCGAAGATCACGAAGTAATTCTCGCTGCGTCCCGCCTCGCGCTGGCAACCTGCGCGCCGCGTCGTGCATTCGTCCAGGTCGATTACAGGCCAGGCCGGGGACTGCGCAAGGCTGTTACCTGTGTCCTGTGCAGGGGTAATATTCTCCCAGCGAAAGCCCGTCCAGGTGCACATATCATCGTAGACGGGTTCTTGCTCGTAGATTGTGCGGCACCGCTGTTCCTCGCGGAAGGTGCCATCGCCTTGATCGACGCGCACGCGGTCGCATTCCTGCCCTGCTGCAACTTGATTGTAGCTGCGCACTTCGCGGTCACAGGAGCCAAGGCGAATTGAGACACTGTCGCCAATAGGAGGCGAATCACGCCAACTGCGCGTCGTGAAGCTGCGATATTCTTCGATCTGGATGCTGCGCTCCCAGGTATGCCCGGTGACTTCCACTGTCACCTCTTCGGTGCGAGAGAAGAGGAAGCCGAGGATGCCGACAGCCAGGATGACAATACCGATGACTGCCGCTATCCAGATGTTGAAGCCGCCGCGTTTGCGTTTCTCCGGCGCGGCTTGCGCACCGATGCGCTGCATTTCCGCGTCGAACTTCTCTTTGACCACATCACGTGATCCGCTCGACTCGAAGGATTCATCGGCTGCCACAACCTGTGAACCAAGCATGCTGGCCTGCCTGGCATTTTCGGTGAGCGGCGCACCACACTGCCCACAGAATTCTGCCGCCGCGCCATTCAATTCGCCGCAATTGCCGCAGGTGAGATCCACACCCACATACTGATGATCGTAGACTGCGACCTTGTCTTCGTCGGAGGGGAAATAGCGCGTATCTGGATTCTGAGGTGCGCCGCAATTGGGGCAGAAGCGATGCGTCAGACCGAGATTGCCCTTCGTTCCACAAAACTGGCAGTCCCAGAGCATTTCATAAACGTTCGTTTCGCGTTCCGGACGCTGCGCAGTGGGTTTCGGTACACCGAACTGCTCTTCCAGGATCGTCTGTGCAGCCTGTCTCACATAACGCTCTGCGGCAGCATCTTCTGACCTGGCCTGCTCAATCGCTTGCTGGATGCGCTGTCGAAATTCAAGCGCGGGCGCATAGGTGGGGTCAGCTTGCAGCGCCATTTGCAGCCGCGTCTGGATGGTCGTCGCGTTATGCCCCACCAGCGCATACAAATAATAGGCTTCCGCACTGGGGCTAATGCGGATGACCTTCTCAATTAGTTCCTGCGCCCTGGTTTTGTCGCCAGTGCGCAGCACATCACGCACGGGTTGCAGCGTGTCCATTCGCTTCCCTCACTTCAGAGATGGTTCTCACAGAGGTATTTTACAGCATTCGAATGCGAAACAGGGCACCGCGCCTATAGCAATAGCGTAAAAGTCTTTTCTCAGGCGATGCGCCGCAGCAGGACGTTTAGCCAGTATTCTCCAGCACGTTCGGGACGCGCATCTTCCGTGCGATAGATTTGAAGGATTGCTAGCTGAGGGAAATTCACAGCGAATTCACGGAACGTCGCCTCAGTGAAGTTCGTGAAGTGCCGACCATCCGGGCTTGTACGCGGATGCTGCCCCTCTTTGAAGCCCGCATACCAGATACCGCCGATTTTCAGCGCTGCGATGCATTTCTGGAAGACATCCGGCAGTTCGTTCAGCGGGACATGCAGCAGCGAAGCATTCGCCCACAGGCCGTCGAACTCGCCAGAAAAATCCATCTCCTGAAAGGTCATGTGCTGCACTGGAAGCCCCGTATATTCCGCAGCCAATTGCACCATTTTCGCACTGCCATCAAAAGCGGTTACCTGATAGCCGCGTTCGAGGAAGGCTTTTGCATCGCGTCCACTGCCGCATCCAGCTTCCAAGATGTGCGCTCCTGGTTCGAGCAATTTCAAAAAGGGTTCATAGAGGTGATTTACGTCAATATGCGCGGTATTCTGGAAAAAGCGATCACCGTTATCATCGTAGAAAGAGAGTGCCACGGTTTTTCTCCACAAACAATGTAGGGGCATGATATACCATACCCCTACGAAGAATTTCAATGTACGTTATCCCTCCGCAGGCAGCACCGTGAAGGTCGAACCTGCGCCGCGTCCGTAGACATCCGGGAAGTAGAATTCCTGGGCTGTCGGCGGAATCACGTTGTAGACGCCTTCCACACTGGGACGAATGGTGTAGACGTATTCATACGTCCCGGCTGGCAGATAGTCGGCGTAGAGATTGACTGCCTCGTCGCGGAATTCAATCTCGCCGAAGTACCACCAGCCCCAACCATAGCGCAGCGGATTGTCATTATCCAAGCCTGGGCGCGTGCCGATTTGCTCACTGGTCTGCAAATTGGGATCAATGCCCTCTGCACCGGCTGGCAGCGGATCGGTGATGACGACGTAGTGCAGTGAATTGGGCACAACGATGGTCAGGCGGACTTCAACGACTTCCCCGACTCGCGCTTCGGTGATGACTTCCTCGGTATCTTCGCGTACATAGCGACGTTCTACAATGATGCCGTTATCGACAGGTTCGATTTCCGGCACAGGCAGGTACACCTCGACATAAGATGTGTAGTACATCACGCCCTCGTTGCTGCCCGTGCGCGTGAAGACCAGATTATTGGCCTCATCTTGCAGCATCTCGCTCACGTCAATTTGCAGCATCGCACGATCCCGAACCGTTTCCGGCGTCGCATCGCCTTCTAAGATGGTGTCATCGTTGAAGGTCACGTTGTAGCTGTAATCCGGCGTCAACTCCCTCGAAACCAGCATCCAATCCGTGAGTGCCATCACCGACCAGGCCGTCTCCTGCGTGGTCTCCCAGGCATCCGCCGTCCGCTGCACCATCAAGTAGCGCACCACATTCGGGATCAAGTCGCTGTTCGGACGTAGCTTGATCAGCGCACTCAACACCAGAGCGGTTGTGCGGGTATCCGTATTCCAGTTGCGGAAGTCGCGGAAGTCTTCTTCCCAGTGAATGCCGGCTGCACTGGTGATCGCCGCGTTGGAAATGTCGCTGAGGAGCACATCGCTACGCGCGGTATCAGTTGGGTCGATGTAGTAGAACGTCTCCGCCAGCAGTGCCCGCCCGTAAATGCCCAGGTTGTCACGAAACTCGAACTGCGCCGCGCTCCGCTGGACATCCGGCGCGCCTGAACGTGCCAGTGCGTAGAGCATGAAGGCCTGACGGTTCGCCATCCAGGTCGGTTGATTGGCGCTGGGTGCCGTGAAGTTGTTCCGCAGGTAGTCTTGTGCAGCGCCGATGACCGAGTCCGGCACGGGGTAGCCCTGTGCCCGCGCCTCGCTCAGTCCAATCAGCACATAGGCCGTAACGAGCGTATCGCTGCGCAATTGCACGAACCATCCCCAGCCACCATTGGTGTGCTGTTCAGCATAGAGCTTCTGCAAGCCGAGAGTGGTATAGAAATCGAGCGAATCTTCGAGATCAGGATCCGCCAGACCGAGTTCGTTCAGTGCGCGGTAGGTCATGATATTCGGCAGGAAGCGGCTGACGACCTGTTCCGTGCAGTAGTGCGGGTAGATGCGCAGATACTCCAGGCCATCCAATGTAGTCGCCGCCAGCGATTGATCCACCTGCACTGTGAGAGTACCCTGCGTCACATCATAGCGCTGCGGCAGCACGATGCTCTCGGCGCGGCTGTCCGCTGTGCGCAGTACCCCCGCCGTGCCGACGGTTTCCGGCGCTTCGTACTTGTAAACGGGCAGCGTACCGTCATCATCCAGGCTCACACCGCTGATGCTGCCATCGCTGTACTGGCCTGCATCGGCGGTGAAGGTCATCCGCGCGTGATCGACATCCTGCACAGTCGCATCCCAGGTGACGCGCGAACGTCCCCCCGACGGGATGGTGACCACCTGCGCCGCATCACTGTTGAGCGTCACCCCGGCTGCATCGATGGTAACGACGGTCTCCAGGTCTTCATCAGTGTTGTTATTGACGACTGCCGCCAGCACGACTTCATCACCCACCACGAAGAAACGCGGCGTGACCGGGCGCACGATCAGCGGTTTGGTGCTGAGCAGGTCGAACGTGTCCTGCCCGACTAGCATATTGCCATCCGGGGCGAGGGTGACCGCTCGTGCATCCAGTCGCCAGGTTGTCAGGTTATCTGGCAAGCGCACATCGAAGGTCGCTTCGCCGTTGTCATCCGTGACGATGCTCGGATTCCAGTACGGTGTATCGACGAATTCCCCGCGAATCTCGATGATGCCATCGCCTGCAAGGCCGCCACCACCGCCCTTGATCGTGTCGAGCACTTCCTGGGTCAGTTGATCCGTGTTGACGGTCAACGGCGTGGAGGTGCGCACGCTCAGCGATTGGTCGCCGTAGAAGTAGTTCAGAATCGGGCGACTGTTGGAGGGTGCCAGCGAGAGCGCCGCCAGGTCGGTCACACCGATACCGACCTCCGCCGAAACGGGTTCACCCTGCCAATCCGTCGTGCGGACGGTATAGGTTACCGTTTGCTGTGGGCTGGCGCGATCCACGTCGGACGTGATCTCGATGTTCAATTCCCGCTGTTCGGTATCTACACCCAGTTGCAGGTAGCCCATGCGGAAACCCGCCACCGGATTATTCTCGTCTACGCCCTTCACGATCATCACACTGACGAAGATATTCGGCGAGTAGTCCGCTTCAATGGGCAGTTCGTAGATGGTCGAATTGCTCTCCATCGTGATGCGTTCCATGAAGAGGACATCCCCACGCTCAACCGTGACCAGCGCTTCGGCGGTTCCCTGGAAGGGCGATGTAATCAGGATTTGTGCCGTCTCCCCGACGGAGTACTCCTCTTTGTCGGAGACCAGTTCAATACGATTGCTGTTCTGCTGACGCCAGGAGACATAGCTGCGGCTGCTGACCCAGAGATAGGTTGACGATGTGACCTGATTGCCGTTTTCGTCACGGGTGGTCACATAAGCTTTGTAGACGCCGCCCTCTTGCGGCCTGAAGCTATAGGTTGCGCGTCCATCCGCATCGGTTGTCACCGAACCATCGGCCACCGGTATCTCTTCCACATCGTAGACCCAGGTCGTGCGCCCCAGTTCGTCCTGTTCCTGCACGCTCGACCAGCGCCGTTCGACGACTTCCACCTGCACCGTCTGACTGGGGACGGCTTCGCTGTCCCAATCGACCGTCGCAATCAAGATGTTGGCGTCTTCTCCCGCGATGCTGACGTAGCTTTCGGCACGTGCCCCGACGTAGACCTCGCCTTGATGTACCGTCACCGTAGTACGTCCCGCGACTGTCTGCCCGGTTTCATCACGCACCGTAGCTTCGATGAGGAAATTCTGGCTCTGCGAGACATCCCCCAATTCCGCTGGAATCTCGATGGTGAATTCGCCCTGTTCGTTGGTGGTGTCGCTGCCACTGGCGATTGCGCCGCGCGTGCTGCTGGCGTAGAAGGCGCTTGGCCCCGCATCGTAGTTGTAATCCACGAAGTCGAAACGGCCTTCTCCCTCGTAGTCGAAGAAATAGTTCTCGCTGATGACGGTGTATTCCACCCGCGCATTGCTGACTGCCCCACCGAAGAAGAAGGTGCTGTTGACCGTCGCTTCGATGGTCGCGCCCTGCACAACTTCCGGCTCTTCAGCGATGACTTCCACCTGGAATTCCGGCAGGCGGTACTCTGCGACGGCAAAGCTGACACCGCCCGTCGAGAGATCGTGCTCATTGCGGCCTGGTAGCTCCGCGCTGAGGTAGTAGTAGCCCAGCGACGCATCATCATCCAACGTGATCTCACCCTCGAAAGTGCCATACTCGTTCAGGGGCAGCTCTTCGTCAAAGATGATGTTGCCCCCGTCATCGCGGATCGTCACCGGGATGGTCTGCAAATCCGGTGCAGTGTAGCTGACATCATCCTGACTGCGGGCGATGCCCCGGAAGTATACCGGCTGCCCCGGACGATAAACGGGGCGATCCGTATAGGCATAGATCCGGTACAGACCGGGGAAGAAGTTGAAGCTCTGCTCGAACTGGTAGGGTTCGATGCCCTGCGTGAACTCCGAGAAGCCGACGCCGAAATGCTCCTCGGTTTGCAGCACGGCGAAGAACCGTTCGTAGACGCTCTCCTCCGGTGGCACATCCACCAGCAGCATGCCGTCGGCGTCCGTCGTCCCGCTGGCGACCTCCTGGTAACCCAGGGCGTAGATCGTGACCGGGGCGTTGGCGATGGGTTGCCCGCTCTGCACATCCGTCACCCAGGCCATCACGCTGTCAATCGAATTCTTGAGGACAATATTCGCCGTCGCCACGATCATGATATGACTTTGATCGCGGAATTGTTCTGAGCGTGTTCCCAGGTAGTAGATGCCCGGTGGCAGCGCTTCGCCTTCGGCATCCGTGACAGGAATTTCGACGCCGCTGGCGGGGTCGCGCGGTGCAAGCAAGTACTCTTCGCCGACGCTCTCTGCCACCCAGGCCTGCGTCCCATCGCGCAGTTCGACAGGCCACCAGAGCAAGCCATCCTCACCACATACGGCGCGGTCGAGGATCGTCAAGGCGTAGTCCCGGTAGAGCAATTCGACGATTTCGCCATCGACGGGAGCCGCCCGCGCTCGCACAGGGTCAGGTTCGGTGATGACCAGGGCTGTTTCCCCCGCACTGAGGCGTGACGGCAGCGCAGAGGCGCAGTCCAGGCTGAAAACATCCGAGCCGAATTCCAACAGATCGTAGCGCAGGGCGTTCTCCGGAATCTCGCGGCCATCCACCGTCCAGCGACGCAGGAGCGCCTCGTCGGGTAAGTTGAGGTTATCAGGCAAATCGTAGTAGTAACTGCTGCTGCTGGTCGCGAGGCTGGCGAAACGCTCCAGCGGCACATCGTAGAGCAGCAGGTCGAAGGTCTCCATGTTGCGATATTTCACAAAGACCTGCGTTGGCTGGCGCGAGGCGTTGTAGAAGCCCAGCGGTCCCGGCGTATTCAAGCTCACCTCCGGGTCGTATTCGCGCGTGCGATACGTGAAGGTGTACGCTTCATCAATGACGTTGCCGTAGACATCTTCTGCCCCCGGCTCAATCGTCACGGTGTAGGTGGCGCTGGGGTATGTCAGGAAGGAAACCTCGTAGCTGTCGCTCCACTCGCGATAGTAGAAGCCCGGTTCGCGCTCTGGCTCCGGCTCAATCGTGATCCTGTCAGCGAGCGTTTCAGGATTCATCGGCGAGGCGAAGTAGATGGTGAAGCCAGCGCGGTAGGGCGATGAGTCGTCCTCGCCATCCTGTGGGCTGGTGCTGACGATAGATGGTTCCGGCACGGTCGCAAATGTCCAACTGACCTCGCCTTGCAAGCCGCCAGGTCCACCGCTGGCAGACTGCACGCCGTCCTCAAAACTGGCCTGGTAGATCGTACCCAGTTGTAGATTTTCATCAGGCGTGAAGCTGAAACCCGCATCGTCGTCCGCCCATTCAAATTCGCCGGAAACCGCATTGCCCGTTTCCGTATTGATGAGGGCAAAACGCTCCTCCACGCTGGCACGATCCATCGCCATATTGAAGCGCACCTGCACGCGCCCATCCAGCCGCGCATCGTCGCTACCTGCGTTGGGGGAAAACTCTACGAGCCTCGGCGGCTGCGTCGTGAAGCTGAAGCTGTAGGCATCGCGCAGTACCGCACCATCCACACCTTCCAGCCCTTCGTTGACCGTGACTTCATAGGTCGTGTTCCCGGCGAAGGCACCGTCTGGCTCGAAGGTATAGATCGAAGTGTTCAGCCATTCGCCTGTCCCCACAATCGGCGGGGAAATTGTGAGGGGATCGGGCAGGGTATCGCGCTCTTCCAGGATGGTCAGCGGAACGACGGGGCGATTGAAGATGATCGTCAGCGTCGTATCTGGCTGAATCTCCATGCTGCCCGGCGCAGGGAAGGTCTCCGTGACGCCGATGTAGCCGACCGTGTTCAGAGTCAATTCATAGGCTTCCAGAAGCTGTGCCCCATCCGCTCCTCGCAGGCTCGTAGCCAGGATGACGCGGTAGGTTGCAGCCCGGTTGAAGTCCTCATCCGGGGTGAAGGTAATCGCCGTACCCGTGCAATCGAGGCTCCCGGCGAGCTGTGGCATGATCTGGAAGGCGTCTTCTGCCGTCGCGCAATCCAGACTACGATCAAAGTAAATCGTGATCGTGCCATCCAGCGCCAATTCCTGACCTGCAAGGGGTTCGGTATCCACCACTTGCAGCACGGAACTGGTGGGCTGGCGCGTATCCTGTGCCAGAAGCTGTGGCACAATCCCGGCCAACAGCAGCCCGGCGCAAATCAGCGCAATCAATCGTCGCATGAAGCATCCCCCTTCATATTGGCCTGTGCATTCACTGTCATTATATGCCGGAAGCGACGCGCATGATATGCGGTTGGGCTACGATCCGCTGATGATGGCTACGGAATATGCGTGAAGGGGAGTCCCAGCAAGTCCTTGAAAAACTGCCAGTGCAGGGCGGCGATTTCACGCGTGACGGCGCGCGGGTAGGAGTCGTGGTTGCGCATCTCTTCGCGCGGCACCGGACTCAGCAGTACAGGAATGCCGCGTGTGCGGAAGAGGATTTCGGCACGGAAGACGTGATAGCTGTCGCTGACCAGAATCACCGTCTCCCAGCCGTTGGCCTCAATGATCGGGCGGCTGTAGAGGGCGTTCTCTTCAGTGCTACGGCTCTGCTCTTCCAGCAGGATGGCGTTGGCCGGTACATCGCGCCACATAAGCACCTGGCGGCAGGCATCAGCTTCGCTGCGCGGCTGCCCCGGCGCTTGCCCACCGGTGCACAGGATCGTATCGGCATAGCCCTGGTGCCACAACTGCGCAGCATGGCTGGAGCGGCGGATGAGCGCATACCCGGGACGTCCATCGCGGGACAATCCTGCCCCCAGAACAACGATCCCATCAGCTTCCTGCGCCTGATCCACGCGCCCAGTCCGATCAATCGCAATCACCAATCCCATCATGAGCAGCACCCAGGCGATGAAGAGCACAAGGGCGAAGCGAAATACCAGAGTCCAGGGAAAGCCAGCTTTGCTACTACGTTGAAAAATCGGCATCCGAGCATCCTGCAATCTGTGTACGATGAACCAGCGAATTTTACAGCGCAAATATTGAGAGGGTATTAGCGGGAGGCTTACTCAGGCGATTCTCATAACCCCTGTCATTTGTCCATCGGAACAATGCCGCCCATCACTACGGAGCGCCCGGGTTCTCCGGTAAGCTAGGATCGTAATCGAAACAAGACATCGAACTGGAGGAAAACGTCATGTCCTGGCGTGACCGCATCATCAGTGCAGAGGAAGCCGCCGCAAAAGTCCAATCCGGAAACCGGATTTTCTTCACAGGCAACTGCTCCACTCCCCTGTCTTTTCAGAAAGCCCTCCTCGACCGACACAAGGAATTACGAGAAGTTGAAGTCATTCAGGTGCTCGACTTCGGCAGCGATGAGCCTTACGTCACGCCGGATATGGCTGAGCACATCCGCGTGAATAACTACTTCATTGGCCCCACCGCACGCGCGTCTGTGGCGCAGGGTCTGGCGGATTTCACGCCGATTTTCCTGTCGGAGATTCCGCACCTCTTCCGCACGGGACGCACGCCCGTCGATGTGGCGATTATCCAGGTGAGTCCGCCCGACCAGCACGGCTATTGCTCTTATGGGATCGAAGTCGGTGTGACCAAGAGCGCTGCTGAGTCGGCAGGGATGGTCATCGCCGAGGTGAACCCCAACATGCCACGCACCCTGGGGGACAGTTTCATCCACGTTGACCAGATCAACTTCTTCATTGAGGTCGATTACGAACTGCCAGAAGTCATCTTACCGGATGTGAACGACACCCAATGCCAGATCGCAACACACATTGCCGAGCACATCCCGGACAGCGCGACGTTGCAAACGGGTATCGGCGGCATTCCGGACGCTGTGCTGCGCCAGCTCACAGGTCACAAGAACCTGGGCATTCACACCGAGCTGTTCTCCGACGGTGTAATGGACTTGATCGAAAAGGGCATCATCACCAACGCCCGCAAGACCATCCATCCCGGCAAAGTGGTCGCTGGCTTCGTGGTCGGTTCGCGCAAGCTCTTCAAATACATTGACGATAACCCGATCTTCGAGATGCACCCGACCGAATACGTGAATGATCCCTTCATCATCGCCCAGAATGATCGCATGATCTCGATCAACTCGGCGCTGGAAGTGGATATCACCGGGCAGGTTTGCGCCGCCAGCATTGGCCCCAAGTTCTATTCCGGCGTCGGCGGACAGGTGGATTTCGTGCGCGGTGCAGCGCGTTCTAAGGGTGGCCTGACGGTCATCGCCTTGCCCAGCACGGCCAAGCGCGGCACCATCACCCGCATCGTGCCACAGTTGAAGCCGGGTGCTGCCGTGACGACCTCCCACAACGACGTGCGCATGATCGCCACCGAATTCGGCGCAGCCGACCTCTGGGGACTCTCGATCCGCGAGCGCGTACATGCCCTGGTCAACATCGCGCACCCGGATTTCCGCGAAGACTTGCTACGCTATGCGCGTGAGCAGAACTACATCCCGGCAGTACACAGTTTCGCCTGATAGTCAGCGACGGACAGCTATCATGGTGGCCTGCATGGCGGCAATCACTCTCTGAGAGTCGCCCTGCTGCGCCACCACTTTTCCCTCGCAAACCGTGATCGTCCGCCCCGGCTTGAGCACCTGCCCGGTGGCGACGAAGCGCTCTCCCAGGCCCGGTGCCAGAAAATTGACCTTGTATTCCACCGTGAGCACATCGGCATCAGCAGGCATCAGCGTGTAGGCCGCGAAGCCGCAGGCGCTATCCACAATGGCGGTCACGATTCCGGCGTGCAGGAAGCCGTTGTGCTGCGTCCATTCTTCCGCGAAGGGCATCGTGATTTGGAAGCGCCCTGGCGCGAGGTCACTGATGGTCGCTTGTAGCTGCTGCATGATCCGCTGCCCCGCGAAGCCCGTACGCACCCGTGCCTCGTAGTTGGGGTCTTGTACCTGAAATTCGCTCATGGTTTCTCTTCGGCATCCAGGGCGGCGAGGATGGCGTCAGTATCGGCAACGGTTGCAAATTCATCGTGCAGACTGGCGAGAGCGGTCTCGTGTATGGTCTGCGCGGGGAAATGCTGTCCATTGACGCTGACGCGCTCAAAGGCGGCGGTGGCGTCTGCGGCGAGGATCGTCTCAAAGCCCAGGTTGCCAGCCATGCGCGTCGTCGTACTGACGCAGTGATTGGTCGTCAAGCCCACAATGACAACTTGCTCAATGCCCTGACTGCGCAACTGCTGCTCCAGATCGGTACCGATGAAGGCGCTGTTGACGTTCTTGGGGATGATCGGCTCGCCTGCCAGCGGTTTGGCTTCCGGCTTGAAGTCATGCCCCGGCTGCCCTGGACGCAAGGGGGAGCGCGGTTCGGTGCTGTGATGCTGGATGTGGAAGAGGGGGCGTCCGCTCTCACGCCACGCCTGGATCAAACGGGCAATGTTGGCTTCTGCCTGGGGATTGTTGCGTTCACCGCCGTAGTATTCTGCGACATCGAGACCTTGCTGGACATCGACGACGATCAGCGCCGCATTGGGCTGAATCTGCATGGACATGTCTCCTTTTTCTCGAAAGGATACCCGATTCAGTGCCTTGCGCCACAATCCGCTGAGACCAAAAAGGACAGCCCTCGCGGACTGCCCTCGCGTGCTACTAGGATTCAAATCTCACAGCTTCGTAGCACTTCTCAATCAATGTTTCACAACATCCGCTAAACTCAAATCGGATGTTATCAGAGTGTTCATCAACTACATGACAAGTTGCAGTCTGACCATGTATAGGACAAACCACTTGCGAAATAGCACCTTCAACCCGCTCAATAGCGCTCTTACGGATTTGTCGTCCTATTTCATCAGGATCAAAGTCGGAGTGAAATTTGAATTTAATCATCTCTCATCCCTTCGGCGGATATGGATCATTGCCGTAGCTGTTGCGCTCGCGGATTTTGCCGTCACGACCATGAATCACTACTTCTGATTCATTTCGACGTGCAATCTCCGTTGCTCGTTCAATAGCTTCTTGCTGCGTGCTAGTGTGTGCTGTGTCACGAGAATTACCTTCACCACGCACAGCCCAACCATCTTTACGGCGCACTACATGTTGATTCTTTTTTGTCATGTTTCTTCCTTATTTCCAACAGCATACCAATTGCACCAAACATCACAATCAGGTATGCTATTAGTCTGTTAGATTAGCGATTCGGGGGGATGCTACGAGTTGGCGCTCGCAGCTTCACAGTCTCCCCGATAAGCGATTGACTGTGATTGTCACCTCAAAACCTTGAACTGATTTTAGCCTCCTTTTTGATACCTTCCATCGTTGCCCAAATAATCTTGAGCCTCGCAAGAAACAATAGTTCTACTTCTCTTCAATATAGCACAGACTTGAAATTAGTACCAATCTCCTACACGTAAAAGTTTTATCAGAGATGCTATACGGGGCGACTTGCGCCGCCCCAAAGCTGACTAGCTGAAAGCTGATCGCTCACGGCTCTCCTAGCACTCGCTATAGCCGCAGGTCAGGCACTTGCGGCACCCTTCGGTGCGGATCAGCGAACTGGTGCCGCATTCCGGGCACATATCCGCCCCGCTGACGTAACCATCCTGCGCGAGCTGCTTCGTCTTCTCTTTGACGACATCCGGCGGTAGGTCGGCTGGTTTCTCAGCAGGCTTCGCTTCGGCTTCCTCCACATCACCGAACAGCCCCAGTTGGCGCGGCTTCCCATCGCTCTCGAAGTAGTGGGTTTGCAACGCACGCGCCACAGCATCCGGCAGCGATAGCAGGCGATTCGGCCCGAACCCCACCGGGCGCGCCCCGCCGATGTCTTCCAACTGCTCCACAATCAGGCGCAACATTTGCAGACGGTTGGGCGGTGCGGTGGTGCGCAGTTGCAGCGAGATCATGCGCCCCAGAGCCTCAGCATCGGCCTGGATGTCGCTGCCTGCCTTGCCGACGGTGATGAAGACCTCGAAGGGATTGCCCAGTTCATCGCTATTCATCGTGATGTAGGAGCGGCCAAACGGCGTGTTGAAGCGCACCGTCGCCCCACTGAGAACGCTCGGACGCGGATACTCGCGGTGTGGCGTCGTCACCTGGTCGGCTTTTTCAGCCCTGGCTTCTTGCTTGCCTTTGACCGTTTCCATCTCTTTCTCAGCGCGTTCATCACCTTTGAGCATCAGCACCTGTTCATCACGGCTGCCATCCCGGTAGATGGTACCGCCCTTGCAACCCAATTCGTACATGTACATGTACAGGTCACTGACTTGCTCCACCGTGTACTCGTTGGGTACGTTGGAAGTTTTGCTGATGGCGCTGTCAATCCAACGCTGGAAGGCCCCCTGCACCTTCACATGCTCTTCCGGCGAGAGTTCCATCGCAGTCACGAAGTAATCGGGTAGTTCTTCGGCATCGGGGTGCTCTTCGTAGTATTTCGCCACCACCGGCACCTGCTCTTCATGCAAGCCAAGGCGGCTCTTACGGTAATACACCCAGCTAAAGAACGGTTCCACGCCCGTTGATGTATTCACCATCGTTCCCGTGCTTCCCGTCGGTGCCTGGGTCAACAGGGTCACATTGCGAATGCCCTTCTCAGCGACTTGCTGGCGAACGCTCTCTGGCATCTGCTGCATGTAGCCACTTTCCAGGTATTTCTCGGCATCGAATTGCGGGAAAGCACCTTTTTCGGCGGCAAGTTCTGCCGATGTCTCGTAGGCTGCAATCGCAATCGCCTTATACACCCTATCGATGAATGCGACGGATTCATCACTGCCATAGCGGATACCACAGGAGAGCATCAGTTCGGCAATGCCCATCGTCCCCAGGCCAACGCGACGTTCACTGAGCTGCATGTCACGGTTCTCTTCGAAGAAGTAGGGCGTGGTGTCGATGATGTTATCCAGGAAGCGAGTCGCCGTGCGCACGCTGCGATCCAGCAAGTCCCAGTCCACGTCATCCGCTTCTTCGTCGTAGAAGCGGCTCAGGTTCAGCGCACCCAGGTTGCAAACTGACCATCCACCAAGCGGCTGCTCGCCGCAGTTGTGTATTACAATGTAATTTGCAATGAATGAACTTGTATCGGATTGTGTCAGATCGAAGACTTCTTCGATACCATCTTCGGTGATGGCTTCTACCGTTGCAGTGAAATGTTCGGCGTACAATACCTGCTGGCGGTTAGACAAGTTCGCTTCAAGAGCTTCTTGCTTATAGCCCATCAAGAAGCCGATTTCTTCCGCGAAGACTCCAAGACTCTGGCGGCGGATGACCAATTCATGCTGCGGGTTTGTCCGGTATTCTTTGCTACCGCCTTTGCCATCCGGCATCATGCGATACTGGCCTTCACGTCGGTTGCGATGAATCTTGCTGGCAATGCCGAAGTTTCCGAGCAAAAGCTGCACCTGTTCCAGTAGTTCCAGGTTGCTAGCGGCAAGGCGCACACTGGTTCCGTTCTGAACATTTCCCTGGAAGCTTCCATCCGCCGTGAACAGCGCCTGCAAGAAACCACGCTGCATCTCTTCGGTACCCTGGAAGACAACTTCCGGCACCTGATGCTTGTTCTCAGCGAGGCCGTATTCAGTAGCAAGCTGGCGCAGGCGATCCGACTGCACGCGGGCTTCATCGCGTCCGCTCATTTCCACCACGCCGACGTTGTAGCTGCGTGCCGCAACCGTCATCGGCTCTACGATGTCATTCGCGTATCCGGCAAACATCGAAGCCAGCTCGCGTTTTTCATCACCAAAGAAAGACAAAACCGCACGATCCGCTTTGATCGTGCCATCGCCGACCAGCCAGCCGAGGACGTGCCCCAATTCCAGCGAACCTTCTTGCCCGAAGCCACCTTTGCGGTTCAAGATGTGGATTTTGTCACCAGGTTTCAAATCTTGCAATTCAACCCAGCCGCGCGGGGTCATGATGCGGTGATCGGCAGTTGCACGGAGGTAGTAGCCTTCTTCGGTCTGCAAGCGGAAGACGGGTTTCACGCCCGTCATGAAAACACGAGACGAAGGCAAGAGCGTTTCTTCTACGCCGAAACGTCCATCCACTGCCACGCGAATATCTGTTTCTTCGTCGAATAATTCACGTGCCTGTACCAGTCCTTTATCCGTATAGATGCGCGTATCGCCCGTCACACAGGGATTGGTGCTAATCAGCGGATTGAAGTACCAGCTATTCGCCATTTTGTTGCTGCGTTCGCGGAACCAGACCCCCGGTTCAGCGGATGCCCAGGCACTTTCGATAATCGCGTCCCACAGTTCACGCGCTTTGATGGTCTTGTAGTGGACGACTTTGCGACCTGCTGCCACCCAGGTATCGAGATCACCGTCCCACAATTCGTCGTAATCCGGGTCACTGGTATCCGGGAAGACCAGATCCCAATCATCATCGTTTTTCACGGCATCCATCAAGCTATCAGAAACACCGACGCTGATATTGGCATTGGTGATTTTCCCGGCTTCGCGCTTGCTGTTGATGAAGTCGAAAATATCGGGATGCCAGTCGTTGAGGATGAGCATAAGGGCCCCCCTCCGCGAGCCGCCCTGCTCAATCAAGCCAGTGACGAAGGAATAGAGCGCACCCCAACTGACCGAACCGCTGGAACGTCCATTGACGCCCTTCACATAGGCCTGACGCGGACGCAAGGTAGAGAGGTTCATCCCCACACCACCGCCGCGTGACATGATCTCGGTCATCTGGGTCAGGGTAGTCATAATGCCTTCACGAGAATCCTGGGGGCTGGGAACCACGTAGCAGTTGTAGAACGTTAGTTCTTGATCTGTGCCAGCCGCAGTGAGGATGCGACCGCCGGGGACGAACTTCCAGTCATCCAGCAGCCAGCGAAATTCTTTTTCCCACTGTTTCCGTTTTTCTGGTGTCGCTTCCACTTCCGCAACGCCACGCGCCACACGATCCATCATCTGTTCTGGCTTGGTTTCGATCGGTTTATCGACGTGCTCGATGTCCCGTTCGACGGTATCGCCATGTTTCAACTGCACCGTCACGCGGGGCAGATCAATCGCTTTGACCGTGCCGACTTCGCGCTGTCCTGTATCGGGATTGACGACCACGATGACCGTATCACCCTCCCGGAGCGACTCGCGCGTCATGTCTTTCTGCGCATAGCGATCCAGGAAAATCTTATAGCCCAGATCATGCAGCGCATTCCGCTGCGTGGATTGCGATTTTGTCATGCGCTTCTTCCTTCGTCCTCACAACTAACCGTGCAAATAGAGACAAAAATCCCGCCCACTGTTCACAATCGCAGCAAACAGAGACTCAGGATGGGTATGACATTGCGGATATTGCATTGCTCTTCTTGGCGGATGCTGACGCTGGTCGCGTCAATCCCGCTGCTCGACCACCTTACTACGCGAAGGTATGGCAAACTTCAGTGAAGCCGGGCACTCGGACTGTGACCGTTGCGCGTCAGTGACGGAGTTTCACCGTACTTCCCCCGGACGATTCTTCACCCTTTGGAGACAAGTTTTGAAAGTTCGCAAGCTGTGGTGAGAGAGCCTCAAGCTCATGCCGTTTATATCACGTTGCAGAACGGTTGTCCACTAAGTTTCTGAACGAGTTCCGTTAAGATGACGTTTGCCGGTGCGACAAGAATCTTACCACTCGTCCGAAGGTCAACCGTCCTGACACAGCAACACCCACGCGGCGAACTCAGCGATTATTGCGTCGCCGCAAAAAGGCCGGAATCCCCTGGTCATCCGGATCGTAGCGCGGTTCCGAAGACTGCACCGGACGCTGCGGGTTCTGCGGTGGGTTTTGTTGTTGTTGCTGTTGTTGCTGTTGCTGCGACGGAGGCTGCTGGCGCTCCACAGGTTGCTGCTGCGGCGGCATCGGTGCGGAGCGCTGAATCGGCGGATTCTGCGGACGCTCCGCGTTCACCCGGCGTTCGGCGCGGCTCTGCTCGAACCCGGTTGCGATCACCGTGATGCGCACCTCGTCGCCCATCGCGTCATCAATCTGTGCCCCGAAGATCAGGTTGACTTCTGGATGCGCACTCTCCTTGATGATGGCTGCGGCTTCGTTGATCTCGAACAGGGTGAGATCCGTTCCACCTGTGATGTTGAAGAGAATACCACGCGCACCGTCAATGGTCACATCCAGCAGGGTGCTGTTGATCGCGGCTTCGGCGGCCTTGCGTGCGCGATCATCGCCTTCAGCACGCCCCACAGCCATCAGCGCAGCGCCACCTTCAGACATAATCGTGCGCACATCTGCAAAGTCCAGGTTGATGAGCGCCGGAACAGTAATCAGTTCGGAAATGCCCTGGATACCCTGACGCAGCACATCATCCGCCAGCGTGAAGGCTTGCTGGAGCGTGGCACGCTTATCGGCCATTTGCAACAGACGATCATTGGGAATCACGATCAACGTATCGACCTGATTCTTCAGGTTCTCAATCCCGGCAGCGGCGTGTTGGGAGCGGCGCGATCCCTCGAAGCTGAAGGGGCGCGTCACAACGCCGATGGTCAGCGCACCGAGTTCTTTCGCAATCTGGGCGATCACCGGCGAAGCGCCTGTGCCCGTACCACCGCCCATACCACAGGCGATGAAGACCATATCTGCACCACGCAGCACCTCATAGAGGTCGTCCGCGCTCTCTTCAGCGGCTTTGCGCCCGATTTCAGGGTTCCCCCCTGCGCCCAGGCCCCGGGTGAGTTTATCGCCGATCCGAACGCGCGTCCGAGCCTTGGAAAGCATCAACGCCTGGTTATCGGTATTCACGGCAATGAACTCAACACCACCCAAACCTTCGTTAATCATGCGATTCACGGCGTTGCCACCACCGCCCCCCACACCGATCACCTTGATCTGTGCGAAGCTCTCGCCTGCTTCGAGTAACATGTCATCCATAAGTGCGCGTCCTTCTTCCGATGTAGCCAGCGGTATGCTGACCAGTTTCACTTGCAATTGTAGTCATTTCCATAGTGCCCGCAACCGAAGCCGCTGGACGGTGTGGGACGCAGCGATCCGGCGCAAAATGCACCATTCCCCTGTCATGCGCTTTCGACGGGAGAAACACGCCTCATCGAATTCACACAATGCCCAGTATACACGCAGCGTGGAAAATTGGCACGTAAATGCCGCGCAATCAGTACTTACGTCTTCATTCATCTCGGTCGTCAGGGAGCAAGCGCCGGAAGAATTCACTGAGCAAACCGCCCAATCCGCCGCCGGAGAGCGTACCGCCGTTGGCTGCGTCCAATTCGCCCGAACCACTCTCGAAGCTCAACCCCATGCGCAACAGCCCGACGCTGGTGCTGTAGGAAGGATTCTTGAGGACATCCGCCATGCCCGTCACCCGTTCTGGCTTGCCCAGGCGTACCGGACAATCCAGCCATTCCGCCGCCATCTCCTTGATGCCCGGTATCTGTGAACTGCCCCCCGTGAAGACGGCCCCGGCGCGCAGCAAGCCCTCATAGCCAGAGCGCTTGATCTCCTTCTGGATGGCTTCCATCATCTCTTCAATACGCGCCTCAATGACAAAGGCCAATTCACGCCGCGAGACCTCCTTGGGCAGCCCTTCGCCGAAGGGTTCCACGATGAAGGTCTCCAGATCGCTGACATCTTTCTGGCGAGCATGCCCGTGCTTGATCTTCACATCCTCCGCGAGATCGAAGGGGACATTCATCCAGTAGGTGATGTCATGGGTCACATGATCGCCACCCAGCGGAATCACGGCGGTGTGCCAGATGGAGCCGTCGATATAGATGGCGAGGTCGGTCGTGCCGCCGCCGATGTCGATCACGACGACACCGCTCTCCCGTTCCGCTTCGGTGAGGACGGCATCGCCTGCCGCCAACGGATTGAGGATGAAGCGATCCACGAAGAGACCCGCCCCCTCGGTCGCCCGTTCCAGATTGGCGAGGCTGGTAGAAGAAGCCGTGATGATGTGCGCATCCACTTCCAGACGGAAGGCGTGCATCCCCACCGGTTGGCGAATCCCGTCTTGCCCATCCAGCGTATAACTTCGCGGCACCACGTGCAGCACTTCGCGGTTATGTGGGATGGCAATGGCGCGTGCTGCTTCCAGGGCATGTTCCAGGTCTTCCTCGCGCACGCTGCGCGCCCCGGAAATTGCCGTCATACCCCGGCTGGTGAGCGAGGCGATGTGACTCCCCGCCACGCTGACGAAGGCACGCCGAATCTGGTAGCCGCTGGTCTTTTCCGCTTTGTGTGCGGATGCGGCAATCGCCGCGATCAGCGACTGCACATCGTTGACGACGCCTTTCTTCATGCCCCGGCTGGGTTCAATACCCACCCCAAGCGCGTAGATGTCGTCTTCGCGCACTTCGCCCACAATCGTACAAATTTTGTGTGTGCCTATATCCAGGCCGACAACAATTTCGCCCATACTGCTTTCTCAACGTCCCCACAATACCGAATAATAGGGGGCATCCGGGTTCACAACGTTCACTTCCCCTGGCTGGATTCCACGAGCGACCAGATCCGCCGCAATAGCCTCGTAGATGCGCCATTTCTCCTGCATATCCGTGCCGACACCCAGCCAGACATCCCAGCCATTCGCATTGCGAAAGCCCAATCCCCTGGCGGGATCATAACGCCAGCTTGCGATGTCTGGACGTAGTTCGTGCAATTGCAGCACCCCGAAGACGATCTCTTCATCCAGCGTCTCTCCGGTGCCGATGGGGCCTTCCAGCAGCGGATCGTCCACCACGACGCGCACCAGGTCGGGGCGATCTTCGCGCAGCGCCATCACATTTCCCCGAATATCAACCCAGAAGCCAGTTCCGTTCTGCTCCCAGATGAGGGCAGGTTCGCGCTCTTCCACGATGATGTTGACCATATTGGGAGGCCATCCCAGCCGAACTTGCGCATCGGCTACTGTCGGGTAGCGCAGGATGTTCTCGCGCACCTCGCCAGGGTCTACCCAGAAGAGATGTAAATTGGCGATGTCCGCGTAGGTGAAGACTTCTTCCTTGGTCATGTAACGCAAACCGCCGACCGCTACGCTGCGCACGTAGAAAACGTCTGTCACGAAAAACAACCCCAGAACCGCCGACAGGCAGACCACAATCAGGAAACTGACCAGTCGCCAGCGGAAGCGTCCACCGCGTTCTGCAACTTGCGCCTCTGCGGCGTTGTGTTCATCTGTGCGAGGGCGGTCACTGCGCAGCACCCCCGTATATTGTGTCCCGGCGGGACCCGATTGGGTTCTACGTCTGCGCCGCCGATCACGCGCCTGTGCCATTGGCTTCCCTGGTCGTCAAACAACTGGCTGTCATTTTGCTGGAAGCAACGAACCCTGCTCCCATGAAAGCACGAACGTACGAAATGTGGTGAAGACGGCCTTCTCTCCGTCCAATATCTACGTTTCATTGTAGCATGACTGCGATGCGGCGACGGAGAGGACAGGCAATCATCCCCACTCGCCTACCAGTTCGATTTCCAATTCCAGCGAGACCCCTTGCAACTGGTAGACGGTCTCTTGCACCTGCCGAATCAGCGCATAATAGTCGCTGGCTGTCGATTCTCGCCCGGTGTTGACGATGAAATTGGCATGCTTGTGCGAAACTTCCAACCCGCCGACGCGAGTGCCCTTCAAACCAGAGGCTTCAATCAGCCGACCGGCGTAATCTCCCGGTGGGTTCTTGAAGATGCTCCCCAACGAAGCACCTGGTGGTTGGGTGCGTTTGCGATAGGCGTTGTATTCCGCCATACGCGCCTGGATCGCTTCCGGGGCATCAGGCGCGAAGGAGAAGGTCGCCAGCAGCACAACATAGCGCTTGTCCTGGCGCGTCTTCAAGGAGCTGCTGCGGTAGCCATAACGCAGGTCTTCGAGCGTATAGAGCTGCGGGCCACGCGCCGCCTCGAAGACAACCACATCCTGAATGCAATCAGACATATCACCGCCATGCGCCCCGGCATTATTGACAATCGCCCCGCCGACCGTACCGGGCACGCCGACTGCCCATTCCATGCCGGATAACCCCTGGGAGGCACAGGCACGGGCGAAGCGCAGCAGCCCCGTCCCCGATGCTGTAGACACGTTGCGCCCCTCATGCCATTCGCCGAAAGTGATGCTGCTGATGCGGTTGACGATCACCAGCCCGCGCACGCCACGATCCGAAACCAGCACATTCGCCCCACCGCCGATGATTCGCACGGCAATGCCATCGTCCCAGGCGGCCTGCGCCACCGTAATCAGGCGCTCAAGCGGTTCGTCCGGCTGCGTGACGTAGAGCCAATCGGCGCTGCCACCCAACCGCGCAGCCGTGTATTTCGCAATGGGCTGATTCTGCTGCAAGTTCGGGAGTTTCAATGCGGAGAGGCGGCTCATGAGGGGGCCACTCCCCGCGATTTGAGGAAGTCTGCGCCGATTTGCGGGGCATCCCCCGCGCTGAGAATCAAAATCGCCGCCGGAGCTTGCACCGCTTCTGACAGAATCTCAACCGCTTCGGCGAAACTCGTCGCATGGAATTTGCTCTTGTGCACCAGCGCACGTACGAAATCCTCGCTGCTGATGCCGAGCGTATCGGTCTCGCGAGCAGCGTAGACTTCCGTCACAATCACATGATCCGCCGCAGCGAAGGCCGCCAGAAAGTCGTCCCAGAGACGTTTCGTGCGCGTGTAGGTATGCGGCTGCCAGATCGCCCAGATTTCGCGATCCGGGTAGCGGGCGTGCGCAGCTTCCAACGTCACCCGAATCGCCGTCGGGTGATGCGCATAATCGTCAATGAGGGCGATTCTATCTACATCCGCACGCACATCAAAGCGCCGTCCTGCTCCCTGGAAGCTCGCCAGCGCAGCCGCCGCCCCCGCAAAATCAACGCCTTGCTCGTGCGACACAATCAGCGCCGCCAGCGAATTGAGGACGTTATACTGCCCTGGCACCTGCAGCGCAATTTCGCCGATTGCTTCGCCCCTGTGCAGCACCGTGTAGCGAGTCTTGGCACCCCGTTGCCGCAAATCAACTGCACGCCACTCCGCGGAGGCGCTGGTGCCGTAGGAAATGACATTTGCGCTGCTGTGGGCACTGATTCGCACTGCGCCTGGATCATCTGCGCAGGCCACCAGCAACCCATCCTCCGGCAGCAAACCCACAAATTCTGTGAAGGAATCGTCGAGCGCTTCGGGCGTAGGGAAGAAGTCGGGGTGATCCCACTCGACGCTGGTCAGGACAGCCACCTGCGGACGCAGCCCGTGAAACATATGCCCGTATTCGTCCGCTTCAACGACGAATGCTGCCCCCGCGCCGACTTCAGCGTTGGTTCCGGTATTCGCTATCACCCCGCCCACAATGTAGGTAGGGTCGTGCCCGGCGCTCTGCAAAATATGGACGATCATCGAGGTCGTGGTCGTCTTCCCATGTGTCCCGGCGACAGCGATGCCGACCTGTTCGGCCATCAACGCCCCCATCACATCCGAGCGGCGATATACGGGAATCCCGGCATGGTGTGCAGCGGCAATCTCGACATGCGAATCATCCGCCGCAGAGGTGGCGATCAAAGCATCCACGCCAGCGACATAGTGGGCTGCATGGCCTTCGTAGATGGTCGCGCCTTCTCGCTCCAGGGCAACGGTCATCTCACTGCTGCGCATGTCGCTGCCAGAGACCACCACGCCGCGCCGCAGCAATATTCGCGCAATGGCAGACATACCCGTGCCGCCAATGCCGATGATGTGCACACGCTGTCCCGCCTGTAGGCGAGTTTCGTTGGCTGTCGCTGCTCGTTTCATGCGCCGCTCAGACCACCATCAATACCAGGAAGAGCAATACCAGCACCACAACGGCGAGGATGTCCCCCGTTCCACTGGCACCGCCGCCGATCAGCACCAGGGGCATCAGGTTAACCGATTGTGCGCTGAGGGAATTTGCAGCCGGGGCGACGATCAGTTCCTCGAACGGGTATTCGTTGATGTCCAGGAAGTACCAGAGCGTCCCCGTAATCAAGTAGCCATTGAAGAACCCCACAGCAGCACCCAGGAAACCCGCCTGCCAATCATCATCATCGCGGCGATCCGCCCCTGCACCAATTGCGCCACCCTGGTAGAGGAAGACCACCATCCCCATGAAGATGGCCGCCTGCAACAAGAAGACCTGCGTGGGGGGCAGCGCTAGGAAAATCGTCCCGCGCAGCAAGCCATCGAACTGGAACAAAGCGAACATCGCCAGCACGATCCCGACCAGCGAAACCAATTCTTTGTTCCAGCCGCGCAGGAAGCCTGTGATGGCGAAAAATATGCCCGTAACCCACATCAATGTGGAGAGTTGAATCACCGCAGTTTTCCTCTCAGAATTCATGCCACGCAGGCGATTATGTTCCACTACGCCTGCAGATCACGACTTGCCGCTACAATCCTTCATCCCATCGTGGGCGCCAGAGCAACTAGATCAAGATCAGCACTGCCACGAAAAGCACCACCACCAGCAGCGAGAGCAAATCGCCATTTTGCCCACCCTGTGTGAGGACATAGAGCGGAAGGTTGCTCACAGTCGCAGCACTGAGCGTGCCAGCAGGTGGCGCGACGATTGCCGGCGCCGTCGGATAGTTGGCTACATCCAGGAAGTACCAGAGCGTACCACTCACCAGATAGCCATTGATGCCACCGACAATGCCGCCCAGAATGCGCGTCTGGGTCTCATCGCGGCCTTCGCCCCGGCGCGGACGCCCCTCGCCCAGCGCACGTGTCTGGTACGCGAAGAAGACAACCGTGATGAAGAGCGCCGCCTGAATGTAATAGACCTGTCCTGGCGGCAAGTCGCCGAAGAGCGTCACGCGGATCAGGTTATCGAACTGGAAGAGCGCAAACAGACCCAGGATAATCCCCGAAAGAGCGATGATCTCCTTCGTCCAGCCGCGCCGAAAGCCCACAACGGCGAAGAACCCCACCAATATCCAGACCAGTACGATCAGTTCAACCATAAGTTCAAGCTCCCGCCAGGATGAGCAGTTCTTGCGCCAGCCGTTCCGCCCCGCTGCCCTGATGCAAAGCGCGGGCATTGGCCTGATAGTGCTGCAGCAGCGCATCATCGCAGAGAATGCGCAGGATCGTCGGCTGGAGCGCCTCTGCCATCGTCTCGTCATCGACGCGCACACCCGCCCCACGCTCGACCAGCCAATCGGCGTTGGTCTTCTGATAGCGCCACGCATAGGGATACGGTATCAGAACTGAGGCCGCGCCGAAATAGGGAAACTCCCCCAGCGAACTCGCCCCCGAGCGCCCAACCACCAGATCCGCTGCTGCGAAGGCCAGTCCCATCGCCTCGCTATCGAGGTAGGGGAAGGCATGGTAATGCGGCTGCTGCACCAACCCGGCAGCCTGTTCTTGCGACCGTTCCCAGTCGAGCTGCCCCGTCACGTGAAGGATCTGTGCGCCGTTGTCTACCAGCGCTGGAACGATGTCAATCAATGCGATGTTGATATTCCGCGCACCCCGACTGCCGCCCGTCACCAGAATCGTCTTGCGCCCGGCATCCAGGCCGAAGTGCGCAATCGCCCCCTCACGGGTCGCAGAGGTCACGGATTCGCGCAGTGGGTAGCCGACTGTGACCGTCTGGCCTTCGCTGAAGAACTGCGCGGACTCGGGGACGGTAGTCGCCACCTTGCGAGCAAATCTGCTGAGCACCTGGATCGTACGCCCCGGTTCAATGTCCGGTAGGTAGACCAGAATCGGAACCCGGAAGACCCAGGCCGCCAACGCCACTGGCACATTCGCCCAGCCACCCGTCAGCAGCAGCGCCTGTGGACGATGACGCAGCACAATCCCCACCGATTGCAGCAGCCCCAACCCCGTCTTGAGCAGGCTACTGAGGGCACGGAGAGGAGAGACACCGTTCAACGGCCCGGCGAAAACGGCCTCATAACGATCAAACGAAATGCCGGACTGCTCGACCAGGGAGCGCTCGAAGCCCCCGCTGCCCCGCGTCCCGACGAATACGAGTTCATGGGGTTCTGCGGACTTGCGCAGCACTTCGGCTGCGGCCAGTGCGGGATACACGTGCCCGCCGGTTCCCCCAGCCCCGATCATAAGTCGCGCCATCTCGCCTCCGGTTCGATGCGTTTTCTCGTAGGGTCGCCACGCGGCTGACGCTCAACATCAAGCCAACACCAATCATCGTCACCATCAGAGCCGACCCACCATAACTGATGAACGGAAGCGGCAGCCCGGTTGATGGAATAATCGCCGTCATCACCGCAATATTCAGCAGCGCCTGCACAGCCACCCAGAGCGTTAAGCCAATCGCCAGCAGCGAACCAAATGGATCCACCGCACGGCGGGCAATCTGGAATCCGCGAATGACGAAGGCGACGAATAAAATCACCACAAAGGAAGCGCCCAACACGCCCAATTCCTCGCCAATCACCGCGAAGATGCTGTCTGTATGCGGTGCTGGCAGCGCATTATTGAACTTCTGCGTGCTCTGCCCCAGGCCCCGCCCTGTCCAGCCACCGTTGACGAAGGCAATCAAGACTTGCTGCGTATGGTAATTGGCCTGTGTGGGATCAGCGAGCGATACGATGTACGAATCAACACGGTCGCGGGCATAGGGAGTCTGCACGATGAACAGGCCAGCCAGCACGGCCACAACACCCAGGGTCGCCAGATGCCAGATGCGCGCCCCGGCCAGGAAGTACATCGCCCCCGCCGTCAGCACGATGATCACGATGGTGCTGTAATCTGGCTGCAAGTAGATCGGTACTGTGATGACCCCCAACAGCACCAGGAACGGCACCAGCCCGAAGAAGAAGCTATCGACGCGGGTGCGCTTGGCGCTGAGCCATGCCGCCATATAGACGACGACGGTGAACTCCGCCAATTCCCCCGGCTGCAAACTCCCGCCAATCAGGGCGCGTCGTGCGTTGAAGACGACATCGCCGAAGATATTCACCGCTACCAGCGCACCTAAGGTGACCGCCAACAGCAGCAGCACAAAGCGCTTCCAGAAGCGATAATCAACGACGGCGAAAATCGCGCACATCACCAGCGCCAGCGCGACGTTCCGCAGATGGCGCTGGATGAAAATCGCCGTGCTGGAACCGAAGTCCTCCAGGCTCCAGTTAAAGGTCGTGCTGAAGACCATCCCCGCACCGATGGTCAGCAGCACGGCGACGATCACCACGAGCGGTTTATCGAGCGTTGCCCAGTAAATCAGTCGTTTTTCGTCCCGGACGACGCGCTGCGCCTCGTCAGCGACCTGCCCCGGACGGCGCACACGTCCCGGTGCCTGCGGAAGGGATTGCTCTGCCATGAAGACCGATTGTCCTTACCTGTGTACGTTGTCATTATAGCGCAATCGACTTCTGGCGAAAGCACCCGCAGCGCGTGCGATCTTCATTTTTCGTCAGGTTTCGCTGTGTACTGGGGCAAGTGAACCGTCAGAGTCCGCCTATTTGCGCCCATTACGCCGCTATTCATACCCCATTTCCCGCAGCAAGTCGCCGAGTGCCTCCTGTGTGCGAGCCTGTTCGGCTGGCGTCAGGCGTTCTTTCCAGCGCCCAATCGATGTGGGGAAGACCGGACGCGCGAGATTCTGGTGAAACGAGCGATACTGGTGCTCCTGCGTCGTCGGCAGCTTCCAGTATTCGAGCATAATCGGCTGATAGGAAATGCCTGCAAAAGCACACACCTGCCGCAGGGTGGCCTCCGTATCGGTCACCAGGTCTTCATAGCGAATCTCCAGGAAGCTCTCGGGCGGAAGCTGGGTCTGCAACCGCCGCGCCCCCTGTACTGCCACAGACCAGCGATCCCAGGCCCATTCCACTCCATCGCCCTTCTGCTTGTATGACGCCACCACATCCCGCCCATCGCGCAAGATATGCAGATAGCGCCCACGCGGGAAAATCTGCCGGATCCAATCCAGCCGCCGCGCATTGAACGGCGATTGATCGCCCCAGACTGTGGCATTTGGGAAGTGCACGCTGGCATAGTGCAGGAAGATCAGGTCGAGGACTTTCGCCAGTGAGCGCTCTTCTTGCGGGAGGGAACGCGCCTGCACATAGACCGGATGCAGGTCAATGTCCCAGTACTGGAAAGCGTCGATGCCCTCAAACAGCGAAATCACCAGCCGCGCCAGATTGTACCAGCCCAATTCCTGCATGGCGGAGAATTGCAGCGCCGCCGCGCTGATAGCGAAGGATTCCGGCGGAATCGCAATATCGCCCCCCGCAACCAGCATACTGCGCAGCAGGGTCGTCCCGGCACGCCCGGAACTGACGAAGAGCAGGGGTTGGTTGCTCAGGGAATTTGCGCGATCCGCCAGCGGATAGGGATTGGTCGGGATCAATAATCTGGCGACTCGGCGCATATTGTACAGCCAGGCCGCTGCCGGAAGCGGTAGACTGTCTACCGTTCGCTCGAGAACCGAACGCGGAAAGGGCTTCTTATCTGCTCGCTTCATGGCGCGTTACAGACTGTTCACCAATTGGCGGAAATGGTCACCACGCGCGGCGAAATCCGGGTAGGCATCGAAGCTCGTCCCTCCCGGCGATAGCAGCACGACATCACCCTCTTCCGCGATGGAAGCGGCTCTTGCCACTGCTTCGTCCAACGTGGGAACCTGGGACACGAAGCGATCCGTCGCGCCCATTAGATTCAAGATGCGCATGGCCTTGCGCGTGACCTGCTTTTCGCCATCTCGGCCAAAGAGAATGATATGCCGTGATTTTTGCAGCGCCAGATGCAAGGCATCTTCCCAGGGCAGTTCTTTATCCGCACCACCTAACAGCAGCACCAGCGGCTCCTTGAAGCTGCGCAGCGCAGCCACCAGTCGTTCCGGCGCAGTGGCAATGCTGTCGTTGATGTAGGTCACGCCGTTGACTTCGCGCACGACTTCCAGGCGGTGCGCCACAGGCTGGAAATTCAGAATCGCTTCGCGGATGGTCTCCGGCGGGATGCCCGGACGATCTGCGGCCAATCCCAGCGCCCCGGCGATTGAGGCGGCTGCCAGCACATTCATCACGTTGTGATCCCCGCGCAGGGGGATTTCATCTCGCTGGCAGAGGACATGGGGCGTGTAGTCATAACTGGCCGCGCCCGCCAGCACGATGCGATTCCCCACACCGAAGGTGCCATTGGCGACCATCGTGCGGTCGCTGAAGGTCACCAGTTCGCCCTGCACAGCAGCTTCCAACGCATTCAACACCGGGTCGTCCGCATTCAACACCGCAATATCATCCAGCCCCTGGTAACGCAAGATGTTGGCCTTGGCGCTGATGTAGGCTTCCATCGTCTTGTGACGATCCAGGTGATTCGGCGTGATATTCAAAATCGCAGCGACTTGTGGACTGCGCTCCATGATCTCAAGCTGGAAGCTGGAAAGCTCCATCACGACGACATCATCTTTTTCGATCTCGTTGAGATGATCCAGCAGCACATCGCCGATGTTGCCACCGACCCAGGTTCGGTACCCAGCGAGTTTGACCATCTCGCCGACGAGCGAAGTCGTGGTGGTTTTTCCTGCGCTGCCTGTGATGCCGATGACGGGAGCAGGGCAGCGCTCCAGGAATAATTGCGCGTCGTTCGTCAGCGGAATCTCGCGTTTGATGGCTTCCTGGACGATGGGCAGATCCAGTGGGACGCCGCCGGAGACGCAGACCAGATCAACCCCACGCAGGAGGGACGGGGAATGCTTGCCCAGCCGGAAGCGCACGCCGGGATAGGCCGATGGTTTGATGCCCAGTTCGTCTTCGGTGCGCTTATCGTTGACCGTTACCTGGGCACCGATGGTGGGCAGCCAGTTCGCCAGCGCCATGCCCTGCCGCCCAAAACCAAGAATCAATACTCGTTTGCCGTTGAGTTCATCACGCGCTCTTGCCATAAGCGTATTTCGATTTCTTTCGCGTGTTTTTCCATTGCCTGCATGATAGCCCAGATTGCCATACAGGCAACGGTTGAGGTGGGGAAAGCGGATGTGACGGTGCTCGTCGCGAACCTGGTTGCAGGGATGGCTTCGCGTGGCAGGCCCAGAGCTACCGCTACAGCAGTGCCAGCGCCACGCCAATCATCGCGCTCAACAACCCGACCAGCCAGAACCGCTGCACGACCTGCGTCTCGCTCCACCCTCCCAGCTCGAAGTGATGATGCAGCGGCGAGCGCCGGAAGAGGCGGATGTCCTCCCCCAGGTAGCGGCGGCTGAAGCGTGCAGAGGCCACCTGTAAAATCACGCTGAGGGTTTCCACGACGGGCACAATGGCGATGATCGGCAGCAGCAGCCATTCCCCGGTCATGACGGCAACCACGCCCAACGTCGCCCCCAGGGAGAGCGACCCGGTATCGCCCATGAACAACTGCGCCGGATGCGCGTTGAACCACAGAAAGGCAAAGCAGGCTCCCACCAGGATGAAGCACAATTGCACAATGAAGATCTGCTCTTGCAGGAAGGCGATCACACCATAGGCTGCGAAGGCGCTCGCGGTGATGATGCCCGCCAGCCCATCCATGCCGTCGGTCAGGTTCAAAGCATTGGACATACCGACGATGATGAACATGGTGATCGGAATGAAGATCAACGGCGAGATGGGGATGCTCCCTTGCAGCAGCGGCAGTTGCAGCGAATTGGCGAATTGGAAGCCGCCGTCATATAGGGAGAGGATGACGGCGGCAATCGCTGCAAGGATCAACTGCCCGACGAATTTCGCCCGTGCGGAGATGCCCTCGCCAATGTTGCCCCGCGACATCTGAATCCCCTCCCAGTCATCGACGAAGCCCAGGAAGGCGAAGCCCACCAGCACGCCCAATGGCAGCAAAATGCTGGCCCCCTCGCCCGTCTGCACGATGGTCGCCACATTCAGCGCCAGGTTGATGGCGACGGTAGGCAAGATAATCATGATTCCGCCCATGGTCGGCGTGCCCATCTTCGCGCCGTGCGTATCCTGAATTTCGGCACGAATCTGCTTGCCGACGCGCAGCCGCTTGAGAATTTCGATGAAGGGGCCGCCCCAGATTACCCCCAGGAGGAAGGTCACTGCGCCGACGGTCAATGCGAGTGGGAATTGTGTGTTCATGTATTGGACGCTTGGTTTCGCGTAATCGGTTATTGGTATCGTCAATACGTCGGGAATGTACGGACAACTGGTTTCGGTAGTCGGGACATCATAGTTCATCCCCCTACGAAAAGGCAATCACGGTTGTCCAAGCACGCCGCCCTGCTGTTCCAGGCTCAAGCGCACCTCATCTGTCGGAATGCCCAGCAGCAAGATCAGGCGTTGCGCGATGTTGCGGAAGACTGGAGCCGCCGCCTGGCTCCCCCAATAATCGTCCGGACGATCCAGCTTGACCAGGACGACCACTTGCGGATCATCCGCCGGGAAAAAGCCAATGAACGACGCAATCGTCGATTTTGGCCCCCGCTCGTAGCCGAGCGGCGAGGGAATCTCCGCTGTGCCGGTCTTGCCCGCGATGCTGTAGCCGGGAATAATCGCCGCTGAGTCACCCTGCTCCACGACCTGCACCAATATGTCGGTGACGATATCCGCCGTCTCTGCGGAAACCGCCCGCCCCAGCACAGTCGGATTCACCAGTTCGACCTCATCGCCGTTGACGTACTGCCGCGCCAGATGGGGCTGGTACATCAGACCATCGTTGGCAATGGCGGCGAAAGCCGTAATCATCTGCAAGGGAGTCACACTGATGGCTTGCCCATAGCTGTTGGAGGCGAGGTCGCTCTCACTCCACCCTGTATCGCCGGGGACGCGCATGATACCCGCCTCTTCGCCTTCCAGGTCGATGCCCGTTTGCCGCCCGATACCAAAGCGCCGCAGCCCGCTGTAAAAGGCTTCTGGCCCCATCGTCGTCGAAACTGTAGCCGCACCCACATTCAGCGAATTGACCAGCAGCCCGGTGGTATCGACGACGCCATAGGCACGATCATCCCAATTCTCGGTCGTGATCGACCCTACTGTGATGCTGCCCGTGTCGTTGTACGTCCATTCCGGCGTGATGACGCCGATGTCCAGCGCTGCCGCGACGGTCATGACTTTCAACACCGAGCCGGGTTCGTAGACTTCGCTGATGCTGGGGGTGCGCAGCAAATTCGGGTCTTCCACGCTGGCGAAGTCATTCGGGTCGAAGGAAGGGGAACTCGCCATCGCCAGAACCTCGCCATTGCGTGGATTCATGACGATGATCGTGCCGCCCGATGCATTCTGCTGTTCGATGGCCCGCTGCAACTCCATCTCGACCCAATACTGCACATCGCGGTCAATTGTGAGGACGATATCCATACCGCGCTGCCCCTGGCTATCCACCTCGACCGGGGTATCAATGGGCACGGTGCTCACCGTGCGATCCAGCGGACGCCCCGCGAGCTGCTCGTTGTAACTGGCTTCGATGCCCATTGCGCCGCGCGTGTTATCGTTATCTTCGATGACGAAGCCGATCAACTGCCCCGCCAGCGCTCCCTGTGGATAGGCGCGGCTGAGCAGGGGATTGATAACCACGCCGAGCAGTTCTTCATCCGCAACCGCCTGCCCAACTTCCGCAGAGACCGGGCGTGCGATGAGTTCCCACTGGCTGCTTGTATTGCTGATGCGCTGCAAAATCGCGTATTCGTCCAGGTTGAGGATCACCCCAAGCTGCTGCGCCACACGCGCCGGGTCAGAGACGAGATTCGGACTGACGCCGATTTCGTATTGCAGCCGATTAAAAGCCAGCGGCATGCCATCCCGGTCATAGATCACGCCGCGCACAGCCGGAAGGCGGCGGGTGGATTGCGTGTTATAGGAGCCGCGGATCTCAAACTCCTGGCGCACCGAAGGCGAAAGCTGTTGCAGACGCGCCAGCGCCAGCAGCAGCAGCACACTCAGCAGCACCAGGCCGGAGGTCACCAGCGGCAAGCGGCGGTTGATGATTTCCTGTTGGGGTGTCAATGTCGCCATCGTTGTTCCTCATCAATGCCCGATCACTGCCCGAAATTGCGGAACTGAGTGGTCAGCGAATCCCACTGCTGTTGCAGCCAGCCAGCGAAAGTCGCGTCATACTGCGGCTCTGGCTCGAACTCGTCTTCGAGGTCGGGCGGCACGACGTTCTCTGAACGGTCAGGGTTATACCCTTCCACCACAAGATATTCGATGTCTTCTGCGGCTGCCGGACGGAAACCCAACGCTTCGGCACGCTCCAGCAAGCGCGGCACCGTTTGCAGAGCAGCAATATCCGCCCGCAGCGCCTCGTTCTCGCGCTCCAGTCGATCCCGTTCTTCGATCAGGGCTTCAATCTGGCGGTTGGTGGTGGCGTAACTGGCGATTTGCGTCAGGTAGACGCCGCCGAAGATGAGCGTAATCACCACGCCCAATAAGGCTAACCATGTCACCTGGCGCTGTGGCTGCCACCCGGCACCACGCAATGCATGTTGTACCCAATTCTGTGCCATCAATCACGGCAACACGCCGCATTCGCCCCTTACATCCAACAGCGTTCAACAACGTTCCTGGTATGAGCAGGGCAATTCCTGCATCGTCCCTGCAATTTCATCAACCGAACACTGGCTACTATACCATCTTATAGCCAGCACGCACGCGCTTACCTAAATCTTCTCTACAACGCGCAGTTTGCTGCTGCGGCTGCGCGGATTATGCGCCAGTTCTTCCTCGTCGGGGACAATCGGCTTGCGGGTCAGCAAACGCACAACTGCCTCGCGCTCCTCAATCGATCCCATTCCTGGCGGCGCGATGATCTCGGTACTGGCTTCTTTGAAGAGCTGCTTGACGATGCGATCTTCCAGGCTGTGAAAGCTGATAACGGCCAGCCGCCCGCCCGAATTGAGCAGGTCAATCGCCATCGGAATGGCCTGTTCTACTGCCTGTAATTCGTCATTCACGGCGATGCGCAGCGCCTGGAAAACGCGAGTAGCCGGGTGCGACTGGCCCTTCTTGCGACGGGGTACAGCGCCCTCCACCAGGGCAGCGAGCTGTTGTGTCGTCCGAAGGGGTCGCTGCTTGAGAATGCGTTGTGCAATGCGGCGACTGTGCTTCTCTTCGCCATATCGGTAGAAGATCACCGCGAGTTCGTCTTCGGACGCCGTATTGAGCAGATCAGCGGCTGTCGGGCGCGTGCTATCCGGATCAAAGCGCATATCGAGCGGCGCATCATGCTTGAAGGCGAATCCACGCTCTGGCGTATCCATTTGCATGGACGACACCCCCAGATCGAGCAAGATGGCATCCACGCCGTCCCACCCCCTGCGCCGCGTTTCTTCGCGCATCGTCAGGTAGCTACCGTGCACAATCTCGACACGTTCAACGAAACCAGCGAGGGTTTCTCGTGCGCTTGCAATCGCCTGTGGGTCAAGGTCAAAAGCCAGAAGTTGCTGCACACCGCCTTCCAACAGCGCCCGCGAATGACCACCAGCGCCCAGGGTGCCATCAATCGCACGCACAACCGCATGGCCTTCCGGCAGCAACGCAGCAATCACTTCATCTTGTAAGACAGAGAGATGGGACATGAAGCCAGACTCAGTTACAGATTCAACGAAAGGGGTAGGTCGCTGTCAGCAATGATGGACGCTACATCCGACAGCGCGTTCTGCCAGCAGGTCGGCTCCCAGAGTTCAATGAATGTCTCCATACCCACCAGCAGGATCTCGTCTTCCATCTGGGCGTAACTGCGCAAATACGCCGGAATTGTCGCACGCCCCTGCTTATCCAGACCCAATTCCACCGCGCCGGAGAAGATCAAGCGGCGCAGCGCACGGGCAGACGGGTGTGTGATTGGAATCTGATTGAGCTGCTCCATCACTTTTTCCCAGGTCTCTTCGGGATAGATGACGAGATGCTTATCGAGGCCGCGCGTGAGGATGGCTTTTTCAGTCAGCAGAGGACGGAAGCGGGCGGGGATGATGAGACGACCCTTATGATCTAACGTATGTGAATACTCGCCCGAAAACATAATCGGCGCACCCAGAAAACTCTACAAACGTCAGGAAAACTGCAAACGGAGTATACCACAGCATCCCACCGCAACGCTTCCGTTGTGCCACCATTTCCAGGGTGATCGCCTCAAGCTGTGCAAGGCGTAGAGAAGGGGCAGAATAGCGGGTGAAACGGTTCTCCCCTTGCCCAGCGGGGGGAGCTAGAGGGGGAACTCGCGCAGCGGGGCGTGATTCTGGCTTTTGCTTTGTGTTCTTTGTGACCTCGTGGTTCAAATCATTTTGCAGCGATTGCCCTGCCGCCATTTCCTCACCGGATGTGATGCCAGCGTGCTGGCTTGCTGAGCCATCCTCAGCCGAGGTGCTTGCTATGGGAGCGAGCAAGGGGGCGCGTATTCGTGGTTTCAAGCGAAATGGCAGCCATGCGAATTGAAATGGTGACCGAGAGGTACAAAAGTACCCCCCATACTCTTGAGGAGATTACAGAAAAAAAAGCATTCGCAAATCTGCTCGTAACGAAAACCTGAGCCGCTTTTTGCTACACTGCCCATAGAGCAGGGTGAAGACACACATCGTAAGGACAAGAACAGATGCCGCAAATGGTGCTGGTCATCAGTCATCGGCGCTCAGGCGCACAATGGGTCGTGGATGCGATTCGCCACAATTTCCAGGGAGTCCGCCAGGATACTTACTTGCTGGATCGCCTCTACCGGCATCACCACCTGGGCAAACCACCGATTCCGTTCGCTGAATTTCGCGAGTTCATGGATCAGTCGGAAGAGCTTGCCCTGCTGAAAACCCATACTCCGGTGACGCTGGATGCCCTGCAAGCCCAGCCGATTTACAAAGAGTTCTTCGCCAAGATGATCGACCGTTCGCGCATCATCTACGTGTATCGCGATGGGCGCGATGTGATGGTCTCGCTCTATTATTATCTGATGAAGCACGCTCAAAAACCGCAGACCTACGGCTACAACTTCCCCAATTTCTTGCGTATGGAAGTCTATCCGGACAGCGCCCGCGATCACGAGAAAATCAGCCGGGTGAGCTACTGGCAGCAGCACGTCCTCGGCTGGATTGAGCATCCCAACGTACTGCCTGTGTCCTACGAAGGTCTCTACAACAACTACGAAGAAACCCTGCAAACCATTGGCGACCATCTGCAATTGCAGCGCGGTGCTCTCTCGCGCTCAGCGCCAATGACTTCCAGCAAGCGTTCGCTGGTGCAGCGCCTGATCGGTCGTTTGCAGCAAGCCGTCGCCCAGAAGGATGTAATTGATGTGATCGTGCCGCCATTGCCGCAAGCATCCATCGGCGCCTGGGAGACACATTACCGCAACGAGGATTTGCACTATTTCATTGACCACGCTGGCCACGCCATGCGAAAATTAAACTACACTTGAGAAACTCTATTCTGGGGGAGCTTCCAGGTGAGTTTCTAACGAGTTATCGGCATGATGTTCCTTTTGTCGTTCCACATAGGCAACGATGTGACGCCCCCTATATTCCTGCTCCTCACCTGTGACATCTCGCGCGGCAACTTGAGCTTCTTGATGAGACATCAGATACCCAAAACCCATCCCAATCTCAGCGCAGCGCGTTCGAGCAATTCTTCAGCATTTTCCAGCGCATCCGCCAGCGACATGGGCTGATCCACAATCGAGAATACGGCCTGTATCCCGGCCTCGTGCAGCACCGAGTCATGCACGTTCAAGCCACCGACCAGGGCAATTGTCGGAACCCCGTGTTCTTGCGCCAGCCGTGCCACGCCAATCGGCCCCTTGCCATAGACGGTCTGCTCATCCATCTGCCCCTCGCCCGTGATGACCAGATCGATATTTGCCAGCCGCTCGACGAAGCGATTTTCCGCCAGCAATAGATCAATCCCGGACTCAATGTACCCGCCGAGGAAAGCCAATAATCCGGCAGAGAGCGCCCCCGCTGCCCCCCCACCGACGATTTCGCGGACATCTGCGCCATGCTGCTCCGCGACCAATGTGAAGAAATGCCGCAGATTGTTTTCCAGCAGCGGAACCTGCTCTGGAGACGCACCTTTCTGGGGGCCAAAAACAGCAGCGGCTCCGGTTTCACCCAGCGTTGGGTTCTCCACATCGGAAGCGATGATGATCTCGCACTGTTCCCAGCGTGGATCAAGTCCGCTGGCATCTACTGTGGCGATGTCCGCCAATCCAGCGCCGCCATGGGGGACTTCACTGTCGTTTGCGCCCAAGAGGCGAACGCCAAGCGCCCGCAAGGCCCCGCTGCCTCCGTCTACCGTTGCGCTGCCACCCATACCAATGATGAAACGACGCGCCCCCCGTTCCAGCGCCGCCTGCAATACTTCGCCTGTGCCATAAGTCGAAGTAACAAGCGGATTGCGTTCTTCATCAGTGATCAGTTCCAGCCCAGAGGCCAGTGCCATTTCGATGATCGCCGTTTTGCCATCGGGCAGAATGCCATATTGCGCTGCAATCGGGCGCATCAATGGATCGTGTGCGCGGATGGTATGGCGTGCGCCACCCTGCACCAACCAGGCATCGAGGGTGCCGTTGCCACCATCTGCGATGGGCAGCGGGGTCAGGGTCGCATCGGGGAGCGCGGTCGCCAACCCTCGCTGGATGGCAGCGGCGGCGGTCTGTGCGCTCAAGCTGTGTTTGAAGGCACCGGGTGCAATCAGAATACGCATGGCTTCCTCCTCCGAAAACGAGTCTGTGTGAATTTCCGTACGACCAGTAAGCGGGTTGCCCAGGCTTATTTGAGATTATACCCGGTACAATGCCTTGCCTACGCTGCCGCAAGACGCTTGATTCCCGCTATACTTAGGGTATGTTCGTGCAAACACACAGCAATGGAGAGACCGAATGCGTTTGACCAAACTCGCCCCTCCGGCGTTCTTACTCCTGTTGATGATGGCGCTGCCCTTCTTCGCAGCCGCCCAGGAAACCCAACCAACCGCTACCCCCTCGCCCACCAATATCCCGATCCTGGGGGAACCAACCGACGAATCCGGCGCACCGGAACTGGAAGGCGCACCAGCACTGAGTACGCAAGACGGGTCGCAGGGGCTGCCATCGGTCACACCTGCTGCACCCGCTGCTGAAACCACCGCTGAAGTGCCTGTCGACAGCCCGACCTGCCCGACTCTGGTACAGGAAAGCTTCACCGCGTTGGAACAGGTCTGCACTGGCCTCAACACCGGAGATGCCTGCATCGGCAACGGCACCATCGAAGCCACCACCAGCATTGAGGGCTTGCAGTTCGCCCAACCGGGAGACATCGCCCGCGTGACCAGCTTCGACGCGCTGGCGCTGCGCACGTCCAACACGCCGGGCACAGTCTGGTCGGTGATGACCATCCAGCTTGAACTCAACAGCACGGATGGCAGCGTACCCGTTGGCGTGCAGACTCTGGCCTTCGGCAATGTGACCATTGAGGACGAGGGTCGCGTGAGCGGAGGCGGCGCACAAAACGCGACGGTGATCGCCGGACGCGGCATGAACGTCCGCCGCGAACCCGGTACGCAGGGCGTCGTCGTCTGGCAGTTGCAATCCGGCGAGGAAGTGATCGCCACCGGACGCAGCGCCGACCGCGAGTGGATCCGCATCCAGATTCCGAATCGCTTCCAGGGCATTGGCTGGGTCTATGCCCCCTACCTCGAAGTGGAAGGCGGCGCGGATTCGCTGCCGACCGTCAACGCCAATTCACCCGCGCCCGAACTGAGCGCCCCCGAATTTGGCCCCATGCAGGCGATTGCGCTGGAGACGGCGAATTTCCCGGCAGAATGTACGGCAGCACCTCCCAGCGGCCTGTTGATGCAGACGCCCAGCGGCCTACCCGATGAGGTGCGTTTGCAGGTGAACGGCGCGGAAATCACCTTCAATGGGGCGATCTTCCTGCAAGCGACTGCGGCTACTGCCCTCCAGGTTTACGTGCTGGAAGGCACGGCAACGGTCACCGCTGCTGGCACATCGGCCAATGCTGGTGCTGCTACGTTCATCACCGTCACCCTGGATGCGGACTCGAATGCTTCTGGTGCTCCGCTGGCGGCTCCCTTCCCGGTGGCAGATTTCGAATCGCTGCCGATTCGCCTGCTGGATCGCCAATTTGTGCTCAGCGCAACGCCGGCACAGCCGGACGGGGATACCACGTCTGCTGAAGGCTTCGCGACACCAACGACGGCAGCGGGCTTCGGGACGCCCCTCCCCACAGCAACGCCAGAAGTCTGCACGCTGACCGCCCCCGATGTGCGCAACGTTCGCAGCGGCCCCAGCACTGATTTTGAGATCGTGCGCGTGCTGCAAGCGGGTGAGAGCGTGACCGGAATCGGGCAGACTCGCGATGTGGACGGTTTCCCCTGGTACCAGACCGCCAGCGGCTACATCCGCCTGGATGCCGTTGACGCCAGCGCAGCCTGCGCGAACCTGCCGAGTGTCACACCGCCACCCACAGAAGTCCCGGCAGAGACCGATACGCCCGAAGCTGGCGTCTTCGAGTCGACGACTCTAGGTGCAGTGGCCTGCCCCGGCGGGCAGGTGAGCACTTCCGGCACATCGGATGGCAGCGAATTGTTCATCAGCCTCGGCGGTGAATGGACGATTGGCGCAGGCACAACGGCGACCTTCTCCACGCAGGGGGGCTTATTGCGGCCTGAACTGGGAAGCTATATCCAGCTTGTCACGCTGGACGGCACCGTCATCGCAGAATCCAACGATGGTCGCGTCCTCACGGTGAATTTCGACCAGCAACAGACCTTCACAGCACGCTTCTCTGCCGCGAATGGCGATGTGGTGGTGATGTCGGCACGCTGCGATTCGTGAGTCGCAAGAATGGATGCGGATACGGTGGATCGTTCTCCTGGCGTAGCATCCAGTTGGCATTGTGGGCATGTATGGAGCATGCCCCCACAACAACGCTCATAGCAACATCTGCAGGGCACCCGGGAGAATCGTGTATTCGATGACCTTGCCGCTGCGCGCGGGTTCGCCGTCGAGTTCCATACCGATGGGGTCACCTGTCAGTGTGATGATGGCGACGCGCGCTGCGCGAACTTGATGCACTTTTGGGTGCTTCAGATGTTTGCCGCTGTAGAGGGTTGGCAGCACGCGCAGCACCGTCAGGCGCGACATGGCTTCGGCGATGACGACATCCAGCAGGCCATCATCGTTCCTGGCATTCGGCGCGACCTTCATCCCTTGCGCAAAGTGAGTGCCATTGGCGACGGCTGCGATGTAGATATCGCCTTCATACCAGCACTCGCCGTCAATCTCAATGCGCATCGCCTCCGGCTGGTAATGGCGTAAACTGCCGAGAATCGCCATCAAGAACGACCAGGGGCGCTTGGTCTGGCTCTCGACGCGCTGCACCACATCCAGGCTGATCCCGGCACTAGAGATATTCAGAAACCAGCGCTTCCTGCCGTCAAACGTCACCATGCCGATGTCAATCGGACGCGGTGTCGCCTCGTTCAACACGTAATGAATGGCTTGATCAGTGCTGAGGGGCAGGCCAGCCCCACGCGCAAAGTCACGACCCGTCCCCGCCGGGATCGAGCCGAAAATCAGGTTATGGGCATGGGGATGCTCTTCCCGCGCAACCATCAGCGCATTGACCAGGGCATGACTCGTGCCATCCCCGCCAATGGTGATAATGCGTTCAAATTCCTCGTCAATCGCCTGATCCACACAATCAATCACATCGTCAGGGTGTTTGGTCATGATGACGGAAAACGTGTTGTGGGCTTCCTGGAAGAGCAGCGGCTGCACCCGCTCCCAGGTCTTCCTACCGCGTCCACTGCCTGCATTGGGATTCACGACGAATAATGTCTTGGCCATTGACTGCACCCCGGCACGAAACGAAAAAAGGTACGGCCTATCTTACCGTACCTTCTCACATTGTCCGAATTGAGGCTGTGGCTCAGGGGCGAGACGTATAGTCCCCCTGCACAATCCACTTGTAGGTCGTCAGTTCTTCCAGCGCCATCGGGCCCCTTGCGTGCAATTTCTGCGTGCTGATGGCGACTTCCGCCCCCAGGCCGAGTGCACTGCCGTCGTTGAAGCGCGTGCTGGCGTTCCAGAAGACGGCGGCGCTGTCCACGCGGTTCATGAAGGTGGCGGCGGTTTGCGCGTCCTGCGTCAGGATTCCGTCGCTATGGAAGGTGCTGTGCTGGCGAATGTGGTCAACGGCTTCATCCAGTCCGGAGACGACTTTGAGGTTCAGCGTCAAACCGTACCATTCCGTGTCGAAGTCCTTCGCCGTCGCTTCGGCAACCCGCTCGTGGTTGCCGGCGATCGCATAGGCTTCTTCCTCTGCCTTGAAGACAACGTCCGCCGCGCTCAGGGTTTCGACGACGCGCGGCAGAAAATCCGCCGCAATGGCCTCGTGCACCAGCAGCGTCTCCACCGAGTTGCAGACCGCCGGGCGCTGCGTCTTGGCGTTGTGGATCACGGGCAGGGACTTATCCTGGTCGGCAGCTTGATCAACGTAAATGTGTACCACGCCCATACCGCCGATGATTACCGGGATCGTGCTGTTTTCACGGCAGAAGTTATGCAGCCCGGCTCCACCACGTGGGATGATCATGTCGATGTAGTCGTGCAGCTTCAGCATTTCGCCGACGTACTTACGATCCGTACTGGCGATGTATTGCATCGTATCTGCCGGGAATCCGCTGGCGACCAGTGCTTCCGTCAGGACGCGCACCAGTTCCAGGTTGGTTTGCAACACATCGCTGCCACCGCGCAAAATCACGGCGTTACCCGTCTTCAGTGCCAGCGTCGAAATATCCACCGTGACATTGGGGCGCGATTCGTAGATCACTCCCAGCACCCCCAGTGGCACGCGCACCTTATGGACTGCCAGCCCCGGCTCCACGCTGCGCTCGTCGTAGATCGTCCCCACCGGGTCAGGCAATTCGGCGACTTTGCGCACATCGGCGATGATGGCAGCCATGCGCCGCTCCAGATCAATGCGATCGCGAATCCAGATAGGGTCGGTGCCGTTGGCCTTCGCTCGCTCAATATCACCACGATTCACTTCCAGGATGCGCGGCGTCTGCGCTTCGAGGGCATCAGCGATGGCGAGCAAGGCGGCGTTCTTCTGATCAGTGGTGAAGGCGGCAAGCTGGAAGGCCGCTTCTCGTGCTCGCGCCCCCATTTCTTTCATATTTACGTCTTGCTGAATGGCTTCAACCATGCGAGTTTTCCTTACGGTGCGGTCTTCTTCTATGGATTGTGATTGTAGCACACAAGGCGTTCAGTTCCTGGTTTCCGATGATCGGCTCTGGCGACAGGAGGCCAGCACCAAAACCCGTCGTGACGGGGTGCAATCTGCGCATCAGGCGAACGCTAGCAGCACTATTCGGCTTCCTCGGTCATCTCTGGCGCGGTGTGATCACCCGTCTCAGATGTCACTTCCGGAGTCGCTTCCGGCGTGGCTTCAGCCGGGGATTGCGGCGTATTCTCCGGCACATCCATATCCGGACGACGCAAATTGCCGAAGAAATAGAAGATGGCTTCTTCCGCGTTTCCGCTGGTGCGCCCATCCAGGAAGGTGAATTCCGCGCGTGCAGGCCAGCCGTGATCCTGCCCCGCGATGGCGTAAAACACTGACGGGACACCGCTGGCGCAGCCGATATAGCGCTGTTCCAGCACCTGGAAGGGACTGTTGCTCGTTTCAATCTGGCGCGATTCGACCTGGCTCCCGCAACCGAAACGAGTCGCCAGGTAGGTGCGCGTCTGCGTATAGGAAAGGCTGGTACGCACCCGCCCATCCTGCCCCACCAGCACATAGCCCGAAACGGGGAAGACATCATCTTCGCTGCCCCAGATGAGCATCATCGGAACCAGTTCGGCACCTTCACAGTGCTCGATTAACTCGAACGAATACATCCCGGCGACAATCGCCACCCCGCTCAAACGCGACGCCAGATCACACCCCGCGCGGATCGTCAGCAGTGCCCCGTTGGAATAGCCCGCCAGGAAAACCCGCCCTTCATCGACGGTGTAATTGGCGATGATCTGGTCGATCAATGCATCCAGGAAGCCAACGTCATCGGTGTACAAATCGCCCTGCGCCATCTGGTCTTCATCCAGGAAGTTCCAGCCGCGCTGGACTCCATCCGGGAAGACAGCGATGAATTGGTTGGCACGGGCGATTTCATCGACCTGGGTACCAATTTGCATATTGAGGCCATCGCCCCCTGCGCCATGCAGTACGATGATGACCGGATAAGCGACAGACTCATCATAGTCGGCGGGCAGGCGAACGCTGTACGTGCGGTCGAGTCCGTCGTATTCCAGCGTCTCGAAGTCGCCCTGCGCAGATGAACGGCTGAGAACCAGCACGAGCGACAGCAAAATGGTGAGTACGAGGGCAGAACGGTGCATGAGCTTTCCAATCGAATTTTGTGAATACAGAAGAGACTTCCGGCCTAGCCTACCATGCACCCATGAAGAAGATGTTTCATCAGCATGTATCATCAATGATGCTGAAGAAGCCGAAGAACATCAGGGTTTCTTCGAGTGCGGTCTTGCCCTTGTACGGATAGTCAAAGGAGGCGTAGGTGATGCGTGCAATATCGCGGCCTTCGCGCACGCATTCCAGTAAGGTGAGTTCCGTTTCCTGCCAGTAACCCAGCATGTCGGCGAAATCGCTGAGCGTATACAGTTGATTTTGCGCTGCCGCATGCTTGATCTCCTGGCGGCGTTCGCGACGAGAGAGGGTGCTCCACGTGCGCAGCCTCATAATTGCGTCGTTGTGCGGGGGCAGCCCCAGCGTTTCTAAGTCCTGTGGGCGCAGCGTCAGCAGCCACTGTTCCGGCTTGCCCATACGGCTGCGCTGCCGTGCTTGTTCCGTCGTGACGGCAGTGGCCTCCTGCGTATCGGCAGTCGGACTGACGGGAACGCGGCGGCTGGTGGTATCCGCGCTGTCGGCAGGCATGGATGGACGCCGCTGCGTCCACTGGCGCAAGGCATCGAAAAAGCGTAAGAAGATTTCGTAGCGCCCTTCGTCCATCACACGAAAGGAAAGTGAGCAATTCGGCTCTGGATTCATCTGTTCCTGGCTCATGGCTGATCCTGTTGCACAACGCGCACCTTCTATTGAGCGAATACGCCCCGCCGAGTATACTCACCGACATCCGGAAAGGAAGTAGCGCCAATTATGCAGCCCCAACGCATCGTCGTCAAATTGGGTACGAGCAGCCTCACCGGGGGGACGCTGCGCCTGCATCGCCAGCGCATGCTCGAAATTGTGCAGCAGATCGCCGCGTTGCATCAGGCAGGCCATGAGATGATTCTGGTCAGTTCCGGCGCACAGGCCGCAGGCCGCGAGAAGCTCGACTTCCTGGAACTGCCGCGTTCGGTTCCCGCCAAGCAGATGCTCAGCGCCATCGGGCAAAGCCACCTGATGCGCATCTACAGCGATCTCTTCGACATCTTTCGCATCATCGTGGCACAGGTGCTGTTGACTCGGGACGATCTCAGCCACCGCAGCCGCTACTTGAACGCGCGAGATACGCTACAAACGCTGATCGACCAGCGGTTACTGCCGATCATCAACGAGAACGATGCCGTCGCGACGGAGGAGATTCGCGTGGGAGATAACGACAATCTCTCGGCGATGGTCGCCAGCGCCCTGGAAGCGCATCTGCTGGTGCTGCTCACGGATCAACCGGGGCTGTTCACCGAAGACCCGCGCAAGAACCCGGATGCCCAACTGATTGATGTCATCGATCACATCGACGATGACACGTTCTCGCTGGCGGGCGGGGTTGGCAGCAGCGTCGGCACGGGCGGCATGTTCACCAAGCTGCAAGCCGCGCGCATCGCCACCCGCAGCGGAGTCCCCACCGTGATCGCCTCTGGCAGCGCCCCCAATGTGCTGTTGCGTTTGCTCGATGGCGAATCCGTCGGGACGCGCTTCGAGGCGACGGGAACGCATCTGGAGGGGCGCAAGCGCTGGCTGCTGACAGATCGCACGCAGGGTACAATTACGATTGACGCAGGCGCGGTGCGAGCACTGCTGGCGAAAGATGGCGCGAGTCTGCTCCCGGTCGGCATCACCAGCGTGCAGGGCGAATTCAAGCGCAGCGCGACGCTCTCAATCTGTGATGCGCAGGGGCGCGAGATCGCACATGGACTGAGCAACTACACGTCGGCAGAACTGCGCCGGATCATGCGCCGCAAGTCGCGCGAGATCAGCGACATCCTGGGCTATAGCTATGGTGACGCTGCCGTACACCGCAACAATATGGTGCTGCTGGAAAGCGCTGACTGAGGGGCAAACACAGCGCACAATCCAGAGCAAACCATGAAAATACAGCGAAATTTCGCACTTCCCTTTACAATAGAAGTAGACTTCACAAGGGGAAGGAAGAAAGACATGCTGCGGAAACTCGCGCTGATACTGGTTTTGCTCTCGCTGGCCTTTGCGTCTGCTGCACAGGCACAGGATGAAGCGACGTACACCGTGCAGTCGGGGGATACCATCACCGGAATCGCCAATGCCTTCGATGTGGACGCGGACGCCATCCTGATTCGCAATGGCCTGATTTCACCCAATGACATCCGCGTGGGGCAGGTGCTCATCATTCCGCTGGGTGCTGTTACGCTGCCGCAGACGCATGTCGTCCGACCCGGCGAAACGCTCACGGACATCGCCATTCGTTACAACACCACCGTTGATGCGCTGGTGACAACGAACATCATCACATCACCCGATAATCTGGTGCCGGGGCAGGTGCTGACCTTGCCGCCGACGGGTGGGGCGCAGACTTCGCCGCCGACGAGTGGCGCACAGACCTTCCCGGTTAACTACATCGTGGATACGGGCGAGACCCTGCGCACCATCGCCGCGCAATTCGGCACGACCTGGCAGGCACTCGCGGCCTACAACAATATTGCCAATCCCAATTACATTCAGGCCGGGATGGTGATCGTGATCCCTCCGGCGGGATATGTTCCTCCGGCGACCGGAGGCCCGGTGACGACTCAGCCACCGACGACGCCTGTAGTCACGCAACCGCAGTACATCACCTATGTGGTGCAGGCGGGGGATGTGCTCAGCCAGATTGCGGCCCGTTTCGGCGTGACGGTAGAGAGCATCCGCCAGGTGAACGACATCAGCAATAATCGTTTGATCTTCCCTGGCGATGTGCTGCTGATTCCAGGGACGGGCGGCCCGATTGTCGTCCAGCCGGTGCCTGCCGTGCCGCGCACCATCGTCAACGGCTTCTACACCGTGCGTGCAGGTGATACGATGTTCGCCATCGCTGCCGATTTCAACGTCAACGTCTATGACCTGGCAGAAGCCAACGGTATCCTCAACCTGAACCGGATTTACGTCGGTCAGGCGCTGCGCGTGCCAGGATATTGATGCCTCGCAATCCAGGAACCATCGGGCTTGTGGGGGCGTTGTTTTCGCCCCCGGCCTGCGTTTCCGGGAATAGTCCGATAGCTGACAACTGAAAGCTGAACACCGAAAGCTCCAATGCCCGAACTCATTCTGATCACCGTCCCCTACTGGCTGGGGAAAAAAGACAACTACAGCGGCTCCGTGGAAGCCGCGTTGCAAGCCGGGATCGCCGAGCTGCTCGGCGCACGAGTCGTGGAAATTGCGCCGCAGTTCAGCAACGACGAAGACCCCGTCGTCTCGGTCAATCGTGCGCTGGCGCAGGCCATCCAAGACCATGCCGACACCGTACCCTTGATCCTCGCGGGGGACTGTACAAGCTGCTGGGGAGCCTTGACGGGACTGGCGGGGCATGAGCCTGATGTCCTCTGGTACGATGCGCACGGCGATTTCAACACGCCGGAAACTTCGCCCAGCGGCTTCCTGGGGGGAATGCCCGTCGCAGCGCTGGTCGGCAGGGGCAACCAGAACCTCGTCCAGGCCATCGGCTTGCAGACCCTCCCAGAGAACAAGATCACGATTGTAGATGCCCGCGACCTTGACCCTGAAGAAGGCCAGATGCTGCGCGAGAGCGACCTCACGCACTTGCCCACCGTCGCCGATGTGCAGACACGCACATGGCAACAGCGCCCACTGTACATCCATTTCGACGGTGATGTGTTGCGCCTGGAGGACAACCCCGCTGTGAACTATCCCGCCAGCGGTGGCCCCACCCTGCAAGAAGCCATCGCCTCGGTGCAGCACGCGATTCGAACCAGCGATGTGAAGGGGGTTCTCTTCACGCTCTGGGACAACCGACAGGCCAGCGCGTCGATTTCGCAAGCCAGCCTCTTATCCGTTGTGCGTGCTGTGGCAGAGGCCCTTCGAGCGTGACCCGAGAACGACGAATTGCAGCCTGGACAGCACGACTCTTGCTGACGGTGCTGATGATCTTCGGCTGCGAAGTGCTCTTCTGGACGCATCCACCGCGCTACACGCTCACGGATTGGCTGGTGCGGCTTGTGGGCTATGGTGCGCTGGCAGTCATGCTGCTGGATGTCGCCGTGCGCTATCGCATCCGGGAAACCTATGACGCAATGGCGCTGCTGGCAGGCTTTGGCTTGCTCGTCGGCGTTTTCATCGCCCCGGGCGAAACTGTGCAAACGTTCTCCATCCAACTGCCGACGCGGGCATTGGGTGCCTATGCCCTGCTCGGCATCGAGATGTTCGGCCTGTGGTTGGCGCTGACTGCCGGGAACCGCCCGCTCTATCGCTTTCGGTTGATCGCGGTTGCGGCCTGGGTGGGCTTCTACTGGGGGGTGTGGATGCGCTGGCAGCCAGAGCTGCGCGGTCTCTTTCCTCCGGTCGAGCTGGTGACGATGTTGGCCTTTGCCGGAAGTTTCGCCCTGTTGGCGCTGTTGTTCTACGTCGCCTTCCTGCGTACGGGCGATACGATCCAGGCCGAAGACCTGAAGCTGACGCCGACGCAATGGCTCTTTCTGCTGCTGCCGCTGGCGCTGTTATTCTTGTATCACGCCCTGCTGAATCGCTATGCTCTCGGAGCGCTGGCCTTCGTCGGGATTGCGCTGGTGGTGTGCTGGAGTATTCTCTGGTTTCGCCGTGAGGGCGCTTCGCCCATGCTGCTGGACGAGCATCTGCCGCCGACATCGCTTTCCCCGCTCTGGATTGCACTAACAGCGATTGCGTTCGTTGCGATGACGATTTTCGCCTATTCCCTGCCGCTGGTCGGCTTCGGCAACATTCACCAGTTATGGTTGATGGAACTCGGCTTCGTCGCACTGGGGGTTCTGTGGCTGCCCCTGGCTGCGGTGGTCACTGCCATGCGCGGGATCGACTACTTGCTGCGCACCGGACAGGCTTCATGAACGCTGATTTCTTGCTGACAGACGACGAGTTGCTGCAATTCGCCGAACATATCACGGTTCCCGCACAGACAACGCTGTTCGCGGAAAGGGAACAGCCAGAATACACCTATTCGCTGATTTCGGGCACCTGCCTGCTGAGCCAGCAGATGCTGCCGCTCGGCACAGCAAAATCCGGCAACATACTGGATGAACTTGCTGTGCTCGGCAGCATCCCGCACACACAACGCGCCATCACCCGCACTGAATGCACGTTCTATCGCTGGCGTTTGGCTGATTTGCGCCAGCAAGACGCATTCAACGAGCAGTCACGCCGGTATCTCGCAAGCCAGCTACACCAGTCACAAACGCGCCTCGCAGAACTGCAAGCACCCATTCACCACGCCGAACCGCGAGCGCAGCTCGTACCAGGGCCATTCAGCTTCCCCAACAGCACGATTGTCTTCACCTTTTGCGATGCAGAACTGGAACTCGATCTACCGCCGGGAGTCCGTAGAACAGGAAGTACCCTGCTGCTCGCCCTGGCTGATTTTCCGGATGCTCGTTACGCCAATCACCCGGATTGGCGCTTCGGTTACCGGGAGACCACCTTCTTCGTCCCGGTGCGGGTCGGGCGCATTCTTGGCCTATTCGTGCCGTACATCTACCCCAGCGCTTACGAGCCGATTCTGCTGGGACGCGAGATTTACGGCTTTCCCAAGCAACTCGGCGAAACGCAACTCACCGAAACGTCTGCCGCGCTGGCGGTACATGGCAAAGAATCCCTCACGCTGCGCTGGCAAGGTACTGAGCGCAGCAGCGAAGCCCGCCTCGTTGGAGCGATGGGGCGCAGCTTTGGCGCACCGGGGACGCTGACCTCCGCCGCCTTCAGCGTGGGTGATGTGCTGACACAGGCCGTCAACCTGCCCATCTACCGCCACATCAACGTCTTCAATCACAAGCGCATCGCCGGAACGAACACCCGATCTACTGCGATCACCTACGATGTTGACCAACTGACGCAGGCGGTCTTCAGTATTCCGCGCTGGCACCACATCGAGCGCCTACAGGAAGCGACTTTGCAGGTGCAGGCTCCTGCATTGCATGCCTGGGATCTCCGGCTGCGCGAAGCCTACCGCACGAAGCTGGATTTGCGCTTGAGTACGGGGCGCGTGGTGCGCAATTTTCGGCTTTCATAGGGCAGCAGGCTGGCAAATCGCCCGGCTTCACTCGTCACGGCTGGATTTCTTCTTCTGATTTTTGTTCCGAAACGGTATCACATTATCGGGAGTCTCGTCCGCGTTCCCCTGGTCGGAGGGAGGGTGCAGGTAGAGTTCCGAATCTATGTCGCCTGCGGACATCAGAATATCGAGCGGAGAGCCATCCGGTTCGGTAAACATGGCTCGTATTTCGTCCCAGGGATTGTTCTCTCGTTGGCTGGGAAGTACCCAATCGGGATCAAGCGGCAACAGTCCCATATTGTTAATGATCTCTTCACCCTTATTGCGGGCAGTGCTTGCGCTCACCCCAAAATGCCTTGCCAGTTGGGGCAGTTCAATATGCGGATCTGCATCTTCTGCATAAGCCAGATTGACCATCGCCAGCGCATGTGCGATCCCGGCAGCCCAGGTTTTGACCTTGCCGCGCTCCAAGGGCGAGTTCGGCTTCACCTGAGCGATTTGGGTCGCCATTTCTTGCGCCAGATCTGCATATTCCTGGCCCAGGTGTTCGGTCAATACAGCCGCAGTAATTTCGATGATTTTGTCGCGCTTCTCTAACACTTTGCGCGGGATCGGTGTATTCATCATCTCTTCGAATTCCGCCTGCATTCTGGCGTTGTAATCTTCGATGTACTGCTGCACGGCATCCTCATCTGTCATATCCAGCCCTTCAGCGATGCCGGGCATGAAAACTGACTTGGATAAGCCGTATTTCTCTTGAGAAGCGAGTTCTTTTTCCAGGCGCTTGACGATGTTCTTTTCGTTGAGGACTTTAAGAATTTTATCGGCATTTTCGAGGCTAAATTCGCGTTTTAGAAATTCCCAGAATGCTCGCAGTTCAGCAATGATGGTGGAGGCATCTTCCGGTTGTGCGATGACCTTGTATGGAAATCCATCGTAGAGCACTTCGCGCAGGTCTGGCTGGCGCATGACGAATAGAAGCAGCTTCCCTTCCCGCATTGCAAGGTCGAGGAAGATACCCGTCCAGTGTACGTCTGTGATTTCACCGGCTTCCAACAAGCGCTGAAATTCAGGCGAAGCGGAAAAACGATCAAGCAGTTCAGCCTGGTAACGCTCCATACGTTCATCATCAATGGATAGGGTGTCGAAGTCGAAGAACAGTTCGCGGATATCAAATGACATGCTGCCACCCTCTCTCTTCTCATTAGGTGTAGATTGTCCTGAACGCTCATAGTCTTCGTTGCATTGTGTGAAGCAAGTTCAGGAAAACCTGTATCGGCGGCTTCATCCCAAGTGCAAGCCAAGTGCAAGCTAATTGTACGGAAATGAGGTGCATGTTCGCAATCTCAATCCAGATGCGTGATGATGGCCTGCGCGAGACTTTCGTTAATTCCGGGAACGCTCATCAACTCATCCACACCGGCTTTCTTGACAGCATCAATCGAGTTATTGAAATGCTTCAACAGCGCCTTACGTTTCTTCGGGCCGATACCCGGGATGGTCTCCAGGCGGCTGGCGAGTCCAGCTTTGGCACGGCGCTTGCGATGGCTGGTGATGGCGAAGCGGTGGGCTTCGTCGCGTACGCGCTGCACCAGGTAGAGCGCTTCGCTGCGGCGTGGCAGCACCACTGGACGGCTCTGCCCTGGTAAGAATAGCTCCTCGAACTGCTTGGCAAGCCCCGCCACTGGCACTCTTCCGAAGAGATCGAATTCCTTCAGCACTTCAACGGCCACATTCAACTGCCCCTTACCGCCATCAATCAGCAGTAAATCGGGCAGGCGCTTCCAGGTCAGGTCTTTGTCCTTACCATCAACGCCGATGTTCTGGTTATCTTTGAGAGCCTGCCAGCGGGCGAAACGTCGTGTCAGGGCTTCGCGCATGGACTGGTAATCGTCTGGCCCGCCATGCGTCACGCTACGGATATTGAAGCGCCGATATTCGCTCTTGCGCGGCCCCCCCTGGGCGAAGACCACGCGACTCGCCGTGATGGCCGTTCCCTGCGTCGTGCTGATATCGAAACATTCGATGCGGTTGGGTGGTTTGGGCAGCGAGAGCGCTTCCTGCAATTCGGACATAGCGGCTTCCTGCTTGGTGCTGTCCGCTTCGTATTGGGCACGCATCAGCCGCAGCGATTCGCCTGCGTTTTCTTTCGCCAGATTGATGAGATTGCGCTTGTTACCGCGCTGCGGCACGGTGATGCTGACTTTGCTGCCGTGTCGTTTGTCTTGCAACCAGCGCTCGATGATCCGCGCCTGTTCGATCTCTTCCGGCAGAATCAACTCGCGCGGGATTTCGCCAGCATCGGCGTAAAACTGCGTGATGAACTGCTCCAGCACCGCCTCGTCGGATTCTCCCACTGTGTTGTCCAACATGCGGCTGTCGCTGCCGATCAATTTGCCATTGCGGATGAAGAGAATTTGCACAGCGGCATCGTTGTCGTCCCGTGCAAGGGCAATCACATCGTGGTCGGTCATCTTCGGACTGACGGCTTTGTGCTGGGTCGTGATGAACTGAATCGCTTGAATCTGGTCGCGGATGGCGGCGGCCTCTTCGAAGTTCAGTTCTTCAGATGCCCGCAGCATTTCGCCTTGCAGACGCGCCAGCACTGCGTCGGATTTGCCGCTGAGAACGTCCATCAATTCCTGAATCATGGCGCGGTACTGCGCTTGATTCACCGCGCCAATGCAGGGCGCGTTACAGAGCTTGATGTCGTAGAAGAGGCAGGCGCGTTCATCCTGGCCGTCGATGTCGCGATCACAGGTCAGGTAAGGGAAGGCTTTGCGCAGCACCCGCAGCGTATTCTGCACCGCCCACATAGCAGCATAGGGGCCGAAGTACCGCGCCCCATCGTTCTCCACGCGGCGCGTTGTCTCCACTTTGGGGTAGGGATCATTCCAGCCGATGCGGATATACGGGTAGCGCTTGTCATCCTTCATGAAGATGTTGTAACGCGGCTTGTGCTTCTTGATGAGCCGCTCTTCCAGAATCAGCGCTTCGACTTCGCTCTCGACGACGATGATCTCAATATCGCGCACTTTGTTGCGCATGATGAGCGTTTTGGGGTTGCCGTCGGCATTGTTCGTGAAATAGCTGCGCACGCGGTGACGCAATTTCTTCGCCTTGCCGATGTAGATGATTTTGCCGCGCTCATCCTTCATGATGTAGACGCCGGGCTTGCGGGGTAAATTGTCGAGAATCGCCTGAACTTTTTCGCTTGCTTGGTAGGCCATGATCGTTCACGGTGGGTTAGACTTTTATCGGATATGTGTTCTATTGTAGCGGGGTTTGCAGCAGGTTGCATCTATCTGTTTGTGGGACGACAACAGACGGCAAGAATGCCATTCGTGCAAAAAATACGATCGTAGGAACGCGATTTTTTGCGTCCGCCAAACCAGGTCCCTCCTCATGAGATGGGGAGGGATTTGGGGTGCGGAAAAGTCATGCCCGCCGGACGGCGCTTCCGCCCTGTGCAGCGGCGACGGCGTTGACCAGCACCCGCGCACGAGAACGCAGCCGGGCATCAGGCCAGGTGCCATCCCCGGTGAGCCAGCCACCCATGCCCGCGTAAATCGCCCCAGCCTGGATGAACTCGCGGGCGTTGTCGGCGGTCATCGCCCCATGTGCGCCGAACTTCATATGATCCAAGGGGCCGAACATCGCCTTGAAATACTCAATTCCCAGCGCCCCAAGGGGGAAGACCTTCAGCAGCCGTGCGCCCAGGTCCCAGGCCTGCACCGCTTCCGAAGGTGTGGTGATCCCCGGCACCATCAGCACGCCCTGTTCCAGCACAAATTTGACGACATCCGGCTGAAAAGCTGGCGACATCACAAATTCTGCGCCTGCATCAATCACACGCTTCGCATCCTCCACGCTGAGAACCGTTCCCATGCCCACACACACATCGCTGCCGTGTTCTTTCTTCACCGCCTGCATGGATTCGAGCGCTTGTTCCGAGTTGAGCGTGAATTCAAAGGTGTCGATGTCTTCATCCAGCAGCGTACCGCAAACGGATAAGGCCACCTCCGGCGGGAAATTTCCGCGCATCCCGGCGACGATGCCGCTGTCTTCAATCATTTCATAGGCTTCTTGCGCATTCATGGGGCGTATTCTTTCGTTTTGGCAGTTGTAGCGGGCAAGGGGATGCGAACCGTGCCAGCATCCCACACCCGCTGATGATACCCTAGGCGGTCTCTGTCGCGCCACTGAGGATTTCCTCAATGCGCTCGACCTGATCCTCACTCAGTTCGACCTCTGCCGCCTGCGCATTATCTTCCACCTGCTGCGGTTTCGTCGCTCCGGTGATCACGCTGCTGACTCCCGGATGGCGCAGCACCCAGGCCAGCGCCAACTGCGCCCGCGTGATGCCCAGTTCTTCCGCAATCGGCTTCAATTGGCGCACCTTCTCAGCATTCTCGTCCGTCAGGTAGCGTTTACGCGCCCAGTCTTCGCGTCCGAAGCGGCTGTCTTGCGGCACGCCGTCGTCATACTTGCCCGTGAGCATCCCCATCGCCAGCGGAGACCAGGGCACCAGCCCGATCCCGCGCGGATGCGTTTCTGGCAAGATTTCGCTTTCCACTCGCTCCCGGTAGAGCATGGAATACTGCGGTTGCTCGGTCTGCGGATAGGGCCAGCCGTATTTGTCGCAGATGTCGTAGGCTTCGATGATCTTGGTCGCGGGCCATTCCGATGTGCCCCAGTAGTGAATCTTACCCATCGCAATCAGATCATTCATGGTGCGTGCCACTTCGCGAACCGGGGTGTTCTCGTCATAGCGATGGCAGAAATAAATGTCGAGATACTCAGTGCCGAGGCGTTCGAGCGTCTTGTCGATGCTTTCCATGACATGCTTGCGCGATAAACCCCGGTCGTTGATGTCATCGCTCATCGGCCAATACACCTTGGACGAAATCACCAGCGTATGCCGGGGATACTGCGCCAGAATCGCGCCCATCTGTTTTTCGGCCTCTCCCCGTCCATACACATCCGCCAGATCAAAGAAGTTGATCCCTTGCTCATAAGCCGTTTCTACCACCTGGCGTGCGGTATCCTCTGCCACCTTACCTTCACCGAAGTTGATCCAGCCGCCGATGGATACGGCGCTGACGCGCATGCCAGCATTTCCCAGTTGGCGATACTTCATCCTTTTCTCCCTTTCCCTGGTACGCAAAGAAACCTTCTTTCGGTATCGTCTCTAGCGCAGATGAGCATGGGCTAAGCGGCACCCTAACCTGTCGTGTGAGGATGACTCGCCGAGGTCGCTTTTCCAGTTCTATCGATGGCAGGCGTGTGATCGGTGCGAAGGGCACGATCCCAGAGGGGAGACGGGGAACGCCCAGTGACGTTCCCCGATTGATTGCGGAGCCAGAGGGAACAATTAGGGCTTCTTGCGCCGATTGCGGTAGCGCATCACCCAGCTAAACGTCAGGGGGCTGAAGACAAGCCCACCCGCCGGAAGCAGGCAGCTAAACGCCAGCAGCAGCAAGTACGTTGGCAGGCCAGAGCCAAGGGGAATGAACCCTTGATCGTCCAGCTCATTGTAGGCGCAGTTCGCCCAGGTGAATCCAGTGAACTGGCTGCACGGATCGACATTGATCGTGAATGCTAGCGTCTCAACATCGGCAAACGGATCCGGGGTGGGTGTAGCGCCAGCACCGGAGCCTGCATCGGCTTCGGCGGTCACCTCGGCGATTGCTTCAGAAGAATCCAGGACAGTATCGACCAGTTCCAGCGAGTCGGTGCATTCGCTCAAGCTAAAGGCTTTTGAACCCGGTTCCGGAGCGAGATTGCCATTACTCCCGTAGACCGTGATCGTATCTTCGGTGTTGCGCACCAGCGTCATGAATCCACCCAGGTCAAGCTCCTGGCCAACCCCCAGGCCAGTGATGCTCAAGATGGGAATCTGGCGCAGGAGTTCAGTAGACGGTGTGCTGCGATAGATCCGAACTTCACGAAACGCGCAGAAGATGCTGTAATACTCTGCTGGATCTGCATTGATGCGCCCATCTGTGAAACCGTCCCAGGGCACGGGAGTGGGTTCATCCCCGCCGCCGCCCGTTGCCCCACTGGTGGAGCAAGTGACGTAGCCAGAGAAGAAAAACCCATTGTCGTAATTTATTTCCACCCGCATCCTGGTTCCGTCTGGCTCGGTACCATACAGCGGGATATTCGTGACGTACGTGCCAGCCTCGCTCGGACCAGTTGCTGCGCCAATATAAGTTCCACCAGCATCTTCGACCAGCAAAATCGCCTCAATGCCTGTGGTCACGTTCAGCGTATAGCGCACGGTGACATTCGAACACGTCACCCGGATGATCTGGATATCGCTGACTGACTCCTGGGCTTGCGCAGGGGTGAGAGCACCGCCAAGCGCGACAATAACGCAAATCAGCAAAGCAAGTCCATAAAGATTGCGACGTAACATCCAACATCTCTCCTTCAAAGCTGCGGACAAAGCGGCGTAACCAAGCCTTGATGGAATCTATTCACGGAACGTGTGCAATCGCGTGTGAAAGGCCGATTTTTGGGCAGGGCGTATCCAATTGGTACGGCTTATCACACAACAGTTGCGCAGGTAGTCACTCCAGACAGGGTGAGATCACAGAAACGCAGCACTGCACACAACCCCAAGGGCACAGTACCGCCCCATAGGGTGATCGCCTCAAGCCATGCAGGGTGTAGAGAATTAGAGAGGGGACTTGCGCAGGGGGTGTGATTCTGGCCTTTGCTTTGTGTTCTTTGTGACTTTGTGGTTCAAATCATTTTGATGCGATTGCCCTGTACCGCCCCATGAATACGTTGCAATCTACCCGGTTCTGGCCTACACTCTGTGCATGAATAGGCGACAGAATCACCATTTCAGCAGCTGAGCGCGACACCAAACGTCCCGGAACCGAAAACCCTGGCGCGACGTTTGCTCGCGCTATTTTTTTGCCTGTTGATCGCAACCAAACGAGGAGAGCGTTTATGGCCAATATTCAGCCGCGTACTGCCAAGGGCATGCGTGATTTTCTGCCGGGCGATATGCTCAAGCGGCAGTACGTCATGGATACGATTGAGCGGGTTTTCCAGCGCTACGGCTTCGAACCGCTGCAGACACCGATCCTGGAACTGAACGAAACCCTGCTGGGTAAATATGGCGAAGAAGCTGAGAACTTGATCTACAGCGCCATGCACGGACGCCAGGACGAGGCCGAAGTCTCCATGCGCTATGATCTGACGGTGCCGCTGGCGCGCGTGGTGGCGCAGTATGAAAACGAGCTGACTCTGCCCTTCAAGCGCTATCAGATTGCGCCCGTCTTCCGGGGGGAACGACCACAGCGCGGGCGCTTCCGTGAGTTCTACCAGTGCGATGCGGATATTGTAGGCGTGGCGAACATGGCTGCCGACGCCGAACTCATCAGCCTGACGGCAACCGTGCTACGCGAACTGGGCTTCGAGAACTTCACCGTGAAGATCAACAATCGCAAGCTGCTCACAGGCATGGGGCAGTACTCCGGCGTGCCAGATGACCAGCTTGGCGACCTCTACCGCAGCGTGGACAAGTTCGACAAAGTGGGCGCGGACGGCGTGGCGCAGGAACTGGTCGAACGCGGCATCGCTGAAGATGTGGTCGAGCGCATGCTGGTGCTGCTGCAAACCCGAGGCGAAGGGCTGGAGAACCTGGACAATGTGGAAGATGTGCTGAGCGCCTTCCCCACCGCCGTCGAGGGCATCCAGGAACTGCGCGAGATGGCACAGCACATGGAACTGCTCGGCGTCCCGGCGGACGATTACCAGTTCGATTTCACGGTGGTGCGCGGATTGGGCTATTACACAGGGCCGATTTTTGAGACCGTCCTGGATGGCGACAATATCGGCAGTATCAGCGGCGGCGGACGCTACGACGACCTCATCGGCATCTTCCGCAAAGAGAGCCTGCCGACGACGGGGGTTTCCCTGGGGATTGAGCGCATCATCACCATCATGGACGAGAAGAACATGTATCCGGCGCAGATTGGCGGTACGGTGGTGCAGGTGCTGGTGACAATCTTCAACAAGGAGACGCTGCCGGAAGCGACACGATTCGCCGCACGGATGCGCGATGCCGGCATCCCCACCGAACTCTACATGACGGACAGCCGCCTGAAGATCGGCAAGCAGTTCGGTCACGCGGATAAGAAGGGCATTCCGTTGGTCGCCGTGATGGGGCCAGATGAGGTCGAAAAAGGCGTGGTCACGCTGCGACGCCTGCGAGATGGGCAGGAAGTGACGGTCAAACGCGAAGAAGCAGCGGAGAAAGTAGCTGAACTCAGGGCAATCGCCTCAAATTTGTAAGAGTAATTGCAACAAAAAGGTGTCATCA